>JBBQFP010000025.1:0-33882 GCA_038322045.1 Actinomycetes bacterium | reverse complement strand
CGGGCAGCACCGGCACCGGCGGCAGCGGCGGCGGTCAGCCGTCGGTCCTCTACGCGGGCAGCACCGGCACCGGCGGCAGCGGCGGGATCACCGTCGCGGCGGCGAGCGGCACGAGCGGCGGCGTCACGGGCACCGCCACCGGCGGGGCGTCCGGCGCGGCAACCTCCTCTGTCGCCGGCACGGCTGTCTCGGGTGACTCCGGCACGTCGGACTCCACCGTCATGGCCACGGGCGGCGCCAGCGGCGCGGCAGGCTCGACCGCCACGGGCACCGGCACGGCCACCTCGGGCGCCGGCGGCGCCTCGGGCGACTCGGGCGCGGCCAGCGCCGACGCCTCGTCCCGCGCGGGCGGCGGCGGCGCCATGGCCGGTGACGGCGGCTCGGCCGGCAGTCTCGCCGGCTCGGGCCCCACCGGCGACGGCGGCTGGTCCGGCGACGTCACCGGGGCAGGGACCGGCACCTCGACGGCCACCTCCGGCGACACGATGACGATGGCCGACACGCACTCGCACTCGGGCGCCACCGGCGACGCCACGGCGAACCCGGCCTCGGCGGCGACCAGCGGCGGGGGCGGCTTCGCCCTCGTGGTCGGCGGCTCGGGCGACACGGGGGGCGTCGCGGCGACGACCGGTTCAACCGGCTCCGGCTTCGACAGCACCTCCGGCGGAATCGACCTCGCGGGGACCTCCGGCGACTCCGGCGCGGTCGTCGGCAGCGCCATGGGCGGCACCAGCGGCGCGGCGGCGTCCTCGGCCACCGGCCAGGCGCTCTCGGGCACCTCGGGCACCTCGGCGGCGACCTCGACGGCGACGGGCGGTGCCAGCGGCGGCGCGGTCTCCGACGCCACGGGCACGGGCACGGCCACCTCGGCCGACGGCGGGGCCTCCGGGTCCAGCGGCGACGCCGGCGCGACGGCGGGCGCCAGCTCCAGCGACTCCTCCGGCGGCATGGTCGCCACCGGTGGCGGCGGCGACTCGGCGGCAGCCGCGCTCAGCGGCGCCACGGGCATGGGCGGGGACTCCGGCGGCGTCACGGCAGGCGGCCTCACGACGAGCACCGCGACGAGCGGCTCGACGCACACGAACTCGTCGGCCACCGGCTACAGCAGCCGCACCGGCGACGCGACGATGGACGGCACCTCTCTCGGCACGAGCGGGGACGCAGGCGGCGCCTTCGTCGAGGGCCTCTCGGGCGCGTCGGGCTCGGTCGCGGCGTCGACCGGCAGCACCGGCGACAGCAGCGGGGCCGGCACCGGCAGCATCAACGGTGCGTTCACGAGCGGAATGAGCGGCCCGGTGACGGGCATCGCCACCGGTGGGGACTCCGGCAACGCTGCGTCGTCGGTCGGCGGCGGGGACGCGGGCGCCACGGCCACCTCCGGCTCCTCCGGTGACTCCGCAGCGACGGCCACCGCGACCGGTGGCGCCAGCGGTGACGCCAGCTCCATCGGCTCGGCGACGGGTACCGGCACCTCCGGGGCCGGCGGTGCCTCCGGCGACAGCGGCTTCGCCACGGCGGGATCGTCCTCCGGCTCGGGCAGCGGCTCGGGCAGCGGCGGCAGCAGCGGCGACGGCGGCTCGTCGAGCGCCCTCGCGGGCTCCGGCGCATCCGGCGACGGCGGCTGGTCCGGCGACGTCGTCGTCAGCGGGCAGTCGACGTCGACTGCCGGCTCAGGCTCGACGCACACGATGGGCTCGGCCATCGCCGGGTCCGGGGTCACGGGTGACGCGCATGCCTCCCCGAGCTCCGACGCGACGTCGGGCACTGGCGGGGACGCCTCGGCGATCGGCGGCTCGGGCGACACCGGCTCCGTCGTCGGCAGCACCGGCGACACCGGGGCAACCACGTACGAGGGCACCAGCGGCTCGGTGAGCGCCGCCGGTACGTCGGGCGACTCCGGAGCGGCGATGTCGACCGCCACTGGCGGCGACAGCGGCGCGGCGCAGAGCTCGGCCACGGGTTCGGCGACGTCCGGGGACTCCGGCGGCTCCGCCGCCACGACGACGGTCACCGGCGGGGCCAGCGGTGCTGCGATCTCCACGGCGACCGGGGACGCGACCGGCACCTCGGGTGCGGGCGGTGCCTCCGGCAGCACCGGCGGGGCGACCTCGGCGGCGACGTCGGGCTCGGGTGCCGGCGCGACCAGTGGCGACCCCTACTTGCCGACGCCTTCTGGCGACGGTGGAACGGCGTCTGCGGCCTCGGCCACCGGCGACTCCGGGTTCGGCGGCGACTCGGGGGCCGTGACCTCCAGCGGCTCGGCCGACGCCACGGGCACGACGGGCTCGACCCACGACACGGCGTCCTCTCGGGCGGTCTCGGGTACGACCGGCTTCGCCGGCAGCGCCCCCGAGTCCTCCGCGGTGAGCGGTGACGGCGGGGTCGGCGGGGCCACGGCGGTCTCCGGCAGCACCGGCTCGATCACCGACCTCACGACCGGCTCCGCGCTCGGGGCCACCCCGGGAACGGGCGTCACGACGACGGCCACGACCGGCGGCACCGGGGCGGCCACCGCTTCGGGCACCGGCGGCGCGGGTGGGGCGGCGACGTCCTCGGCCGACGGCTCGGCCACCTCGGGCGGCTCCGGTGACACCTCGGCGACCGCCACCGGCAACGGCGGCGGCAGCGGTGCTGCCGACGCGACGGCCTCGACGACGACGACGGCCACCTCGGCCGGCGGCGGCGCCTCGGGCACCACGGGCGACGCAGGCTCGCTGGCCGGCACGAACTCCGGTGACGCCTCGAGCGACTCGGGGAGCGGCAGCGGCGGCACGGCCACGGCGACCTCCGCCTCCGGCACGTCTGGCGACGGAGGCTGGAGCGGTGACGCCGACGTCCTCGGTGGCTCGACGAGCATGGCGGCCTCGGGCGGCACGTCGTCGGCCACCACGGCCTCGGCCGTGTCCGGCTCGAGCGGCAGCGCTACCACCGAGGGCAGCTCCACCTCGACCGGCGGCATGGGCGGCGAGGGCCAGGGCCAGGCGTCCTCCGGCGACAGCGGTGCCATCGACGCCATGACCACCGGCGACACCATGGGCATGGGATCGGCCAGCTCGACGCTCACCACCGGAAGCAGCGGCTCGGCGACCGGCACCTCGACCGGCGGCGACGCGGGCGCAGCGGCGTCCTCGGTCACCGGCTCGGCGACGAGCGGCGACACCGGGGCCTCGACGGCCGCGGCCTCGAGCGGCGGCGGCGGCACGGGTGCCGCAGCCTCCGACGCGACGACGACCCTCACCTCGATGAGCGGCGCCGGCGGCTCCTCCGGCACCTCGGGCAGCTCGACCTCCGAGGCGACGGCGGGTTCGGGCGCCGGGGCCTCCGGCGGCGGCGGCTCCGCGACGTCGGACTCGCTCTCGGGCGACACCGGGTTCGGTGGTGACGGCGGCGACGGCGCCTCCAGCGGCTCGGCCACGGGCTCGGCGACCTCCGGCTCCACGGAGACGACGACGATGGCCACGGCCCGCACGGGGCACAGCGGCTCGGCGATGTCCGACCCGCTCTCGACGGCGACGTCCGGCGACGGCGGCATGGCGGGCGGGGCTGCCACGAGCGGCAGCACCGGCGGCGTGAGCGGCGCGACCACCGGCACGACGGGCGACGGCTCCATCATGGTGACCGGAACGACCGGCGACTCCGGCTCGGCCACGCTCACGAGCGCCGGCGGAGCCAGCGGCGGGGCGATGTCCTCGGCCACGAGCGAGGCGGTCTCCGGTGCCTCGGGAGACGCCATGTCGACGGCGTCCGGCAGCTCGGGCACCACCGGCTCGGCGGCCTCCGCCGCGGCCATGGGCGGTGCCTCGATGGGCGGCGCCGGTGGGGCCAGCGGCTCCTCCGGTAGCGCCGACGCCACGGCGACGTCGGGCTCCGGCACCGGCGACGGCGGTTCGAGCGGCGACGGCGGCGACGGCGGCTCCGGCGGCACGGCGCGCGGTGCCGACGCGGCAGCGGGCGGTGGGGCCGGCGGGTCCTCCGGTGGCAGCGGCGACGCGACGGCGATGGCGACCGCGGGCTCCGGCTCGGGCGAGGGCGGCACGGCTGACGCCGCGGCGTCCTCCGGCAGCACCGGTGACGGTGGCTTCGGCGGCGTCGCGACGGTCTACGGACCGGCCACCGCGACGGCGAGCTCCGGCGGAGCCGACGCCACCACCACGGCGCGGGCGACCTCGGGCGACTCCGGCGACGCCGAGTCCACGCCGTACTCCCACGCCATGTCCGGCAACGGCGGCGACGCGGTCGACGTCTCGGCAGCGAGCGGTGACACCGGTGGGCTCACGGTCGGCAGCGGCGACACCGGTCTGGGCGACCTGTCGGTGACGCTGACCAGCGGCAGCAGCGGCAACGCCGGCCTCACCGCCACGGGTGGCGCCAGCGGCACGGCGCAGTCCTCGGCCTCCGACGTCACGACGAGCGGAGATACCGGGACGGCGACGGCGGCAGCGACGAGCACCGGTGGGGGCAGCGGCAACGCCTCGGCGGACGCGACGCTCGACCTCACGGCCGGCGGCGCGACGAGCGCCGGCGCGGCAGCGGCCCTGCCGACCCCCGGCGCGGCCGGGGCCAGCGGAGCGGTAGCAAACGTCGGTGCGACCGGTGCGACCGGTGCGACCGGTGCGACCACCGGGACGGGCGGCTCGGGCACCGGGACCGGCGGCACCGGGACCGGCGGGGTGACCGGCGGGACCGGCGGCGCGGGTGCGACCGAAGGGACCGGCACCGGTTCAGGTGCGGGCACCGTCTCCGGCGGCGGGCGCATCGCCACCGGGGCCGTGCTCGGCGAGTCGCTCTCCGCAGGGGCGCAGGTCGGCACGCAGGTCGGCACGCAGGCAGGGACCTCGGCCGACGCCGAGGCCCTCGCGCACACGGGCGCCTCGGACCATACCGGTCGCCTGGCCGGAGCGGGCCTCCTGTCGATGCTGTTCGGCGGTCTGCTCACCGGCAGCGGTCGCCACCGCAGGCACCGCAACGGCTGAGCCCGCACCAGCACGTCACCAGCGCCCTCGGTCCCCGCGACCGGGGGCGCTGGTCGTCCCAGACCGATACGGTGACGCCCTGCGTCCCGCCGCCCCAAGCACAGGAGACCGCCCGTGCCCCTCTCCCGCCGTCCGGCCCTGGCCGCCCTGAGCGCCGGTACCTGCCTGTCGATGGTCCTCGTCGGCGGGTCCGCCGTCGCGGCGCCGCACGCCACCGCCGTCGACGTCGCCACGGGGGTGGGCGACACCGGGGGCGGCGACCCGTTCTTCCCGCGGGCGGGCAACGGGGGCTACGACGTCCGGCACTACGCCCTTGACCTCAGCTACACCCCGGCGACCAAGCAGCTCGGCGGGTCGGCGCGGATCACGGCTCGGGCCACCGAGGGCCTGCGCCGGTTCAGCCTCGACCTGCGCCGGTGGTTGCGCGTCTCCGAGGTCCTCGTCGACGGCCGCCCGGCGGCGTTCAGCCAGCCCGCGTCCCTCGTCCAGGAGCTCCTCGTCACGCCGCGGCGGCCGCTGCGAGCAGGGTCCGGGTTCACCGTCGTCGTCCGCTACGCCGGGACGGCTCAGCCGGTGACCGACCCCGACGGAAGCCTCGACGGCTTCGTCCCGACGCCGGACGGCGCCTTCGTCGCCAGCGAGCCGCAGGGCTCGCCGAGCTGGTTCCCGTGCAACGACATCCCCACCGACAAGGCGTCCTTCGACATCACCGTCAGCGTGCCGGCCGGGGTCACCGCGGTGTCCAACGGACTCCTCGCCGGCTCACGCACCGCCGCGGGCCGGACGACGTGGCACTGGGTGCAGCCCCAGCCGCAGGCGACGTACCTCACGACGCTCACCATGGGGACGTTCGTCGTGACGACGAGCCGCACGCGCACGGGCGTCCCGATCTGGAACGCCGTCGACCCCTCGCAGGTCGCGGAGGCCACCCCGGTGCTCGCCAAGCAGGCGGCGATCATCGACTACTTCTCCTCGGTCTACGGCCGCTACCCGTTCGTCGCCGCGGGTGCCATCGTCGACGACGCCCCCGAGGTCGGTTACGCCCTCGAGACCCAGACCCGGCCGGTCTACGACCGCGCGCCCGACGAGGCCACCGTCGCCCACGAGATCTCCCACCAATGGTTCGGGGACTCCGTCACCCTGCGCGCCTGGCCGGACATCTGGCTCCACGAGGGCTTCGCGGAGTTCTCGGCATGGCTGTGGACCGAGCACTCCGGTGGCATCTCCGCCCAGGAGCAGTTCGACGAGCTCTACGCGAGGCAAGCCGGTGACAGCATCTGGGACCCCGCGCCCACCCGGGTGCCTGCGCCCGAGGACCTGTTCAGCAGCTCCGTCTACGTGCGTGGGGCGATGGCCCTGCAGGCGCTGCGGGTCGAGCTCGGAGACGCGACGTTCTTCGACGTCCTCCGGGGCTTCTACGCCGAGCACGCCTACGGCAACGCCACGGTCGCGCAGTTCGAGGCCTATGCGACGGCGGTGTCCGGTCGCGACCTGCGGCCGTTGTTCGCCGCGTGGCTCGAGGCGCCGGGCAAGCCCGCGCTCACACGTCCGTGACCGAGAACCCCTGCCACGAGCGTGAGGGCGTCGGGCCGCGCTGCCCCTGGTAGCGCGACCCGTGGACCGAGGACCCGTAGGGGTCCTGAGCGGGCGAGGACAGCCGGAACAGGCACAGCTGGCCGATCTTCATCCCGGGCCAGAGCTTGATGGGCAGCGTCGCCACGTTGGACAGCTCGAGGGTGACGTGCCCGGTGAACCCCGGGTCGATGAAGCCGGCGGTCGAGTGGGTGAGCAGGCCGAGCCGGCCGAGCGAGGACTTGCCCTCGAGCCGGGCCGCGAGGTCGTCGGGCAGCGTGACGACCTCGAAGGTCGAGGCGAGGGCGAACTCGCCGGGATGGAGGATGAACGGCTCACCGGGCCTGGGTTCGACGAGCCTCGTCAGCTCGCTCTGCTCCTCGGCGGGGTCGATGTGCGGGTACCGGTGGTTCTCGAAGACGCGGAACAGCCGGTCGAGCCGGACGTCGATGCTCGAGGGCTGCACCATCGCCGAGTCGTAGGGGTCGACCCCCACCCGTCCGGAGTCGATCTCGGCGCGAAGGTCCCTGTCGGAGAGCAGCACGCTGGCAACCTACTCACTCGAGCGAGGCGAGGGTGGGGAGCCGGTCGAGCGCGGCCTCGGCGGCCAGCAGGTCGGCGGTGAGGTCGCGGTCGGCGAAGCCCGCCGCCTCTGGGCACACCTCCTCGCAGCCGGTCAGCACCGCCCCGGCCACCCCAGTGGGCACCGACCCGCGCAGGCGCAGCGCCCGCACCGCCGCCACGAGCTCGGCGGCAACGAGGCTGCGCAGCGGAGCCGCGGCGTCGAGCGCCTGGACGGCCGCCAGCGAGGCGAAGCTCGCGTCCTCCTCGACGCCGCGGGAGAGAACGACGCCCTGCAGTCCGGCCGGGGCCGCGAGGGCGCGCAGCGAGGCCAGGGCGCTCGCCGCGACGTACTCCAGCCCCATCGCGCCCGACGCCCCTGCCGTGCCGTCGCCGAGGAACGCCGGGAGCCCGGTCAGCGACGGCTCCATGAGCGAGCTGAGCCGCGCGAGGACGAGCGCCCCGGCCTGCGCCACCGCGAGCACCGCGGCGTCGAGCGCCTGGGCGAGGGAGGCCGCGTGGAACCCGCCGTGGTGGGTCAGCGACCCGCCCGGCCCCGTGCCGACGGTGACGACGGGGTTCTCGCACGGCGCGTTGACCAGCGCCTCGACCACGTGGCGCAGCGCGGCGAGCGCATCGAGGGCAGCCCCGTGGACCTGCGGCAGCGTGCGCAGCCCGAAGGGGTCCTGGATCCGCGCGGCGGGCGCCGCTCCTGCCGTCAGGGTGCGCATCCACCGGCACACCTGCTGCGCCCCGGGGAACGGCGTCACCTGCTCGACGGCAGGAGCGAACGCCTCGACTGCGCCGTCGGTCGCGGCGAAGGTCAGCGACGCGACGACGACGGCGGCACGTAGCAGGCTGCTGAGCGCCTCGACCGCGAGGGCGGCGTCGGCCAGCGTGCCCGCGTTGCTGCTGAGGAACGCCAGCGCGTCGCCCGGCCCGAGGCTGACCTCGTCGAGCAGGGTCAGGGCCGTGGTGGCGAGCGCGGCGAGGTCCCCCGTGCCGATGCTGCCGAGCTCGCGCACCGGTGGCAGCACGTCGGCACCCACCCGCCCGGCCAGTGCCCGGACGACGGGCACGGCGACGCCGCTGCCACCCGCGGCGAGCTGGTTGAGCCGGACGACGAGCATCGCCCGCACGCGCTCCGGCGCCCGGAGCGGCCCTGCGGACGTCGCGTGCGAGCGCAGGAGCGCCCTCGCCCCCGCGGCGTCGTCACCCTCGGCGAGCGCCACGTCGCGGTTGGCCCCCACGCCGGTCGAGCGCCCGTACACCGGTCGCAGCCGGGCTACGTCGTCCGCCACGTCCGCGGCTGCGGCGACCCGTCGCTCGACGTCGTCGCCCAGCGTCACGGCATCGCTGCGTCCTGCGACGGCGACGACCTGGGCGCACGTCAGCGAGCGGCCGTCGAGCTCGATCACGTTGCGTCCTCCGGGAGGGCGGGGAAGAGTAGGGACTCGATCACGGTTGCACTGAGTCACCGGTCGAGGAGCACCGTCCCACCCGAGGGCGGGTGCAAGCGAGCAGGAGGTGATGCCGTGATCAGGTTCGACTCCGTGTCCAAGCGGTATCCCGACGGCACCGTGGCCGTCGACACGCTCGACCTCGTCGCGCCCTCGCGCCAGATCACCGTCTTCGTCGGGCCCTCCGGCTGCGGCAAGACGACGTCGCTGCGCATGGTCAACCGGATGATCGAGCCGACGTCGGGGACGATCTGGCTCGACGACCAGGACACCGCCACCGTGCCCCCCGCCCAGCTGCGCCGGGGCATGGGCTACGTCATCCAGCACTCGGGGCTGTTCCCGCACCGGACCGTCGTCGACAACGTCGCCACCGTGCCGCTGCTCCTCGGGCAGAGCCGACGTGAGGCGCGGGCCCGCGCCATGGAGCTGCTCGAACGGGTCGGGCTGCCCGCGGCGTACGCCAAGCGCTACCCCGGCCAGCTCTCGGGCGGGCAGCAGCAGCGGGTCGGGGTGGCCCGCGCGCTCGCGGCCGACCCTCCGGTCATGCTCATGGACGAGCCGTTCAGCGCCGTCGACCCCGTCGTCCGCGCCCAGCTGCAGGAGGAGTTCCTCCGCCTCCAGGGCGAGCTCGCCAGGACGATCATCTTCGTCACGCACGACATCGACGAGGCGATCAAGCTCGGTGACCAGGTGGCCGTCATGCGGGTCGGCGGCACGCTCGCCCAGCTCGACGCCCCCCACCGGCTGCTCAGCCGTCCGGCCGACGCCTTCGTCGCGGGCTTCGTCGGTCGTGACCGCGGCTACCGGGCCCTGGGCTTCCAACCCGCGGGAACGCTGCCGCTGCGTGCCGAGGACGTCGTCCGGCTCGGCCACGCCGCAGCCGGCGCCGACCCTCAGGAGTGGGTGCTCGTCCTCGACGCCGACGACCAGCCGCAGGGCTGGCTCGAGCCCGGGGCGCGGGCGGGCGAGGTCACCCCGTCGATGGTGCACAGGGGCGGGACCCTCGCCACGCTGAGCGGATCGGTCCGTGCGGCGCTCGACGCGGCGCTGTCCTCGCCGTGCGGCCGCGGCGTCGTCGTCGATGATGACGGCCGGCTCGCGGGCACGGTCACGGCCGCCCAGGTCGTCGAGCTGCTCGACACGCGGGCTGCTGCATCCCCAGCCTCTGCCGGGGCGCCCTGATGCTCGACTACGCGCGGGCCAACCAGGACGACATCCTCCGCTGGCTGGGCTACCACGCCTGGCTCTCGGCGCTGCCGGTCGTCCTCGGCCTGCTCATCTCGCTGCCACTGGGCTGGCTCGCCAACCGCAACCGCTGGCTCTACGCCCCGCTCGTGAGCATCGCCGGCCTGCTCTACACGGTGCCGTCGATCGCGCTCTTCGTCATCCTCCCGGGCATCCTCGGCACGAAGGTCCTCGACCCGGTCAACGTCGCCGTCGCCCTGACGATCTACACCGTCGCGCTGCTCGTGCGCGTCGTCGCCGACGGGCTCGCCGCCGTGCCGGACGACGTCGCGGCGGCAGCCACCGCCATGGGGTTCGGCCGGTTCCAGCGGCTCGTCTCTGTCGAGCTGCCCATCGCCGTGCCGGTCATCGCCGCGGGCCTGCGCGTGGCTGCGGTGTCCAACGTCAGCCTCGTCGCGGTCGCGGCGACCATCGGCGTCCCCGAGCTCGGGCAGCTGTTCACCTCGGGCTTCCAGCTGTCGTACGTCACGCCGATCCTCCTCGGCATCATCCTGTGCGTTGCCCTGGCGCTCGTCTTCGACACCGTCATCGTCCTGACGACGAGGGCGTTGACCCCGTGGCGGCGGGCGGTGCGCGCCTCGTGATCGGCGACGTCGCGGCCTGGCTCACGACGGCCGCCCACTGGCAGGGCGAGGAGGGCATCCCCACCCGGCTGCTCGAGCACCTCCAGTACTCCGTCATCGCCCTCGTCATCGCGACCCTCGTCGCGCTCCCGCTGGGCCTCCTCATCGGGCACACGGGCAAGGGCACTGCGGTCGTCGCGGGGATCGCGAACTCGCTCCGTGCGCTGCCGACGATCGGGCTGCTCATCTTCTTCGTCGTCCTCATCAGCCCGCACGTGCGCGGCAAGGGCGACGCGGCCTACCTCATCCCGTCGGAGATCGTCCTCGTGCTCCTCGCGATCCCGTCGATCCTGTCGAACACCTACGCCGGCGTGCAGAACGTCGACCCAGCAGCGCGGGACGCCGCCTCGGGCATGGGCATGACGGGCGGTCAGGTGCTCCTCCACGTCGAGCTGCCGTGCGCCCTGCCGCTCATCATGTCGGGCATCCGCAGCGCGACCCTTCAGGTCGTCGCGACTGCGACGATCGCCGCATACGTCTCCCTCGGTGGCATCGGCCGGCTCGTCTTCGACGGCCAGAACCAGCAGGACTACGCGCAGATGGCCTCCGGGGCGCTGCTCGTCGCCGTCCTCGCCGTCCTCGTCGACCTCGTGCTTGCCCTGCTCCAGCGCGGGATCGTCTCCCGCGGCATCTCGCGCCGCTACGCGGTGACGACGGCCACCGGCGAGGCGCACACCGCCGACGCCCTGGGTGGCCGCATCACCGAGGCCGCATGACACCCGACCGCAGCCAGCGCCCAACCTCCAGGAGCAGCCCCATGAAGAGCATCCGCGTAGCCCTCGGGACAGCCGTCGCCGCCTCGGCGCTCCTGCTCACCGCGTGCGGCAGCAGCAGCAGCCCCATCTCCTCCGGCACGACGCCCTCCACGAGCGGCTCCAGCGTGTCCGCCGGCGGCGACGTCTCGATCACCGTGGGCTCGGCGAACTTCCAGGAGAACGTCGTCCTCGCCAACATCTACGCCGAGGCCTTGAAGTCCAAGGGCGTCAAGGTGTCGACGAAGCTCAACATCGGCAGCCGCGAGGCCTACATCCCCGGCCTCAAGGACGGCTCGATCGACCTCATCCCCGAGTACAGCGGCGTGCTCCTCCAGTACTTCGACAAGGCCGCCACTGCGGTGAGCCCCGACGACGTGTTCGCCGCCCTGCAGAAGGCCGTGCCCGACACCCTCACCGTGCTCGACAAGTCCGCGGCCGAGGACAAGGACTCTGTCGCCGTCACCAAGGCCACCGCCACGAAGTACAAGCTGACGTCGATCGCCGACCTCGCGCCCGTCGCCGGCAAGCTCACCTTCGGCGGCCCGCCGGAGTTCAAGACCCGACCCGACGGCATCCCCGGGCTGGCGAAGACCTACGGCGTGACGTTCGGCTCGTTCAAGGTCCTCGACGCCGGAGGCCCGCTCACGGTCAACGCTCTGAAGAACGGCCAGGTCGACGCCGCGGACCTCTTCACCACCGACCCCGCCTTCACCGCCGACAACTTCGTCGCCCTCGAGGACCCGAAGAACAACTTCGCCGCGCAGAACGTCCTGCCGCTCATCAACAAGGCCAAGGCGACGCCGGTCGTCACCGACGCCCTCAACGCCGTCTCGGCCAAGCTGACGACGCAGAGCCTCATCGACATGCTCACCAAGGTCTACAACGACAAGGCCAACCCCAACGCGGTGGCGAAGGAGTGGCTCGGGTCTGTCGGGCTGGGCTGATGTACTCGGCGTCGTGACCTTCGACGCGCTGTGGTCCTCGCTCGAGCCGCTCGGCCGCGACGCGGCGACGGGGGGCTACCGCCGCTTCGCGTGGTCGCGGGAGGACGCCGCCCTGCGTGAGTGGTTCGCGGCCGAGGCGGCGGCGCGTGGCCTCGACCTCAGCGTCGACCGGGCGGGCAACCAGTGGGCCTGGTGGGGCGACCCCGACGCTGCCGTCGCAGGCGGGGACCCCGGCGTCGTCGTCGGCAGCCACCTCGACTCCGTGCCGGACGGCGGCGCCTTCGACGGCCCGCTCGGCGTGGTGTCGGCCTTCGCGGCGCTCGACGAGCTGCGCGCGCGGGGGTTCGTCCCGGCGCGGCCGGTGGGCGTCGCCTGCTTCGGCGACGAGGAGGGCGCCCGCTTCGGCATCGCCTGCGCTGGCTCCCGCGTCCTCACGGGAGTGCTCCCCCCGGAGCGCGCGCTCGCCCTGCGGGATGCCCAGGGGGTGACCATGGCCGAGGCGCTGACCCGGGCCGGCCGCTCCCCGCAGGGGCTCGCCGCCGATCCCGAGACGCTGACCCGGGTGGGTGCCTTTGTCGAGCTGCACGTCGAGCAGGGGCGCCACCTCGTCGACGTCGGGGCGCCCGTCGGGGTGGCCAGCAGCATCCGGCCGCACGGGCGCTGGCGGGCGCACCTGCCGGGGCAGGCGAACCACGCGGGGACGACGCTGCTCGAGGACCGCCGTGACCCGATGCTCGGCTACGCGCGGATGGTCCTGGGCGCCCGGGAGTCAGCGGCCCGGCACGGCGCCGTCGCCACGTGCGGCAAGGTCGTCGTCGAGCCCAACGGCGTCAACGCCATCCCCTCCGCCGTCACGGGCTGGCTCGACGCCCGTGGCCCGTCCGAGGCCACCGTGCGCGCCGTCGTCGGGGAGCTCGCGGAGCTCGTCGCCGGCGAGGGGGGCGAGCTCGTCGAGGAGTCGTGGACCGACGAGACGCCGTTCGATGCGGCCCTGCGTGACCGCATCCTCGCGGTCCTCGGCGATGTGCCCGTGCTCGCCACAGGGGCCGGTCACGACGCCGGCATCCTCGCCAATGCCGGCGTCCCCACGGCGATGATCTTCGTGCGCAACCCCACGGGCGTCTCGCACTCCCCAGAGGAGCACGCCGAGCGTGAGGACTGCCTCGTCGGCGTCGCGGCGCTGGCCGCCGTCGTCGGGGAGCTCGCGGGGTGACGGCGACCTACCTCGCCGAGCACGCCTGGCTGCCCGGCGGGCTCGCCTCGGGGGTGCGGCTCACCGTGGCCGACGGGCGGTTCACGGCGGTCGAGACCGGTGCGGGTGGCGGGGCTGGAGGGGCTGGCGGGGCTGGGGCCGGGTCCGACGTCCGGCTCGCGGGGGTCGTCCTGCCGGGCTTCGCCAACGCGCACAGCCACGCGTTCCACCGGGCGCTGCGCGGGCGCACCCACGACCGGGGCGGCACCTTCTGGAGCTGGCGCGAGCGGATGTACGCCGTCGCCTCGCGGCTCGACCCCGACTCGTACCTCGCCCTGGCGCGCGCGACCTTCGCCGAGATGGCCCTCGCCGGCGTGACGAGCGTGGGGGAGTTCCACTACCTGCACCACGGTCCGAGCGGCGTGCCCTACGACGACCCCAACGCCATGGGCCGCGCCCTGATCGAGGCCGCGCGCCAGGCGGGGATCCGGATCACTCTGCTCGACACGTGCTACCTCGCCGGCGGGCTCTCGGCCGAGGGCTACGCCCCGCTGTCCCCGGAGCAGCAGCGCTTCGGCGACGCCTCTGCCGAGGCGTGGGCCGCCCGGGTGGCCGCGCTGGACGGCGGCGGGGCGGACGGCGGCGGCGGGGCGCCGGGCGCGCTGGTCGGCGCGGCGATCCACTCGGTCCGGGCCGTCCCCCGTGAGGCGCTGTCGACCGTCGTCCGCGCCGCGCAGGGACGCCCGCTGCACGTCCACGTCTCCGAGCAGCCCGCTGAGAACGCCGCGTGCCTCGCCGCGCACGGCATGACCCCCACCGCCCTGCTCGCCGACGCCGGAGCCCTCGGCCCGCTCACCACCGCCGTCCACGCCACCCACCTGACCGACGACGACGTCGCCTTGCTCGGCGCGGGCGGCGTCACCGTGGCGTTCTGCCCGACGACCGAGCGCGACCTCGCGGACGGCATCGGCCCGGCGCGCGCGCTGCTGTCCGCCGGTGCCCCGCTGGCCCTCGGCAGCGACCAGCACGCCGTCATCGACCTGATCGAGGAGGCCCGTGCGCTCGAGATGCACGAGCGGCTCGCCAGCGGGCAGCGCGGCCGCCTCACCCCGACGCAGCTCGTGGAGGCGCTCACCGCGGCCGGCCAGCGCAGCCTCGGCTGGACCGACGCAGGGCGGCTCGAGGTGGGCGCGCGTGCCGACCTCGTAGCGGTGCGCCTCGATTCCGTGCGCACCGCAGGGGCCGACCCCGCGCAGGTGGTGCTCGCAGCGACGGCCTCCGATGTCGACACGGTGCTGGTGGACGGGCGCGTCGTCGTCAGTCAGGGCCGGCACCTGCTCGGCGACGTCGCCAGCCTGCTCGCCGACGCCATCGCGCCACTGTGGGACGGCGGCTGACGCGGCGGGACGGCGGCTGACGCGCCCCCGCCCGCGCGCCGACGGGATTGTCGGACCGGGCGGTTAGCGTCCGGCCATGACGACCCCTCAGCCCGCTGACGGCTGCACCCTGACCGACGACGCCCTCGAGGCCGAGCTGTGCGCCCTGGCCAGTCGGATCGCCGCGGCCGAGTCCCGGTTCCTCGACCTCGTCGCCGAGCTCGACGGCCGGGGGTCATGGGCCAGCTGGGGGCTGCGGTCGGCGGCGCACTGGCTGTCCTGGCGGTGCGGCATGCGCCTCGGCGCGGCCCGTGAACGGGTGCGAGTCGCGCGGTCGCTGCAGAGGTTGCCGGTCGTCCATGCGGCCTTCGCTGCGGGCGAGCTCTCGTACTGCAAGGTCCGCGCGCTCACCCGGGTCGCCACACCCGCGACCGAGCAGCAGCTGGTCGAGCTGGCCACCGTCGCCACCGGGGCTCAGCTGGAGCGGATCGTCCGCTCCTGGCACAGCGTGCTCGCGACCGAGTACTCCGCCGCCCGCGTCGTCCGCAGGGGCGTGTCCCGCCGCTACGACGTCGACGGCTCCGTCGTCCTCACCGTGCGCCTGCCGCCGGAGGAGGCGGCCGTCGTCGAGGCCGCCATCGCCGCTGCTCGCGCATGGGCCGACGGCGCCGCCCCGGACGCCGACGGCGTCGACGCCGCCGCCGAGGGCGTCTCCGCGGAGACGCCGGAGGAGGCCCGTCTGGCTCAGGCCGTCGGCGAGGGTGACGCCGCAAGCCGCGCCTCCGCCGACGCCGTCGTCCTGCTCGCGGAGCACTTCCTCGCCGCACCACCCGGCGCCGAGCCAGCCCTCAAGCCCGAGACCACCCGCGTGCTCGTCCACGTCGATCTGGACGCCGTGCGCCAGGCGCCAACTGCTGGCGGCGCCCACATCGACGGAGGTGCGGCCCTGGCGCCGGTCACCGTTGAGCGTCTGCTGTGCGAGGCCGCGGCGCAGCTGGTCGTCCGCGGGCGGTCAGGGGAGGTGCTCGATCTCGGTCGCACCGCTCGCCATGCCACGCCCCGCCAGCGGCTTGCGCTGCTCGTGCGCGATGGCGGCTGCCGCTTCCCCGGCTGCACCCGCCGCAGTCGGCTCATCCCGCACCACGTCGCGTTCTGGTCGCACGGCGGCCGGACCGACCTCGACAACCTCGTGCTCGTCTGCCAGGCGCACCACCGGGCGGTGCACGAGCTCGGCTACCGGGTCGCTGCCGGTGACGCGGGGCGCTTCACCTTCCTGACCCCTGACGGACGCCGGATTCCTGACGACGGAGGCCTGACCCGGCCCCGCCACCTGTGCACCGCCGATCCGCTCCCTGACGTCGATGCCGGCTCCGTCGTCCCCACGTGGGCCGGGGAACCTCTGGACCTGCCCTACCTCGTGTCGGTCCTCGCCGGCAACGCGCTGCTCGCGGCCGGGCACGTTCCCGCGGAGACGCCGGCAGCCGAGCTGCCCACTCGCCTCCGCGCGGCCGTCGGGTGGCCGTTGTCCGCCGCATGAGGCTGTTCCTCGAGGCCGTCAACCGCTACGGTCCAAAGTCCTGATCACCACGACAGTCCGAGGAGCGTCATGGGCGTGCAGCTGAACCCCTACCTGAGCTTCCGCGACAGCACCCGCGAGGCGATGACGTTCTACCAGTCCGTCTTTGGCGGCGAGCTCACCTTCAGCACCTTCGGCGACTCGGGCCCGGCGATGGACCCTGCCGAGAGTCAGAAGATCATGCACTCCTCGCTCACCGCCGGACCGCAGCTCGTGCTCTTCGCCTCGGACACCCCAGCCGCGATGGAGCTCACGTCGGGCACGAGCTACGCGATCTCGCTCAGCGGCGACGACGATGCCACCCTGCGTGGCTACTGGGACAAGCTCAGCGACGGAGGCACCGTGACGATGCCGCTGGAGATCGCTCCCTGGGGAGACGCCTTCGGGATGTGCCTCGACAGGTTCGGCACGAGCTGGATGGTCAACATCACCGGGGCCGGGGCCGCCGCGTCGGCCGGGTAGCGGCCCCGCCGGGGTGGTCGGCCCCAGGGGTCACACCACCCGCACGCCGCCGCGCCACACCTGCGCGACCAGCGGCACGCCTGGCCGGTACGCGAGGTGGACGTAGCTCGGGGCGTCGAGGACGACGAGGTCGGCCCGCGCCCCGACGCCGAGCGTGCCGACGTCGTCGCGTCGCAGCGCCGCCGCGCCGCCGCGGGTAGCCGCCCGCACGGCCTCGGCCGGGGTCATGCGCATCTCCCGGACGGCGAGCGCCACGGCGAGCGGCATCGACGTCGAGAAGCCTGACCCGGGGTTGCAGTCGGTCGCCAGCGCCACTGTGGCGCCCGCGTCGAGCAGCCGCCCCGCCGGCGGGTACGGCGAGCGGGTCGAGAACTCCACCAGCGGGAGCAGCGTCGCGACGGTCGAGGAGCCGGCGAGCGCCTCGACGTCGGCGTCCGACAGGTACGTGCAGTGGTCGGCGCTGGCCGCGTCGAGCTCGACGGCGAGGCGCACCGCCCCGCCCGCGGTCAGCTGGTTCGCGTGCACCCGGACGCCGAGCCCCGCGGCCGCGCCCGCGCTGAGCACCGCCCGCGACTCGTCGACGTCGAAGGCACCGACCTCGCAGAACGCGTCGACCCAGCGGGCGTGCGGAGCGCAGGCCTGCAGCATCGCTCCCCGCACGAGGTCGACGTAGTCCCGGCGCGACACCCCCTCAGGCAGGACGTGAGCCCCGAGGAACGTCGTCTCCGCGGTGACCTCCGAGGCCAGTCGGAGCGACCGCGCCTCGCTGTCGACGTCGAGGCCGTAGCCGGACTTGCACTCGAAGGTCGTCACGCCGGCCCGCAGCAGCTCGTCGGCCAGGCGCGCAAGGTTGGCCCGCAGCACCTCGTCGGACGCCGCCCTCGTCGCCGCCACCGTCGTCCGGATGCCGCCGGCTGCGTAGGGGACGCCGGCCATCCGGGCTGCGAACTCGGCAGATCGGTCGCCCGCGAACACCAGGTGCGCGTGGGAGTCGACGAACCCCGGGAGCACGGCCCGGCCGCCGACGTCCGTCCGGACGTCGGCGTCCGGCGCGGACGACGCAGGCCCTGCCCAGACGACCCGGCCGGCCTCGATCACGAGCGCGGCGTCGGCGATCTCGCCCAGCTCGTCGTCCTGCGTCGCGAGCTGCCCGATCCCCGTGAGGAGGGTGCTCACTGTTCCCGGGGCTCCCCGCCAGGCTCGCGCATCGGCACCCGGACCCCGCGCTCCGCTGCGACGTCGGCGGCGCGGTCGTACCCGGCGTCGACGTGGCGGATGACGCCCATCCCGGGGTCGTTGCTGAGGACGCGCGCGAGCTTTTCGGCAGCGAGCGGCGTCCCGTCGGCGACGGTGACCTGGCCGGCGTGGATGGAGCGACCCATGCCCACCCCGCCGCCGTGGTGGATCGACACCCACGTCGCTCCGCTCGCGACGTTGACCATCGCGTTGAGCAGCGGCCAGTCCGCGATGGCGTCGGAGCCATCGAGCATGGACTCCGTCTCCCGGTAGGGCGAGGCGACCGAACCGGCGTCGAGGTGGTCGCGGCCGATGACGATGGGCGCGGCGACCTCTCCGGAGGCGACGAGGTCGTTGAACGCCAGCCCGGCCCGGTCGCGCTCGCCGTAGCCGAGCCAGCAGATCCGGGCGGGCAGCCCCTGGAAGTGGACCCGCTCCTGCGCCAGCGTGATCCACCGGCGTAGCGACTCGTTCTCGGGGAAGAGCTCGAGGACGGCGCGATCGGTGCGGGCGATGTCGCGCGGGTCCCCGGAGAGGGCGGCCCACCGGAACGGGCCCTTGCCCTCGCAGAACAGCGGCCGGATGTACGCCGGGACGAAGCCGGGGAAGTCGAACGCACGACCGTACCCTGCGAGCCTGGCCTCGCCGCGGATGCTGTTGCCGTAGTCGAACACCTCGGACCCGGCGTCCTGGAAGCCGACCATGGCCTCGACGTGGCGTGCCATGGACTCGCGCGCGCGGTCGGTGAACTCCGCCGGCTTGGCTGCCGCGTACTCCTTCATGTCGGCGAAGTCGACGCCGAGCGGCAGGTACGCCAGCGGGTCGTGCGCGCTCGTCTGGTCGGTGACGACGTCGATCGGCGCGCCCATCGCCAGCAGCGCCGGGACGACCTCCGCGGCGTTGCCGAGCAGTCCGATCGACAGGGCCTGTCGGGCGTCGCGCGCCTCGACCGCGCGGGCGAGCGCCTCGTCCAACGACGCCGCCTCGACGTCGAGGTAGCGGTGGTCGATGCGGCGGGCGATCCGGGAGGGGTCGCAGTCGACGCAGAGGGCCACCCCGCCGTTCATCGTCACGGCCAGGGGCTGGGCGCCCCCCATGCCGCCGAGGCCCGCGGTGAGCGTGATCGTGCCGGACAGCGAACCCTCGAAGCGCTTCTCGGCCACCGCCGCGAACGTCTCGTAGGTGCCCTGGAGGATGCCCTGCGTTCCGATGTAGATCCACGAGCCCGCCGTCATCTGCCCGTACATCGTCAGACCGAGATGCTCGAGGCGCCGGAACTCCTCCCAGTTCGCCCAGTCCCCCACGAGGTTGGAGTTCGCGATGAGCACCCGCGGCGCCCACTCGTGCGTGCGCATGACCCCGACCGGGCGCCCGCTCTGCACGAGCAGCGTCTCGTCGAGGCGCAGGTCGGTGAGCGTGCGGGTGATCGCGTGGAACGACGGCCAGTCGCGGGCGGCCTTGCCCGTCCCGCCGTAGACGACGAGCTCCTCGGGGTGCTCGGCGACCTCGGGGTCGAGGTTGTTCATGAGCATCCGAAGCGGGGCCTCGGTCTGCCAGCCGCGGGCCGAGATCTCCGTGCCCCGCGCGGCACGGACGGGGCGGTACTCGCTCACGGGCTCTCCCTGCTGGTGGTGGCTCTGCGACGACACACTCTCGCGCGTCCCGGGGGTGAGTGCCAGGCTGACCCGTCGGCGGGGAGCTGCGGGCCACCGAGCGGCTGACGGCGTCGATGCGGGCGGAGTGGGCCGACGAGCTCACGCCGTCGCGCCACTAGCGCACGTCACGGCTGGTCGCGCGCCCCTTCGGCGGCGGACCGCCCCAGCGACGCTCGAGCTCGATCGCCAGCGGGGCCGCCGTGAACATCGACGAGTACGTGCCGACGACGATGCCGATGAGCAGCGCGACGGCGAAGTCGGTCAGGGAGTCCCCGCCGAGCACGGCCAGCGCCGCGAGGACGAAGACCGCCCCGAGCCCGGTGTTGATCGTCCGCGGCACCGTCTGGAGGATCGCCGTGTTGGCCACCTGGGCGAACGGCCGGGTGCGCTGCTGCCCCCACAGCTCGCGGATCCGGTCGAAGATGACGACGGAGTCGTTGACGGAGTAGCCGATGACGGTGAGCAGCGCCGCGAGGAAGACGCCGTCGAGGGGCTTGCCGAGCCAGGCGAAGACGCCGACGAGGATGAGCACGTCGTGGGCCATGGCGGCCACGGCGGAGGCCGCGAACGTCCACCGGAACCGGATAGCCAGGTAGGCGAGCTGGGCCGCGAGCGCGACACCGAGCGCGATGAGGGCCTTCGTCCGCAGCTCGTCGCCGAGGCTCGGTCCGATGAGCTCGTCGCGCTGCTTGACGACCTGCCCGCCCCCGGCGTCGGCCAGGGCCTCGCGCACGGTCGCCTCCTGGTCGTTGGTCATCGCGCCGGTGCGCACCGAGACGTCGTCCGCGCCGGACTCCTGCACGACCGCGCGGGGGAAGCCCGCCTGGCTGACCGCCTCCCGGGCCTGGTCGATGCTGAGCTGCTGCGACGTCGAGTACTGCACCAGCCGGCCGCCGGTGAACTCGACGCCGAGGTCCAGGCCCCGGACGACGATCCCCGACGCGCTGAAGACGAGCGCTACCGCGGAGACGCCGAGCCAGCGGCGGCTGCGGCGCATGAGGTCGGGGTTGCGCCGCCGCAGCCCCTCGCGCACCCGTCCGAGGCTCGCCAGCCCCGTGACGCGGGGACGGTCGCTGACCCACCGCCGCCGGACGGCGACCTCGACCAGGGCGCGAGTGATCACCAGCGCAGACACCATCGAGGCAAGGACGCCGATCGCCAGCGTGACGCCGAACCCCCGCACCGGCCCGGAGGCGAGGAAGAACAGGAGGCCGCCCGCGAGCAGGGTGGTGACGTTGGAGTCGATGATCGCGCTCCACGCCTTGGAGAAGCCCGCGCTGACGGCGGACCGCAGGCTGCGGTGCGGTGCCGCGGCGTACTCCTCCCGCGCCCGCTCGAAGACGAGCACGTTGGCGTCGATGGCCATGCCGATGGCGAGGACGAATCCGGCGAGCCCGGGCAGCGTCAGGGTCGCGCCGAGGGCGACCAGCGTGGCGTAGGAGATGAGCGCATAGGCCGCGAGCGCGAACGTCGCGAGCAGCCCGACGAGCCGGTAGACGACGACGACGAACAGGCCCGTCAGGGCGATCCCGATGAGGGCGGCCTGGGCGCTCGCCTCGATCGCTGCCTTGCCGAGGGTCGGGCCGACGGTCCGCTGCTCGATCACCTCCACGGGCACCGGCAGCGCGCCGCCGCGGATGAGCGCGGCGAGGTCCTTGGCCTCCGCCGTCGTGAAGGAGCCGGTGATCTGGGTGGAGCCGCCCGTGATACCGACGTCGCACTGGACGCTGGGGCTGACCTCGGGGGAGCTGATGACCTGGTCGTCGAGCACGATGGCGACGCGGCGCTGCGGGTCACCTGCCGGGAAGCAGGCGGCGTCGGCGGTCAGCGTGCGCCACGCCGACTCTCCGCCGCCCTTGAAGTCGATGGTGACGAACCAGGCGCCGAGGCTCGTCTCGTCGGTCGTGGCCGCGGCGTCACCGACGGCGTCGCCGGTCAGGGCGGAGGGGCCGAGCTTGAGGCGCTGGCCGCTCTCGTCGGCGACGACGAGCGGGCCGGTGTCGGTGGCCGTCGCGAGCGCCGTGACGGGGTGGAAGCTCAGCTGCGCCGTCTTCCCGATGACCTCGGCGGCCTCACGGGGGTCCTGCACGCCGGGAAGCTCGACGATGATGCGGCGGTCGCCGGAGCGGGTCAGGGTCGGCTCGGACACGCCGAGGGCGTCGACCCGACGGCGGAGCACCTCCACGGCGCGGTCGGTGGACTCCGCGCCTGCCTTGACGGTGGGCGAGTCGCGGGTCTCGAGGACGATCTGGGTGCCGCCGCGAAGGTCCAGCCCGAGCCGGGCGGGCGTGGTGAGGGCGACGTAGAGGGATGCGGCGATGATGCCGAGCGCCAGGACGGCGCGGACGAGCGGTGCACGGGACACGGGTGCCTCCGGGAGCTCCCGCGCGGACGGACGGCGCGCGCGGGCGAGGACGGGCGGAGCAGGGCTCAGGCGCGGACGGGCACCGTCGCGAGCGCCGAGGCAGCCGCCGTGGTGCCTGAGCCGGCCGGAGGCGCCCGCGGCTGTGCGGGCGCTCCGCCTGCAGAGGAGGGTCCGCCTGCCTCCGGCCCGGACGTCTCCGCGGAAACGCCCGCTGGCTTCGGCAGCTCTCCCGACGCCCCGGTCGTGGCGGTCGGGTGGCCGCCGTCGTCGTGCTGCGCCGTCGCGGGTCGGACGGCGCGCTCGGCCGCTACCTGCTGCCGCGTGCGCATCCCCGCCGCACCGCTGCTGCCGCGGGCCGACGTCGTCGCCGTGCGGGTGGTGTGCCCGAGGGTGGCGGCGTGCTGGTGCGAGGAGGCCAGGGAGCCCGCCGCCGGGACCGCACCCGAGGCCTGGCCGACGCCGATCGCGCCCAGGAGCGCCGCCGCGAGGACGAGCACCTGGGCGAGCGCCGTCCCCGCGGCAGGGGCCCTGCGGCGGTGCGGGGACACCGTCATCCGGACGGTGCGAACAGGTCCGCGACCGCCGCGAGGGACCGGGCGAGCTCCGGCACGGCGGCCCTCGTCCCCCGGTAGGCCGTCACGTCGGCGGGGTCGGGCATCACCAGCTCGACATCAGCCCCCTCGGCGGACGTCGGCAGCGCGGCCACGGCCTCCTCGAGGGTGCGCGCCCGCCCGAGGGCCAGCAGGGCCAGGCACGCCGCGCCCCGGGCGGTCCCGTCCGCGGCGCCGACGACGTGCACCGGGCGCTCGAGCATCGAAGCGACGACGTGACGCCACAGCGGCGAACGAAACACCCCGCCGGTGGCCCGCACCGACGTCACGGGGGCGAGCCGGTCGAGCTGGACGAGGATGGTCGACAGCTGCAGGGCGACCCCTTCGACGGCGGCACGGACGAGGTGCCCCCTCGTGTGCTCCCGGCGCAGGCCGAGGTACGCCCCCGCGATGGTCGGGTCCCAGAGGGGCGCGCGCTCCGAGAGCAGGTACGGGAGCATGACGAGCCCGTCGCAGCCGGCTGGCACCTGGGCCGCGAGGGCGAGGACGGCCTCGTCCCCGAGCAGGCCGTCTGCGGTCGCGGCGAGCTCCGGCGCGAGCGTCTCCTGCGTCCACCGGACGACGATGCCGCCGTTGCTCACCGCACCGCCGACCACCCAGGCGGACTCCGTCAGCGCGTAGCAGAACAGCGTGCGGGCTTCGTCCACGACAGGCTCCGGCACGACCATGCGGACCGCGCCGCTCGTGCCGATGGACAGGCCGGCCACGCCAGGGGCGATCGCGCCCACGCCGAGGTTCCCCAGCGGCCCGTCAGCCGCTCCGAGGACGACAGGCGTGCCGGACACGAGCCCCACCTGACGGGCCACGTCGGCTGACAGGGGCAGGCTCGCCGTCGGCGACAGCACCGGAGGCAGCTGGTCAGCCCGCACGCCAGCGACGCGCAGCGCGTCGTCGTCCCACTGACGTGACGCCGATGCCAGCAGGCCGGTGGCTGACGCAGATGACAGCTCGGTGACCAGCGAGCCTGTGAGGTGGAGCAGGACGTAGTCCTTGAGGCCGACCCACCACCGAGCCGCAGCAAAGGTCGATGCGTCGTGCCGCGCGAACCACATGAGCTTCGTCAGTGGCGACATCGGATGGACGGGCGTGGCGGTGCGACGGTGCAGCTCCGCCGCTTGCCCGGAACCGCGCAGGGCGCGCGCCTCGCCGACGGCCCTGGCGTCAGCCCACGTCAGCAAGGGGGTCAGCGGTCGCAGGTCGGCGTCGAGTGCGATGAGCCCATGCATCGCCGTGCTGACAGACAGGGCGATGACCTGACAGGGTCCGGCGGCGGCGACGACCTCTGTCAGTGCTGACAGCATCGCCGTCAGGATCCTGTCAGGGTCCTGGACCTGCCAGCCCGGCTGCGGCTCGACGAGCGGGTACTCCCGCAGCGCGACCGTCGTCCAAGGGGCGGCGAGGTCGAAGGCCACCGCCTTGGCTGCCGTCGTCCCGACGTCCAGCCCGATCAGGACCTGCCGGACGACGAGTGCCATCGCCCCATCATGCGACATCAGCCCTACGGTGTGACCGTGGCGATGGACCCGGGCGAGCTGCTGGCTGGCCCCCGTGGGCGGCGGCTGTGCCTGGCGTTCGCCACGGGGGCAGGTTCTCAGACCGGGCCGGCCAGTCCTGCGCTCAGCGCCGCCGTCTCGATGGCGGCGTGGGACCTGGACCCTGGGAGCGGCAGCTCGCGGATGCGCCTCAGCTTCGGCGTCCCGGACGCGGACCCCAGCCCCATCCCGACGCCCGCCGACGTCGCTCGGCTGCTTGGCTCGGTGGAGCTCGACGCGCCGGACGACTGGGCGCTGATCCGGGCTCTGGCGAGCGCGGTCGACTTCGCGCGGTACTGGCAGGAGCCGGACGGGGAAGACGTGCTGGCTGCCACCCCCGTCGTGCGTCAGGCATTGGAACGGGTGGCCGCCCACCTGGCCGGCTCGCTACCGGCGTGGTGGTCGGCCCCGCTGGACGCGTCAGCGCAGCAGGTCGTCACGCTGGATGGCACCACAGCGGAGCCCGTCCGGTCGGCTGCCGACCACCTGGCGCACTGGCACGAGCGGACGGTCGCGGGGGAGTCCCGGGCCCGAGCGGAGCTTCCCCGTGACCCGCGGGCCAGCGTCAGCGGCACGTGGTGGTCGGCCCCGCTGCCCGGGCTCACGAGCACGACGCGCAGCCTCGGTCCGCTCGGGCCAGTCGGCCTGTGGCTGGTCGAGGACGCCGCCGGGTGGGACCAGGCGAGCGTGGCTCAGGTGAGCGTGCCCGACGACGCGACTGTCTACGAGATCGATGGACCGCAGGCCTGGGCGGAGCTGTGCCGCCGGTACCCGCTCGACGTCACCTGCTCCCGGCGGCACGACTGGTACCGCACCACGGGTATCGACTCCGAGTGGGTCGTGCCGGACTGGGCCGAGGTCTCCCGGGACGTCGATGCGGTTCACCTGACGGCGGCCGGCTACCTCACGACGGCGGGCCGGGCTGCCGTGGTCGACGGCGAGACCCGCTCCGTCCTGGCGGGCTGGAACCCTGACCAGACGTACTGGTTCGTCGACCTCGCGCGGCAGCCGGCGACGGTGCAGCGGTGGCAGCGGGACGACGAGGGCCGCTGGAGCCCGTGACGCGTCCTCGGGCCCGCCGACGACCTGCCCGTCGGTGGTCACGAGGGTGACCAGGCTCGACCACCGGGCGCCGGCCGGCAGCGGTCAGGACGTGAAGCTGAGGGCGTGCCGTGACGGGGCCTGGGCTGCCCACCGTCCGGCGAGCGGGAGCAGCGACGTGTCGCCGGTGAGCCGGGTGAGCGCGACGAGCTCGGCGACGTGGATCTCGTGGTAGCCCCAGTTGACGGTGCGACCCTGCGCCCACGCGGGGATGTCGACCGTCCTCGTCGTCGGCCGGTGCGCCACGGGCAGGGAGGCGAGGGTGACCCAGCGGCCTTCCCGCCACGCCTGGACCTGACCAGCACCGGTGTAGGTGAGCGCGAGCTCCGGGTCGGGCACGGCCAGGACCGACAGCGGCAGCGCGGGTCGCCCGGTCCTCGGTGCGGCCTCGGTGCGGGTCAGGCTGACGTCGTCGACGTCGAGGCTGGTTCCCGGGGTGGGCGCCAGCGGCGTGAACGCCACGGTGGCCGAGCACGAGCGTGCCGCGGGCATGGTCACGGCTGCGTCGTACCAGGCCCACCGCTCGCCCCGGATCACGGCCTGGTCGGCGAGCCTGACGGCCTGCCCGCTGCAGGACGCTGTCACCTGGTAGCGCCCGGACGTGCCCGCCACCCCGTCGGTGAGCACGACCCTGGCCCGGAACGACAGCCGGTAGGTCACACCTGGTGTCAGCGCCGCTGAGGGTACGCTCTGCCCGATCCCGGGATGGGTGGTCGTTGTGGCCGCCAGATGCAGGTACCGGTTGCTCCCCGCCCCGGCCGTCGCCCGCCCGGGGTACGTCCGGGCGGTCCAGCCGGCCGGCACGATGCCGGACCAGGTGGTGAACCCCGCGTTGGTGAGCAGGTTCGGCCCGCTCGTCGTCGACGTGGCGACGGGCACGATCACCGGGGAGTACCGGCCCCCGGAGCTGTCGACGACCCGCGCCGAGGTCACTCTCGCCGTGACCCCGCCCGCGCCCGTGGCCAGGACGCGGAGGGGGGCGGCCGGGGTGCGGCCGCGGAGCATGTCGTAGGAGGTGAGGATGCCCTGGGGGAGCGCGACCTCGTGCAGCGCGCGGACCTTCGCTGTGGAGGCGGCTCCTTCGTCGGCGAGCTCGCGCGCGTGCTGGTCACCAGTCGCCTGCGCCCATGTGTAGAGGCTGATGAGGGTTTCCTGCATCCCGTTGAGGACGTAGCCGTAGGGGACGGTCGGGTACTCCTGGAAGTACGTCAGCCCGTTCTCCCGGGTGGTGAACCCGCCGTCGTCGAACGGGATGTCGAACGAGGCGAGGACCTGCCGGCCGTAGGAGAGGTACGCCTCGTCGCCGGTGACGGCGGCAGCGACGAGCATCGCCCGTAGCGCGCTTCCCTGCCCGAGCCCTGACACCCACCCGGGAGCCAACGTCGCGGTGGCCGGGTTAGCGGAGAACGCGAACGGATACGGCATGAGCCGCGCGGTGCTCGTGCCGGTGCTCGTGCTCACCGCCTGGGTCCGTGACCCGGCGATGAGCGCATCCGCGCCGAAGCCGGTCAGGCACGCCCGCTGCTTGGCGTTGTTGGTCGCATCGACGCCAGCGCGAAGGATGAAGCCGGAGATTGACTGAGGGTTGTAGCGCCACACGGGCGTGTACGGGGTGTGGTCGAGGTGCGGGACACCGTGGTCGATGACGAAGCCGTCGGGCAGGTGCGCACCGGGGCACGGCTCGCTGGACGCGGTCGCGGGTGCCGCGGTCGCGGTCAACGCGGCCAACGCGAGGGGCAGTGCTGATGCCGTCGCGAGCAGCCGGGACAGGTAGCGCATGGGAGCTCCGGAAGTGTCAAGCCTGCCAAGGGGGAAGGTGCGGCGGTATTCGCTGGGTCGCCGCGGCCGCGGACCCTTGGTGCCCCCGGCCGTTACCAGTCATCGGCCGTTGGTGATCTACACGTGACGGGTCGAAAGACAGGTCAGCCGGCGCACCTCGCCTGGCACGACGACAAGCGCTCGTGCCGGCCGTTCGGGCGTGCGACAGCCGCCGCGTCGGGGGTCGTGACCCGTCGCACCGGCCGGCCTCGGCGTTGCCCGTCGTCCCAGCGTCCCAGCGTTCCCCTCATCGCGGCCGGGCTCCCGCCGATAGGCAAGCCATGGATCGTCGGAAGCACCATGGCCTGCAGCTTCGCCACCGCCTGCTCATCCTCGGCGGCGGGGGCGTGCTGGCCGCCTCATCGGTGCTGGTCGGAGTGGGCGCCTGGCAGACAACCCGGTTCAGCCACCAGGCCGAGACGAGCGCCGCAGGGCTGAGCGCCGCCGACCTCGACCACGTCGTCAGCGGGGTGTCCCGGCTGGTCACCGCGGTCGGCGACTCGGTCCAGAGCCAGGTCAACGCGAACACCCGCGTCGCGTCCGGGGAGCTTCGCCAACGTGGCATCCGGTTCGGGGGGGGAGCGGCGACGTGGACAGCCACGGACCAAGTCACCAAGAAGGTGCACCGCGTCTCGCTGCCCCGCGTCTCCATCGGCGGAACCTGGCTGGGCCAGAATGGCGACCTGCGGCGACCCACCCCGTTCGTCGACGACGTCAGGGACGTCACCGGCGGGGCCGTCACCGTGTTCCAGCGGATGGATCCCGCGGGCAACTTGCTCCGGGTCGCCACCAACGTCCCCAACGCCACGGGCCAGCGGGCCATCGGCACGTACATCCCGGCCCGCGGCCCGGACGGGGTGGCCAACCCGGTCGCCGCCGCGATCAGCGCCGGCAAGAGCTACCGGGGCTTGGCCAAGGTCGTGGACACGTGGTACATCACCGCCTACGAGCCGATCCGCGACCAGTCGGGACGCGTGGCCGGCGCCTTGTTCTTCGGTGTCCCGCAGGCCGAGGCGATCTCGGTCCTCGCGGACGGGCTGAGTCAGATCAAGGTGGGCGAGAACGGCAGCGTGACCGTGTACAGCACCGGCGCAGCAGACCGGGGCCGAGTTGTTGCCGCCACCGACCTGGCGCGCGTTGGCTCGACATCCCTCGACGCGACGGATGCAGCAGGGCGCCGCTTCGTCGAGGAGCTGACGGCCAAGGCCTCGACGCTGCGGCCGGGCCAGGCCTGGGACGCCGTCTACCGACTTCCCGGTGCAACGGGCGCGCCGGCCGCACCGACCTCGTTGCACGTCGCCCCGTACGCCCCGTACCAATGGGCGATCGCCGTCGCGGGCTACGGACCTGACTCCGCCGGCGCGGTCGAGGACATCGCGGCCGGACGCCGCTCGATGCTGACTGCTTTCGTCGTGGCCGCCCTCCTGCTGACATTCGCGGGGACCGCCCTCGCCTGGTGGTGGTCGCGCGGCATCTCACGGCGGGTCGGTGCGTTGACCGGCGCGCTTGTCGCCGTGGCCGACCGCGATCTGACGGTCGCCGTGGACACCGATGGCGCGGACGAGATCGGGCGTATGGGCGTCGCCCTCGACACGGCGGTCGGGCAGCTGCGCGAGCTGGTGTCCGACATTGCGGCGAGCTCGCGTGACGTGACCGGTTCGGCGGAGCGGGTCTCCCAGGTCGGCGCGAGCCTGCAGGACTCGGCCGAGCGTGCCGCGCAACAGGTCGGCGGCGCGGCCGCCGCGGCGGACGAGGTGGCCCGCAACGTCGCAACCGTGGCCGGCGGGTCGGAGGAGATGGGTGCGTCGATCGCGGAGATCTCGAGCAACGCGCAGCAGGCTGCCCGGGTGGCCGGAGACAGCGTCAAGCTCGCCGAGGAGGCAACGCTGGTCGTCGCGACGCTGGGCGCGTCGAGCGCACAGATCGCCCAGGTCGTCCAGGTGATCAGCAACATCGCTGCGCAGACGAACCTGCTCGCGCTCAACGCGACGATCGAGGCCGCCAGGGCGGGCGAGGCGGGCCGAGGTTTCGCGGTCGTCGCGGGTGAGGTCAAGGAGCTGGCCCAGGAGACCGCGAAGGCCACCGACGACGTGACCGCACGGGTCGCGGCGATCGCCGGCGACACGCAGCGCGCCATCGAGGTCATCGAGGCCATCTCGCAGGCCATCGCCGGCGTCAACGACTACCAGACCGCCATCGCCGCGGCTGTGGAGCAGCAGAGCGCGACCACCGGTGAGATAGGCCGCAACGTGTCCCAGGCTGCCGTGGGCAGCGGCAGCATCGCCGAGAGCCTCACGGGGCTGACCGCCACCGTCGACGAGACCCGTGCCGCCGTGCACGCGGCCCGGGCGGCCGCCACCGAGATGGAAGGCACCGCGACAGCGCTCGACGAGCTCGTCGGGAGGTTCCGGCTTCACGCCTGACGGATCGAAGGGATCGACCGAGCTGGACGACGCCCCTCTCAGCGAGCAGCTGAAGATCTCACCGATCCACGCCGAAGAGTCAGGCATTCGCGGCACCCATGATCAGCCTCTCCGCCGCGAGTCAGGGCCCGAGAAGCGCGAGGGGGACGACGGCGTCGCCGTCCTGGCGCCGATACGCACGCTTTCCGGAGGTCAGGACAACCATGTCGACCAGGTTGTCGCCGAGCCGATCCATCAGCCACTGCAGATGACGGAGATCATGAGGTGTCGGCGTCTCCGCTAGCTTGACCTCGATCGCGACGACTCGGGCTCACTATGCTTCAAACAGTCGGACCCCGTGACGCGCGTCACGTACTCGATATCGCTGGCGACGTCATCGTCGGCGCAGCCGCGCCTGAGCGTCCGCGGTGACGAGCGGGAGGGTGTCCGGGCTGTCGAGCCGGTAGACGGTCCGCGCGTGGTTCGCTGCCGTCGCGGTCTTCCCGACACCTTTGGGGCCGTCGATCGCGATGGCGGGCAGCTCGGGCAGGAGCGCGTCGAGCTCGTTGTCGACGACGCGTCTGAGGTAGGTGCTGCTCACCCGAGCTACGCAGGTTGCGAACGCTACAAGTAGCAGCATCGCCGCGCTACATCTCGCCGGTCGTCTGCAGCCTGAGGACCAAGGTCCCTTGTCGATGATATGGAGCGGTTGACGGGAATCGAACCCGCACTGTCAGCTTGGGACCACAGGGATCCATCGCAGGGCACGGATCAGCATCGTTGCAGGTGGCAGCGTTGTGTGACGACAAGCGATGACGGTAGACGACCGCCCAACACGCCTCCTAATGGCCCGCCGGACGTTCGTATCCCTGGACTCGGCTCGCTAGTCGGCCTGGCCGGGCGAACGGACTGGAGTAACGCCTCGGTGCCAGGCTTGGTCGCTCGGATCCCACGTGCCGGAAGTGACGTGGTCACCGAGGACGGGGTCGAGCATCGCAGCGGCGGCTGCGTGGCCCGCGCCGAGGTCGTCGCTGATCCCGACGGTCGTAGCGAGCATGCGGTAGGCGGTCCGCCAGCTCGGTGTGGGCGTGGGTAGGGCGACGGCCGGCCGGTGCGCGGCGCGCCTGGCGAAGACTGCGTCGATGGCGGTTCTGAGCTCGTGCGCGTCGATGGGGAACAGAGCTGCGACGAGTGCGAGGTCGACGAGGTCCTTGGTGCGGGTGCTGGCTCGTCCGCCCTCGTAGGTCCGGGTGTACGCGTGCAGCTTTTCGGCGAGCTGGGTGGCCAGCGGGAGGGCGGGCACCGTCACGGGTGGGATGCCGGCGAAGCCGAGCAGGTCAGGAGTGGTTAGCGTCTCGCGGCCGGTCGCGGGGTCGTCATGGGTCCCGACGTCGAGAAGGAAGCTCTCGAAAGGGCGCCCTGCCAGCGAGACGGTGACGTGGAATCGGTGGGCGCCGCCCAGCAGGTCGGGCTGCGCGTCGGTCCGTTCGAGGCTGACGACGAAGTAGTCGCCGAGATCGGTCGCTGCTGCATCAAGGAGTGCATCGGCGAGTGCGTCCTCCTCGGCGTGCCAGGCCAGGTCGACGTCCTTGGTGGTCCTGGCCCGATCGCTCAGCCGCAGGTCCATGGCGAATCCGCCCTTGAGGACCCAGTTGCCGGGCGCGGCGGCCACGAGTCGGGCGAGCAGCCGATCGAACGCGATCCGTTTGCGATCCCGCGCGAGGCGTGTCGGGTCAGCGATGGCGAGCACCTTGAGCCGGTCTTCGAGGGCGCGTCGGAAGGCGACCGAGCTGGCGTACCTCATCGGCGGACCTCACCCAGGGCGTCCTCGACGAGGTTTCGGCTCGCCATCGGCGCGTCTGCGGCGGCTTCTGTGAGCCGACGGGGCGTGGTGAGCGTGCGCGCAAGCGCCTGCCGGATGGCGAGCTCGACCTGCTCCGGCGCGGTGCCGCCGGCAGCGCAGTCGAGGAGCGTTCGCTCGGGAGAGGTGGCCACGACGCCGGCGACGGGCCGGGTCTCGTCGGGCTCGAGCGGGCGGACGAGGGTGTGCAGCCGAACGCCGGCGCGCGGGCGTTGGCCGCGCTGGGAGCGAGGGACCGACAGGTGCACCACGTCCGGGATGACGTCCGCCAGGGCGTACAGCTCGAGGGCGCTGTCGTGGGAGACCACAGCCCCCGCACCGTGCAGGGCAAGCCACGCGCTGACGACAGGTTCGTGCGCGCTGCTCGGGAAGTGACGCAGCCGATACAGGCCCCGACCGACTCGCTGATACCGGCCACCCGGCCGGGCGTGATGGCTGAGCGTGCTGCGGTCCATCCCTACCTCGATGGCCTGCGCGGCGGTGAAGTAGCCCGCCTGACTCTCGGCGATCGCGTATAGCTGATCGTGGTCGATGTCATGCATATGATGGAGATTAGCACCCATATGCATGACTCGCGCAACTTGTTGAGGAGCAGCAGTTCCGCGGGGGTGTCGTAGCGGTGGTAGCCGACCACCGTGCGGACCACCGCCCAGTTCTTCTGCTCCACGTGCGCGCCGTCGTTGGAGTTCCCAGGACGGGACCGGGTGAAGGTGATCTTCCGTTTCTGGCACCACTCGAGCAGTGATAGTTGATGAACTCCGAGCCGTTGTCAGAGTCGACCCCCAGGATCGGGAAGGGCATGATCTTGACGATGTCTTCCAGCGCCGCGACGACCCACTTGCGGGCCCTGTTCTGGACCGTCCGGTTCTCCGTGCAAGCCGGTCGCGATGTCGGTCACGGTGAGCGTGTAGGCGTGCTCACCCTCGGCGTTGCCGCCCTCATGACCCACCAGGTCGATCTCCACGAACCCAGGGACCGCGTCGTCCCACTGCGCCCAGGTCCGGATCGGGATCTGGCTCTTGAGCAGCGACCCCGGCTTGGTGTGGGAGCGACCCTTCAGGCTCATCGCGGCGCGCGCCGGCGCGAGGCGGCGGTCCATCGTCGCCGGGGACATCGCCACCAGTGCCGCGGCGAGCTCATCACTGATCTCGAGCTCGCCGAACCGCCGCAACGTCGCGACCAGCTCGGTCATGACCGGCGCGAGCCGCTTACCCGTCGGGGCACCCAGCACCGCCCAGCAGAACCGCAGCGCCACCAGCGCTTCCGGCCCGTAGACCGGCGTCCGGGGCCGCCGCGGAGCCGGCACCAGCGTGGGGCGCAGCGCCGCACCGAGCGCCCTACGGGCGTGGTTGCGGTGCCACCCGGTGGTCGCGCACAACTCGTCGAGGATCTTCCCCTTCTCAGCCTTGCTTGCCCGCCGGTAGCGGGTCGCGTTCGTCTTCGTCACAGCCTTGCGTTGCCCCATTGTCGTCTGCCATGTTCAGGACCTACCGGCAGCCCCGATCCAGGCCAGGTGGCGCGCTCACCACGCGCGAATCCGTAGATGAGTCAACGAACCCCCCTATGCGCGCAATTCAGGTGAGTCAACGCGGCTGCTAGACATTCCGTCCAACCAGCGACAGGATTTCCACGTGGTCAGCCGTGCGGGTCGAAGTCGTCGTTCATGACCTGACATCGGACCGGATCGTCGCGATCTACAACAACATGTCCGGTCGCAGGCCCGGCGACGCCTCGCTCATCGATGCCGAGCCGGTGCCCTCGGCGGGCGCACCGTCCGCGCCGTTCGGTCCCTACGAGCAGATTGATATGCGAGGACACCGAACGACGTCGGTCAGTGTCCCTGTCGCAGACGGGCGACTGCTAGCGCCCACCGCAGGCCACGGCGCGAGAGCTTCGCCCGAGGCGCCGCGGCTTTCGTGCTGTCCTGACGCCACACGTGCCCGCAGCCGGTGCACCGGTAGCGGCGGACCGTCACGACCAGCGTCGTGGGCCGCCACCCCAGCGGCTCGTGCGCCAACCGGCGGGTCACGCTGTCCCGAGGCGCACCCTCACACCCGCACCGCCGACACCACCCATCGGGCTCCACCACTCGGCAGGCCAGCAGCGCACGCCCGGGCTCCAGACGCTGCCCGACAACCCTCAGGCCGAGCTCGTCGAGCCGGGCGAACGTAGTCAGGTCAGGGCACGCGAAGGTAACGTCAGACATGTCGAGGTCTTCCAGATGAGGTGTGTAGTAACTCTCATCATCGGAGGACCTCGACCCTCATCCGGTCACCGACACGCCCGCGCAGCTACACCCTCAACTGTGAAGAGCCGCTAAACGTGGGCTACGCAAGGGTCAATGATGGCGATCAATGGGGTCTGGGGGGTCCTTCGTGGCTGGCTGAGCAGCGCAAACTACCTGCAGTCATTGGTATTTCGGTGGAGCGGGTGACGGGAATCGAACCCGCACTGTCAGCTTGGGAAGCTGATGTTCTACCATTGAACTACACCCGCGTAAGCCGTCCAGCGGCTCGTGCAGGCAGCATCGTAGCGCCACCAGCGCCGTCCTCCGGAACCCCT
>JBBQFP010000024.1:0-36015 GCA_038322045.1 Actinomycetes bacterium | reverse complement strand
TCCGCGGCGAGCATCGTCGCGAGGTCCGTCGGCCAGGAATCGAGCTGACCGAGGTTCACCGCGGCGTCCTCGAGCTCCCAGAACCTGTCCGACGGCGACCCCGGCCAGCGCACCGGCGTCGGCAGGGTCGTCGTGATCAGGGCCTCGGCGGGGATGCGCCCGGCGTCGGCGGCCGCACCCAGGACACACCCCTCCGGAGCCCGGTCGAGGTCGTCCCAGTCCAGGCCGTCGCCGTGGTACTCGGGCGAGGTGAGGACGAGCTCGCCTCCGCCGGGCAGCGGCGCGGCGACGGAGAAGCGGTACTCCAGCCGGTCGGGCACCCAGGACGGCGGCGTGCGGTCCTGCGGCGCACCGGGGCCCGGCGGCGGCGTCTGGGTGGCGGCGTCCGGCCAGCGGCGGTCGAACCAGGCGGCCCAGGCCTCCAGCGCTGCGAGCGCACCCGCGGGGTCCGCGCCCCCGTCGACCCCGCCGGGCAGGGCGCCGGGTACCCAGGCGGCGCGCACGGCGGCGCCGTCGAGGAGGCGCGTGGCCAGGAGCCCGATGAGCGCGTCGTTCGCGGCGTCGGTGACGTCGGACGGCGCAGGCGTCGCCAGCGGGAACGCGCCGAGCAGAGCCGTGAGGACGTCGGGGTGAGGGGCCAGGGCACGGTGCAGCCGACGCCCGGCCTCAGCCCGCTCGCGCAGCCCCAGCGGGACGAGCTCGGCCTCGACGTCGGCCTCCAGCGGTGACGCTGCCGGGTCCAGCGGCAGCCCGTCGGAGGCGCCCGCGGGCAGCGGTCCGGGGAGCCATCGCGTCAGCGGCGCCGAGCCGACCCGCACGCGGGCGCGCACCGGGGTGGCGCCGTCGTCACCGACGAACTCCGCGAGCTGCCACTGGCGGGCGAGCAGCCACAGCGGGTCGGCGACCTCGGCGGAGAGCCCGACCGAGGGGTCGGCGGACTGCGCGCGGGGCTCGAGGCGGGTCCACGAGGAGATGCTGATGTCAGCCATGCGGGTAGGCCTTCGTCATGGCGACCGTGCGCTCGCCGATGTCGACGAGGTGGCGCCACTGCGACACCCCGTCGAGGCCCTCGCGCACATAGATCGCCGGCAGGTACTGCGAGAGGCCGACGAGCTGGCCCCGGTCGACCGTGCGGACTCGGGCGAGGTCGAGGGTCTCGGTGACGACCGCGATGACGTCGTCGAGGGTCCAGCCGGGGGCTGCGGGGTCGGGCGGGACCGCGAGCAGCCACGACTGCGGCGGCCTGGCCCCCGGGGCGTTGATGTTCATCGCCACGCCGACGACCTCCTCGGGGGCGGGCAGCACCTCGGTCCACTCGTCGACGAGCAGCCCGGCGAAGCCGTCCGCGCCGTCGACCGGGTGGGTCACGTGGGCCACCAGCGTCGTCCGCGGGCCGGACGGCGGCACCGGGCGGCCCGCGGCGTCCCGGGGCAGCGTGCCGCCCATCCATACGTCGGGTGGCGGCTCGGGCAGCTCGGGCGAGCGCGCCGTCGAGCGCGGCGGCAGCTGAGCCGCGACGAGGTCCGGTGCAGCGCTGCCGACGGCGGTCCCGACCGCGTCGGCGGCGAGGCGCGCCAGCGCGAGCACGTCGGAACCTGCTCGGACGGCGGCGGCGTCGGCGAGCCAGTCCTCGAGGTCCGGGGGCACGCCGTCCGCGGTGCGGGCAGCGGTGGCGACGGCGTCCGCCCACTCGGGCAGCGGGGCCAGCACCGGCGCGACCGGCATCGCCGGTCCGAGGCATGCGCGAGCGAGGTCACGCAGCGCGTCGAGCCGCGCCTGGGTGTCGCGGGGGTGGCTGCCGGTGCCGGAGGCGGCCTCGGCGCTGCGCTGAGCCGCCCTCGCGGCGGCGGCGGCCGTGACGGCGAGGCCGCGTGCGGCAGCCTCGGGGTCCGCTCCTGACGAAAGGACCGCACCGGGCATGCCGAGCTCCGCGCCCCGGCGCAGCAGCCCTCGGAGGACGTCGGGGTCCGGGGGTCCGGCTTCGGGCGGAGCCGCCGACGTCGGGAACGCTGCCACGAGGTCGGCGTCGAGCGTGGTCACCGCGGCCAGCGCCGGGGCAAGCCGGGCAGCGAGGTCGTCCAGCGAGCCGTCACCGACGACGTCGGCGCCCTCGGCGGAGCCGAGCAGGTCGCGGCGGGTCAACGGGCGGGCTGCGAGGAGGACCGACCGCAGCCGCCCTGCCACCGCGAGCAGCTCCGCCCAGCCCAGCGCCCCGCCGGGCGTGGGGGTCGTCGCCGGCGGACCGGCGCCGTCCCCCGCCGCAGCCCTCACCCGGGCCTCGAGCACCGAGGTGCCCGCGCCGAGCAGGGCAGACTCGCAGACGACGTCGAGGGCGCACAGCCCGAGGCTCTCCAGTCCCAGGTCGAGGGCGCCGCCGTCGGCGGTCGGCAGGCTCAGGCGGTACCGCGACGGATCGCCGAGCATTGCCGCGGCCCAGGCCTCGACGCGGGGCTCGACCTGGGCGCGCAACCGCGTGCCGTCCCAGCCCTCCGGGGCAGCCGGCGTCCTCGGCAGCAGGACCGCCACCCGGGCGTTGACCGGCAGGCCGCGACGCGGCGTCCGCGCGACCGCGGGGTCGGCCGGGACCGCCTGCCCTCGCCCCAGGCCGCCGAGCGTCGAGGCGGCGCGCTCGGTGTGGCCGGTGACGAGCTGGTGGACCCCCTCGGCGACGAGGAGGTCGGCGACGGCCTCCACCGTGGCGTCGAGCTGCTGGAGCACTCCCCTGACCCCCGCCTCGTCGGCCGCGGCCACGGGGAACGGGAGGGCGCCGGGGATCGGGAGGGCGCCGCCGGCCTGCCCGCCGGCCTGCCCGCCGGCCTGCCACGCGTGCCAGAGCGACACCCCGTCGACGACGTCCCGCGGAGCGATCGCCTCGGCGGCACCGGCGGCGGCGTCGTCGTCGGCGGCCTGGCCGCCGTGGGACGGGAAGGCCCGGCGCGCGTCGTCGATGTAGGCGTCGAGGCGCGCCTCGTGGAGCAGCCGCTCGAACCGGTAGCCGAGCACCGACTCCGCCGTCTGCCCGGCGGCGACGGCGTCGAGGACCCAGCGGCCGCTGCGCACGGAGGCCGACGTGAGGTCGATGCGGGCGACGCTGGGGTTCTCACCGGCGTCGCGGTGGGTCAGCTCGGCCGCACGCAGGACGGCAGCCGTCGCGGCGTGCTGCATCGACGGGGCGAGCACCGCACCACCGTCGCCGAGCGGGTCCCACAGCGGGCCCGCCTCTCCGGGGACCGCCTCGGTGACGAGGGCGCGGGGCTCCGGTCGGAGGTCCATGAGCCAGCCGTAGCCCCCCAGGTGCACGCCGGTGGGGGCGGCTGCCCGCTGCTGCGCCAGCCGGTGGGTCGCCAGCGCGGTGACCCAGGCGTCGAGCCGGTTGTCGGCAAGGCTCAGCGTGCCGCCCATGAGCCGGGCGTACGCGTCGGGGTCGAGGTCGGCCTCGGCCAGCCGACCGACGGCGGCGCGGGCCTCGCGGTACCAGGCCGGGGCGTCATTGCTGAACAGCTCGCCGAGCGCACTGCCCTCGAAGCGGGCGCTCGTGTCGAGCACCTCGGCGAACGCCCGGCCGGAGGCCTCCGCCACGATCGGCCCGGCGGCCACGACGTTGACGAGGGAGCCGAGGCTCATCGACACGAGGCTCGTCCGGGTCGGCACGTCGCTGATGCCGCTGATCTCGAGCCTGCCCACCTCGCTGAGGACCGCACTGTCGAACCGCCCCGACATGCCCTGGTCGGCGGCGGCCTTGGCCGTGACGAGCCCGGCCGCGTCGGCAGCGTTGAGCAGCGATCGGCGGACCAGCTGGTAGAGCAGGTCCGCCGGTGCAGGCGGGCTCGCGCCCCACGGGGGCTCGGCCGAGAGCGCGTCGGCGGTGGGGACGTCGGCCAGGCGCCGGAGGTAGCCCGGGGCGCCGATCGCCGGCGGGGTGCCATCGGCGGCCGGTCCGACGACAGGCGACACCGCGAGGACGGCACCCTTGCCCGGCAGGATCTGCGCATCGGCGATCACCGGGATGTAGGAGAGCCCGAGCCCGGAGCCGAGGGTCCAGCCCCAGCCGGGTAGGCCGTCGACAAGAAGGCCCTGAGTGCGGCAGAACGTCGGCCCGAGGACGGTGCGTGCCCGGTAGCCCCGGGGGTCCGGCCACGGCCCCTGGGCGAGGATGCTCGCGACCGTCGTGTCGGGCTGGTCGCCCGCGACCCGGTCGGCCGGCACGACCCTCGGCGACGACCGCGCGACGTCGACCCAGAACGGCCTCAGCCGCGTGAGCACGGACGCGACGGTCGAGAGCTCGGCGTGGTCGCTCGGCGAGGCCTTCCACCGGGCGAGCGACGTCACGGGCAGCAGACCGTAGGGCTGACGACCTGTCCGCAGCACGGGGAGCGGTCCACCAGCCCGGACGGCGTCGATGAACAGGTTTCTGGCAGCACGGACGAGCGGCCTTGCGACGGCGTCGCCGCCGTTCTGGTCGTCGAGCAACGTCTCGAGGAGCTCGCCCCACGTCGTCGCCCACAACGCGCTGTTCATGTCCGACTGAAGCTGCTGCTCGCGCAGGTCACCGCCGGTGATGCCGGACAGCACCCGGCTGGCAGGCAGGCCGAACGCGGTCAACAACGCTGACAAGTCACTGCCGTCAGCAGCTGCGTCAGCACCCGGGCCGGCGGCGACGTCAGGCGCTGACGACCAGTCAGGCGTCGACGTCGTCGTCACGTTGGTCGGGGTCGCGGACCCTATGAGCCCGATCCCCCAGCGGTACCGGTGGGCCTCGAGGAGCGACTCGAGCTCGGCCTGCGCCCCGGCCGGGTCTCCGGCACCCACCCCGACGACGAGGAGCAGGTCGAGCGCTGCGGTGTCAGCAGGCAGTGGCAGGTCGACCGCCATCCCCGCGGCGGCAGCCTTGGGGTAGTCGACGAGCCACGAGGTCGCGTCGTCGGAGAACAGCCGGTCGGGGTCCAGGGTGCCCGAGGTCGAGTCCGGCCCCAGGACGAGGGGTGCCCGGATGTCGGCGCCCCAGGCGCGCCCCACCTCGCGGCCGCCCGCGAAGGCCAGGGCGAGCCACCGGGTCGGCAGAGCGCGCGCGGTCAGTGGCTCGGACTGCGAGGGGTCGCGCGGCGCGCCGGGGTCGCTGCCCTCGGCCGTCTGACGAGCCACCCAGTGGGCGCGCTGGAGGCCCTTGGGTCCCGGCCCGCACGCCGCGGCGAGGTCCGACCAGGCACGGCTGCGCAGGTCGTCGCCGGCATCGGCGAGGCGTGACCAGAACGCGCGGCCCGCGGTGATCTCGCGCTCGGTCAACGAGCGCTGCAGCCCGTCCTGGTGGACGTCGTCGGGGTACACCCTGACCTTGAGGACGTCCCCGGTCGCTGCGAAGCGGGCCTCCACACGCACCGGGAGCAGCACGAGCGGCACCGACGTCGACAGGTCGCGGAAGGCGTGCTCCTCCGGGCCCTCCTGCGCCCCTGGCACGAGCGCACCGATGATGCTGTCGAGCCGGAACCTGTCGGACGTCGTCAGCAGAGCCTCGGGCCGGACCGGCATCAGTGCCCCCCGTGCAGGTAGTGGGCCGTGGGGAGCGCGAGCCGGAAGGGCTGCTGAAGAAGGATCGCCGCGGTACGGCTGGCGTCGACGCCCCACGCCAGCCCGCCCGGTACGTGGGGGCTCCTCAGCCCCGACGGCGCTGCACCGAGCTGACTGTGCGGCGTGACGGCGTGGCTCCACGTCAGGTCGTTCCACCCCTGCGGCACCGGGGGGTCCGAGGGCCGGCCGACGTCGAGGCCGAAGCGCGGCTCGGTCGGCGGCTGCTCGAGCAGGACGAACCACCCGGGGTCGGCGGCCTCGGCCGCTGTGAGCTGCAGCCCGACATAGCTGATGTCGGGCTCGATCTGCCCGCCGAAGAGCGCCGCGCGCGGCGGCTCGGCGGCGTCCTCGGCGAACGCGGCCTCCCCGTCCGGGGCGTGGACGACGCGCCCCTTCCGCGCGGAGACGATGGTGCGGGGGTAGCGGCGGAGCAGGTCGCCGCGCAGCACGACGACGAGGTTGCCCCCGAGGCCCCCAGCCCCGTGCGAGCCCAGCGGTCCCGCGTCCCAGTCGGTGACCCGGGAGATGTCCGGGCTGCCGTCGAGCCGGTGCCAGAAGCGACGGAACGACGTCCCCATGCGGTCCGTCGGGTAGCCGCGGTAGAGAAGCTCGCGGGCCATCTCGTGGTTGAGGCCCACCATGACGGCTTCGACGAACGTCGGGTTCGTGGTGAGCAGGGTGATGCCATCAGGCTCGAGGCGGGAGGCGTTGGCGAGCAGGTGGTCGGGAGCGATCCGCTTGAGCCGCTCGGACACCGGCTGCGGGAAGTCGGGCGCGAGCATGATCGGGTGCAGCATCCGACGGAGGACCCGCGAGACGCGCGACCCGTCGACCTGCACCCGGGCCGCGGCGAGGATCCCGAAGGTGCGTTCCGGCGCGACCCCCGCCGTGACGGCTGCGTGCAGCGCCTCGGCGCTCAGGGGGTGCAGCTCGGCGGCCGCCGGGCTGTCCGTGTCGAGGACGATGCGGTCGCGCACCTTGGCGATGGCCTCGGTCAGCCCGCTGGCCGTCGCGGCTGGCAGCAGCCCAAGGTCGACGCCCACCGCGCTCCGGCGCAGGCCGATGCGAGACGCGAGCAGGCTGCTGCTGTCGGCCGTCGCCAGCGCGACGTCGGTGCCGGCGAACCTGGTGGCGAACTCACTGACGGACTCCCGCCCCGCAGCTGGCAGCTCGATCGCCCGACGCAGCGGATCGATGTCGACGGCCACCTGGAGCAGCCAGTCGCGTGAGCCCTGCGAGACCTCGAGCGCCACCTGCCCGCCCGCGTCCGCGAGCAGCCCGCCCCCTACGACCTCGACCTGCTGGGCGAGATCGACGTGCGGCTCGGCATGGAGCACCTGCTGGGCGAGGTCGACCTGGTGCTCGGCATGGACCTGCTGGGCGAGGTGGCTCGCGACGTCGAGCTGCTGCACCTCGAGCTGGCCCTCCCCGAGGTGCGCGGCGGCGAGCCGGGCGGCGAGGTCGACCTGCTCCTGGACGTCGACCCCCTCGTCACCGTGGTGACCCAGGCGGCGGACCTTGCGGGGCCGACCAGGCTGCGGCACGGCTGGGCCCTGCACCGCCGACATGAGCGACGGGAGGTCGGCGATGGCGTCGAACGCCTGCGCCACCGTCGTCTGCGAGGTCGCGACCATCCGGTCGAGCCCCCCGATCTCGGCCAGAACCCCCTTGAAGCGCTCCGGCTTGTCGAACGCCGCAGGGACGAGCTCGGCGTCGGGGGGCGCCATCGTCGCCGCGTCGGTGAGCAGCCGCGTCGACATCCCGACGAGCGACGCGGACGGCGAGACCTGCGCGCGGCGGGCCGCCCGGGTGACGACCTTGCTGAACGCGACATCCGTGGCCGCGAGGGGCAGCGGGCTGACGGCGAGGCGCTGGGCCACCGTCGCCGCCCCCGCCTCGGCGAAGGGCAGCGTGCCGGCGGCGGAGGCGCACAGTCGCGCGGCCGACGTCGCCGTCCGGGGCTCGACCCGGCCCGTGGCCAGGCGCCGCGTCGCCACGAGCGAGAGCTGCAACCACCGCAGCGCCTCGTTGGCGCGGTCGACGTCCTTGACCTGGTCCCAGGCCGCGGCCATGAGCTGCTCCTGGTCGGCCCGCACCACGTCGCCGCCGGCGGCTGCCGCCACTCTCGGCACCGGGTCGACGTTGAGGCCGTCGAGCCAGCTGCGGGGCTCGGCCACCGTGCGGTCGACGGTGCTGCGCTCGGCGAGCCACTCGCCGTAGACCGGCGGGCCGACGGGGTCGGGGACGCCCTGGGCCTCGAGGACGGCCGCGGCGTTGACGACGGCCTCGAGCCCGGCCTCCACGACCGCCGCCTCGGCAGGGCGGGGCGGGTCCACCTCGAACGTCGTCAGCGCGCTGCGCAGCGGCAGCACGAACGGGGTCGCGGCCTCGCCGCCGGGCACCTCCGCCGGGTCGACCGCCATGCTGCGCCGCCCGAGCCCCGGCACGCTCAGGGCGTCGACGGGGTGGAGCAGCCGCGCCATCGACTCGAAGTCGCCCGGTCGCCCGGTGCGGAACCGCCACTGGTGGTAGACCGGCAGCACGACGGGGGACGGCGAGGTCGCGCCCCACGCCGGCGCGTCAGGTGCGCCGACCGGGACGTCGAGCCCCGCCGCTGCGACGCCCGCCGCGAAGGCAGGCACGACGACGGCGACGTACGAGCTCGTCGGCTCGAGACGCCGCGGTGACAGCAGGCGGGAGAGGGTGAACGGGTCCTTCGACGGGTCCTGCATGAAGCGCTGCAGGGCGGCGGGGTCGATCTCGTCGGTGAGCAGCTGCACGTGAGCCCAGGCCCACGACTCCGTGAGGTCGGGGAGGTCACTCACGTCTGCACGCAGCACGGGCAGCGTGCACCCCGCCGCGCTGCCGACCGGGTCGGGCCTCCCGGGCACCAACGGCACGACGACGAGGACGATCCACGGCGCCAGCCGTCCGACCTCCGGCAGCCTCGGAGTGAGGAGCCAGGGCAGCTCCGGGGAGTCGAGCTCGATGCTCGCGAGGTAGTTCGGCTCGACGTCCCAGTCGTCCTGGCGCGGCTGGGTGCGGATGACCTGCGAGGGCTCGAGCCCCAGCGAGTCGCGCGCCCCGTAGAGCCGGATGCTGACGTCGACCGGGTCGACCGGGCTGTCGACAGGTGCAGGGGCCGCCATGAGAGTTCGGCCGACCTGCACCTGGACGTGCGCGGTCAGGCGGCCGTCGTCCGAGGAGGTGGCCGAGGAGGCCAGGGCGGTTCGCGCGTAGGGAAGGAACTGGTAGTGCGTCCCCGTCATGAGGCACCCCTGCGCTCGCTGTGCTCGACGTGCTCGACAGGACCTGTCACAGCCATGACAGCTGCCTGACGTCGGTGACCGACACCGCGCGCTCGCTGACGACCGGACCGCGCGCGGCGTACGCCTGTCCTGCGGCGCCGGCCGCGGCATGCAACGTCACCATCGCCGCGTCGACCGAGAACGTCGTCCGGAACAGCTTCGTCACACCCTCGTCGACGCCGAGCACCGAGTCCTCGTACGTCAGGTCGACGGTGATGGGTGCAGGTGCGTCCCCGCCGTGGACGGCGGCGATGCCGCGCCCCCCCGACCACCGCGTGAAGCCGGGGTTGGCGAGCCGCCCCGCGGAGTCGACGTCGAGGAAGGCAGGCGGGGCGAAGGCCCGCTGGATGTCGCTGAGCCCCTCGGCCGCCACGCCGTCGACGGTGACGCCGCTTACCGTCAGCCGCTGGGCCACGGGGAGCCTGCCGCCGGCGAAGCGGCTGATGACGACATCGAGGGGGACGCTGTCCTGCGCGACGGCGAGCGCTCCGGTCGGGTGGAGCAGCGTCGAGTCCGTGGCGGCGTCAGGCCGGAGCAGGACCATCGTGCGGCTCGGGGGTGGCGGCGTGCTCTGCCACGACTGAGGACGCGCGAGCTCACGGCGGAGCACGTCCGCCGGGTCGAGCGCCGACAGCGCGTCAGGCGGCGGGTCGCCCCACACGAGGTCGACGGGGATGTCGACGTCCCAGAAGAGGATCGACACGCTGGCGTAGCCGTGCAGCTCCCAGCGGGTGGGGCCCTGGAACGACAACGAGATGTCGATGCCGAGGAGGTTCTCGCCGAAGGCCCTGACGTGCAACGAGGCCGAGAAGGTGCAGAGGAAGCCGAACGGGTCCAGCGTGAGCAGGGCGTCGTACTGGGCGTGGCCCTCGATGCTCGCGACACCCGCGTCGAGCCGCAGGTGGAGCGCGGAGCCGAACTGGACGGTGCTGGGCGTGACGGCGAAGTAGCCCTCGAACCTCAGCATCGGGTTGTCAGTACCTGTCAGATCTGCTGTCAGGCGCCGCATCCCTGTCATGCCGGTCGGCGGGGAGTACGCCGGGTGGAAGCCACCGGCCGAGATCGCCATGACGTCGTCACGGATCCGGATGCGGAAGTCACCGAAGATGCTGATGAACGCGAACCTGCTGTTGACCAGCGACCCGTCGACCGAGACGCCGGAGCTGTCGATGACGCCGTGGACGAGCACCTCGATCCTGATGATGGCGAGGTCCTCGGTGGGCAGCGCGACGAGCAGCTGTCCGAGCAGGGTGACGCTGCCCTCGGTGCTGACGAAGATGCCGATCGTCGCGCTGACGAGGGTCGGGGTCCCCCAGCCGAGCTTGAGCAGCGGCCCGACGACGAGCCCGCCGGGGCGCGGCGGGAAGCACCTGTCGAGAACCGGCAGGATCCGCGCAGCGTCGCCGACAGGGTCGTGCGGGAACAGCACGAGGCCCGCGTCACCGGAGGCGACGGCGGCGGAGAGGGCGTCCTGGTCGACCCCGCGGTTCACCCCGACGAGCCCGCCGACGCCGATGAGCGTGAACCCGAAGCTCAGCTGGATCGGCGGGCGGAACTCACCGGTGATGAGGACGAGCACGGACAGCGGCGGGTCGATCGTGACCGAGGCGTAGGCGGTCACGGCCAGGACGCCGAGGTCGATGGCGAAGGCCCCCCGGAACCCACGCGGGGAGTCGACCCGCTCGAGGTAGCCGCCGCCTGAGAACGGGCCCGGGCCCAGCTCGAGGGACATGCCGGAGGGCGCCACCAGGGTCGGCACGACGTCGAAGAGCCCTCCGACGTTGCCGCCTCGGTCGAGGCGCAGACGCACGTCGACGGCCACGCCGGCGCGACGCACGCTGCCGCTGACGCCGGGCAGCGAGACGGCGACGCTGGCCATAGCCGCGACCCGCACCAACGAGCCGTCGGCGCCCTCGAGCAGCTCGAGCTCCATCCCCGCCCGCGCGCCGGTCATGCCGCCGCCCCCGCCAACGGCTGGAGCGCGAGACCCGACTCGTCGAGGGTGAGGACGACGTCGACCGACTCGTCGATCGAGGGCAGGCTGATCACCTGGGCGAGGTCGCCGAGCATGGACATGAGGTCGAGGTGCAGGCCGTTGTCGCGCATAGCGAGCTCCCCGCGGTAGCGGAAGCCGTCGACCGAAGGCTCGAGGACGACGGTGAGAGCCGGACGCCCGAGGCGGACCGACGTGTCACCTCCGCCCGCGGCAGGTGCCGACGTCAGCTCGACGAGCACGGTGACGGCTGCGTGGGCCGCGACGGTGACGCCGGCGGCGAAGGGGATGGACACGCCCTCCTCGGTGGCACCCTCGACGTGGACGTGCACGGGGCCGGCCACGACGTCGACCGGGCCCCCTCCGTTGCCGTGAGCGGTGAGGACGAGAGCGCCACCCGGGGGCGTCGCGGTGCTCAGCGCCAGCGCCAGGGCGACCTCGTCGCGCGTGTACGTCACCGCGAGGCTGCGCGGCCGGCCGGTCCCGGGTGCCGGGTCGAAGGCGGTGATGCGCACGCCCGCCGGTGCCAGTGAGTCGGCCAGGCGCACCATGAGCCACATGAGCGTGCCGAGCGGGTCCTGCTGGTCGGCGAGCGCCTTGACCTTGGCGAGCAGCTCCTCCGGCAGCTCAAGGACCTGCTTGGCCGCAGCCTCCGCAGCCCCGACCGCGCCCTCGACCTCGGCGACGATCGTGTCGACCTGAGCCTGTGCGAGCCCGATCGCCTGGGCCGCGAGGTCCCGTGCCACCCGCGCGAGCCCAGCGGCAACCTCCTCCCCTGCACCAGCCACTGCGCACCGCCGTCCACGAGGAGGGGTCGAGCCGTCGGACCGGCGCACGGCGTAGGCCCGAAGAATGGTCCTTAGAGGTTGCCCAGGGGGCTCGCGCCGCCCCCCTCGGCGCCGAACACGGGCAGCGGGAAGCCCAGCTCGAGCAGGGCCAGCTGGACCTTGCGGACCGCCTCGCCCGTCCCGCCCGTCTCGAGCGGGAGCATGCGGTGGGTCCCCGCGACGCAGGCCTCGAGCGTCGGGACACCGGCGAACCGTGCGGAGACGAGCATGGCACCTCCTTGTCGAGGCCACCCTGTTCCATGATCACGTGTTTGGCAAGGCTTACCTTGCCTCCGGGCGGGCCTCCGGGCGGGTCGGGCCCCCTCGGGCCTTGGGCCGCGCCGGTCGCCGCGCCGGTCGCCGCGCCGGTCGCCGCGTCCCTGCCGCACGCCGACGGTCAGTCGTCGCCGGGGTCGGGTGCCACGCGGTCGTCGTCGCCCGTGGTCCCTGGCCGCAGACGACGCGCCTCGACCGCCGCCGCGACCGCCTCGCGCTGACGCCGGAGCAGGACGGCGCTGAGCAGCCCCGAGGCGAGCAGGGCGAGGACCAGCAGGAGCAGGCCGCGCAGGCCGACGACGTAGGTCACGGCGAGGACGACGACGAACAGGACGATGCGCAGGGTCGTGTAGCGCACGATCGCCTGGCCCGAGCTGACCTCGCGCCCGTGCTGGGGGGTCGAGGACCCTCCCGACCGCGGGACCGGCGGCGCCTCCCCTTGCTGCGACTCTGGCTCTGGCTCAGCGGACTCGCCCGGGTGCTCGCTCATGCCGACTCCGCCTCGGCGGCGTCACGCTCACCGGCGGGAGACAGCGACGCCGCCCGGGCCTCCCACCTGGTCGAGAGGACGACGGTGGTGCGGGTGCGCAGGACACCGGGGATGCGCCGCAGCCGGGCGAGGGTGCTCTCGAGGGTCACGACGTCTGGCACCCGAACCTTGATGATGAACGACTCCTCCCCCGCGACGAACCAGCAGTCCTCGACCTCGTCGAGGTCGGCCACCGCTGCGGCGAGCTCGTCCTGGTCGGCGGAGTCGGTCTGGTAGACCCCGACGATGGCGGCCACGGCGCGGCCCAGAGCGGTCGGGTCCACGGCAGCGTGGTAGCCGGTGATGATGCCGCGCTCCTCGAGCCGCCGCACCCGCTCCTGGACGCTCGGCCCCGACATCCCGACGAGGCGGCCCAGCTCGGCATACGGGGCGCGGCCGTTGGCCCGCAGCGCCTCGACCAGTCGGCGGTCGACGTCGTCGAGCGGGCGGTCGGTCTCCATGGGGACAGTGTGCACCAGATCACACGCGGATCTCTGTTCGCTAGGTCACAAGGGAACATTCGCCTTCAGTTCATGGTTACGACAACCGAGAAACCTTAGTATCGTAGGTACGGAGGCGACACAGCCTCGAGGATCCCCTAAGGATCCGCGTCATAAGGAAGCAGGGAAGTCCCATGCACAGCCTGGAGCTCGAGCTGGTCCGGAGCAGCGTCGCGACGCTGCGCACCGAGGTCGAGAGCTCACGTCGCACCGGTGACCGCGTCCGCCGCATCCTGCGGCTCCGCGCGGGCCGCTGACACCGCAGCCACCTACCGCACGAGCCGACTGACCTCGGCCACCCGCCGATCGGTCCCGGTCGGCACTGAGACTCGCCGACACGGTCGGCACACCCCACGGCAGCAGACGCGGCGCCCCGCGTCGTCGTGGCAGATGACGGCCCGCCGGCGAGGACCACGACCTCGCTGGCGGGCCGTCCGTCGTGTCTCCCCCTGCCGGAGGTCCGGGGCTACTTCGCGTAGGAGTGGCGACCCGGCAGGAGGAAGTTCACGCCGTAGTAGTTGAAGAGGAAGCAGCTGAACCCGAGCAGCGCGATGACCGCCGCCGTCCGGCCCTTCCAGCCCGCAGTGGCCCGGGCGTGGAGGTAGCCGGCGTAGAAGACCCACGTGATGAACGCCCAGGTCTCCTTGGGGTCCCAGCCCCAGTACCGGCCCCACGCGTACTCCGCCCAGACCGCACCGGCCATGACGGCGAAGGTGTAGATCGGGAACGCGAAGGCGTGCAGCCGGTAGGCGGTGCGGTCCAGCGACGCGGCGCTCGGCAGCCGCCGCAGCAGGGCATCGACGGCCCGGACGCCGGTGCGGCCGGATCGCTCCTCGGCGTCCTTGAGGAGGAAGAGCACCGTGACGGCGGCGCCGACCGCGAAGATCGCAGCCCCGAGCATGACCGCAGTGACGTGGATGACGAGCCAGTAGGAGTCCAGCGCCGGAACGAGCGCCGCGGCGTCGACGTAGAGGACGGTGACGGCGAGCCCGAGAGCGAGGAGCACCGGCGCGACGACGAAGACGCCGAGGTAGCGCACGGGGTTGCGCCGCAGGACGAGGAGGAACCCGGCGACGGCGAGCAGCGTGCCCGCCACGGTGAACTCGTACATGTTGCCCCACGGCGGCCGGTGCACGGCAAGGCCGCGGGTGACGACGGCCCCGAGCTGGAGCACGGCGGCCAGGACGGTGAGGGAGACCCCGACCCGTCCCCAGCGCTCCCCGCCCGCCGCAGCCGGCTCGTCGGCCACCGCCGCGACTGCAGACGGCGGCTCGGGCGAGACGGCGCCCGCACCGACGAGGACCCGCTCCTCGACGGGCACGCCCTGCTCGGCCTGGACGCGCGCCACCCGGCCGCGGCTGCCGAAGGCCATCTCACCGGCGAAGGCGACGAGGGCCACCGTGTAGACCGCCATGGCGGAGTACACGAGGTTGTTGCTCGCCTGGGCGAGGGAGAGGTCGACGGCCACGGGCTACTCCTGGTCGGACGTCGGTGCGGGGCCGGTGGCCCGCGGGGCGGTCAGCGGGTGCTTCGGGACGCTGCGGGAAAGCCGGTCGACGAGCGCGTCGACCTGCACCGAGGCGTCCTGGTTCTCGCCGCGGGCCAGGCCAGCGACCTCCACCACGGTACGTCCCCCCTCGCCGGGCAGCGCGCGCACCCACACGCGGCGCCGCCGGACGAACAACGAGGCCATGAGTCCGACGAGCGCGCCGCCCGCCCCCGCCAGCGTCGCGCCCTTGCCCGGGTCCTGGGCGACCTGGAAGGTGGCCCACCGCCGCCACCCCTCGAAGGTCACCGTGCCGAGGCCGTCGGGGAGCCGCCAGCTCATGCCGGGCACCAGCCGCGCGCTCGCCACCTGGGTCATCCGGCGGGTGTCGAGCCGGTACACAGACTGGGCCAGACCCGAGTCGGTGCCGAGGTCGCCGCGCCAGGCCGTGAGGTAGAGCTCGGGGTTGCCGGCGTCGGGGAAGGCCGAGACGGGCCCGCGCCGCGGGTCGAGCACGCCTGTAGGCAGGAACACCGCCTGCAGCCCCAGTGAGCTGGGTCGCGCGTCGGCAACCTTGAGGACTCCGGAGGAGGCCATGCTCGCGTCCTGCGGGAGGAAGGGCACCGGGCCGCGGGCCACGACCGCCCCCGTGCCGTCTCGCACGGTGACCTCCGGGGCGTAGCCGTTGCCGACGAGGAACACCCGGGCGCCGCCGACGTCGAGCGGGTGGTTGACCGAGATGCTCGCCGTCCGGGAGCCAGCCCCCGGGTGGGGGATGTAGGTGACGTCCGCGCGGTACTCGCGAGGCGCGCCCCGCTGGGGTCCGGCGGTCTCCCAGCGGGCGGTGAACCGGTCGAGGGTGAGCCGGAAGGGCGGCAGACGGTCGGTGCGGTAGAGGCTGCCAGGGGTGATGTCGTCGTACTGGGTGACGGTGTTGGCGAAGCCCTCGCCCACAGGGACGAGCACGGTGCCCTTGAAGCCGACGAGGCTGCCGACGGCGATGCCGACGAGGACGACGAGCAGGCTCAGGTGGAAGAGGAGGTTGCCGGTCTCGCGCAGGTAGCCCTTCTCGGCGGCGAGCGAGGTGCCGTCGGACGAGGCCGCGGTGCGCCACCCCCGCAGCTCGCGGGAGGCCGCGGCGAGCACTGCGTCGGGCGCCACGGCGGTCTCCCAGCGGACGTGCGCCGGCAACCGCTCCAGCCGCCGGGGCGCCGGGGGCGGCGTCGCCCGCGAGGCGCGCCAGTGCAGCCGGGCGCGCGGGACCACGCAGCCGACGAGGGAGACGAAGAGCAGGAGGTAGATCGCGGCGAACCACGGCGAGGAGTAGACCGAGAACAGGTGGAGCCGGTCGAACCACCGGGCCAGCCCGGGGTCGTCACGGAAGAAGTCCGTCACCTTGATGGGGTCGACCGACCGCTGCGGCACGATCGAGCCAGGCACGGCCGCGACCGCGAGGAGGAACAGGAGGATGAGCGCCGTGCGCATGGAGGTCAGGGACCGCCACGCCCAGCGGGCGAGCTCCCGGGGGCTCAGCGCCGCGGGTGGCGCGACCGGGGCCTCGAGGTCCTCGAGCTCGCGGGGGGGCGCCGTCACAGCGCCGGCTCGAATCCGCTGACCCAGCCGCGCAGAGACCCGGATGCGTCGTCCCACAGGCCGGTGACGAGGAGCAGGCCGAGGACGACGAGCATCAGACCCCCGAGGCGCATGACCCACACCGAGTGCCGGCGGACCCAGCCGAAGGCCCCGAGCGCCCGCCGGTAGCCGAGGCCGGCGAGGACGAAGGGCAGACCGAGGCCGAGGCAGTACGCCGCGGTGAGGATCGCGCCGCGCCCCGCGGAGGCGGAGGTGTAGGACAGCGTCTGGACCGCCGCGAGCGTGGGGCCGATGCACGGCGTCCAGCCGAGCCCGAACAGGACGCCGAGCAGCGGCGCACCGGCGAGGCCGAGCATCGGCCAGCGGTGCACCCGCAGGTCACGCTGGAAGGCGGGGATCACCCCGGCGAAACCCAGGCCCAGGACGATCGTCACGACGCCGAGAACCTTGGTGATCACCGCGGAGTGCTCCTGCAGCGCCGCCCCCAGCCCGCCGAAGAGAACGCCGAAGGAGATGAACACTGCGGAGAAGCCCGCGACGAAGAGCAGGCTGCCGACGACGACGCGCCCGCGACGGGCCGACGCGAGGTCGGCCCCCGCCACACCGGTGACGTAGGACAGGTAGCCCGGGACGAGCGGGAGCACGCACGGGGAGAGGAACGACACGAGGCCGGCGAGGGCGGCCACCGGGAGCGCGAGGGCCAGGGAACCGTCGAGGACCGTGTGCCCGAAGCTGTCGCCCACCCCCGAGGCGGTGAGCGCGAGCACGGCGACGCTCACGCGGGCTCCGCGACGATGGTGGCGAGCAGCGCTCGGAGCCGGTCCTCGGTGACCCCGCCGAGCACCCGGGCTGCCACCCGCCCCTGCCTGTCGATGACGAGCGTCGAGGGGATCGCGTTGGCCGGAAGCGTGTCGCGGAAGTCGAGCAGCAGCGAGCTGTCAGGGTCGTAGATGCTCGGATAGCTGAGGGCGAACCGGCGCTGGAAGGCCAGCGGTGCGTCGGTGGAGGTCTCGCGCACGGCGATCCCGAGGAACTCCACGCCCTGGGAACGGGTCGAGGACGACACCCGTTCCAGCGCCGGCGCCTCGGCCCGGCACGGCGGGCACCACGAGCCCCAGACGTTGAGGACGACGACCGAGCCGCGCTTGGACGCCAGCGAGACGGGCGAGCCCTCGAGGGTCTTTCCGCTCACCTCCGGCGCCGGCTTGCGTGCGGAGGGCGCCAGCGTCGTGACGCCGCCGTCGCCGCTCACGTACCGGCGACCCTCACCGGCGCCCGCGGGCGCGGTGGCGCACCCGGCGAGGAGCACGCCGAGCACCACGACGAGGGCGGCGACGGCCGCGCGCGGCGCGCCGGCACCGGCTCGTCCGCGGCGCATCCGAGCGATCACGCGCCCGCCGTGAACGGCTTGCCGGCGACCGGCAGAAGGTCGCGCGCGGGCTCGGCGTAGCCGACGCCGGCGATGCGCTCGCCGTCGTAGATGATCGAGGTGAGGCTGGCGAGGCTGCATTGGCGGCGCCGCGGGTCGTGCCAGAGGTGCCGGCTCTCGAGGGCCAGGCGGGTGACCCAGATCGGCAGCTGGTGGCTGACGCACACGGCCTCGTGCCCGCGCGCGAGGTCGCGCGCCGCGGCCGCCGCGGCCAGCATCCGCGCCACCTGCTCGGCGTAGGGCTCCCCCCACGACGGTCGCAGGGGGTTGGTGAGGTGCCTCCAGTGCGACGGACGACGCAGGGAGCCGTCGCCGACCCCGAAGCTCAGCCCCTGGAAGATGTTCTCGGCCTCGATGAGGCGCTCGTCGGTGACGACGTCGAGGCCGAGGGCCGCGGCCAGCGGTGCCGCCGTCTCCTGCGCCCGATCCAGCGGCGACGCGACGACAGCGGCGACGTCGTGGTGGCCGAGGTGGTCGGCCAGCCGCTGGGCCATGGCTGCGCCGCGGTCGGAGAGGTGGTAGCCGGGGAGGCGCCCGTAGAGCACCCCGGCGGGGTTGTGGACCTCGCCGTGGCGCAGCAGGTGGACCGTCGTCGTCTCGCTCACGCTGACGCTCCCGCGCGGGCAGTGACGGGTACGGCCGCAGCGGCCGCTCGCGCGGCGATCGGCAGCGCGTTGGCGACCCGGCTCAGCGCGGCGTCGTCGTGGGCCGCGGAGACGAACCACGCCTCGAAGGCGCTCGGCGGCAGATACACGCCCTCGGAGAGCATCGCGTGGAAGAACGCGGCGTAGCGGAACGACTCCTGCGTCGTCGCCGTGGCGTAGTCGGTGACCACGCTCTCGGTGAAGAACACCGAGAAGAGGTTGCCCGCCACCTGCACCCGGTGGGCCACGCCGGCCTCGGTGAGGGCGTCGTCGGCCAGCCGGGCCACCGACTCGGCGGCCCGGTCGACGACGGCGTAGACGTCGTCGGTGCAGGCCCGCAGGGTCGCCACCCCGGCAGCGGTCGCGATCGGGTTCCCCGACAGCGTGCCCGCCTGGTACACCGGACCGGCGGGGGCGAGGTGCGCCATGACGTCGGCACGGCCCCCGAACGCGGCGGCCGGCAGCCCGCCGCCCATGACCTTGCCGAAGGTCATGAGGTCGGGCATGACGCCGTCACGGCCGTACCACCCCGCGCGGCTCACCCGGAACCCGGTCATCACCTCGTCGGAGACGAACAGCGCCCCGTGGCGGGCGCAGAGCTCCTTGAGCCCGGCGTTGAAGCCGCGCCCGGGCGGCACGACGCCCATGTTGGCCGCCGCGGCCTCGGCGATGACGCACGCGATGTCCGCGCCGTGCTCGGCGAAGGCCGCCTCGACGGCCGCGAGGTCGTTGTAGGGCAGGACGATGGTGTCGCCCGTCTGCGCACCGGTGACCCCCGGGGTGTCGGGCAGCCCGAACGTGACGACGCCGGAGCCCGCGCTCGCCAGGAGCGCGTCGACGTGGCCGTGGTAGCACCCCGCGAACTTGACGACCTTGGCGCGGCGGGTGAACCCCCGCGCGAGCCGGATCGCCGACATCGTCGCCTCGGTGCCGCTGGAGACGAGCCGGACCTGCTCGACCGGGGCGACCCGAGCGACGATCTCTTCGGCGAGGACGACCTCGCCGTGCCCCGGGGTGCCGAACGAGGTGCCTCGCGAGGCGGCCTCGGTGATCGCCTCCACGACCTCCGGGTGGGCGTGGCCGAGGATCATCGGCCCCCACGAGCACACGAGGTCGACGTACTCGCGGCCGTCGACGTCGTAGAGGTAGGGCCCGGAGCCCGACGCCATGAACCGCGGCGTGCCACCGACAGCACCGAAGGCACGGACCGGGGAGTTGACCCCGCCGGGGGTGACCCGCCGGGCACGCTCGAAGAGCGCCTCCGACACCGGGACCTCGGACGAGTACGGCGTACCAGCGGATGGGGCGCTCATGCTCCCCATCCTCCCAGGGTTGACCGGTACGGCACGACCGGGGCTATCCCTGGCGACGCCTCCTTGTGGCGAGCGCCACGAGCAGCAGTCCCATGCCGACGCCGAGCGCCGCGAGCGCGCCCGCCGTCCGGCCGGATCCCGAGCCGGAGGTGCCGGCGCTGCGCACGCGGTCGAGGGCGAGCTCAGCCGTCGGGGTCGCGCGCGCCGGGGTGGGCTGCGCGGCGAGCGGCGCCGGAGGCGGTGACGCGGGCGGGGTAAGCGGGGTGAGCGGCCCGGCCAAGGTCACCGGGGCGGGACCGGGGGCCGGCGCCTGGACCGGCCCACCGGTGGTCGCACCGTTGCCTGTGGCGCCGCTGCCCCTGGCGCCGCTGCCGTGGGCGACGACGCGCACGTCGGGGGTGTCGGGCGTCGTGACGACGACGTGGACGCCGCTGCCGGCGCTGCTCGTGCCCGTCGGCGTCGAGGGGCGACCCGGCGGGATGCTCGGAGCCGCGGTCGAGCTCGTCGGTGCGGCCGAGGACTCGGTCACCGGCCCGGAGCCGGTAGCACCACCAGCCGCGCTGCCGCCCTGGCCGCAGGCGGCGGTGGGATCGACGCCGACCGACGCACAGCCGGCGGAGCCGCCGGTGGCCTCCGCGGTCGCGCTGCCCGTGGTGCCGGAGGTCGTGACGACCTCGGCGTCGCCGTCGGTGACGACGACGACGACGGCGTCACCGGTCGAGCCGGAGCCGACGTCGGCGGAGGCCGAGCCACCGTTGCCCGTCGTCGCCGTGGCGCCGCCGCCCGTGCCGCCGGAGCCGCTGGTGCCACCGGAGCCGACGTCGGTGCTGCCGCCGGCGCCGCCGACGGCGACCGATCCGGCCGCGCCGGTGTCGCCCGAGCCGGCGCTACCGGTGGCCTGACCGCCGGAGACGACGACGTCGACGCTGCGGCCGCTGCTGCCGGTCACCGAGATGGACACCGCGTCGCCACCGCGCCCCCCGACGGCGACCGTGACGGTGGACCGGCCGGCGACGGGTTCGGCGGAGTGGTCGGTGCCGGCGGCGCCGTCGTTGGCGGTCGCCGTCGCGGGTCCGGTGCTGCCCGAGACCGACGTGACCGAGACCCCGGTGCGGCCGAGCGCGACGGCTGCCGAGGCGCCGGAGCTGCCGCTGCGGGCCCGCGCCGTGGCGGTGCCACCTGCTCCGGGCGAGCCGACGGGTGCAGGCGAGGGCGAGGCGCTGCTGGTCGGACCGGCTGCGGGCGAGCCGCTCGAGCCGGTCGAGGGTGGCACCGAGGACCCGGCGGACGGCTCGGCCGTGGCTGAGGGCTGCGCGGACGGCCCGGCCGTGGCCGAGGGCTGCGCGGACGGCTCGGCCGTTGCCGACGGCGCAGCGGTGCTCGAGGCCGGAGCGCCGGAATCAGCGGCCTGCGCCGTCGCCGTCTGCTCGGCGGCGAGCGGCGCCACCGCCTGGGCGGTCGCTGCGGAGGCCTGCTGGGGCTCGGCGCTCGGGCTGGTGGTCACGGCTGGTGCTCCCGTCGCGTTGTCCGGGGCCGAGGGGGCCGACGTCGGCGACCCGGAGGACGTCGGCGAAGGCGACCCGGAGGACGTCGGCGAGGACGTCGGCGAAGGCGCCGCGGAGGACCTCGGCGAAGGCTCGGTCGAGGGTGACGGCGACGGAGACGGAGACGGAGACGATGACGGTGACGGTGACGACGACGGTGACGACGACGGGGACGGTGACGACGACGGGGAGGCGGTGCGCTCGGGGACGGTGACCGAGGCGGCCCCGGTCGACCCCGACGTCGCCGTGGCGCCCGCGGCGCCGGTCTCGGTCACGCCGACCGCCAGCGCGTCCCCGGAGCTGCCGGAGGCAGCGGTCGCCGCCGCGCCCGACGCGGTGCCGGAGACGGCGGTCCGGGGTCCGGCGGCAGCCGGTGCCGTGGAGCACGCCGAGCAGCTCACCGCACCGGCGAGCCCCGAGCCGGCGGTGGCGGACGCCGAGCCCTGGACGCCGACGGCGATGGCCGACGTCGGACCTGGGTCGCCGGTGACGGCCTGGGCCGGCGGTGCCCGAGGCGCCTGGGGGGCGGCTGCCGGCGAGGCCGGCGAGGAGCCAGCGGCCGGGGCGACGACGACGGCAGACGCAGACCCGCCGATCGACACGGCGAGCGCCACGCCGCACGCCGCGGGGCCGGAGCCCGACGTCGAGCAGGACGACGGACCAGCCGGCGACCACACGGACATCTCGGCGGTGACCTCGGTGCCAGGAGCCGTCGACGCGAGGCGCGAGAGCACCGAGGTGGCGTAGCCGGCGACGGAGGTGCTGGCCGCGCTCGCCGAGCCGTCGACGACGCGGCGCAGGAAGCTCTCGACCGCCGCGCGGGCGGAGGCCGCGGACAGCCGGACCGGACCCTGGACGAGGTCTCCACCGAGAGGGGCGCTCGTCGGTGCCAGCAGCGAGGCGGGGCCGAGCACCCGAGCGTCACCGGTCGAGCCGGAGCGCGCTGACGACGTCGCCGCCCCCGACCCGCTCATCGCGACGGCCGTGGCCCGACCCGAGGAGCCCGACCCCGCCGAGCCGAGGGCAGCCCGTGACCGGGGGAACGCGCCGGAGCGGGCACCAGCCGAGGCGGGCGCAGCGGTGGCTGAGGCGGCAGCGCCGACCGAGACGGCCACCGCGACGGAGCAGTCGCAGGCGACCCCGTTGCCCAGGACCGCTCGGGCTGCAGCAGCCGGCGCCCCGGAGGCGAGCGCGGCGACGTCCGAGGCGAAGCCGGCGGCGAGGGACTCGAACGTGCCGTCGGTCGTCGTGCTGACCGCCGTCGCGACGACCGGCGAGCCGGGGTCGGTGACCACGCTCGTGCCCGACGCGAGCGCGGTGCCCGAGCCGAGGACGAGGACGACCCCGAGGACCGCGGAGAGCACGGAGAGACGACGGGGCGCGCCCGAACGACCGGGCGAGACCGGCTGACGAGGACCGCGCCCCGCCGACCGCGTCCGCGCATGACGTCCGACAGCGCCGTTGCCCAGAGCCACAAGTCCCCCCCAAAGAGCCGGTGAAGGACGACCATACGGCGTTATTGCGTGCTGGCAAGACCCTGGCACGATGTCTCTGCGTCCGCGCACGTCTCGCCGGCTCGCCGGGCGCACGTCTCGCCGGCTCGCCGGGCGCTACCTGGCCAGCAAGCGGGCGGCCTCGAGCGCCCAGTAGGTCAGCGTGAGGTCCGCCCCGGCCCGGGCGATCGACGTCAGGGTCTCGAGGATCGCCCGCTCCCGCTGGATCCAGCCGTGCGCTGCCGCGGCCTCGACCATGGCGTACTCGCCCGACACCTGGTATGCAGCGACCGGGACGTCGACCAGGCGGGCGATGTCAGCGAGCACGTCGAGGTAGGACATCGCCGGCTTGACCATGACGACGTCGGCGCCCTCCGCGACGTCGAGGAGCACCTCGCGGCGGGCCTCCCGCCGGTTGCCGGGGTCCTGCTGGTAGGTCAGCCGGTCCCCGGTGAGGCTCGACGCGACCGCCTCGCGGAACGGGCCGTAGAAGGCCGACGCGTACTTGGCCGAGTACGCGAGGACGCCGACGTCCGGGCGGCCGGCCCGGTCGAGCGCGCCGCGGACGACGCCGACCTGGCCGTCCATCATCCCGCTCGGGCCGACGAGGTGGACCCCGGCCTCGGCGAGCAGCACGGCCATGTCGGCGTAGCGCAGGAGGGTCGCGTCGTTGTCCACCGTGCCGTCGGGCGCGAGCACGCCGCAGTGCCCGTGGGACGTGAACTCGTCGAGGCAGAGGTCGGCCATGACGACGAGGGAGCTGCCGGACTCCGCCACGGCGTCCCGGACAGCGGTCTCGAGGACGTTGCCGGGCGTCGTGGCCTGACTGCCCACGGCGTCCTTCTCCGTGGGGATGCCAAAGAGCATGACGCCGCCCACTCCGGCCTCCGCGGCCTCGGCGACGGCCTCGCGCATGGTGTCGCGGCTGTGCTGGACGACCCCAGGCATCGAGGCGATGGGCACCGGGGAGTCGAGGTCCTCACGGACGAAGAGCGGCAGGACGAACGACGCCGGGTCGAGCCGGGTCTCGCGGACGAGCCGCCGCAGCGGCTCCGAGGCCCGAAGCCGGCGCGGGCGCACCGCTCCGGGTCCGAGGACCTGAGCCCCGACGTCGGCCTCCCGGCCCTCGGCCACGGGGCTCACCGGCTCCGCCGCCGCGCCGGACGTTCCTCGCTGGGCCGGTGCGGCTGCTCCCCGGCCGCGAGGACGGCCTGACGGCGCGCCTCGCCGAAGTCGGCGAGCGCTGCGACGAGGGCGCCCACGGAGGCCTGCGGGGAGACGACGTCGACCCGCAGGCCGAGCTCCTCGGCGGTCGCCCGCGTCTGCGGCCCGATGACGGCGATGACCGTGCTGGGGTGCGGCTTGCCGGCGATGCCGACGAGGTTGCGCACCGTCGAGGAGGACGTGAAGAGGACGGCGTCGAACGCCCCAGACTTGATCGCCTCGCGGACCCCCGCTGGCGGGGGTGCCGCCCGCACGGTGCGGTAGGCGGTGACGTCCTCGACCTGCCAGCCGAGCTCGCCGAGGCCCTGGACGAGGGTCTCGGTGGCGATGTCGGCGCGGGGCAGGAGGACCCGGTCGATGGGGTCGAAGACCGGGTCGTAGTGCGGCCAGTCGGCGAGCAGCCCGGCCGAGGACTGCTCGCCCGAGGGGACGAGGTCGGCGGCGATGCCCCAGGCCAGGAGGTCGGCCGCCGTCTTCTCGCCCACGGCGGCGACCTTGATCCCGGCGAAGGCGCGGGCGTCGAGGCCGAGCTCCTCGAAGCGCTCCCGCACGGCCCGCACGGCGTTGCTCGATGTGAAGGCCACCCACTCGAAGCGGCCGGTGACGAGCCCCTTGACCGCGCGGTCCATCTGCGCAGGCGTGCGCGGCGGCTCGACGGCGATCGTCGGGACCTCCTCCGGGACGGCCCCGAAGCCGATGAGCTGCTCGCTGACGACGGAGGCCTGCTCTCGGGTGCGCGGCACGAGGACCCGCCAGCCGAAGAGGGGACGCGACTCGAACCACGACAGCCTCGGCCGCAGCGACACGACCTCGCCGACGACGACGACGCCGCCCCCGTCGAGCACGCCCGCGCGGCCCGCGTCGGCGGCCACCTCGGCCAGCGTCGAGACGACGGTCCGCTGGGCGCTCGTCGCGCCGCCGACCGTCACGGCGACCGGGGTGCCGGGCTTGCGCCCCGCGGCGACGAGGGACGTGGCGACCTCGTCCAGCCGCGGCACGGCGTTGAGCAGCACGAGCGTCGGCGCGCCGCAGCCCACGGACTCCCAGTCGATCCCCGAGCGTGCGACGTCGACGACCCGCACGTCGGCGGTGTCAGCGCTCGTCAGCGGGATGCCTGCGTGCAGCGGCGTCGACGTCGTCTCAGGCACGCCAGGGACCACGTCGACCCGGACGTCGGCCCGGACGAGCGCGGCGACCTCCTCGGCACCCCCGGCGAAGAGGAACGGGTCACCGGCGACGAGCCGGACGACGGCCTGCCCCGCGCGGGCGGCGTCGACGAGGGGCTTGAGCCGGGCGCTCGCCCCCGCCTTGCCTGCCGCGGCGGGTGGGCTGAGCTCGAGCAGCCGGACGTCCGGGCGGCCCAGGGAGCGCGCGAGGGGGACGAGCGAGGGATCGGTGGCGATGAGGTCCGCGGCGGCGAGCAGCCGCGTCGCGCGCACCGTGAGGAGGTCGGGCACGCCGGGGCCTGCGCCCACGACCGCGACCGACCCTGTGCAGAGGGTGGAGCGGGCAGCGTCGGTGGTCATGGCGTGGCCTCCTTGACTGAGGGTGCAGCGGCTGGAGGTGCGCCGGCGAGAACGGTGGCGTGCACGGCGTCGATGAGCGCGGCCGCGCCCGCGGCGAGCAGCTCGTCGGCAACCTGACGGCCGAGGGCCGCGGCGTCGCCTGCCGCCGACGTGGCCTGGGCGCGCAGGGCGCGGCTGCCGTCTGGCGAGACGACGGCGGCACGCAGCGCGAGCTCCGGCGTCCAGAAGCCGTCCTCGCCGAGGGTGGCCAGGGCCCCGACGGGCGCGGAGCAGCCGGCCTCCAGCCGGGCCAGGAGCACCCGCTCGGCGGTCACGGCGGCGCGGCTCGAGGGGTCGTCGAGGCTTGCGAGCAGCTGCACGGTCGCGGCGTCGTCCGCCCGGCACTCCAGGGCGAGCGCCCCTTGGCCAGGCGCCGGGAGCATGACGTCGACGTCGATCGTCTCGGTGGCCTCGGCGAGCCGGCCCAGGCGGGACAGGCCGGCGCGCGCGAGGACGACGGCGTCGAGCCGGCCGCTGCTGACGAAGCCGATCCGGGTGTCGACGTTGCCCCGGACCGCGACGACCTCGAGCCAGGGGAACGTCAGGCTCAGCTGGGCGGCACGGCGGGGCGAGCCCGTGCCGACGCGGCTGCCGGCGGGCAGGGTCTCCAGCCGAAGGCCGTCACGGGCGACGAGGACGTCCCTCGGGTCCTCCCGCACGGGCACGGCGGCGAGGGCGAGCCCATCGGCGTCGCCGGTGGGCAGGTCCTTGAGCGAATGGACTGCGAGGTCGACGGCGCCCTCGAGCAGGGCGTCGCGCAGCGCGGCGACGAACACCCCGGTGCCCCCGATGGAGGCGAGCGCAGCCCGGGTCGTGTCCCCGTAGGTGGTCACCGGGACGAGCTCGACGGGGACGCCGGTGCGCTGCGTGAGCTCGGCGGCGACCTGTCCGGACTGCGCCGTCGCGAGGGCGCTCGCCCGGGTGCCGAGGCGCAGCGCCGTCGTCATGCGAGCCGCCCCGCCGGGGGCACGGCCATGGGCCGCGCAGGCTCCGCCTCGAGCGCCGGGGGCGTCAGCCGGGCCGAGGGCTCGTCGGTGTCGAGGTCGAACAGCGCCCGCAGCGCACTGGCGTAGGCCTGCCCGCCCGGTGCCCCCGCGAGCTCCTTGACCCGAATCGTCGGCGAGTGCAGAAGCTTGTCGACGACCCGGCGGACCGCCTGGGCGACCTCCTCACGCGAGCGCTCGTCGAGCTCGGGCAGCCGCCCCGCGAGCCGGGCGAGCTCGCCCGTGACGAGACCGTCGGCCATCGCGCGCAGGGCGACGACGGTCGGCGCCACGGCCGACGCCCGCTCCCAGGCGAGAAAGGTCTCGGTCTCGGCGGCGACGATGCCCCGCACGGTGTCGACGTCCTGGGCGGCCGGGCCGTCGGCGAGGAGGTCGGCGAGCCGCTCGAGGTCGATGAGCGTCACCCCAGGCAGGGCGCGGACGCCGACCTCGACGTCGTGGGGCAGCGCGAGGTCGACGAGGACGAGAGGGGCGGTGAAGCCACGCCGCGACCGGCTCACCAGCTCGGTGGTGACGACGGTGCCCACGGCGCCGGTGCACGAGACGACGACGTCGGCCTCGGCGAGGGCGTCGTCGAGGTCGTCGAGGGACCGGTACGTGCCGCCCACGGCCGCGGCGAGCCGGGTGCCGTGCTCGGGGGTCCGGTTGGCGACGACGACGCTCCCGACGCCGAGCCGGGCGAGGCTCGTGGCTGCGAGGGCGCTCATCGACCCGGCGCCGACGACGAGGGCCCGGCGTCCGGCAAGGCCGTCGAGGGCCGACGCGGCAAGCTCGAGGCCGACCGAGACGAGGGAGGCACCAGCCCGGTCGAGCCCGGTGTCGGTGTGCGCCCGCTTGCCGACGCGCAGCGCCTGCTGGAGCAGCTCGTTGAGCACCCGGCCGGCGCCGCGGCTGTCCTGGGCGACGCGCAGCGCGGTGCGTACCTGGCCGAGGATCTGGCCCTCGCCGACGACCATGGAGTCCAGTCCGCAGGCGACGGTGAACAGGTGCTCGACGGCCCGCTCGTCGTAGTGGACGTAGAGGTGGGGCGTGAGCTCGTCGAGCGCCACCCCGGTGTGCAGGGCGAGCAGCGCCGAGAGGTCGGCGACGGAGGGGTGGAACCGCGCGACCTCGGCGTAGACCTCGACCCGGTTGCACGTCGAGAGCACGGCGGCCTCGGCGACCGAGCTCGACGTCACGGCGTCCCGGATGAGGGCGGGCAGGCTCTCGGAGGGCAGGGACGCCCGCTCGAGCAGCCCGACGGGCGCGGTGCGGTGGCTCAGGCCGACGACGATGACGCTCACGACCTCACCGCCTCGGCACCGTCGGCGGACTGCTTGCGCTGCTCGTAGAAGGCGAGCACCTGAAGCTCGAGGGAGAGGTCGACGGTGCGCAGCTCCACCAGCTCGGGGGCGAGCAGCCGCACCGGGGCGAAGTTGAGGATGCCCGTGACGCCGGCCCCGACGAGGCGGTCGCAGACCTCCTGCGCCGCTGCGGCGGGGGTGGCGAGGACGCCGATCGTCACGCCGCACTCGGCGACGACAGCCTCGAGCTCGTCGAGGTGCCGTACCCGAAGGCCGGCCACGACCTCCCCGACGCGCGTGCGGTCGCAGTCGACGAGGGCCCGGACGGCGAAGCCGCGGCCGGTGAACCCGGCGTAGCTCGCCAGGGCCTGCCCGAGATGACCGACGCCGACGATGACGACGCCGTAGGCCTGCGTGACGCCCAGCGCACGGGAGATCTCGGTGACGAGGCAGCCGACGTCGTAGCCGACGCCCCGGGTGCCGTGCCGGCCCAGCAGCGAGAGGTCCTTGCGCAGCATCGCCGGGCCGACCCCGGCGAGGACGGCGAGCTCCTCGCTCGCGACGGTCCGCACGCCGCGCTCGGTCAGCACAGTGAGCGCACGCAGGTACACCGGCAGCCGGGACACCGTGGCCTCGGGGATGCCCCGGAGCCGACGCTGCTCAGGCGACCGCGCGCCAGCAGGCGTGAGGGTCTGGACTCGACTCGCGGACACGCGGCTCCTGGGCATCGGGGCCGGCGGCGATGCCGGCCTGACCTGCCCAGGCTATGCGCTTGTGAACGACTGCACAAAGTCGTGCGGCGGCCCGCCAAGCTGGGACAGATCCGACGTCCGAGCGACCGCTCAGCCGAGCAGCGCGCTCCGCAGCCGGGACTCCTCGACCCGCCAGTAGTCGTGCTGGCGGCCGTCGACGAGCGTCACGGGGATGAGGTCGGAGTACCGGGCGAGCAGCTCGGGGTCGGTCGTGATGTCGACCTCCTCGACGGTGGCACCGAGCTCGGCGGCGACCTTGGTGACGACCTCACGGGCGTCGACGCACAGGTGGCAGCCGGGTCTCGTGAGGAGCGTGACCACGTGACTCGTCATGGAACCAGTCTCCCCTGCGCTCGCTGGCTAGGCTTGCCGCATGCATCGCCCCCGCCGTCACCGTGCCGCCGGGGCCCGCGAGGTCATCGCCGGCGCAGCGGCGGCGGCGGCCGCAGCAGCGGCGGCGGCGGCGGCGGAGCTCGAGGCGGTCGGTCCCCCGACGCCGTCGCCGCAGGTCGCGGCGTTCTTCGACATCGACAACACCATCATGCGCGGTGCCTCGGTGTTCCACCTGGCGCGCGGCCTCGCCCGGCGAGACTTCTTCTCCACGCGCGACATCGCGCGCTTCACCTGGCAGCAGGTCTCCTTCGTCGTCGGGGGCTCGGAGAACTCCGGGCACATGTCGCAGGCCATCGAGGCGGCACTGAAGTTCGTCGCGGGGCACCGCACGGACGAGCTCGCGAGCCTCATCGAGGAGATCTACTTCGAGTCGATGGAGGAGAAGATCTGGCCCGGCACGAGGGCGCTCGCGCAGAGTCACCTCGACGCCGGGGAGCGCGTCTGGCTCGTCTCGGCCGCGCCGGTCGAGGTCGCGACCGTCCTCGCCCGCCAGCTCGGGCTCTCCGGCGCCCTCGGGACTGTCAGCGAGACGATCCAGGGCGTCTACACCGGGCGCCTCGTGGGTTCCCCCCTGCACGGACCGGCGAAGGAGGAGGCGGTGCGGGCGCTCGCGGCTCGCGAGGGGCTCGACCTCGACCTCTGCTACGCCTACAGCGACTCGGCCAACGATGTCCCGCTCCTCGAGCTCGTCGGCCACCCGTGCGCGGTCAACCCCGACTCGCGGCTTCGCTCCTACGCCCGCGCCAACGGGTGGCGGATCCGCGACTTCCGGACGGGTCGCAAGGCGGCCCGGGTGGCGATCCCCGCCGCGGCGGTCGTCGGGGCGGTGGGCGGCGCGGCGGCTGCCGGTGTCGCGCTGAGCCGCGCCCGGCGCCCGGCGTGGCGGCGCCACTAGCGCGAGCGCTGGCGGCCACCGAGCGCAGGCTCAGAAGAACACCGAGCGGCGCTGCATGAGCAGGGAGTAGAGCGTCTGCTGGATCCTCTCGCGCACCTGGTCGGTGAGGTCGAACACGAGCATGGGGTCCTCCGCCGCGTGGCTGCCGAGGCCGTCTGTCGCCAGAGGCTCCCCGAACTCGATGATCCACTTGGACGGCAACGGGATGAGCCCGAGCGGCCCCAGCCAGGGCCACGTCGGGGTCACCGGCGCGTACGGCAGGCCGAGCACCCGCGCGAGCGTGCCCATCTGGCCGATGATCGGGTAGATCTCCTCGGCGCCGACGATCGAGACCGGGACGAGCGGCGTGCCGGTGCGCAGGGCGGCCGAGACGAAGCCGCCGCGGCCGAAGCGCTGGAGCTTGTACCGCTCGGTGTAGGGCTTGCCGATCCCCTTGAACCCCTCGGGCCACACGCCGACGAGCTCGCCTGCACGCAGGAGCCGCTCCGCGTCGGCCTGGCAGGCCAGGGTCGTGCCGCCCTTGCGAGCGAGCTCGGAGACGAACGGCGTCGAGAAGACGAGGTCGGCGCCGAGCATGCGCAGGTGCCGTCGCGCCGGGTGCTCGTCGAGCAGCGCGAGCTGGGTCATGAGGGAGTCGAGCGCGATCGTGCCGCTGTGGTTGGCGACGAGCAGAGCGCCACCCTTCGCAGGCACGTTCTCGATGCCGCGGACCTCGACCCGGAACCACGCCCGGTAGAGCGGCCGGAGCACCGCCATGAAGACGGCGTCGTTGAGGTGCGGGTCGAAGCCGAACTCGTCGACCTCGTACTCGCCGGTGATGCGTCTCCGGAGGAAGGCCAGCGCGGAGGCGAGGGTCCGCTCCCACTCGGAGCCGGCGATGCGCCGGGCGGAGTCGACGAGCCCTGAGGCGACCTTCTCCAGCGCCCAGCCGGCGGGAACGCTGGGGCCCGGGTGGGGCTCGGCCACCGGCTCAGGACGGACGGCGCCGCCGGCGGGCGCGGCCGAGGCATCCGTGGCGGGGGCATCCGTGGCGGCGGGAGGCGCGGCCGACGCAGGTGCGCCCGCGGCGTCGGCCCGCGGGTCGACCGGCTCGCTCGGCACGAGCCCTGAGCTACGGCGCTGCGAGCCCCGGGCGCGCGACGCCGCACGGGCGACCTGTTCCCCGGCGCGCTCCTCGCGACGGCCCTTGCCTGCGGTGCCGATCTTGATGACCTCGGCGTCAGCCATCGAGGCCTAACCCCTGCGCCCCGGCAAGGCGGGTGAGCGGGTCGATGATCGGGACGAGGGCGTGGCTGCGGGCGAAGTCGTCGAAGGCGTCGCGGGTGCTCCAGCGGGGGGTGAACCCGAGCACCTGGCGCATCCGGATCGTGTCGAGCCCTCGGCCGTAGGTGAGGAAGCGGACCTGGTCGGCGGAGAGGTCGGCGATGCCCAGCCGACGGACGACCCGGCCCCACGGGCCCGCGAGCGGCGGAGGGACGCGCAGCACCGGGCGCCCCGCGCGCCGGGCCGCCTGGGACAGGGTGAGCATCCCGTCACCGGCGACGTTGAACGTCCCGGCGTGCTCCTCGAGGGTGGCGTGGGTGAGCACCTCGACCGTGTCGTCCTCGTGGATGAGCTGGAAGCGCGGGTCGAACCCCATGACCCCGGGGACCGCCGGGAGCGTGAACCACGACGTGAACGGCGTGTCCATGCCCGGGCCGACGGTGTTGGCCAGGCGCAGGAGCGTGACCGTGACGTCAGGACGACGCCGCGAGAACCCGCGGACGTAGCCCTCGACCTCGACGGAGTCCTTGGCGAAGCCCCCGCGGGGCAGCGCGCGCGGCTCCATGTCCTCGGTGAACATCGCCGGGTCACGCTGGGAGCTGCCGTAGACGGTGGCCGAGGACTTGACGACGAGCTTGCGGACGCTCGGCGCCTTCTGGCAGGCGGCGAGCAGCTGCATCGTGCCGATGACGTTGATCTCCTTCATCGACGCGCGGCCACCCGCCGACAACGGCGTCGCGATGACTGCCATGTGCAGGACCGTGTCGACGCCGGCGGTGTCGATGACCCGGGCGATGACGGGGTTGCGGATGTCGGCCCGGACGAACTCGGCGTCACCGCTGCTGGTGGGAGGGGGGATGACGTCGACACCGATGACCCGTTCGACGTCTGGCTCCGAGCACAGCCGTGCCGCGACCCGGCTGCCGAGGTGTCGCGAGACCCCGGTGACCATGACGACGCGGCCCATGACGACACCTCCCTGCGCGATCGATCCTAGTCTTGCGCCTCGCCCCCGGGATCGGCGACGTCAGGCCAGCGAGCGGTAGCGCCCACGTTGCCAGAGCAGCGGCCGGGGGAGCTCGGCGACCTCCGCGTGCTCGACGCTCGCGACGAGCAGCACCCCGTGACCGAAGGGGTGCGTGGCCTCGACCCGGCACCCGGCCCAGGTGCCGACGCCGTCGAGCACCGGTCCCCAGGCCGTCTGGGTCCAGCCGTCGGAGGCGAAGAGCCCTCCGGGGGACGGCGTCGTCAGGGCGAAGCGGTCGGCCGCCTGGCGCTGCGCCCAGTCGAGGACATGGACGACGAACCGGCCGGTGCCGACGACGGTGTCGGCGAGGTCGGTGTCGGCGCCGATCGAGCCTGCCAGCGCGTCGGGGGCGGACATGACGACGGGCGAGACGGTGAGGCCGGCGCGCTGACGCCCCTCCCCCGCCGTCCACAGCGTCACGGCCGCAGCCAGCCGCCCCCGCAGACGTCGCACCGGGTCGCGCTGCTCACCGGGGGCGTCGAACGGGTGGCCGTCGTGGACGAAGCCGCCGGGGACCGGCGGACGCGCCGAGGGGTCGGGCACGCCGAAGACGCTACCCATGCGACAGACCGCCGCACCCGGCCACGGGTACGGCGGTCAGAGGTCGGTGCGTGCGCCTACTTCTTGTTACGACGCTGGACGCGGGTCTTCTTGAGCAGCTTGCGGTGCTTCTTCTTGGCCATGCGCTTGCGGCGCTTCTTGATGACTGAGCCCACGAGAACCTTCTCCAGCTGGGGGACCGCTGCGAGCGGTCCGGAGGATCGGTCGACCGCCGCGCGGCCGAAATAAAGGGTCAGCCTATCGCTGCATCGGGGTCCGGCGCGCCGTCGCCGTCTGCGGGCGGGTTCTACAGGTCCATCATCGGGTCGAGCCCGTGCGCCGGGAACACGGCGTTGCGCGTCGCGAGGATCGCCTTGTCGACCCAGTCCGCGGGGTCGTAGCCCGAGCTCCAGTCCCGCACCGTGGGGTTGCGGCCGTCGGTCATCCGCTTGGGGGCGACCCGTCCGAGCATCTCGAGGACGTGCTCGCGCCAGCCCTCCGGCACCGGGGTCAGCGGGTCGAGCGCATAGCCCGAGGCCTCGGCGAGCAGATGGGTCCACGCCCGGGGGACGACGTCGACGATCTCGTAGCCGCCGCCTCCGACGGCCACCCACCGGCCGCCGGCGTACCGGTGGGCGAAGGAGTGCAGGGCCTGGTAGGCCATCCGCTGCCCGTCGAGGCTGAGCGTGAGGTGGGCAAGCGGGTCGAGGAAGTGCGCGTCGGCGCCCTGCTGGGTGACGAGGACCTCCGGCTTGAACTCCTCGAGCAGCTGAGGCACCACCGAGTGGAACGCCCGCAACCAGCCCTGGTCACCGGTCCCGGGCGGCAGCGGCACGTTGACGGCAGCGCCCTCTGCCCCAGGGCCGCCCGTGTCCGTAGCCCATCCCGTGCCGGGGAAGAGCGCGCGGCCGCTCTCGTGCAGCGAGATCGTCAGCACCCGCGGGTCGTCCCAGAACATCCGCTCGACGCCGTCGCCGTGGTGGACGTCGACGTCGACGTAGGCCACTCGCTGCACGCCGCTGCGGAGGAGGTCGGCGATGGCGACGCCGATGTCGTTGTAGACGCAGAAGCCGGACGCGGCGTTCGGCATCGCGTGGTGCAGGCCGCCGGCGATGTTGACGGCGTGCTCGTGCTCGCCCGACCACACCGCGCGTGCCGCCGCAACCGTGCCGCCGACGACAGCCGCGGAGGCGTCGTGCATGCCGAGGAACGAGGGGTTGTCGTCGGTGCCGAGGCCATGGGAGAGGTCCATGCCCGTGTCGCCCGCACCGACCCGCCGCACCGCGGCGACGTACTCCGGGGTGTGGACGAGGGTCAGCAGATCGTCGTCGGCCGCAGGGGCGCTCGACACGGTCACCCCCGCATGGGAGAGGACGCCGAGGTCGTTGGCCAGCCGCATCGTGAGGTCGCAGCGCAGCGGGGCCATGGGGTGCTGCGGACCGAAGTTGTAGGCGGTGAACGCCTGGTCCCACACCACCAGCGTCGAGCTGCTCATGCCCGCACGCTACTCACGGCCAGCCGAGCTGACAGGGCAGTTGTGCCCATACCGGGCAGGCCGCGTCGAGCGATCGCTGCGGCGAGCCGACCGCACGCCGGCACCCGTGTCAGCCCTGCCCGGCGGCGAGCTCGCGGGAGCGGTCGCGGGCCGCCTCCATGGCGGTGAGGAACGCGGCACGGACCTTGTGGTCGTCGAGCTCGCGCAGCGCGGCGACCGTCGTGCCCGCGGGCGACGTGACCCGCTCGCGCAGCACCGTCGGGTGCTCACCGGTCTCAGCGAGCATCGTCGCCGCGCCGAGGAGCGTCTGGACGGTCAGCTCGCTGGAGACCGCGCGCGGCAGGCCGAGGAGCACACCGGCCTCGACCATCGCCTCGACGACGTAGAAGACGTAGGCCGGGCCGCTGCCCGAGATCGCCGTCACGGCGTCCTGGTGCTTCTCGGCGACCCGGATGACCTTGCCGGTGGAGCGCAGCAGCCGCTCAGCCAAGGCGAGGTGCGTCTCGTCGCAGTGCGACCCGGCCGAGATGGCCGCCATGCCCTGGTCGACGAGTGCGGGGGTGTTCGGCATGACGCGGACGACGGGCACGCCCTCGGGCAGCCGCGCCTCGACGAACGCCGTCGTGATTCCCGCCGCCAGCGAGACGACGAGCGTGCTGAGGCCGACGAAAGCGGTGATCTCGTCGAGCAGCGAGGCCATGTCCTGCGGCTTGACGACGACGACGACGACGTCGGCACCTCGGACGGCGTCGGCGTTGTCGGTCGTCGCCTCGATGCCAAGCCTCGCGGTCAGGGCCTGCGCCGCCTCGGCACGCCGGGACGTGGCGACGAGCTCGGCAGCGGGCCAGCCTGCGCGGAGCAGCCCCGCGAGCAGCGTCTCGCCCATGACTCCGGCCCCGAGGACGGCCACCCTCGGCACGGCTAGCCCTTGCTCGCGAGCGACCGGAGGAAGAACGTCACGTTGGCCGGGCGCTCTGCCAGACGGCGCATGAGGTAGCCGTACCACTCCTGGCCGTAGGGCACGTAGACCCGGACCGTCTCACCCGAGCGCGCCAGCCGGCGCTGCTCGTCGGGCCGGATCCCGTAGAGCATCTGGAACTCATACGTGCCCTGGGCACGCTCGCTGCGCACGGCGAGCGCACCGGCGATGTCGACGAGCCTCGGATCGTGGGTGGCAACCATGGGGTAGCCCTTGCCGCTCATGAGCGCCTTGAGGCACCGGACGTAGGAGAGGTCGACCGGGCGCTTGCCCTGGAAGGCGACGGACTCGGGCTCCTTGTAGGCGCCCTTGCACAGCCGCACGCGCGAACCCTCGTAGGCCAGCTCGCGGCAGTCGGACTCGGTGCGCCGCAGGTAGGCCTGGAGGACGGCGCCGACCCACGGGAAGTCCACGCGCAGCTCACGCAGCACGGCGAGGGTGGAGTCGGTGGTCGTGTGGTCCTCCATGTCGAGGGTCACCGTCCCACCGGTCGCGCGGGCGGCCTCGCACACCTCACGGGCGTGCTCGAGGGCGACCTTCTCGCCGTCGCCGGCCAGGGCCTGCCCCACGGCCGAGAGCTTGATCGAGTAGTCCGTGCCGTCGGCGAGGCCCGCTTCCGCGAGGGCGCCGATGAGCCCGAGGTAGGCATCGCGGGTGCTACGGGCGTGGGCCAGGTCGAGGGTGTCCTCACCGAGGTGGTCGAGGCTGACGGTCAGCCCGTCCCCGCGCAGGCGACGGACCGCGTCGACGGCGTCGTCGGTGGCCGACCCCGGGACGTAGCGGGCGACGACGTCGCGCGACACCGGGGCGACCTCGACGAGGTGGCGCAGCCGGTCGCTGCGGGACGCCGAGAGCACGGCCTGACGGAGCACTGCGGGACCTCCTGGGACAGGCGCGGGGACGCTCACCGCGCGTTGTGAGGGTACGCCCCCGACGGGGACCGCCTCGTGCGATTCGGCGTCCTCGCCGCGGAGCTCCGCCGGTTCGCAGCGGCAGCCCCTCACGGCCGAGGGTCAGCCGGTGCGGCGGCGGAGCGTGGCGGCCCCCAGTCCGAGCGCGGCCACGACGCAGCCGAGGATGACGACGACGTCGAGG
>JBBQFP010000023.1:0-37204 GCA_038322045.1 Actinomycetes bacterium | reverse complement strand
GACCCCGCCGCCCCGCCGCGCCGCCCTGCCGCCGCCGCGCCGCCGCCCCGCCCTGCCGCCGCCGCGCCGCCGCCGCGCCGATCTCCGTCTGGACGTTGATCCACAGGGCCTTTCGGCAACGTTATGACGGAGATCGGCGAGACCACGGCGGCGGACCCCGGCTGGGCCTCGACGGACCAGGGCGACACGCCCGCGGTGGGAAATCCACAGAACTGTCAGACCCCCGTGCGACCGTCGTCCTGACCGGAGAGTTACCGACCGGAGACGCCCACGGAGGCCTGACATGACGACCACGGCGACACGAACAACGACGACACGAACAACGACGACACGCAACACGACGACAAGCCGCACGGCGACACCCACGACGACGGGGATTCCGCTCGATCTCCCGCACGGGGCGTGGGCGCCGCCGGGCACCCGGGTCCTCTGGTGCGGTCCGTGCGGCGGCGATCGACCCTTCGAGCAGCCCGGCTGCGTCGACGAGCACGACGACTGCCCCGAGTGGGCGTGCACCGACTGCGGCGCCGCCGTGGTCCTCGCCGTGCTGGCAGCACGCGACGTCGACGTCCTCGCCGGTGCGCTGGTCCCCCTTCAGGGCAGTCGCGTGGCCAGCCCGCACGCGGCCTGAGGAGTCCGCCGAACGCCGTCTGGTCTCTCCCGCCCAGCCGGACCCGCGCGCCCGTTGAGCTGGAGCCGGCAGAACCCGCAGGCGCAGGGTCGGTAAGTACAGAGCGGCAAGAGCCTCGCCGGCAGGCGCGCCTACTCAGTCCAGGGCGGCCTCGCCGGCAGGCGCGCCTACTCAGTCCAGGGCGGCCTCGCCAGCAGGCGCGCCTGCTCAGTCCAGGGCGCCCCGGCGGTGCGCGGACGCCCCGTCCTCGCACTCGAGGGCCAGCGCGAGATCCGCGTCGGCCCGCGTGCGCAGCGGCTCCCCCGCAGAGCCGGGGGCGGCCAGCTCCCGGCGTCCAGCGGCAGCGACGCGGAGGATGCCCGCGGCCCGCTGCAGCCCGTCGCCGAAGTCGACGGCGAGCGCCCGGCGCACGAGCTCGTGGCTGACCCGCACGAGGCCGGTAGGCGTCAGGTCGCCCGGCAACCCGGCGACGACGTCGGCGACGGCAGGGGCACCGCGCCCGGCGAGGAGGAACCTCGCCCATGGCTCGGGGGAACGGGCGAGCTCGCGGGCGAGCTCAACGAGCACCCGGACGAGCCGGGGAAGGCTGCCGCGCTCGGTCGGGGGCCACAGTGCGACCAGCTCGGGCAGGTCCTCGACGGGAAAGCCCCCCGGTCCGGCCAGGCGCGCCCGCGCCAGCAGCTCCCGCACCGACGCCTCAGCCGCCTCGCGCTGCGCCTCAGGTCCCGACGGCGGGCTCGCCGGTACACCGTCCTGGGTCGGCCGAAGCACCGGTCGCAGGCGTCGGGTTGGCTCGGTCATCGGGCCATCCTCGCCCAGACGAGCCGCGAGGACCCCTGCCAGCCAGGGAGGACCCGGTCCGGCCCGTGGCTGGTGCCGTAGCGCGGAGTCGAACCACGCTCTTCGTCCATGCTCCCACCGGGCGTGCTGATGGCGGCGCGGGTGGTGTACCGACGGGGGTGACCCGAGGGCGCGCATCCGGGAACGGCGACCTTCAGCGTAGGCACCTCGCCCACACGGCAGGCACGCCTGGGGGACGTGACGCTCGTCACCCGTTCGGCCCCAGCCGACGGCGCTGAGCAGGTGAAACCCGTCGACGACCTCGAGGGACAGCGTGGGTCGGGGCCGTCAAGGTCAACGCCGTCATCGGCGGCGCGCCAGGCGGAGCCGCCGCCCCGAGGCGAGAGCGCGCAGGGCTTCGGATGCGGCCCGGAGCCCCTCGACGAGGTCACCGCGACGAAGGTCGTCCACTGGGGGACTCCGCGACACCGTGATTGACTCCTGAGGTGGACAGCGACACCCCTGCCGGCACCCTCGCCGCCCGAAGCGTCGGCGGTGGGCCGGGTTCTGCCGGGGGTCGCGCCCCCGCCGCCGGAGCCTCAGTCGGCGGCGAGGGCGAGGCAGAGGTCGCGGAGACGGCCCGGAGCCTGCGCGGTGACCTGGCCCGGATGCAGGCCGCCCGCCGGCTGCGCCCCGGGCCCGCCAGCGTCGCGGCCCTCGACCGGCTCGCCGCCCTCGCGGCAGGCCTGCTCGGCACCTCCTCCTCCCATGTGTCCCTCCTCGACGACGCCCAGCTCGTCGCCGCCGGAGCGGGCCTCGCGGTGGGGGCCATCGGCTCGCGCGGGCCGATGGAGGACTCGCTGTGCACGGTGACGGTGGGGTCCGAGGCGCCGCTCGTCATCGAGGACGCGCGCGCCGACGGCCGAGTGTCGGCGCTGCGTCCGGTCGCCTCCGGCCAGGTCGGCTCCTACCTCGGCGTCCCGCTCACCGGTCCCGACGGGCTGACCGTCGGCGCCCTGTGCGTGTACGACACCGAGCCCCGGGCCTGGTCAGGCTCCGACGTCGCCCTGCTCCAGCAGCTCTCCACCTCGGTGCTCGCCGAGCTCACCCTCGGGGCGCTGACCGCCGAGTACGAGGCTGGGCAGGTCATCCTCGACCTCGCCCTCGACGCAGCCGGCGTGGGCACCTTCGACTGGGACCTCACGACCGGCGTCCTGCGCTGGGACGACCGTCTCACGGCCCTGTTCGGGTACTCCCCCGGCAAGTTCGAGCAGACCATCGAGGCGTTCAACTCCCGGCTGCACCCGCAAGACCTCCCCCGCGTGACCGCCGAGATCGCGGACTGCATGAGCACCGGGGCGCCGCTCGCCACGGAGTACCGCATCGTGCGCCCCGACGGTGACACCCGGTGGGTGTCAGCCCGGGGGCAGTCGATCCTCGATCCGTCGGGCCGGGCGGTGCGCCTGCTCGGCGCCGCCTACGACACGACGAGCGTCCAGGAGGGCGACGCCCGGGTCTCACGGGTCCTCGAGTCGATGTCGGCGGCGTTCTACTCCCTCGACCGCCAGTGGCGGTTCAGCTACGTCAACGCCGAGGCAGAGCGCCTCCTGGGACGCCCCCGCGACGAGCTTCTCGGCCAGTCCGTCTGGGAGCTGTTCCCGGCAGCGGTCGGCAGCGCCTTCGAGTCGACCTTCCGCGAGGCCGTGGCGACGGGTCGGCCCGCGACGTTCGAGGCGTACTACCCGACCCCTCTCGAGGCCTGGTACGAGCTGCGCGCCTGGCCGGGTCCCGACGGGCTGTCGGTGTACTTCCTCGACATCACCGCTCGCCGTCTCCAGCAGGCGCAGGCCGAGCGCGACGCCGCGCGCAGCTCGATCCTCGGCCTGGTCACCACCGAGCTTGCCGGCACCCTCGACGCGGCCGAGGCCGCAAGGCGCCTCGCCCAGGCCATCGTCCCGGCGCTGTGCGACTGGTGCGTCGTGAGCATCACCGCCGACGACGACGTCGAGGGCACGCCGAGCACCTTGCGCGACGTCGGCTGGTGGCACGCCGACCCGCAGGCCCGCCCGCTCGTCGAGCGCTACGCGAGCCTGCGCATGGCGGCGGTCACCGAGCATTCCTATCTCGCCCAGGCGCTGCGCACGTCGAGCCCGGTCGTCGTGCCGAGCGGGGCGAGCCGCCACATCGCTGCGATACTCGAGCCAGGGCTGGCGCGCGACACGTTCGTCGAGCTGTCGCCGGAGTCCCTCATCGTCCTGCCGATGCGCGCACGTGGGCGCACGCTGGGGCTGTTGACGATGTTCCGCGGGCCCGATCGTCCGGCACCGGGTCGCGACGAGGTCGCCACCGCCGTCGACGTCGCCGCGCGGGCCGGGCTGGCGCTGGACAACGCGAGGCTCTACGCCGCGCAGCGTCAGCTCGCCGAGGCCCTCCAGCGCGCGCTGCTCACCGAGCCGCCGGAGCCCGACCACATGCAGGTCGTCGTCCGCTACGAGCCCGCGGTCGAGTCAGCCCAGGTCGGCGGCGACTGGTACGACGCGTTCCTCCAGCCCGATGGCGCCACGATGCTCGTCATCGGCGACGTCATCGGGCACGACACCGCCGCCGCGGCCGCCATGGGACAGGTGCGCTCGCTGCTGCGGGGCATCGCCGCGCACACCGGCGACGGCCCGGCCGAGGTCCTCTGCGGGGTCGACCGCGTGCTCGAGACCCTGCAGATCGCCACGACCGCCACCGCCGTCGTCGCCCGCCTCGAGCAGGACGACGACGAGCGCGCGCGGGGCATCACCCGGCTGCGCTGGTCCAACGCGGGGCACCCCCCGCCCATGGTCGTCAACGCCGACCGGACGGTCACGGTGCTCGCCGGTGCGGAGGCCGACCTGCTCCTCGGCATCGACCCGCACGCGAGCCGCGTGGAGTCCGAGGTCATCCTCGACCGCGGCTCGACGGTCCTGCTCTACACCGACGGGCTCGTCGAGCGCCGCGGGCAGTCCCTCGACGAGGGCCTCGCCCGCCTGCGCGAGCTGCTCGCCCGGGTCGGGGGCGAACCTCTCGACGTCCTCTGCGACCAGACCCTGCGCGCCATGCTCCCGGCGCGGCCCGAAGACGACGTCGCCCTCGTCGCCGTCCGGCTGCACCGCCAGGATCGGCCACGGCCGGCCGAGGCCGGGCCCACCAGCACCCCGCCGAACGTCGAGCCCGGGCCCCGCACCTGACGACGGCCTGGCGCCGGCGCGCTCGTCGGCGGGCCGGGTCACTCGAGGACGACGTCCGCCGGGGACTTATCCGAGCGCAGGCCGCGCCACGCGGGGTGGCGCAGCCGGCCGTCAGGCGTCCACTCGGCGAACGCGACCTCGCCGACGAGCTCCGGGCGCAGCCAGCGGGCGTCGACGGCGTTGGCCCTCGGGACCGAGCCGGCGAAGAACGGCGAGACGGCTGACTCCAGCGGCCGCAGCTGCAGCTCGAGGCGCCGCAGGGCCTCGGCGGTGAACCCCGTGCCGACGTTGCCCGCGTAGCGCAGGCCCGCGCCGTCGGGGACGCCGAGCAGGAGCGCCCCGATGCCCCCCGCGCGGCGTCCCGCCCCCGGAGCCCAGCCGCCGATGACGACCTCCTGCGCGCGCAGGTGCTTGACCTTGCGCCAGTCCGGGCTGCGCCGTCCGGGCTCGTAGACGGAGTCGCGCCGCTTGGCGAGGATCCCCTCGAGCCCCTGCGCCCCGGTGGCGGCCCACAGCCCGTCGCCGTCCGGGAAGCTCGGGGGCACCGTGGCTCCGCCGCCGAGACCGAGCGAGCCCAGCGCCGCCCGGCGCTCGTCGTACGTCGCCGGGGTGAGGTCGCGGCCATCGACCTCGAGGACGTCGAAGACGAGGAAGCTCACCGGCACCTCGTCGACGAGCCGCCGCAGCGCCCGCTGGTCGCTCACGTGCATCCGCCGCTGGAGCCGCGCGAAGTCGGGCCGCCCGTCGGCACCGAGGACGACGACCTCGCCGTCGAGCACCGCCCGCGAGGCCGCGACGGTGGGCCGGACGTCGGGGTAGGTCGCCGTCGCGTCGCGGCCGCTGCGCGTGAGCAGCCGGACGCCGTCGCCGTCGACCTCCGCGAGCGTGCGCACCCCGTCCCACTTGACCTCGAAGGCCCACCGCGCCGATGAGGCGGCCGGCGGCAGCTCACCCGGGACCGCGAGCATGGGTCGCAGCGCGAGGAAGGGCAGCACGCAGCCCATCCTGCCCAGGGTCGGGCGGCGTGCACCCGCACGGTCGCTCCGTGGCGCCCTTCGGGGCACCGTCTCGAGGTGCGGCCCGCGCCGTGGTGGGTAGGCGAGCAGGGAGCGCCCGTCGTGCAGGCGGCGCCGGCCGCGCGCAGCAGGAGGCAGCAGGGTGACCGAGACCGTCGACGCCGTCGTCGTAGGAGCAGGGCACAACGGCCTCGTCGCCGCGAACCTCTTGGCCGACGCGGGGTGGGACGTGCTCGTGTGCGAGGCGCAGCCCACCGCCGGCGGGGCCGCCCGCAGCGCTGAGTTCGCCCCCGGCTTCGGCTACGACGAGTTCAGCGCCTTCTACCCTCTGGGCGCAGCGTCTCCGGTGCTGCGCGACCTCGACCTCGGACCGCACGGGCTCGAGTGGGTGCACGCCCCCGCGGTCCTCGCGCACATTCTCGCCGACGGCCGGGGCGCTCGGCTCTCCCGGGACCCCTTGGTCACCGCCGCCTCGGTCGAGGGCTGGGGGCAGGGCGACGGCGACGCCTGGCTGCGCGAGCACGACCTCTGGCAGCGGATCAAGGCGCCGCTGCTCGCGGCGCTCTTCCACGACTTTCCGCCCGTACGCGCGGGACTCAGCCTGGCGCGCACGCTCGGCCTGCCCGACCTGCTCCGCTTCGCCCGCTTCGCCGTGACGCCCGTGCGACGCCACGGCGAGGAGACGTTCCGGGGCGAGGGGGCCAAGCTCCTCCTCGCCGGCAACGCGCTGCACACCGACCTGCCGCCCGAGGGCGCCGGTAGCGCGATCTTCGGCTGGCTCCTCGCGATGCTCGGTCAGGACGTCGGCTTCCCCGTGCCCCGCGGCGGTGCCGGCCGACTCGCCGATGCGCTGTGCTCACGCCTCGACCAGGCCGGCGGGACCGTGCGCCTGGGCACCCGGGTGGAGCAGGTCACCGTCCGCCACGGCCGCGCGGTCGGCGTCGTCACGTCGTCGGGACCGGTGCGGGCCCGGCGTGCCGTGCTGGCCGACGTCGACGCCCCGACCCTGCTCCTCGGCCTCGTCGGTGAGGCGCACCTGCACCCCCGGACCGTCGCGGACCTCCAGGCGTTCCAGTGGGACAACCCCACGCTGAAGCTGAACTGGGGGCTACGGGCGCCGATCCCGTGGACGGCACCCGAAGCGCACGGCGCAGGGACGGTCCACCTCGGCGCCGACCTCGACGGGCTGTCCCGCTACGCGACGTCGCTGGCCGTCGGCGAGCTGCCTCCGGCGCCGTTCCTCCTCGCCGGGCAGATGACGACCTCCGACCCCACCCGTTCCCCCGCGGGCACCGAGTCGGCCTGGGCGTACACGCACCTGCCGCGGGCCGTCGCCGCCGACGCCTCCGCCGTCCGCAGGCACATCGACCGCGTCGAGGAGGTCATGGAGGTCCACGCACCGGGCTTCCGGGACCTCGTCGAGCACCGGGTCGTCCAGGCCCCCCTCGACCTGCAGTCCTCCGACGCCAACCTCTCCCTCGGCGCCGTCAACGCCGGGACGGCCGCGCTGCACCAGGAGCTGGTGTTCCGGCCGATCCCGGGGCTGGCCCGACCCGAGACGCCGGTGCGGCGGCTCTACTTCGCCGGCGCGACGGCGCACCCCGGTGGTGGGGTCCACGGCGGTCCGGGCGCAGCTGCCGCCCGCGCCGCCCTGCTCGGCAGCCTCCGGCGGGAGCTGTGGTACCGGGCGCTGCGGGCGACCTACCGCTGACACTCAGGAGGCGGGGACGTCGTGCCGCTCGGCGAGCGAGGCCAGGCGGCGCAGCGACTCGATGTTGCGCTGGTGGAGGAGCAGCTCCCCCGCGGGGTTGCGCATGAGCAGCGCCGGGCCGCGGCTGGGGGTCTCGGTGATCGTCGCCCGACAACCGTCTCCCTCGGCCTCGAGGTCGACCTCGACCCGGGCCTCGCCCATCGGCCAGCCGCGGGCCTGGAGCACGAGCCGCTTGCCAGGCACGCTCTCGAGGACCTGCGTCTCGTCCTTGACCATGACCGGCCAGGCACCCACCGCGTGGAAGATCTTCGACCCGGGGGCGGGCCAGGTGTCCTCGACCGCGCGGATCGTCGAGGTCCCCACGACCCAGCCGCTGTAGAGCCACCCGTTGGCGAGGACGTCGAAGACTCGTTCTGGAGTGGCGCGGATGCGGTGCGTGGTGACTGACATAACTCGGCCCTACCCCTGCTCCGGGCTGTCACTCGCGGCAACGGCACCGGACAACGTAGCGATGCGAGGGTCACGACTGGTCCGTGGGGTATGGCCCACGAGAAGGTGCCGCCGACGTCACCGCCGGCGTGACGCCCTTGACGCAGACCCCTGAGCACGAGGAGACCCAGCATGCAGGACGACCCGGTCAAGTACGTCGACAGTGCCGACTCCCCCGCGGTGGCCGACGGCACCGAGCAGCTCGAGTGGGACGGTCATCCGGGCGTCGTCGCCCACACCGAGGCAGGTGCGTCGCTGGACTATGGGACGACGTCGGCAGAGCAGCGCGAGGGCATGTCCCTCGACGACCGGCTGAGCCGTGAGGAGCCCGACGACCCGGTGACCTCGCACGGCTCACCGCTCGCCGGACGACTCGTCGAGCCGGACGAGGGGGCGCACGAGGACACCGACAAGGACGCCGTCGCCCGAGAGACCGACACCGGCGACGAGGCCCTCGGCTGGTCGCCCGAGGAGAGCGCGATGCACATCGAGCAGGGCTGACCCGGGGTCACCGCGTGACGGCGTAGCAGGCCACGGCGGCGGCCGCGGCGAGGTTGAGCGAGTCGATCCCGCGGGACATGGGGATGCGCACCCGCAGGTCGGCCGCCGCGAGCGCACCCCGGGTCAGCCCCGGGCCCTCGGAGCCGACGAGCAGCGCGCACCGTGCCCGGACCCCGCTCGGCACCTCCTCCAGCGGCACCGCGGCGGCGTCCGGGGTGAGCGCGAGGACGGCGAAGCCGGCGGCGGAGAGGTCGCCCAGGCCGTCCGGCCACCGCCGTAGCCGGGCCCACGGCATCGTCAGGACCGCCGCCATGGAGACCTTCACGGCACGCCGGTAGAGCGGGTCGGCGCAGCGGGGGCTCAGCAGCACGCCGTCGATGCCCAGCGCTGCAGCGGCGCGGAAGACTGCTCCGACATTCGTGGGGTCGACGGCGTCCTCGATGACGACGAGGCGGGCCGCGCCTGCGACGACGTCGTCGACCGAACGCTCGGGCAGCCGGGTCATCGACGCGAGCGCGCCGCGGTGCACCTGGTAGCCCGTGACGGCCTCGAGGACCTCGGGGGCGGCGGCCATGACGAGGACCCCCGCCGGGATGACGTCGGCGAGCGCGTCGAGCCACCGGCGCTCGGCGAGCACCGAGCGCATCGGGTGCCCTGCCGCGAGAGCGCGCCGGATGACCTTCTCTCCCTCGGCGAGGAAGAGTCCTTCCGCGGGCTCCCGCACCCGGCGGAGCTCGACATCGGTCAGGCTCGTGTACTCGCTGATCCGCGGGTCGTCCGGGTCCGTCACGGCGATCATCTCCTCAGGATGCCCGAGTGCGGGATCATCGAGCGTCGGCCAAGAGGGCCGGCTCTGCAGAGGAGGTCAGCGCATGCCCGTCCCGCCGTCCGGCGAGCAGCACGTCATCCGCTCCGGCGAGCACCGCGCCGTCGTCACCGAGGTAGCGGCGGCGCTGCGCGAGTACACCGTCGACCGGCGCGACGTCGTCGAGCCCTTCGGGGTCGAGGCGATGGCGGACGGGGCGCACGGGAGCACCCTCGTCCCCTGGCCCAACCGCCTCGCCGACGGCCGCTACACCTGGGACGGAGAGGAGCACCAGCTGCCCCTGTCCGAGCCGAAGTCCTCGACGGCGATCCACGGGCTGCTGCGCTGGCGGCCGTTCCGGGCCGCCGAGCGGACCCCCCAGCGGGTCGTCATGCGCACGACCCTGTTCCCGCAGACCGGGTACCCGTTCCACCTCGACCTCGAGGTCGAGTACGCCCTCGACGGCGCCGGGCTCACCGTGACGACGACGGCGACCAACTCCGGCACGTCGGCGCTGCCGTTCGGCGCCGGGGCGCACCCCTACCTCTCCCCGGGCGCAGGGCACATCGACGCGTGCATGGTGCAGCTCGACGCCGCGTTGCGGATCGACACCGACGAGCGCCAGCTGCCACGCGCCACCGTCCCGGTCGCAGGCACGGAGTACGACCTGCGTGCGCCGCTGCGGATCGGCTCGCTGCGAGTCGACCACGCCTTCACCGAGCTCGCTCGCGACGCCGAGGGCCGCGCGTGGACGAGGCTCACCGGCCCGGACGGCGCCACCGCCGAGCTGTGGGTCGACGAGGGCTACCCCTACGTCGAGCTGTTCACCGGCGACACGCTGCCCCCGGGGCGCCGCCGTACCGGCCTCGGCGTGGAGCCGATGACCTGCCCGCCCAACGGCCTCGGCAGCGGCCTCGACGTCCTGCGCCTCGAGCCGGGCGCGTCGGTGCGGCTCCAGTGGGGTGCCCGGCTCGCCTGACCCACAGCACGGTGCCCGGCGAGCGGTGGGGCACCGCGGCGGCTAGCGGTTGAGGACAAAGACGGTCGTGGCCGTGATGCCGACGCAGGCGACGAAGGCGCGCAGCGCCGGAGCAGGCAGCCGTCGTCCGGCCCGTGCCCCCGCCGTCGCCCCCGCGATGGACGCGACGGCGATGGTGCCGGCCACCGCCCAGTCGACGTCGGCGAGGACCACGAAGATCGCCCCGGAGACGGCGTTGACCAGGCCGGTGAGGACGTTCTTCGCGGCGTTGACCCGCAGCATCGTCTCGTCGAGCAGCGTGCCGAGGAGCGCGATGAGGACGACGCCCTGGGCTGCGCCGAAGTAGCCGCCGTAGACCCCGGCGAGGTAGGCGCCGACGAGCAGCGCCCGGCCGTGCTCGTGGCCGGCCACCTCGCCCCGCTGCAGCGCGCGGAGCTCCACGCGGGCCCGCAGCCACGGCTGGACGACGACGAGGCCCGAGGCAGCGAGGAGCAGGACCGGCACCACCGCCTCGAACGCCCGCTCCGGGGCGACGAGGAGCAGCCCGGCGCCCGTGACACCCCCGGCGATGCTCGCCGCCGACAGCCGCCGCAGCCGCGGCCCCTGTCCGACGAGCTCGCGCCGGTAGCCCCACGACCCTGCCACCGAGCCGGGGACGAGGCCCACGGTGTTCGAGACGTTGGCGACGATGGGTGGATACCCCAGCGCCACGAGCGTCGGGAAGGTGATGAGGGTCCCGGCGCCGACCATCGCGTTGACGAAGCCGGCCCCGAACCCCGCGGCGAGGATCATCGCCAGGTGCAGGCCGGTCACGGGGACGGACCCTACGGTGCGGACCGCTGCGGGCATCAAGCCGGGCCTCGGGGCAGTCGATGGTGCACCGGTGAGGACCACCCGGCGACCCCGACGTCGCGCCGCCGCGGTCGTCCTCGCCGTCACGGTGGCGGCCACGGCGGGTCCGGTGACGTCAGCCGGCGCGGAGTCGGCAGCAGACGCCCGGGCGCAGGCCGAGCGGGCGGCCGCCGTCGTCACCGCGCTGGAGCCGCAGGTGGCGCGGGCCCTCGCGCAGTACGACGCCGCGCTCCAGCTCGTCGGGCGCGCGACGGGCTCGCGGATCTCGGCCGAGGCGTTCGCCGACGCCTCCGGCGAGGTCGCCGACGCGCGGCGCCGAGCCGCCCACCAGCGAGTGCGGGCCCTCTACATGTCGGGCGGCCCGGTGGCGCTGTGGGCCAGCGTCCTCGACGCCGGCACGGGCACCGACGCCCTGCGCCGGGTAGCCGACGTCGAGCACGTCGTCAGCTCGGCCGACCGGGCCGATGCGTTGGTGGCCGACGAGGCGGGGGCGCTGCGAGGTGCTGTCACGGACGCCGACGCCGGGGTCGCTGCGGCCCAGGCCGGCGCGGCGCAGGTCGAGGCACGCCTCGGCGCCCTCGACGCCCTCCTCGAGCAGTCGCAGCAGGCACTTGCCGGGCTCAGCGCGCGGGCCGGGAGGCTCGCGACGGCGGAGGCCGCTGCGGCCGTGCTGCGCGCACAGGAGCTCGCCGCGGCCGCCGTGCAGGCCGCTCGAGTGTCGCGTGCCCAGGCGTGGCCGGTTCCGGCGAGCTGGTCCGCGCTCTACCGGGGTGCGGCGTCGACCTGCCCCGGCCTGCCCTGGGCCGTGCTCGCCGCGATCGGCCAGGTGGAGACCGGGCACGGGCGAACCTCGGCGGTGTCCTCAGCCGGAGCGATGGGCCCGATGCAGTTCATGCCTGCCACCTTCGCCGCCTACGGGGTGGACGGCGACGGCGACGGCCGCGCCGAGATCACCGACCCGGCTGACTCGGTGTACTCCGCGGCGCACTACCTCTGCGCCAACGGCGGCGGCCGCGGCAGCGGGGCGCTGGCGAACGCCATCTGGCACTACAACCACGCGGACTGGTACGTGGCCATGGTCCTGCGGATCGCCGAACGGCTCGCTGCGGACCCGTCCCTCGTCCCCTGACGGCAGCGGGACAGGCGCCGGGGGCACCGGCGGGTCAGGCGCCTGCGGCGTCCCTGGGCTCGTCGGGCGATCCGTCGCCGGCCACCTCGACGGCCGGTGGCGTGATGACGGGGCGGGGCAGCGACGTCCGACCCGCTGCGAGGTCCCCGGGACGGCTGCCGAGCATCCCACCGATGCCCTCGAGCGCCTTCCCGAGCTCGCTCGGGATGATCCACAGCTTGTTCGCGGAGCCGTTGGCCAGCTGCGGGAGCACCTGGAGGTACTGGTAGGCCAGGAGCTTCTCGTCGGGGTCGCCCGCGTGGATGGCCTCGAACACCTGAGTGATCGCCCTGGACTCGCCGTCGGCCCGGAGCACCGCAGCCTGGGCGGCACCCTCGGCGCGCAGGATCGCGGACTGGCGCTCACCCTCGGCGGTGAGGATCGCGGACTGCTTGACGCCCTCGGCGGTGAGGATCGCGGCGCGTCGGTCACGCTCGGCGCGCATCTGCTGCTCCATGGACCCCTTGATCGACGCAGGCGGGTCGATCGACTTGAGCTCGACCCGGTTGACCCGCACGCCCCACTTGCCGGTCGCGTCGTCGAGCACGCCCCGCAGCTCGGCGTTGATCTGGTCGCGGCCGGTGAGGGTCTTCTCGAGGTCGATGCTGCCGATGACGTTGCGCAGCGTCGTCACCGTGAGCTGCTCGATCGCCTGGATGAAGTTGGCGATCTCATACGTCGCGGCCTTGGGGTCGGTGACCTGGTAGTAGATGACGGTGTCGATGCTGACGACGAGGTTGTCGGAAGTGATGACGGGCTGGGGCGGGAACGAGACGACCTGCTCGCGCAGGTCGACCATCTCGCGCATCCGGTCAACGAACGGGACCATGATGTTGAGTCCGGCGTTGAGCGTGCGCGAGTAGCGCCCGAGCCTCTCGATGACGCCCGCCCGGGCCTGCGGGACGATCCGCACGGTGCGCAGGACCGCGACGAGCACGAGCACGACGACGACGAGCGCGACGACGAACGAGGGTTCCATCAGGACTCCGATTCCAGGACGACGGCGGTGGCGCCGTCGATCGACACGACGTCGACCGTGCGGCCCGGCGCGATGACGCGCGCCGGGTCGTAGCTGCGGGCCGACCACACCTCGCCGGCCAGCTTGACCTGCCCGCCGGAGCCGTCGATCTGAAGCAGGACGGTGGCCTGCCGCCCGACGAGCGCCGCGACGCCGCTGCGGGTCTCGATCGGGGTGCGCAGGTGCCGGCGCGCCACCGGTCGGACGACGACGAGCATGAGCAGCGAGACGAGGGAGAACACGAGCGCCTGGGCGATGGCGCCGCCGCCCAGCGCCCCCGTGCCAGCGGCACCGAGTGCTCCCACGGCGAACATGCCGACGACGAGGGTCGCCGTGCCGAGCTCGACGGCGCCCAGGACGGCGGCCGCGACGAGCCACCATATCCACGACTGCACGACGATGATCCTAGGTCGCGCGGCCCGTCGACGCTGGGCGGATCACCCAGTCGCTCGCGCCGTCCAGCGCTCGTCGCGGCGCTCGACCGCCAGAGCGAGCCCGAAGCACGCGCCGAGCGCCTCAGCGGTGAGGACCTCCTCGACCGGTCCCTGCGCGAGCACCGCGCCCGCCCGCAGGAGCAGGGCGTGGGTGAAGCCTGGCGGGATCTCCTCGACGTGGTGGGTGACGAGCACGGTCGCCGGCGACGCGGGGTCGGCGGCGATCCGCCCGAGGCGGTGCACGAGGTCTTCCCGTCCGCCGAGGTCGAGGCCAGCGGCCGGCTCGTCGAGGAGGAGCAGCTCAGGGTCGCTCATGAGGGCGCGCGCCACGAGGGCGCGCTTGCGCTCGCCCTCGGAGAGGGTGCCGAAGCGTCGGTCCTCGAACCCCGCCAGCCCCAGCTGGACGAGCAGAGCGCGAGCCCGGGACTCGTCGAAGGACTCGTAGGCCTCGCGCCAGCGACCGACGATCGCGTAGGAGGCGGTGAGGACGACGTCGAGGACCCGCTCCGAGCCGGGAACCCGTTCGGCCAGGGCGGCGCTGACGAGCCCGATCCGGGGCCTCAGCTCGAAGACGTCGACGGCGCCGAGGGTCTCGTCGAGGATCTCGACGGTGCCGCGCGTCGGGTGCAGGTGCGCCGATGCCACCTGGAGCAGCGTCGTCTTGCCCGCGCCGTTGGGGCCGAGGACCGCCCAGCGTTCGTCCTCCTCGACGGTCCAGTCGACGACGTCGAGCAGGGTCGAGCGGTCGCGGACGACGGTCACGTCGGTCAGGGTCAGGACAGCCACCGGGGCACCCTACTGAACCGGCCGTGACCCGGCCCGGAGCTCGCGCACGGCCCGGCTGCCCGCGACCGCCGCGCGCCCGGCCGCCGTCGTCGGACCGCCCGGGTCACCGGATCGTGCCTACCCTGTCGGGGTGCACGCGCCTGACGTTCTCGACCGCCGCGCCACGTGCGAGCACGCCTGTGCACGGCTCGTGGCGTGGGGCAACGCCTACCTCGCCGGCGCGACGAGCCCCGACGAGGCTGCCGCCGCCGTGACCCCCGGCTGGGTCCTCGGGCTGACTCCCGGCCCGTTCCCCGCGACGGCCCTGCCCGCGGACGACTCCCCGACCGGCCTCACGGTCGCGCTCGGCCTGCTCCGCGGTGCGGGCGTCACCCGCCTCCGCCTGGCACTGCCCGCACCGGGCGACCCCCTCGGCCTTCCCGGACCGCCGACCCTCACGGCCGAGGTCGCCGAGCTGGGCGCCGGCGTCCTCACCCTGGACGGGCCGCCTCTCGCCCTGCTGCCCTTCCCGGCCTGCGCTCCCGTGGTGTGGCGCGTCGCGCCGCGCGCCGACCGGGTCGCCGACGTCCCCTCGCTCGCCGAGGCAGAGCGGACGCTGGCCGAGGCGTTGCGCGAGGCGACGGAGACCTTGGCGGGGCTCGACGTCGCCCGGCCCGACGAGCGGGCGGTGTCGGCTCTGCTCGTCGCCGAGCGCTCCGCCGTGCTCGCACCGGGACATCCCGCCCGGGCGCACCGGGTGCTCGCCCAGGCCGCGCGGCTGCGCGCCGTCGTCGCGGTGGCCCTCTCGGGAGACGGCGGCGCCGTCACCGCGGCGGAGATCGCGGCCCGGGCCGAGGCGCTGCGGCCGCTCGAACGTGCTGCCCGCCGCGCCGTCGTCGCGGCGTACGAGGCGCTCTAGCCGGAGGCGCTGCCGGCTCAGCGCAGCGAGGACCCAACGGGCAGACGATCGCCGACCTGGTCCTGGAGCGCGTCACCGAGGTGACCGAGGCGTTCTTCGTCGACCGGCGAGTGATCCCGTTCTCGCCTGGTGCGCTGGGCCACGCAGCGGCTTCTCCTCCCCGTTAGACTCCCTCGCCAGCGTGCAGGTTCACGCACGACGAGGGAGGGACCGCCACGGGCAGCGCCCTCGGTCCGGACGGGGAGCGGTCGTGACCCAGCCGCGGATGAAGGACGTCGCCGAACTGGCCGGGGTCTCCACGAAGACCGTCTCCAACGTCGTGCGCGGCTGGCCTCAGGTCAGTCCGGCGACCCGCGAGAAGGTCCAGCAGGCGCTGGACCACCTGGGCTACCGAATGAACCTCTCGGCGCGCACTCTCAAGAGCGGTCGCTCCGGGATCATCGCCCTCGCCGTCCCGTGGCTGGATTCGCCGTACTTCGCCGAGCTCACGAGCGCCGTGGTCCGGCACGCCGAAGACCGCTCGTGGACCGTTCTGGTCGACCAGACCAACGGAGTACGCGAGCGCGAGATGCAGGTCATCAAGGGATTCCGAGGCCAACTCATCGATGGACTCATCTTCAGCCCCTACGCCTTGGGCAAGGCAGACATCGAATCCCGCGGCCTGTCCGTACCCATGGTCCTGCTCGGCGAGCGCGTGATGGACAGCGATGTGGATCAGATCAGCATCGACAACGTGGCCGCCGCCGAGCAGGTGGTCCGTCACCTGCTCGCCAGCGGACATCGCCGGATCGCCGCACTCGGTCAGCAGACGAGCGCCTCGGGGCAGAATTCACGAATGCGAGCCGAGGGCTACCGCAACGCCTTGTTCTCGGCAGGACTGACCCCGGATCCGGCCCTACAGGTGGGTGTCGACGAGTTCACCCGGGCGGATGGAGCTGCGGCGATGCGCAGACTGCTCGAGGTCGATCCGTTGCCGGAGGCCGTGTTCTGCTTCAGTGACCTTCTGGCCCTCGGCGCCATGCACGTCCTGCACGAGCATGGCATCCGGGTACCGGAGGACGTGGCCGTAGCGGGCTTCGACGACATCGAGGACGGTCGTTACACGTACCCGACCTTGACCACGGTGAGGCCGGACAAGGAGGCGATCGCCCAGGTCGCGGTGAGCTACCTCCTGACCCGCCTCGGCTCGCAGTCCCCGTTGCCGACGCGACGGTTCACCCCATCGTCGGAGCTGGTGGTTCGCGCAAGCAGCGCGCCGCGACTCTCGCATGCGCTCACCGCGGGCTCGACACGCCCCATCTGACCCGGCGCTCGGGGTGAGCCGCGGGTCTACTCCCCTGACCTGCAGCCGATGCTGCGCCAACCGTTGGCAGCGGCATCACACGTCTAGATCGCTCGAAGAAGGGTCTTGACGCGAGGCTTGATTCATCGGTGTACTCATCGGTGGAAGGAGCCTGGGATGACTGAGCAGCTCACTCGCAAGACCGCCCTCGCCGTGACACACCGTGAACTGGCCGAGCACCTCGAGGCCCTGATCGAGTTCTGGTCCACCCGAGCCCTGGATCTCGAGCACGGCGGTTACCGCACCTGCTTCGACGGCGACTCTCGCCCCGACCCGACAGAGAACCAGGCCTATCTCGTGAGCCAGGCCAGGCTGGTCTGGACGTTCGCCAACCTGGCTGAGCACTCGAGTGACCTGGCTCGCCGGGACTGGCTGCTCGCCGCGGCGCGCCACGGTGTGGACTACCTGCGTGAGCGCTTCCTCGACCGGCAGCATGGTGGCTGGTTCTGGAAGGTCGACAAGCTGACCGGAGCGCCCCTCGACCCGGCGAAACTGGTCTATGGCCAGAGCTTCGCGATCTACGCGCTCGCCGCCTTCGCTCGGATCAGCGGTGACCAGCAGGCTCGGGAGGAGGCGGTCGCAACCTTCGACCTGCTCCAGGTGCACGGCTGCGACGTGCGGCACGGCGGCTACTTCGAGAACTTCGAGCAGGACTGGGTGCCGTGTGTCGGCACGTTCTCCGGAGCGAACCGCAAGTCCCTCGACATCCACCTGCATCTGCTGGAGTGCTACACCGAGCTCGCCCGCGTGACCCGTCACCCGACCCACCTGCGTCGGCTCGGGGAGGTGCGCTCGCTTCTTCTCGACCGGATGCTGCTGGCGCAGGGTGCCGGCGGTCACCAGTACGAGGCGGACTGGCGGCCGCTGGACCCGATCGTGATCGACCGAACCTGGCTCGCCGAGCGGCTGAGTCAGGTCGACCGCGGACCCTTCCCGACGACCACGTCCTACGGGCACAACCTGGAACTGGGCTGGCTGCTCCTCCGGGCCGACGCTGTGCTGGGGCTGCCCGAAGCTGCCGACGCAGCCGTCCTGGCCCGGATCGGGGAGCACACCCTGGCCTACGGCTATGACAACGCCCACGGAGGCGTGTTCCGCGAGGGGCCGCCCGTCGGGCCGGCCAGCGACCGCGACAAGGAGTTCTGGCAGAACGCCGAGGCGCTCACCGGGTTCTTGGAGATCTACCGGTCGAGCGGTGACGAGCGCTACCTGCAGGCGTTCCTCGCGACCTGGGCGTTCGTCCGCGACCATCTCATCTCCCCGCACGGCGAGTGGCGCACCCGCACGACCGCGGACGGTCGCGTCCTCGACCACAACCTCGGCAACTACTGGACCGGCGCGTACCACACGGTGCGCGGCGTGCTCGAACCACTGCGGCTGCTCGACAGCCTGTCCACCCCGTCACCGACCGGACCGGCGTCCTTTGGAGGCCCGCAGGTCTGACCAGCTCCTGATCGGCCGGCACGCCGTGCTCGCCGGAGCTGCCGGCCTTGCCTTGGCGCCGGCCCTCGCGGTCTGCGTCAGCTCCTCGAGCGGCGCGGTACCGACGCGCGCACCGTCCTGACGGAGCTGGCCGGGCCTCAGCCGAGGGAGGCGTAGACCTCCATCGTCCGCTCGGCGACGGCGGTCCACGAGAACGTCTCGACCGCGCGCCGACGTCCCGACACGCCCATCCGCTCGGCGAGCCCGGCGTCGCCGAGCACCGCCTGCAGAGCCTCGGCGATGTCGGCGACGAACCGGTCGGCCTCCAGCGGGGTGCCGCTGCCGTCATCGACCTGCTCGATGGGGACGAGGCGTCCCGTCTCGCCGTCGGCGACGACCTCGGGGATGCCGCCGGTCGCCGTCGCGACGACGGCCGTCTCGCAGGCCATCGCCTCGAGGTTGACGATGCCCATGGGCTCGTAGATCGACGGGCAGGCAAAGACGGTCGCCTGGGTCAGCAGCCTGACGACGTCGGGGCGCGGCAGCATGTCGGCGAACCACACGACGCCGGTGCGGTGCTGGCGGAGCTCGTCGATGAGCCCGCCGACCTCCGCCGCGATCTCAGGGGTGTCCGGGGCTCCCGCGCACAGGACGAGCTGGACGTCGGGGTCCAGCGACCGTGCGGCGCGCAGGAGGTACGGCAGCCCCTTCTGCCGGGTGATCCGTCCGACGAAGAGCACCGTGGGACGGTCGGGGTCGACGCCCAGCTCGCGCACCCGCGCCGGGTCCACCGTGGGCGCGTACTCGTCGGTGTCGATGCCGTTGTGGACGACGACGATCCGGTCGGGGTCGGCATCGGGGTAGGCGCTGATGACGTCCTCGCGCATCCGCGCCGAGACGGCGATGACGGCGTCGGCGCCGACGATCCCCGTGCGCTCGCACCACGAGGAGAGCCGGTAGCCCCCGCCGAGCTGTTCGGCCTTCCACGGCCGCAGCGGCTCGAGGCTGTGCGTCGTCACGACGTGCGGGATGCCGTGGAGCAGCTTGGCGGTGTGGCCGGCGAGGTTGGCGTACCACGTGTGGCTGTGGACGACGTCGGCGCCGTCGGTGGCGGCGGCCATCGCGAGGTCGACCCCCATCGTCTGCAGCGCCGCGTTGGCGCCGGCGAGCTCGGCGGGCACGGGATAGGCAGTGACCCCCGGCTCGGTCCGGGGCTGGCCGAAGCAGTGGACCCGGACCTCGGCGAGAGCCCGCAGCTCACGGGCGAGGTACTCGACGTGCACCCCCGCCCCTCCGTAGGTCTCCGGCGGGAACTCGCGGGTGAGCAGGTCGACGCGCATGCTCGTGAGCCTAGCCACGAACGTGCTGCCACGAACCTCCCCGCAGGGGCGCGCAGATGATCCGCCAGTGGGTAGGTTGCGGTCATGGCAGCGCCTCGCGTCCTCGCTATCGTCCTCGCCGGTGGAGAGGGCAAGCGTCTGCTGCCCCTGACGGCCGACCGCGCCAAGCCGGCGGTCCCCTTCGGCGGCATCTACCGGCTCGTCGACTTCGTCCTGTCCAACCTCGCCAACGCCGGCTACCTGCGCATCGTCGTCCTCACGCAGTACAAGAACCACAGCCTGGACCGGCACATCACGCAGACGTGGCGGATGTCCACGCTGCTCGGCAACTACGTGACCCCCGTCCCGGCGCAGCAGCGACTAGGCCCGCGGTGGTTCTCCGGCTCCGCCGACGCGATCTACCAGAACCTCAACATCATCGAGGACGACCGACCCGACTACGTCATCGTCTTCGGCGCCGACCACATCTACCGCATGGACCCCAGCCAGATGGTCGAGCAGCACATCGCCTCAGGGGCCGGGGTGACCGTCGCAGGCATCCGGCAGCCGAAGTCGATGTCCGACCAGTTCGGCGTCATCTCCACGGCGGAGGACGGACGACGGATCACCGAGTTCCTCGAGAAGCCCACCGACCCCCCGGGCCTGCCGGACGCGCCCGACGAGATCTTCGCCTCGATGGGCAACTACGTCTTCACGACCCGCACGCTCATCGAGGCCGTCACCGCCGACGCCCTCGACCCCAACAGCCGCAACGACATGGGCGGCAACATCGTCCCGCGGCTCAGCGAGCGCGGCGAGGCCGAGGTCTACGACTTCACCGAGAACGTCGTCCCCGGCGCCACGGACCGCGACTGCGGCTACTGGCGCGACGTGGGGACGATCGACTCGTTCTACGAGGCCCACATGGACCTCATCTCGGTCCATCCGATCTTCAACCTGTACAACCACGAGTGGCCGATCTACACGATGCACTCACCACTGCCCCCGGCGAAGTTCGTCCACGAGGAGCCCGACCGGGTCGGGACGGCGATCAACTCGATGGTCAGCTCCGGTGCCGTCGTCTCGGGCGGCCGGGTCGTGCGCTCGATCCTCTCGCCGCGCGTCACCGTGCACTCGTGGGCGCACGTCGAGGGCAGCGTGCTCATGGACGGGGTCAAGGTCGGCCGCAACGCCGTCGTCCGCAACGCCATCATCGACAAGAACGTCCGGATCCCTGACGGCGCTCGCATCGGGATCGACCACGAGGCGGACCGCCGCCGCTTCCACCTGTCCCCGGAGGGCATCGTCGTCATCGGCAAGAACGAGTACGTCAGCCCGTAGCAGCGGGGACCTTCGCCGGTGAGGGCGGCGAAGGCAGGTCGGCTACGGTGGTTCGACCATGCCAGCGACCGACCTCCCGACGCCTGCGCGCAGCGCTGCCACGTCGCTCGACGGGGCACCGGCGGCGGCGCTCGAGGCCGCGCCGCGCACCCTGCTCGTCACCTTGTCGGGGCACGACCGCCCTGGCGTGACCCGGGCGCTGTTCACGACCCTGTCCGCCTTCGACGTCGTCGTCGAGGACGTCGAGCAGGTCGTCATCAGAGGTCGGCTCGTCCTCGGGGTGCTGCTGGCCCTGCACGGCCCCGAGGGACCCGTCGTCGCCGCCGTCCACACGTGCGCCGCCGAGCTCGGCATGACCGTCGAGACCGCTGGCGGCAGCGGCGACGACGAGCCCCGGCGCCGCGGCCGGCTCCTCGTCACGGTGCTCGGCGAAGAGCTGCGACCCGCCGCCTTGGCCGGGGTCGCCGCGCGCGTGGCGGGCTGCGGGGCGAACATCGACCGGATCACCCGCCTGGCCCGCTACCCCGTCACCGGCCTCGAGCTCGAGGTCGCCGGCGCCGACCCTGACGAGCTGCGCCGGGCGCTGGCCAGCGAGGCGCTCGTCCAGGGCGTCGACATCGCCGTCCAGCGCGCCGGCCTGCACCGGCGGGCCAAGCGCCTCGTGTGCATGGACGTCGACTCCACGCTCATCCAGGGCGAGGTCATCGAGCTGCTCGCCGAGCGGGCCGGCTGCCTCGACGAGGTCACCCGGGTCACCGAGGCGAGCATGCGCGGCGAGCTCGACTTCGCCGAGTCGCTGCGGGCCAGGGTCGCGCTGCTCGAGGGGCTCGACGCCTCCGCGATCGACGACGTGCGCGCCTCGCTGCTCCTCTCTCCTGGTGCGCGGACGCTCGTGCGCACGCTCAAGCGGCTCGACTACCGCTTCGCCGTCGTCAGCGGCGGCTTCACCCAGGTCATCGACGGCCTCGTGGCCGACCTCGGCATCGACTACTCGGCGGCCAACACCCTCGAGATCCGCGAGGGCCGCCTCACCGGCCGGGTGCTGCCCCCGATCCTCGACCGGCCGGGCAAGGCGGCGGCCCTGCGTCGCTTCGCCGCCGACGCGGGCATCCCGCTGAGCCAGACCGTGGCGATCGGGGACGGCGCCAACGACCTCGACATGCTCGCCACCGCGGGACTGGGGATCGCCTTCAACGCCAAGCCCGTCGTCCGCGCTGCGGCAGACACGGCGGTGAGCACCCCGTACCTGGACTCCGTGCTCTTCCTCCTCGGGATCCGCCGCGACGAGGTGGAGGCCGCCGACGCCGAGGACGAGACCTGATGGGAGGCCGGGGGTGAAGGGCGGCGCGTACTGCCTCGTCGTCACTCCGTGGCTCGACGCCGCTCTCGCGCACAGCGACGACCGCGCCCGGCTGCGCCCGCTGCGAGCCTCCCTGCGCAGCGCCGTCGAGCACGTCTTCCTCGACGAGCACAGGCACGTGCTCCTCGACGCCGCCTCCGTCGTCGACCGGATGCTCAGCCTGGGTATCCATCGCGCCTACGCCGTCGTCCCGCCCGGGGACTGCGACGTCGACGCCGTCCGGATCCAGCTGCGCCGGCCCGGACAGCCCGCGCTGGAGCTCAGCGCCACGGTCTTGCCGGTGCCCACCCGGCGATCCGGCACGGGCGACCGCGTCACGTGGTCGATGCGCCGCCAGCAGACGCCGCTCGAGCCCGACCTCGACCTCGTCACAGCCGCGGCCGAGCTGCGGGCAGCCCTCGGTGACGCCGTCGGCGGCCTCGGTGACGCCGACCCGTCGCGTCGCCGGCTGACGTCGGCCCAGGAGGCCTTGCGCGGACGGGCGCCGCGTCGCGAGCTCACGCCCGAGCACCCGGCCGCGGCACGGACTCTGTCGCGGGTGGGCCGGGAGGTGGAGGCGCTCGCGGCGGAGCACGGCCTGCTCGCCGGGGCTGCCGCAGACCCCTCGGAGATCGCAGTCCGGCTGAGCTGCGCAGCGCTGCGCGCGAGAGTCGTGGCGGCGAACGTCCGCGGGCTGCCCGACCGACCGCTGGGCTGACCACGCGCCCTCTGCCGCCGGCCTGGCAAGGGGCTCGACCGCAGCAGGCCCGTGCCGCGAGGCCGAGGCCTCAGCCGGCCCGGCAGGTGGCGAGCTCGGCCAGCTCGGCGCTGTCGAGCTCGGCCCACGGCCCGGAGACGGCGAGGAGAGCGATCCCTGCCGTCTTGAGGTGGACGGAGCGGCCGCACAGCCGCGCGACGAGCTCCTCGACGCCGGGGTTGTGCCCGACCATGAGCGCGCACCCGGCACCGGCCTCAGACTCGCCCGCATCGAGGGCGCGCAGGAGGCTGAGCAGGCGGGACGCGGGCGCGTCGTACACAGCAGCCTCGGGGCGGACGAGCAGCTCGCTGCCCCGCTCGGCGGCCGCCTTGGCGACCTGCATCTGGGCCCCGGCCCAGGTCTGCGCAGCACGCGTCGCCGTCGAGCACAGCACGACTTCGGGGACGAGGCCCCGATCGACGAGCCAGGCGCCGAGCGCCGCGGCGTCACGACGGCCCCGCCCCGTCAGGGGACGCTCGAGGTCGCTGACGTCGTCCGGCCAGGCTGCCTTGGCGTGCCGGACGACGACGAGCGTGCGCTGGCCGTCGATGACGTCAGCCATGTGAGGCCGCCCACCACGCGAGCAGCGTCAGCACGACGAGGAACCCGATCATCGCCACGAGGATCGGGGCGAGGCGCCCGGTCGGTGGACGCTGCGGGGGCTGTGGGGTCTCCGGCACGAGGCCAGAATCCCACGCTCCGGTAAACGTTGACACCGCGGTGTCCGCAGGGACGCCCGGCGTCGTCGGGCCGGCACTCGCCTCGGTTCGCGACAAGGGCACCTTCTGAGGTCTTCGCTCAGCCACCGATGGCGTGGACGCCGCCGTCGACGTGGATGATCTCGCCCGTCGTCTTGGGGAACCAGTCGGACATGAGGGCGACGACGGCGCGGGCAGCAGGCTCGGGGTCGTTGACGTCCCACGGCAGCGGGGCGCGGGCATCCCACATCGCCCTGAAGTCCTCGAAGCCAGGGATGCTCTTCGCCGCGATGGAGCCGATCGGGCCGGCGGCGACGAGGTTGACCCGGATGCCGTCGTGCCCGAGGTCCTTGGCGAGGTAGCGCGAGGTCGACTCGAAGGCGGCCTTAGCGACCCCCATCCAGTCGTACTTCGGCCAGGCCACGGTCGCGTCGAAGGTCAGCCCGACGACGGAGGACGGGTTCGCGAGCAGTGGCTTGACCGCCATCGTCAGGGACTTCAGGGAAAACGCCGAGATCTGCATCGCGACAGCGACATCGGCCCACTCCGCCGTGAGAAAGTTGCCGCCCAGCGCCGCCGCGGGGGCGAAGCCGATCGAGTGCAGGACCCCGTCGAGGCCGTCGACGTGCTCGGCGACCCGGCCCGCGAGCGCCGCGAGGTCGGCGTCGCTGGAGACGTCGAGCTCGACGACCGGTGCGGGGGCCGGGAGCCGGTCGGCGATCCGCTCGGTGATCCTTCGGGCGCGCCCAAAGGAGGAGAGGACGACCGTCGCACCCTCCTGCTGGGCGAGCCGTGCGACATGGAAGGCGATGGACGCCTCCGTCAGCACGCCCGTGACGAGCAGTCGCTTGCCCTCGAGCAGACCCATCAGTGCCCCATCCCCAAACCGCCGTCCACCGGGACGACCGCTCCTGTGATGTAGCCGGCGTCCGGTCCGGCGAGGAAGCGGACGACGCCCGCGACCTCCTCGACGCTCGCGTAGCGCCCCAGCGGCACGGAGCCGACGATCTCGGCCCGCCGCTCCTCGGGCAGCGACGCCGTCATGTCGGTGTCGACGAAGCCCGGGGCGACGACGTTGCACGTGATCCCGCGGCTGCCGAGCTCACGAGCCAGCGACCGGGCGAGCCCGACGAGCCCGGCCTTGCTCGCCGCGTACGCCGTCTGCCCCGCCGACCCGGTGAGCCCGACGACCGAGGACATGAGGATGATCCTCCCGCGCCGGGCGCGCAGCATGCTGCGGCTGGCGCGCCGGGCGACCCGGAAGGCGCCGACGAGGTTGGTGTCGAGCACGGCGAGGAGGTCCTCGTCGGACAGCCTCATGATGAGCGCGTCACGGCTGATGCCGGCGTTGGCGACGAGCACCTCGACGGCGCCGTGCGCGGCCTCGACCTCGGCGAAGGCGGCGTCGACCTCGGTGGTGCTCGTGACGTCGCAGCGGACGCCGAGCATCCCGGCCGGCGGCTCGCCGCTTCGGTACGTGACGGCGACGGCGTCACCGGCGTCGACGAAGGCCTGCGCCACGGCGAGCCCGATGCCGCGGTTTCCCCCGGTGACCAGCACCGATCGAGCCACGAGTCCCTCCAGGCAGGTCCGTCGCCCCGGCGCCGTATGCGGGCGCGGCAGGGCGGATCAGCACCCGCGACGCGCGGGTGCCCGCCCGGACGCTAGGCGCTACCGGCCGGTAAGGGGAAACGACAGGCCGCAGGGACTGCACCGATCGGGTCACCCAGCCCGGTCGCGGCATGGACCGAGGGCGCCTAGCGTTGACGGTGACGACGGCAGGCCCGAGCAGGGCGCGACGTCATCAGCGAAGCACAGGCGAGCGGCGGCGGACAGGAGCGAGCGGTGGCCAGGCAGTCCGACGACATCCCGTCGATCACCACTGCACCCACCCCCTTGTCACAGGACGTCAGCGCACGCACCCGGCGCTACCTCGTGTCCATGGGCGTCCGGACGGCGTGCTTCCTCGCAGCGATCGTCACCTCCGGCTGGCTGCGCTACACGCTGCTCGTCGGCGCGGTGCTCCTGCCCTACCTCGCCGTCGTCGTCGCCAACGCCGGGCGCGAGCCCACCCGATCTGGCCCGGTGACTCGGCTGGACGGCCCGGCGGCGATCCCCGCCCCGACGACGACCGCGCTCCCGCGGGGTCCCGCTCCCGGCTCCTCCCCCGGCTGAGCTCGACCCAGGCGAGGTAGCGTCGCAGGTCGTGTACCGGTTCCTCCTCGCCCGCCGCTGGGTGGGCCTGATCCTCCTCGTCGTGGCCGCCGCGGTCGTCATGGCGATGCTGGGCCGCTGGCAGTGGCACCGCCATGAGCACCGGGACGCACGCAACGCCCTGACGACGAGCAACCTCGCCGCCGCGCCCGTGCCGGTCACCGACGTCCTGCGGGTGTCCGGGCCGCTACCGGCCGCCAGTTCCTTCCGCAAGGTCACGGCCGCCGGTCGCTACGACGCGGCAGCGACCCTGCTCGTCCGGCGCCGGTCGCTGGGCGGCCGGATCGGCTTCTACGTCCTCACGCCGCTGCGCCCGACCGTCGGCCCGGCGGTGCTCGTCAACCGCGGCTGGGTGCCCTCGGCGTCCTCGGCGCTCGCGGCCCCTGACGTCCCCCCGCCGACGCCGGGCCTCGTCACCGTGACCGGACGGGCCCGCGGCAGCGAGTCCGCCGTCAACGAGCGGGGCCTGCCGGACGGGCAGGTCGCCCGGATGAGCACGTGGAAGATCGCCCGTTCGCTGCCCTACCCCGTGCTCGACGGCTACCTCGACCTGATGGGGCAGCAGCCGGCCGCCGCCGACGTCCCGAGGCCGCTGCCGCCGCCGGAGATCTCGGCCGGCCCGCACCTGGCGTACGCCGTCCAGTGGTGGCTCTTCGCGGCTGCAGCAGTCGTCGGCCTCGGCGTTCTGGCCCGTCAGGAGGCGCACGACCCCGGCGGCCGGGCACGACGACGGCTGCCTGCCGCGCCCAGCCGAGAGCCCGACGCGGCCGCAGGCTCACGACCGGGCGCGACGGGGTAGGGCGCAGCCATGGCTCTGCGCATCGAGGACTACGCCCTGCTCGGCGACATGCAGTCCGCCGCCCTCGTGGGGCGCGACGGGTCGGTCGACTGGCTGTGCATGCCGCGCTTCGACTCCGCAGCGATGTTCGCCGGGCTGCTCGGGGACGACGAGAACGGCCACTGGCGCCTGTGTCCCGCGGCTGGCGGCCTGGCGACCCGTCGGGCCTACCGCCCGGGCACGCTCGTCCTCGACACCGAGTGGGACACCCCTGAGGGCACCCTGCGGGTCACCGACTTCATGCCGCCGCGCGACGAGGCCCCCGACGTCGTCCGCATCGTCGAGTGCCTGTCCGGACGCGTCGCCGTGCACAGCGTCCTGCGGCTGCGCTTCGACTACGGCCACGTCGTCCCCTGGGTCCGTCGCGGCGCCGGCGGGCACGTGGCGATCGCCGGCCCGGACGCCGTGTGGCTGCGCGAGGACGTCCACACCCGGGGCGAAGGCAGCTCCACCGTCGCCGACTTCGCCCTCGCTGCCGGCGAGCGCGCGTCCTTCGTCCTCACGTGGTCCCCGTCGCACCTTCCGGAGCCGACCCCGGTGCGACCGGTCGAGGCGCTGGAGGACACCGTCGCGTTCTGGCAGGAGTGGTCGGCCCGCCGGGCGGGGGACGGCCGCTGGAAGGACGACGTCAGCGCGTCGCTCGTCGTCCTCAAGGCGCTGACCTACCAGCCGACGGGCGGCCTCGTCGCCGCCGTGACGACCTCGCTGCCCGAGGCGGTCGGCGGGGTCCGCAACTGGGACTACCGCTACTGCTGGCTGCGCGACGCCACGTTCACCCTGCAGGCGATGCTGCGCTGCGGCTACACCGACGAGGCCGCGGCCTGGCGGGAGTGGCTTCTGCGCGCGATCGCCGGGGACCCCCGCGACCTGCAGATCATGTACGGCATCGCCGGGGAGCGGCGGCTGCCCGAGTACGAGCTGCCGTGGCTCGCCGGGTATGAGGGGTCGCGACCGGTCAGGGTGGGCAACGGGGCGGCCAACCAGCTCCAGCTCGACGTCTACGGCGAGGTCATCGACGCGCTGGCCCTGGCACGCGAGAACCAGCTCGACAGCGACAACGCCGCGTGGGCCCTCCAGCGGATGCTCCTCGACTGGCTCGAGAGCGGCTGGGACCAGCCCGACGAGGGCATCTGGGAGGTCCGTGGTCCGCGGCGGTCGTTCACCCACTCCAAGGTCATGGCCTGGGTGGCGGCCGACCGCGCCGTCCACGCCGTCGAGCGCTTCGGCCTGAGCGGGCCGGTGGGCCGCTGGCGGGCGCTGCGCGAGGAGATCAAGACCGACGTCCTCACCCACGCCTACGACGCCGAGCGCAACACCTTCACCCAGTACTACGGCTCGAAAGCCCTCGATGCCGCGACCCTGCTCATCCCCCAGGTGGGGTTCCTCCCCCCGGAGGACCCGCGGGTGCAGGGCACCGTCGAAGCCGTGCGTCGGGAGCTCTCCGTCGACGGCTTCGTCCGCCGCTACGACACCGAGCCGGACGGCGAGCACGGCGGCTCGGCTGGCGCGGGCGGCTCTGCCGTCGACGGGCTGCCCGGCGCCGAGGGCACCTTCCTCGCGTGCTCGTTCTGGCTCGCCGACGCCCTGCACCTCGTCGGGCGGCACGACGAAGCGCTCGCGCAGTTCGAGCGGCTCCTCGACGTCCGCAACGACGTCGGCCTGCTCGCCGAGGAGTGGGACCCGGTCGGGCGCCGGCAGCTCGGCAACGTTCCGCAGGCCTTCAGCCACGTCGCCCTCGTCAACACCGCCCACAACCTCGGGATCGCCGTGCCCGCTGGGCGCTGTCTGAGCTGAGGTGCGGCGGGCCGGTGCGCCGGCCCGCGAAGGCCGGCGCCTGCGGCGGAGGCGTCAGTTGACCATGCGCTCCTTGCCCGCCCAGAACGGCTCGCGGAGCTTGAACTTCTGGATCTTCCCGGTCGCCGTGCGCGGGATCGCGTCGCGGAACTCCACCGAGGTCGGGCACTTGTAGTGCGCGAGCTCCTCCCGGCAGTGGGCGATGAGCTCCTTCTCGCTGACCGCTGACCCCTCGCTCAGCACGACGAACGCCTTGATCGTCTCGCCCCAGCGCTCGTCGGGGACGCCGATGACCGCGGCCTCGGCCACGGCCGGATGGTTGAACAGCCGGTCCTCGACCTCGATGGAGCTGACGTTCTCGCCGCCGGAGATGATGACGTCCTTCTTCCGGTCGGAGATGGTGAGGTAGCCCTCCTCGTCGAGGAACCCGCCGTCGCCGGTGTGGAACCAGCCGCCGTCGAGAGCGTCCTCGGTGGCCTGGGGGTTCTGCCAGTAGCCCTCGAGGACGTTGTTGCCCTGCGCGAGCACCTCGCCGGACTCAGCGATCGACAGCCGGACGCCGAGGGCCGGAGCCCCTGCGCGGGAGAGCAGCCGCGCCCGCTCGTCGGGCAGCAGGGTGTCGTGCTCGGCTCGGTGCCGGTTGACGGTGAGCACCGGGCAGGTCTCGGTGAGTCCGTAGATCTGGTTGAACTGCCAGCCGAGCTCGTCCTCGATGCGGGCGATGGTGCGCGAGGGCGGCGGCGCTCCCGCCACGACGAGACGCACCCGGTCCCGTCCGGGGATCTCGCCGTCCCACTGCGCGGCCGCATCCAGCACGCCGGACCACACGGCCGGGGCGCCGGCCATGAGGGTCACACCGTGCTCCTCGACCCGGCGGAGGATCTCGGCGCCGTCGACCTTGCGGAGCACCACCTGGGGCACGCCCATGGCGGCGGTCGTGAACGGCAGCCCCCAGCCGTTGACGTGGAACAGCGGCAGCGTGTGCATGTAGACGTCGGCGTCGCTGACCCCGAGGTGGAAGCCAAAGGTCGTCGCGTGCAGCCACAGAGCGCGGTGGGTCTGCTGAACGCCCTTGGGCCGCGCCGTCGTCCCGCTTGTGTAGTTGATCGTCGCGGTGGCGTCCTCGTCGCGCTCGAGCCAGGGTCGCGGCTCGGCGTCCCAGGCGAGGAGCGCATCGTCGGACTCCTTGCCGAGCACGAAGCGGCGGCGGGCCGTGACGTCGGCGAGAGGGGCGTCGAGCTCCGGGTCGACGAGGAGCACCGAGGCGCCGCTGTGCTCGACGATGTAGGCGACCTCGTGGTGACTGAGCCGGAAGTTCACCGGCACGGCGACCCGTCCGTAGGCGGGCAGGGCGTAGAGCAGCTCGAGGAGGCGGGCGCTGTTCTGGCTGACGATCGCCACCCGCTCGCCGACGCCGACGCCGAGCCGGTCGAGCCCGGCGGCCAGCGCGCGTGCCCGCCGGTGGACGTCGCGGTAGGTCAGCGTGCCCAGGGAGTCCGTCGCCAGGGGTTCGTCGACGATGCCGACGCGGTCGGGGTAGACGAGCCTGGCTCGGTCGAGGAAGTCGTCGAGGGTGAGCGGAACCCGCATGGTGCGCGCCTCCTGCGTGAAGTTGTCCGGTTGGCGGCAGCATGCCGGAAGGACGTCCGCCGTGGCGACCGGTGCTGCGACGCGGGGACGCCCAGCGGTCTGCCTCCGTCGCCCAGCGGCGGGGCGACGCACCGCTCCCCCGCCCGCACTGGAAGGATGCCGCCCATGGATCTCGGACTGACCGGGCGCGTCTACGTCGTCACCGGTGGCACCCGCGGGCTCGGCCTCGCCACGGCTCGAGCGCTCGTCGACGAGGGCGCGCGCGTCGTCGTCGCCTCGCGCGACGCGGCCCGGGTGGCCGCCGCCGTCGCGACGCTGGGCGGCCGCGAGCACGCCCTGGGCCTGTCCGAGGACGTCGCCGAGCCGGGTTCGGCCACCCGGTTGGCCGCCGCTTCCGTCGCTGCCTTCGAGCGGCTCGACGGCGCGCTCGTCAGCGTCGGCGGCCCGCCGCCGGGAACGGTCATGGCCACCGGCGACGACACGTGGCGCGCGGCCTTCGAGTCGGTGTTCCTCTCTGCCACCCGGGTCGCCCGCACCATCGGGCTGCTCTGCGGCGAGGGCGGCTCGATCGCCCTCGTCCTGTCGTCATCCGTGCACGAGCCGATCGAGGGCCTGGCCCTGTCCAACGGGCTGCGCCCGGGCCTCGCGGGAATGGCGAAGACCCTCGCCGACGAGCTGGCACCGCGGGTCCGGGTCAACGGCCTGCTGCCGGGACGGATCGACACCGACCGTGTGCGCGAGCTCGACGCCGCCGCGGGACGGCCCGACCGGGTGCGCGCCGCCCTCGAGAAGTCGATCCCCATGGGCCGCTACGGCGAGCCGGCGGAGTTCGGCCGGGTCGCGGCGTTCCTGCTCTCGCCGGCGGCGTCCTTCGTCACCGGCGCGATGGTGCCTGTCGACGGCGGAGCGCGCCGCTCGATCTGAGCGCGGGACAGGTCACGTTGCGCGCGTGGAACACGAGCGGCGCTGATGCCGTGTTCGCTGCATGTCAGGACGCGGGCATCCAGTGCTGGACAACCGTGCCGGTCCCGTGCCTCGCCGAGCACGCTCACGGTTTCGTAGGGGAATTCGCGCCGCAGCCCTGACTCGTGTCACTCCGCGGGTCTGAAGACGGCGAGAGGTCCGTGACCTGGGGTTTCTTGGCCAGTGTCCGGCTGGGGGGGGTGACTCGTCAGGCGGGTCGTACCGTTCGGCGGTGGCCTCGTTCGTCCGGAAGGTACCCACGTCCTCGGGTTGCTCGGGCGGTGCAGATCGTGCACAAGCATGGTCGCGAGGTCGTGGGCATCGAGCGCATCGGCTCGGCGCACGACGAGGCGCGGCTTGCGGTGTTGATGGAGGTCGCTCGACAGCGGCTGCAGGGCTTCTGACACGGGGCTTCGACCCGACCCGTTTCCAGACCAAGCCGCCAGCCTTCTACGGGGCCTCCTGGCAGCAACCCGGACCGGACTCACACCGACAAGCGACGACGAGCAAGCAGGACGACCGACGGGCTCGGGTGCCCTACGTCGGCTGCCCGGGCTGTGTGGGACCGACGCGGAAGGGCCGCATCATCTCGCTGTCCTCGTGCTCGACGATGTGGCCGTGCCACACGTACTGGCCCGGATTGCCGAACTTCATCCGCACCCGCGTGACCTGCCCGGGCTAGGAGACGACCGTGTCCTTCACCCCGGTCTCCCAGGGATCGGGTTGGGTGGGGATTCCGTCGAGCTGGATCGGGCTGGCGACCCCGCCATCGGGGTTCAGCACCAGCCCCTCGCGGTTGACAACCTCGAAGGCCTCCTCGTGGATGTGCATCGGGTGCGCATCGGCGGTGGTGTTGTAGATCTCCCAGACCTCGATGGCCCCGACGTCGGGGTTCTCCGTGATGTCGTCGGCCCACATCCGCTTGGCCCAGACGCCGTCGGTGACGATACCGAGGAGCGCCTCGACGGGCCCCTCCACCTCGGCACCGGAGGCATCGACGCCGACCGCGGCCTGTTCGATGAGGGCGAGCTGCCGGGTCACGGTCGCCGCGGGAAGCCGAGCGAGCGCCGGGAGCCGCAGGAACTCCGGCGGTGTTGTGGGGTCGGGCTCCGTGTTGGGGCCTACCCGGAACTGGACGACCTGACCCGTGGTCGCGGTCGGCGGCGTCGAAGTCGTCACCGGGTGCGCCGCCTCCGAACGGCTCGTCTGGGCCGACGTTGCGGAGCACGTAGTTGCCGACCGGCACTTTGGTGAAGTCAACGATGAGGTCAGCACGCTCAGCCAGCGCAATAGCAGACGGTTGCCATTGGTGGCGGTGAGGTTGACGGGCACCGAGAGGAACCCGCCCTCGTTGCCGATTGCCCAGATCTGGACGCCCGGGATGTCGTTGAGGTCGAGGTTGAGGAACCGCGACTGGCACCCGTTGAGGAACCTCAGCCGTTAGCGGCGCTGCTCGACGCGCTGGAACGGCCAGGTGTTGCCGTTCACCATCAGGGTGTTGCCGAAGAACTCGGGGTTCCAGATCGGCGAGAACTCCCCCTGCGGGATGCTTTCAGCGCCTCAGTGTCGGGCTTCGGTTGGCGCCCGAAACGCCGCCTCAGCCAGACCCGACTGGCGGTATCGAGACCCGTCCTCAGGGGCCGGAGGATCTCCTCATCGTCAACGAGAATGGCGAAGATGGCGTCGCGAACGAGGTCAGGGTTGGCCTCCGACCACTTCTCGGTTCGGAGGTCGGCCCGTGCACTAGATGCTGGGCAGTGACTCCAACGGACCAGGCCCTGTCCTCCGGTAGTGCGGAGGTGAGGGCCGAGGCCCAGGCGGCATCTCGGCCCGAGTCACCGGACAGAATCGAGCTGGCCGCCTCGCATGCCAGCTCGAAGGCATGAGCTTCGCTTATCTGCATCGATTCGTCATCGTCCGTAGACGTCGTTCGACGAAGGCGCAGAACTCGTTGCCGTCGGGGTCGGCGAGGACGCTCCAGGAGATCTCCTCGTCCTGCGCACGCAGCAGCCGGGCGCCCGCGTCCACGAGCAGCTGGACGTCGGGGGTGGTGACGTCGATGTGGATGCGGTTCTTCACGGTCTTGGGCTCGGGCACAGGGACGAAGACCAGTGCCTCGAAGGGCGCCTCGGGCACCGGCTCGAGGTAGGAGTACCCGTGCTCGTGGACCTTGCGCTCGGCACCGAGCAGGTCGGCCCACCAGGTGGAGATGCGCACCGGATCGGAGGTGCCGACGACGATCTCCATCAGCCCTGCAGGCCGGTCGGCACGGGTGCCGAACACGCACAGCTCGCCGCCCTCGACGTCCTTCATCACCGTCCATGGGAACGACTCAGCGTCCACGACCACGCCGCCGAGGGTGACCACGTCGTCGACGCTGCCCGCGCGCACGTCGAGGTGCACCCTCGCCTTGACGGTGACCGGCTCGGGGACCGTGTTGATCCAGACCGTGTGCCGGGGCGTGGGCCCGACGAGCCTCGCGTCGCCGTCGTCATCCAGCTGCAGGTCGAGCTGCAGCGCACCTGCCCAGAAGCGTCCGAGCCCCGCCGCGTCGACAGCGTCGATGCAGAGGTCCTGGTACGTCGCGATGGCCATGAAGCCGCCGGTCTCCCAGCCCCCGCCGCGGCTGCTCAGTCGGCGAGCCGAACCCCGAGGCTCAGCTGCTGGAACGAGACGCCGGACGCGTCCTGCCAACCGCGCGTGAACAGGTCGCGGATCAGCGTGACGCGGAACTGCGGTGCAGTCTCGTACGTGGTGGCCTCCGCCGTCCTGGCATCGCTCGTCAGCAGCGACTGCGCCAGCCGGACCATCGTCAGCCCGCTGCCGTCCGGGTTGTCGGCGGAGGACCAGACGTCGCCGACCGGGGACAGGGACGACCGCGACCGGGTGCGTGGCAGCAGGTTCGTGCCGTCCCGCGGCGTGAGACGCAGCGAGCGGGGGTCGAGTCGGTCACCGGCGAGCAGGTAGGACCACCGGACGCCGCGCACGGTCGCGTAGCCGTTCTCCGACCCGCGCACGGCCCACCGCAGGTCGAACAGGTGAACGCCGTTGACGCCGATGACGCGCATCGTCGGCCGGTGATCGAGGTTCTCCACGACCAGTGCGGTGGTCTCGTCCACGCCGAACGCGAACCGCTCATTCGTGTCGAGCGCCAGCCGGATCATGCGGCCCTCGCGACCGTACTGCCCGACGTGGCTGTCGAGGGTCCCGAACCGGAAGAAGCCGAAGCCGCCGGAGCGCAGGTATCCGAGCTTGGTGGCGTCCGCGAAGTAGCCCGGCGCGGAGCCGTCGCGCCAGCCCTGGTAGGACTCGCCCCCGGTCACCATGGCGCGGCCCTGGAGGATCGTGTCGCCCGCCGAGACGCCGGACACGACCGCGCCGCCCGCCAGCGCCCTGCGCACGGCCGCCAGCGCCCGCGAGTCACCGCACCTGGTGAAGCCGGCGTCGCAGTGCATCATCGTCGTGACGTACCGGAACTGGTCGCCGCCGCCGAAGAAGAACCCTGTCATACGCGAGAGCCGTTGCGCCACGGCCGGGTCGTCGGCGCGGCCGGCCCAGTACGCGTCACCCGGGAACTCGGCACCGGCCGACGTGTCGATCGGGACGGCGTAGGTCTCCACCGCGCCGAACCTCGCGAAGAGGTCGGAGTAGTAAAGCCCGTCGGCCGAGGCGTTCGCCTGGTCGGGGTCGTTCGCCTCCGCAGCGTTGACCGCGGAGGCGGAGGCCGCCGTGACGATCCCGATCCGGGCCCGGCCGGGACCGCCGGCGAGATCGATGATCGTGTTCAGGATGTCGGCGTTCTCGCGCAGCTTGCCGCCGATGACGACGAGGCTGCCGGAGCCGCGTCCGTGGTGCTCGGGGGCTGCCGTGGCCGCTGGAGCGAGGCCGAGCGGCAGCAGCGCCGCGACGAGCAGCGCGAGCAGCCACCGGAGGAGGGGCAGGTGCGGCCGACGGCGCAGGTGCGGTCGATTGAGCATGGCGTCCTCCTGGAACGTCCGTTACGACTGGGCGCGGCGATTCGCAATGTGTAGCGCATGTAACGGAGTCCGGTCCAGAGGTACGGGCGACTACTGACAGCCCGCCCGACCGGTGACGACGTCGCCGACGCTGCCCGCACGTACGTCGAGGTGCACCCTCGACTTGACCGTGACCGGCTCGGGAACGGTGCTGATTCACACCGTGTGGCGTCCCAGCCCCACCGCGTCGACAGCGTCGATGCACCGGCCCTCGTACGTGGCGATGGCCATGCAACCGTCCTCAGCAGATCGGGTCTCGAGAACATCTGGTGGGGTGTCCCCAGCCGGGCGCCGCTGGTGCTCCGGGTCGTCGAGTCAACGCCGTCCAGGGCGTGGTCGCACTCGTCCCCGGTCGTTCGTCAATAGGGTGGCAGACCGAGGTGGAGGGTTGGGAGCGGTGGAGCGAACGGAGATGTTCGAGGCGGAGCGACCACGCCTGGTGAGCATCGCGACCCGTGTGCTCGGCGACCCGGTGGAGGCAGAGGATGTGGTGCAGCTGGCTTGGCTGCGGATGCACCGGACGAGATCGAGAGCCTGCCCGCCTGGCTGACGACGGTGACCACCCGGTTGTGCCTGGATCGGTTGCGGGCACGAATCCCTGCACCCATGGCCGAGATCGCGGTGGCTGAGACCGCCCCCGACTCGGCCGAGGACGTCGCGCTCGCCGAGACTGTGGGCATTGCGCTGCCGATGGTGCTGGATCGGCTCACGCCCTCGGAACGTGTCGCGTTCGTGTTGCACGACAGTTTTGGCTTCGAGTTCTCCACGATCGCCGTCGTCCTCGACATCACGCCGGTGGCCGCGGGCAAGCTCGCTTCCCGCGCTCGCGCCAATGTCGGCCAGCCTGCTCCCGAGGATCAGCTGGCCGACTGGAAGGTTGTCGAGACATTCATGGCGGCTGTCAGGGACGGTGACTTCGATCGGCTGTTGCGGCTCCTGACGTCCAGCGCTTCGGTGTTGGCGGACGAGGCGGCGATCCTGGCCGGGACACCGAACCGGGTCGAGGGGCGCCGTGAGGTCGCGGAGTTCTTCAACAGCAGCGCCCGCGCCGCACTGTCAGTGTTCGCCGGGGATCGACCCGGGGCGGCCTGGTTCCACCGCGGCGAGGCGAAGGTCCTCTTCGACTTCACCGTCGTCGACGGCCTCGTCCGTCGCATCACGTTCCGCGCAGAGCCTGAGGTGCTGGTACGGCTGGCGCGGCGCGACGGGGAGGAGCGGCGCGGCTGAGGCGGTGGGTCACACACTCGACGCGCCGGACGTCATACAAGCGAACCACCCCCAGTCGGATCACAGCTGCGAAAACAGACGGGTAGGGAGACCGAGCATGAAGACCATGACCTGCCGCCAATTCGGGGGTGAGCCGCCCGATTCCCTCCGGACAGTGGCCCCCTCCGGATGGCGTGGGCAGCAAGCCCTGCGCACGCTGGAATGGGTCAGGCGGCGGGAGAACCTGGTGGAAGACCTCGGGCTGCTGATGCGCCGGCACCGCGCGGATGCACGGTGAGCAAAGCCATCGCCCGAGTCCCACGAGCCAAGCTCGTGGTCTGCGACGACATAGGGCTACTCCCGGATTCCCAGGACGCTGCCGAAGGTCTCTACCGCCTCCTCGAGGCCGCCTATGAGAAGCGCTCCGTCGTGCTGTCCTCCAACCTGCGCCCCCGTTCGACGAGCTGATGCTTGTAGCCCTCGCCTTGAGGTGACCATCGACCGGCGCCAGTAGAACTGCCCCTAGGCGGTCGTGAAAACTGCCCGGTGATGGCCATGGCCATCTGCCCAGTGCTGGCCATCACAGGCCGGAGGTGTTCAGGTCACTGGGCTCACCCCTTGGCCGGCGAGGGCTTGGCTGAGGCGCACGCTGTCGCCGCTGGTCTGGCAGACGCGGGCGTGACCACTCCAGGGGACCCGCCCCGCGGTCGTGGTGCTGGCCGTTGACACCGCGCTCTCACTATCGTTCCGGGTGCCGCCCGCAAGGCACCGCAAGACTGCCAGTGACGCGTGGAATCGACAGCAGCCGGCTGACAGATTCCGCGAAGAGATGGTCCGCGGGACCGCCAGGACAGCCCTCAGCTGGGGCGCTATTCTGGACTGATCTTGTGGTCGATCATCCGCGACCCGTCCGATGGGTGGTCCGCACTCGTGGCGGCTCAGACATGCTCGGTGCTCAGCGGTGCTCACGTTCGGTGTGGTCTCGGGGTGTTGTGCGACGGCCGCCAGCGTTGCTGGGGGTCGACATGGCGGGGTGGGCGAAAGCGGGGGTGCCCGGTACCCGGGTCGATGCCGATCTCCCA
>JBBQFP010000022.1:0-38496 GCA_038322045.1 Actinomycetes bacterium | reverse complement strand
AGACGAGCTGCTCGCCAGCAAGGAGCTGTGGACCTGTTATCAGTGCGGACTGTGCTCGGACAGCTGCCCCACCGAGGCCGATCCCGGTGAGTTCATGGCGGCCGCCCGGCGCTACGCCGTGGCCAGCTACGACCCGACCGGTCTCGCCAGGATCCTGTACACCAGGCCGATCATCGGCTCGCTGATCGCCACCGCGGTGGCCGCGTTCTTCGCCGTCTTCATGTACGCCTCCCACGGACCGCAGGATGCGTCGTCACTGGCACTGTTCACCTTCGTCCCAGACGGGCTGATCCATTGGACCGGCATCACCGTGATGGTCCTCGTGGTGCTGGCGGGGATCGTGGGGATCGCCAGGATGGCCCGAAGCGTTGCGCGACGTGAAGGAGTCAGCCTCCAGACGATGCTCGGGGGCCGCGCAGCCCTGGCCAGTACCTTCGCGGCGCTGTGGGCGGCGCTGGGCGTGGAGTCGCTGGGACAGCGCCGGTACCGGCGGGACTGCAAGGATGACAAGCCGGTCGAGCCGTTGTACCGCAGGCGCTGGCTGATCCATGCGCTGACGATCTGGGGCTTCCTCGGCCTTCTTGCCGCAACGGGCCTCGACTGGGGCCTCGCTCTCACCGGCGTCAAAGAGACCGGGACAGACATCCCGTTGTGGTATCCCTCCCGTCTGATCGGGACGCTCGCCGGGCTGTCCTTGTTGTACGGGGTGAGCATGTTCATGGCCAACCGGGTGCGGCGGGTCAACCGCGCGGCGCAGAAGTCGATGGCCTCGGACTGGCTCCTGCTCGTCCTGCTGTGGATCACCGGCGCCAGCGGATTCTTCATCGAGGTGGCGCTCTACCTTCCGGGCGCCCCGGCGTGGGGATACTGGGTCTTTCTGTTCCACGTCGCTGTCGCCATGGAGCTCATGCTGTTCCTGCCGTTCACCAAGTTCGCTCATGCGATCTACCGACCGGTGGCGTTGTTCTTCTACGCCTTGGCGGCGGACAGGTCGAAGCACTCGGCATAACCGGTCAGCTCAGGGTGCGGCCGCGCCGGCCTGACGCAGGCTGGCGCACTGCTCCGCCGTCGGCGCCGACGTCAGGGGGGCGACGGCGATCGCCCGCAGCACGATCCCGGTCGGGAGCGGGTCGGTCGGCAGCGTGGCGTGGGTGACCTGCGCGTCGGCGCAGACCGACTGCAGCGGCACGTTCACCGCACCCTCGAGGCGGGCCGAGCCAGGTGGGGTGACCACCTGGTCCTGCGTCGTCCACACGCTCACCCAGGACGGCACCGCTGGCGTCTCATCACCCCGGGCGAGCGACGCCAGCAGCTCGCTGCCCGGCGTCATCTGCTGGCAGGCCGTCGGGCACGACCCCGGCAGCAGCGCGGCGGCCAGACCCGCGACCGAGGTCCCGTGGTGCGGCGACCCCAGGGTGACCACCCGGCGCACCTCGCGCCTGGCCTGGTCGGGGTGCTCGTGCACCCACGTGCGCACCACCAGCCCGCCCGCGGAGTAGCCGACGAGGTCGACGGACGGCGCACCCGCGGCCAGCGCCCCGGTGATGGACGCGCCGAGCGCCTCCGCCTGCACCCGCAGGTCGCCGGTGCCCTCGCCGGGCAGCGGCTGGACCTGCGCCGTCCGTCCCGTGGCGCGCACCCGGGCGGCGAGCCCCTGGACGTCGGAGGCGGTGCTGTCGCTGTAGCCGGGGACGAGGATCACCGTGCCGGGGCGGTCCTGGGCTGCGGCCGCCGGCGACGAGACGACGCTCGACGAGCCAGCCCGGAGGAGCAGCACGGCGGCGACCAAGGCGGCCAGGACGAGCACCGCGGCGAGGGCCAGCAGCAGCCCCAGCCGGCGCGGGCTCACAGGAACGGGTGCAGCTGCAAGGTCTCGTCGCGGTCAGGGCCGACGCCGATCGCCGACACCCGGCAGCCCGAGAGCTCCTCGATCGTGCGCACGTAGCGCTGTGCCGCCGCGGGAAGGTCGTCGAACGTCTTCGCCGTAGACAGGTCCTCGGTCCAGCCGTCGAGGTAGTCGTAGACCGGCGTGGCGTGGTGGAAGTCGGTCTGCGTCATGGGCATCTCGTCGTGGCGGACGCCGTCGACGTCGTACGCCACGCACACCGGCACCCGCTCGAAGCCGGTGAGGACGTCGAGCTTGGTGAGGAACAGGTCGGTCAGCCCGTTGACCCGGGTGGCGTAGCGGGCGATGACGGCGTCGAACCAGCCGCAGCGCCGGTCGCGGCCGGTGGTCACCCCCTTCTCGTGCCCCACGCTGCGCAGCCGCTCGCCGTCGTCGTCGAGGAGCTCGGTGGGGAACGGCCCGGCGCCGACCCGCGTCGTGTACGCCTTGAGGATCCCGATCACCGAGTCGATCCGGGTCGGCCCGATGCCCGACCCGGCGCAGGCCCCGCCCGAGGTCGGGTTCGACGACGTGACGAACGGATATGTGCCGTGGTCGACGTCGAGCAGGGTCCCCTGCGAGCCCTCGAGCAGGACGGTGCGGCCCTCGTCGAGGGCCCGGTTGAGCAGGAGGACGGTGTCGGCGACGTAGGGGCGCAGTGCCTCGGCGTGGTCGAGGTACTCCTCGACGATCTCGTCGACCCCGATCGCGCGGCGGTTGTAGACCTTGGCGAGCACCTGGTTCTTCTCCGCCAGGGCACCCTCGACCTTCTGGCGGAGGATCGAGGGGTCGAAGAGGTCCTGCACCCGGATGCCGAGGCGGGCGATCTTGTCGGCGTAGGCCGGGCCGATGCCGCGCCCGGTCGTGCCGATCCGGCGCTTGCCGAGGACCCGCTCGGTGACCTTGTCCAGCGTCGTGTGGTACGGCGTGATGAGGTGCGCCGACGCCGAGACGACGAGCCGCGAGGTGTCGACGCCGCGCTCGTGCAGACCCGCGAGCTCGGCGCGCAGGACGGACGGATCGATGACGACCCCGTTGCCGATGACCGGCGTGCAGCCCGGGCTCAGGATGCCCGAGGGCAGCAGGTGCAGCGCGTACTTCTGGTCACCGATGACGACGGTGTGCCCGGCATTGTTGCCGCCCTGGTAGCGGACGACGAAGTCGACGGAACCGCCGAGGAGGTCCGTCGCCTTGCCCTTGCCCTCGTCGCCCCACTGCGCACCGACGAGCACGATCGCGGGCATGGGACCTCTTCCGACGGCGGATCACCGAGGGCGGGCGCCCCCTGGCACGGCGCTCCCGTGCGAGGCGAGGTTACCGGCCGCTCAGATCAGCCGCCGGGCCATCTCGCGACCGAGGTCGCGCCCGGAGAGCCAGGCCGCCTCGACCCGGGGACGGCCGTGCCAGCCGTCGCCGCACAGGCCGATGCCGAGCTCGCCGAGGTGGAACGGCTCGTCGCGCCCGCGGCTGGGTCGGGCGAGGCTCCAGCGGTGCATGCTCGTCCACACCGGCTGGTCCTCGAGACCGAGCACGTCGACGAGCGCCTTGACCATGACGGGGATCGCCGCCTCCGGGTCGTCGAGGTGGCCGGCGGCGAAGGCGGCGGTGCTGTGCGCGACGAGCACCGGGGCGGCGTCGGCACGTCGCCGTCCGTCGTCGGCGACCCAGGCGAGCACCGGCGAGTGGTTGACGAAGATGCCGTCGAGGTCGGGCCAGCACCGCTCCTCCCAACCCATGGCCAGCGCGAGCACCGGCTCCCACTCCCGGTCGGAGGCCGCCCGCTCGGTGAGCGCGGTGTCGGGGAGGAGGTCGAGCGCCTGCGGCCCCGGCATGGCGAGGACCACCCCCGACGTCGGGACGCCGTCGACGAGGACGGTGGAGCCCGCGAGGGTCAGGGCCTCGACCTCGACCGGGTGCTCGACGTCGAGGTCGACGGCGAGGTCCTCGACGAGGCTGCGCAGCCCGTGGGGGGTCGCCCAGCGCAGCGGCCCCGACCTCGCCCCGGTCAGGCCCCCCGGCTCGGCGGTGTGGAAGGTGTCGGTCCACTGACGCACGAGCCGGCGCTCGCGCCAGCCCGAGACGAGGCCGAGGAACTCCGGCTCGGCGGCTGTGAGGTACGAGGCGCCGGTGTCGACGACGCGGCCGTCGAGCCGCCGCGAGGCCATCCGTCCGCCGATGGCGCGGCCGCGGTCGAGCACCCGCACCGGCACACCGGCTGCAGCGAGCTCGCGGGCGCATGCGACGCCGGCGATCCCCGCCCCGACGACGACGACGGGCGCCGTCACCCCGAGGAGCCGTCGGTGGCGTCGCCCTCGGCGAGGACGGCTGCGGCCGTGGGGCTGGACTCGGCGAGGAAGGTGGCGCACCGCTGCGCCTCGTCGTCCTCCCCGATCTCGGCCGCGGCGCGGGCCAGCGCGTGCAGCGCCCGGAGGAACCCCTGGTTGGCCGGGTGCTCCCACGGCACCGGCCCGTGACCCTTCCAGCCGCTGCGGCGCAGGGCGTCGAGGCCGCGGTGGTAGCCGGTGCGGGCGTAGGCGTAGGACTCGATGGTCTCCCCGCGGGCCCAGGCGTCGTCGGCCAGCGCCGCCCAGGCGGCACGCGAGGCCGGCTGCGCCGCGGCGGCCGTGCGGGGGGTCACCCCCGAGTCGAGGAGCGCCTGGGCGGGGTCCTCGGGCAGCGTGGTAGGCGGAGGGCCAGCGAGCAGGTCGCGGCCCTGGGGTGCCGACGGGGAGAGGGGTGAGGTCACGGCGTCCATTCTTGCTGACCCGGCTGCCTGGCGGCCCACTCGGCCAGCGGCTCGCCCTGCGCCGGGCCGGGCCACGTGCCAACCGAGAGCCGCACGGGCTGCGTCGGCACCGAGGGAAGGGTCCTCGCCCGGAGCACCGTCGTCGTCATCGAGCCGAGGGTCTGCCCGGTGGGGCTGTAGGCGGTCCAGCTCAGGGTCGTCGGCGTGGTCGGGTCGGCGGGATAGCCGATCGCGACGAGGTTGCCGCTGCCGGTGAAGCCGTTGACCGCCCGCACTCCAGCGACGGGAGGGCTCTGCACGAGGATCGTCGCGCCGGGGCTGATCGAGCGCGCGAACCCCGCGAGGACCGGGCCATCCGTGGAGGGGACGAGGCAGGTGTCGGCGACGACCGGCGCGAGCGAGGGGTCGGTGGCCGTCGGTGTCGCCCGGACGCAGAGGACCTGCTCACCGCGCCGGACGACGAAGAGGACGACGTGGCCCCCGCCCCGGGGGATGACGTCGAGCAGGGACACCCGCGCCGAGACGAGCGACGTCGAGAGGTCCTCCGGACCTGAGGCGAGGGCCCGCACCTTCATCGGGGCGATCCACGCCTGGGCCGACGTGAGGTCGGCGCCCGGGTTGACGGGCAGCGCCTCGAGGACGTCGCGCGCGGCGATGACGTCGTCGACGATCTCCGGGTCGGCGAGCTCGACGGTCTGCGGGTCGGCCACCTGCTCCAGCGGCGCGGCGACGGGGAGGATCGAGCTCGCGCGCACCGCCACGGTGGCGAGGCGCCGGCCGCTCTCGTCGTCCGCTGAGCCCGGGTCGCTCAGGCGCACGAGGGTCTCCCAGGTGGAGCCGGGGCGCGCGGGCTGCAGCCACGTGCGGGTGAGCCCGTCGGGGCGGACCGAGAGCTCCCGCCACACCTCGGCGGGCGTGGTCGGCTCGGTGTACGGCGAGCGCAGGCGCACCTCGAGCCCGGAGCGACTGCCACGCGCGGACCACGTGGGCGCGAGGAGCAGCTGCACCAGGGAGCTCCCCGGGCCGGGCGAGAGCCCGAGCGCCGGGTCGAGGTTCCCGGCGTAGGCCACCACGAGGGCCGGGATCCCGCTCGAGCGCAGCGTCGCCTGCGAGTCCAGCCCCAGACGGCCGGGCTGCCCGCGGTCGGCGACCTGGGCGACCCGGGACTGCCCGCGGGAGTCCTTGCCCTGGAGGACGACGAGGCGGCCCTCGCCGAGCCGCCCGGCCCACAGCAGGTAGGTGCGTGCCGGCGCAGTGGGGTCGGCCGTGCGCCACGTCCGAGCGGCCTCCGCGACGAGGCCGACGTCGCGCCGCATCGCCCCCCGCGGCTCCCAGGTGAGCAGCCCGGTCCCCGACGGCGCGACCTCGAGCTGGGCGGCCACCCGGACGTCGCGGCGCACCGAGAGCAGGCTCGGGACGGCGACGGCGGCGGCCAGCACGACGACCACCGCGAGGGCGACGAGCCTTCTCCGACGCCGGTGCGTGCGGCGAGCCTGAACGGCTCGGGCGATCTCGGCGTCGAGGGCCTCGCTCGGGCCCAGCCGCCACGACTGGTCGAGGAGCGCGCGCCTGATCTCGGCGTCGACGTCCGGCGCGGGCACGCCGAGGGTGGGCTGGAGGCGCGAGCGCACGACCGCGTGGGCGCGCTCGAGCTCGCGGCGGACCCGGGAGGGGGCGAGCCCGGCCTGGTCGGCGAGCTCGGCGGGGTCGAGGTTCTCCAGGTGCAGCAGGACGAGGGAGGTGCGCTGCAACGGCGTCATGGCGCCCAGCGCCTCGGCCACCAGCCCGGCCGGCGCGGCGGCAGCGGGCGCAGCGCCGCCGGCCGGCGCGGCGGCAGCGGGCGCAGCGCCGGCGTCCGGCGAGGGCGGCGCGGCTGCCGTGGGCCTCGCAGCCCCAGGGACGAGCCGCCGGAGCACCCGGTGCGGCAGCGACCCGCCTCTCGCACGGTACAGGCACGAGGTGATGACGCCGTGGCGCAGCGCGGCATCGGCGGCGAACGGGTCGGTGCGCCGCCACCGGCGCTCGAGGGCTGACAGCTGCTCGGCGACGACCTCACGGGCGACGGCCTCGTCACCGGTGCACAGGTGAGCGAGCCTGAGCAGCTCCGGGGAGCGAGAGGCGGCGACCGAGGAGAAGCTCTCGATCGCCCGGCGCGCCATGGGGTCATTGTCGCCGCACCGGCCGCGGGACGCACCACGCGCGCCCCTCTGGCGCAGGCGCCGCGCGCTACTTGCCCAGGCTGGTACCCGCCGAGCGGAGGTTCTCGCACGCGGTGACGACGCGGGCGGCCATGCCCGACTCGGCGAGCTTGTTCCACGCGCGGGGGTCGTAGGCCTTCTTGTTGCCGACCTCGCCGTCGATCTTCAGCACGCCGTCGTAGTTGCGGAACATGTGCTCGACGACCGGCCGCGTGTACGCGTACTGCGTGTCGGTGTCGACGTTCATCTTGACGACGCCGTAGTCCAGAGCCTCACGGATCTCGGAGAGCAGCGAGCCGGAGCCGCCGTGGAAGACGAGGTCGAAGGGCTTGTCCTTGCCGACCTTGGCACCGACGGCGTCCTGGATCTCCTTGAGCTTGGCCGGCTGGAGGACGACGTTGCCCGGCTTGTAGACGCCGTGGACGTTGCCGAAGGTCGCGGCGACGAGGTAGCGGCCGCGCTCACCGGTGCCGAGCGCCTCGATGGTGGCCAGTCCGTCCTCCGGCGTGGAGTAGAGCTTGGCATCGTGCTTGGCCTCGACGCCGTCCTCCTCGCCACCGACGACGCCGATCTCGATCTCCATGATGATCCGGGCCTTGACGCACTCGTCGAGCAGCTCAGAGGCGATCGAGAGGTTCTTGTCCAGCGCCACGGCGGAGCCGTCCCACATGTGCGCCTGGAAGAGCGGCTCCTTGCCGGCCGCCACCCGCTCCTGCGAGACCTTGATGAGCGGGCGCATGAACCCGTCGAGCTTGGGCTCGGGGCAGTGGTCGGTGTTCAGCACGATGGTGACGCCGTACTTCGCGGCGACGACGTGCGCGAACTCGGCCAGCGCGACAGCACCGGTGACCATGTCCTTGACCTTCTGGCCCGAGGCGAACTCCGCCCCGCCGAAGGAGACCTGGAGGATGCCGTCGGACTCCGCCTCGGCGAACCCCTGGATCGCGGCGTTGATCGTCGAGGACGACGTGACGTTGATGGCGGGGTATGCGAAGGCGCCGGCCTTCGCGCGGTCGATCATCTCGGCGTAGACCTCAGGGCTGGCGATGGGCATGCGGTGGCTCCTCGGACGTCGGTTCGCACGGATCGCCGCCAGTCTGGCACTTCGGGCGGATCCGGTGCAGGTGGCGAAGGTCCCAGCGGCAGGGCACGGGAGCCACCGGAGTCACAGGGCGTGCTGGCGCACCCAGGTGTGCATGGCGATCGCGGCCGCGGCCCCGGCGTTGATCGAGCGCGTCGAGCCGAACTGGGCGATCGAGCAGACGATGTCGAGCCTCGCGCGGGCGTCGTCGGAGAGCCCCGGGCCCTCCTGGCCGAACAGGAGCACGCACTCCCGCGGCAGGACGGCGGTCTCCAGCGGCACCGACCCGGGCAGGTTGTCGATGCCCACCACCGGCAGCGGGCCGGACGGCGAGTCCTGCGCCCACGCCAGCAGCGCGGCGACGTCGGGGTGGTGGCGCAGGTGCTGGTACCGGTCGGTCACCATGGCCCCGCGGCGGTTCCAGCGTCGTCGTCCGACGATGTGGACCTCGGCGGCGAGGAACGCATTGGCGGTCCGGACGACGGAGCCGATGTTGAAGTCGTGCTGCCAGTTCTCGACCGCCACGTGGAAGCCGTGCCGACGGCTGTCGAGGTCGGCGACGATCGCCTCGTGCGACCAGTACCGGTAGCGGTCGACGACGTTGCGCCGGTCACCGTCGCGGAGCAGCTCGGGGTCCAGGCGCTGGTCCTGCGGCCACGGCAGCGGGTGCGGCCCCACCCCGACATCGGCGCTGCTGGCGTCGTCCGGTCGCTGGTCGCTCACAGGTCGCTCATCGGGTCCCCACGCGATCCGACGGTAGCCTCAGCCACGTGCAGACCCTCGCCCTCGGCCCCTCGTGGCTCGACCCCAGCCACCTGATCTCGACGTTCGGCCTCCTCGGCATCGCCTTCGTCATCTTCGCGGAGTGCGGCCTGCTCGTCGGGTTCTTCCTCCCCGGCGACACGCTGCTGTTCACGGCGGGTCTCCTCGTGCGGACGGGGTCGTTCACGACGCCGCTGTGGGCGGTGTGCCTGATCGTCGCCGTGGCCGCGGTCCTGGGCAACCAGACCGGCTACTACATCGGCCGCAAGGCCGGGCCGGCGCTGTTCCGGCGCGAGGACTCGGCCCTGTTCAAGCGCGAGTACGTCGAGAAGTCGGAGCACTTCTTCGAGCGCTACGGCGCCAGGGCGATCGTGCTGGCCCGGTTCGTACCGATCGTGCGCACGTTCATCACCGCCATCGCGGGCGCCAGCCGGATGCACTACCGGACCTACCTGATCTACACGATCGTCGGCGGCGTCCTCTGGGCGGTGTCGATCACCTGCCTCGGCTACGCCCTGGGCGGCATCCAGTTCTTCCAGGACAACGTCGGCCTGGTCGAGCTCGCGATCGTGGCGGTGGTTGCGCTGTCCATCGTGCCGGTGATCCTCGGCGTCGTCACGTCGAGGGTCCGCAGCCGCCGCCGCTGAGCAACCCGCTCACCGGACGTCGTCGTGGTCAGGCGGCCGGCCCGGCCTCCTGCGGGCCTGCGGACGGCGGCAGCGGCGCGGCGGGGAGCACCGGCGCGGTGGGCGGGGCCACGACGGCCGGTGTCACGACGGCTGGTGCGGCGACCGCTTGGTCGAGCGGCTGCCCACCGGCCCCGAACGACACCTGGGGCGCCACCCGCGCGGCGGCGTCCGTCAGCTCGAAGTACTCGGCCTTGTCCTGGTGCATGAGCGAGGCGACGAACGCCGAGGGGAACGCCTCGACCCGCGTGTTGAGCCCACGGACGTTGCCGTTGTAGAAGCGGCGGGCCGCGGCGATCCGGTCCTCGGTCTCGCCGAGCTGCTGCTGGAGCGCGAGGAAGTTCTCGCTGGCCCGGAGCTGGGGGTAGGCCTCGGCCACGGCGAGCAGGCCGCGCAGCGCTCCACCGAGCACCTGCTCCTGCGCCGCCTGCTCGGCCGGGCTGGAGCCAGGGGTCAGCGCCGCGGCCCGTGCCGAGGTGACGGCGTCGAACGTCGCGCGCTCGTGGGCGGCGTAGCCCTTGACGGTCTCCACGAGGTTGGGGATGAGCTCGTGCCGACGGTGCAGCTCGACGTCAACCTGGCGCCAGGACTCCTGGACGAGGTTGCGCTGCCGGACGAACCGGTTGTACGAGGTCGCCACGGCCAGGCCGCTCAGGACGACGAGCACGAGGACGACGTAGAGCGCGGTCACAGGGAGCCTCCGGGAAGCTGAGGTGGGTCGACGGGCCGGGGGTGCGGGACGGTAGCCGGGTCGATGCCGTGGTCGCGCCAGACGAAGCCCGGGACAGCCTCGACGACGCCGCGGAGCACGTCAGCCCGCGCAAGCAGCCGCAGGGGGTCGAGCGGGCGTCCCCACCAGGTGATCGCCCGGTTGCCGTCGATGCGCCACGGCACGGGTTCGGCGGCGAGCAGCCGCTCCATGAAGCGGGCGTTGAGGACGTCGCTGGCGAATCGGGGGTCGGGTGAGCGGACGGTGAACGCCCGGTTGAAGTCGTCGCTCTCGAGCTCGATGTCGCTGCCGAGACCGATGGCGTGGCCCATCCGGGTGAGGGCGTTCTCGGGCGTGATGGACAGCCGCGGGAGATAGGCCGGCAGCGTGAGTGCGCACACGGCGACGTGGTGGGTCGTGCTCTCCGACCGGCCGTCATGGCGGCTCTCGGTGACGTAGGTGTAGTCGAACGCCTCGACCGGCAGGCCGTCGAGCACGCCTGTGACGACGCCGGCGATGCGCTTGGCCCGGCCCTCCTCGAAGGGCGTGCCCGACCAGCCTGGCGGCAGATCGCTCGTGCGCGGGTCGAAGGCCCAGCCGCGCGACCTCGCGAAGGTGCTGAGGGCCTCGCGCCGCTTGGCCTGGGCGCGCCACGAGAGGACGCCCACCACGACGACGAGCCCGAAGCCCAGCACGCCGAGGAGGATCACGCCGGAGCCGTTCACGAGGGACCTGACCGGCAGGAACGCCTCGCCACGTCAGCCGAGACCGAGGTCGCGCAGCGCGTACGCGTGGCGGTACGGCAGCCCTGCCGCGGCGACGGCGTCGGCAGCTCCTCGCTCGACGACGACGGCCACCCCGACGACCTCGGCCCCCGCCTCGCGCAGAGCCTCGACGGCGGTGAGCACCGAGCCCCCCGTCGTCGACGTGTCCTCGACGGCGAGCACGCGTCGACCGGCGACGTCCGGCCCCTCGATCCGGCGCTGGAGACCGTGCGCCTTGCCCTCCTTGCGGACGACGAAGGCGTCGAGCCGGCGCCCCTGGGCCGACGCCGCGTGGAGCATCGCCGTCGCGACAGGGTCGGCGCCGAGAGTGAGCCCCCCGACCGCGTCGTAGTCGAGGTCGGCGGTCGCCTCGAGCATGACCCGCCCGACGAGCGGTGCGGCCACGGAGTCGAGGGTCACCCGGCGCAGGTCGACGTAGTAGTCGGCCTGCCGCCCGCTGGAGAGCGTGACCGTGCCGTGGACGACGGCCTTGCTGGTGATCTGCTCGAGCAACGACTCGCGGTCTCCCATGCGCCGCACCCTAGCGAGACGCCGCGCCGTCCCGGCCTCGGTGCCGGCCGCCGTCCCGGCGTACCGTCTCTCGGCATGACGCCCGAGGAGCTCGCCAACCTCGCGCACGTGCGGCGAGCCCGCGACCTCATGGACCGTGACTACGCGAGGCCGCTCGACGTCCCGACGTTGGCACGGACAGCACACATGTCTCCGGCGCACTTCGCACGGACCTTCCGCGCCGCGTACGGCGAGACCCCGTACTCCTATCTCATGACGCGTCGCATCGAGCGGGCGAAGTCGTTGCTCCGCAACGGGATGTCGGTCACCGACGCCTGCGTCGCCGTGGGCTGCACCTCGCTCGGGTCGTTCAGCAGCCGGTTCACCGAGGTCGTCGGGGAGACGCCGTCGAGCTATCGGGCACGTGACCACGACGGCGTCGACACGCTGCCTCCGTGCGTGAGCATGGTCGCGCTGCGACCGAGGCGTCGTCCCATCACTGCCTGACCCGTGACCGGTGCCGCCTGAGCATCGAGCAGGATCGGAGAAGCGCGCCGCCGAGCGGCCGTCCTAGGGTCTGCCGCATGACAATCACCCTCTCCACGGTGTTCATCCCGGTCCACGACCCCGACGCCGCGCTCCGGTTCTACCGCGACGCGCTTGGCCTCGAGGTCCGCAACGACGTCGCCTCCGACGGGTTCCGCTGGGTCACCGTTGGCGCCTCCGGGCAGGACGTCGACGTCGTCCTGTTCCAGCCGCACGGTGGCCGGTCGCAGGCCGAGGGCGACGCCCTGCTCGCTCTCGTGACGCAGGGCTCCTTGCAGGCGGCCATCTTCCGGGCCGACGACCTCGACGCGACGTTCGAGACGGTCCGCGCCTCGGGCTCGGCGGAGGTCCTCCAGGAGCCGACGTCGCAGCCCTGGGGCGCCAGGGACTGCGCCGTCCGCGATCCCTCTGGCAACCTTGTCCGGATCGCCCAAGGCTGACGGCGGCAGAAGGAGAACCCGATCGTGAGCATGACGGCCGACACGCGGGCGCCCGAGCTGCCGCCTGCGGACCGCCACGACCGGATCCGGGTGCAGGGCGCGCGGGTCAACAACCTCAAGGACGTCACGGTGGAGCTGCCGAAGCGGCGGCTCACGGTCTTCACCGGGGTATCAGGCTCGGGAAAGAGCTCCCTCGTCTTCGCGACCATCGCGGCCGAGTCGCAGCGGCTCATCAACGAGACGTACAGCAGCTTCGTCCAGGGGTTCATGCCGACGCTGGCCCGGCCCGAGGTCGACGTCCTCGACGGCCTGACGACGGCGATCATCGTCGACCAGCAGCGGCTCGGCGCCGACCCCCGCTCCACGGTCGGGACGGCGACAGACGCCAACGCCATGCTGCGGATCCTGTTCAGCCGGCTGGGGAAGCCGCACATCGGCTCGTCCAACGCGTTCTCGTTCAACGTGCCCACCGTCAGCGCCAGCGGTGCCATCACCGTCGAGCGAGGCACGCGGACGAAGCAGGCCGTGCGCTTCGAGCGCACCGGCGGCATGTGCCCCCGGTGCGAGGGCATGGGCTCGGTCACCGACATCGACCTCTCCCAGCTCTACGACGAGAACAAGTCGCTCAACGAGGGCGCGCTGACCATCCCCGGCTACAGCGTCGACGGCTGGTACGGGCGCATCTACGGCGGCTCGGGCTTCCTCGACCCCGACAAGCCGATCCGCAGCTACTCGAAGAAGGAGCTGCACGCCCTTCTCTACAAAGAGCCGACCAAGATCAAGGTCGACAACATCAACCTCACGTACGAGGGCCTCGTCCCGCGGATCCAGAAGTCGTTCCTGTCCAAGGACATCGACGCGCTGCAGCCCCACGTCCGCGCCTTCGTCGAGCGCGCGGTCACCTTCACGACGTGCCCCGAGTGCGACGGCACCCGGCTCAGCGAGGCAGCCCGCTCCTCTCGGATCCGTGGGCTCAACATCGCTGGAGCCTGCGCCATGCAGATCAGCGACCTCGCGGAGTGGGTGCTCGGAGTCCACGAGCCGTCGGTCGCTCCGCTCGTCGGCAGCCTGCGTCACACGCTCGAGTCCTTCGACGAGATCGGGCTGGGGTACCTCTCCCTCGACCGGCCCTCGGGCACGCTCTCCGGTGGCGAGGCGCAGCGGGTCAAGATGGTGCGTCACCTCGGCTCGTCACTCACCGACGTCACCTACGTCTTCGACGAGCCCACGATCGGCATGCACCCGCACGACATCACGCGGATGAACGCGCTGCTGCTCCGCCTCCGCGACAAGGGCAACACGGTGCTCGTCGTCGAGCACAAGCCCGAGGCGATCGCCATCGCCGACCACGTCGTCGACCTCGGGCCGGAGGCCGGCTCGGCGGGCGGGACGGTGTGCTTCGAGGGGACCGTCGAGGGCCTGCGAGCCAGCGGCACCATCACCGGCCGCCACCTCGACGACCGGGTGAGGCTCAAGGAGCAGGTGCGCACGGCGACCGGCGCGATCGAGATCCGTGGTGCGACGAAGCACAACCTTCGCGACGTCGACGTCGACATCCCGCTCGGCGTGCTCTGCGTCGTCACCGGCGTCGCAGGCTCGGGCAAGAGCTCGCTCATCCACGGGTCGTTGCCCACCGGGGCAGGCGTCGTCATCGTCGACCAGGCAGCGATCCGAGGGTCCCGGCGGAGCAACCCTGCGACCTACACCGGGCTGCTCGACCCCATCCGCAAGGCGTTTGCCAAGGCCAACGGCGTCAAGCCGGCGCTGTTCAGCGCGAACTCCGAGGGCGCCTGCCCCACGTGCAACGGCGCGGGCGTCGTCTACACCGACCTCGGCATGATGGCCGGCGTCGCGGCGACGTGCGAGGAATGCGAGGGCAAGCGGTTCGAGGCGTCGGTGCTCGAGCACCACCTCGGCGGGCGCGACATCAGCGAGGTCCTCGCGATGTCGGTGTCAGAGGCGCAGGCGTTCTTCGGTGCGGGCGAGGCGCGCACACCCGCGGCCTCGGCGGTGCTCGACCGGCTCGCCGACGTCGGGCTGGGCTACCTCACGCTCGGCCAGCCCCTCACCACCCTCTCCGGTGGCGAGCGGCAGCGGGTCAAGCTCGCCACGCGTATGGCGGAGAAGGGCACCGTCCTCGTCCTCGACGAGCCCACGAGCGGCCTGCACCTCGCCGACGTCGCGCAGCTGCTCGGCCTCCTCGACCGGCTCGTCGACTCGGGGACATCGGTCGTCGTCATCGAGCACCACCAGGCCGTCATGGCGCACGCCGACTGGATCATCGACCTCGGGCCCGCCGCCGGGCACGACGGCGGCCGGGTCGTCTTCGAGGGCACACCGGCCGAGCTCGTCGCCGACCGGTCCACGCTGACCGGGGAGCACCTCGCCGCCTACGTCGGCAGCTGAGCACGCCCCTCGAGGATCGCCCGCTCCTTCGCGCGGTCGAGCCCGATCCCGGGGCGCATGACCGGGACGCCGCCGTCCTGCAGCCACGCCCAGGTGTCGGCGACGGTCTGCTGCCAGGGCCGCGTCCGCAGCCCAGCGTGCCGGGCACCGGAGTCGTCGATGCGGGAGACGGGGCTCTCGTCGCCCGGCATCCACAGGGGCAGCTCGCCCCACGGCTCGACGTCGGCGGCCGCGAGCTCGCCGTCGGGCACCCACACGAGCTCGGCCGACGACCCGGTGACGGCGACGCACTCGCCCAGCCACTCGCCCCAGGTGGGCACGCCTTGCGGGCCGACGACGTCCCACGTCCCGGCGGCGCCCCCCTCGATGAGGTCGAGGCCGAACGCGGCGATGTCCCGCGCGTCGATGTGCTGCATGCCGCGCGCGGGGTCGGCGGGCGCGATGACCCGGCCGCCCTCGGCGATGCGGGTCAGCCACCACGGGAGGCGGCCGACGTTCTCGCGGGGGCCGAGGATGATGCCCGGCCGAAGGACGACCGTGCGCTCGGGCCCGACGGCGTCGAGCACCGCCCGCTCGCACCCGGCCTTGAGGACCCCGTAGTGACCGTCGTCCGGCCCGGCGTCCGGCGCGCAGTCAAAGAGCGGCGAGCCGACGCCGATGACCGCTCCCGGCCGGTCGGCGTAGACGGAGATGGTCGAGATGAACAGGTAGCGCGGGACGTCGGCGAGGGCGCGCGCAGCGAGGCCGACCTCGCGCGGCACGTAGCCGCTCGGGTCGACGACGGCGTCCCACGGCTGCGCGGCGAGCCTGGCCAGCGCAGCGGCGTCGGTGCGGTCGGCGCGCACCTGCGTGCAGCCTTGCGGAGGCGGGCCGGTGATGCCGCGGTTGGCCGTCGTGACGTCGTGGCCGCGGCGCACGGCCTCCTCGGCGAACGCCCAGCCGAGGAACGACGTGCCGCCGAGGACGAGGACCTTCATGTGCGGACCTTCGTCGGGGAGCCGCCGCGGGCCAGGCGACGCACCAGCGGTCGCGGGGTGACCGCGAGCGCGGCTGCCACGACCTTGTACTGCCAGCCCGGGACGGAGACGACCCTGCCGCGGCGCAGGTCGCTCATGGCGGCCGCGACGACGGCGTCGGCATCGAGCCAGAGCAGCCCGGGGACGGCGTCAGTGCGCATGCGGCCGCGCTCGTGGAACTCCGTGCGGGTGAAGCCGGGGCACAGCGCCATGGCCCGCACACCGGTCCCCCGCAGCTCGGCGTCCAGCGCCTCGGTCAACGCCGTCGCGTAGGCCTTCGCCGCGCTGTAGCTGCCGCTGGGCAGGAACCCCGCCACGGACGACGTCGTGACGATCGCCCCAGAGCCGCGCTGCGTCATCGCGCGCGCCGCCGCGTGGCTCAGGCGCATGACGGCCGTCACCATGACGTCGATCATGCCCTGCTCGGACTCGAGGTCGGGCGCCAGGAACGGCGTCCGCAGGCCGAAGCCGGCGTTGTTGACGAGCAGGTCGACCGGGCGGGCCGGGTCGGCCAGGCGCTCCTCGACCCTGCGCAGCTGATCGCGGTCGGCGAGGTCTGCGACGACCACCTCGGCCTCGACGCCTTGCGCGCGCAGGCCTGCCGCCTGCTCCTCGAGGCGACCGGCGTTGCGGGCCACGAGGACGAGGCCGAAGCCGTGGGTCGACAGGTACCTGACGAAGGCGGCGCCGATGCCGGAGGTCGAGCCGGTGACGAGGGCAGTGGCCATGAGGGCAACCTAGCTCCGGCGCCGCCGTCGGGTCACACCGCCGTGACCGTGAGGCCCTCGCCATCGCGGTCGACGAGGACGGAGTCGCCGTCGCGGATCACTCCCGAGAGCAGCGCCCGCGCCAGCCGGTCGCCGATCTCGGTCTGGATGAGTCGTCGCAGCGGACGGGCCCCGTAGGCCGGGTCGTAACCGGTCAGGGCGAGCCACTCGCGAGCCGCCGGGCTGACGGCGAGGGAGAGCCGGCGCCCGGTCAGCCGCTGCGCCATGAGGTCGACCTGGATGTCGACGATCCGACCGAGCTCCGCGATGCCCAGCGGGTCGAACAGGACGATGTCGTCGAGCCGGTTGAGGAACTCCGGCTTGAACGTCGACCTGACGAGGTTCATGACGAGGTCGTGCTTCGTCGGCTGGGGCGTCGTCAGGTCGACGAGGAACTGGCTCCCGAGGTTGCTCGTGAGGATGAGGATGACGTTGCGGAAGTCGACGGTGCGCCCGTGGCCGTCGGTGAGCCGGCCGTCGTCGAGCACCTGGAGCAGGACGTCGAAGACCTCGGGGTGCGCCTTCTCGACCTCGTCGAGGAGGACGACGCTGTACGGACGGCGACGCACCGCCTCGGTGAGCTGGCCGCCCTCCTCGTAGCCGACGTACCCGGGCGGCGCACCGACGAGGCGGGCCACGGAGTGTTTCTCGCCGTACTCGCTCATGTCGATGCGCACCATCGCGCGGGCGTCGTCGAAGAGGAAGTCGGCGAGGGCCTTGGCGAGCTCGGTCTTGCCGACGCCGGTCGGACCGAGGAAGAGGAACGAGCCGGTCGGCCGGTCCGGGTCGGAGATGCCCGCGCGAGCACGCCGGACGGCGTCGGACACGGTCTGCACGGCCGCGCGCTGGCCGACGAGCCGGTGGGCGAGGGCGTCCTCCATCCGGAGGAGCTTCTCGGTCTCGCCCTCGAGCAGCCGGCCGGCGGGGATGCCGGTCCAGGCGGCGACGACCTCGGCGACGTCGTCGGGCCCGACCTCCTCCTTGAGCATGGCGCCGCCCTCGGCGGAGAGGGCCTGGACGCCGAGCTCGGCCTCGGCGAGGCGTCGCTCCAGCGCAGGGATGGCGCCGTAGCGCAGCTCGGAGGCCCGGGCGAGCTCGCCGTCGCGCTCGGCGCGGTCGGCCTCGCCGCGCAGCGTCTCGAGCTCCTCCTTCGAGGACTGGATGGCACTGATGGCGTCCTTCTCCCGCTGCCAGCGACCCGTCAGCCCGGCGAGCTCCTCACGCTGGTCGGCGAGCTCGGCGCGCAGCTTTGCCAGCCGCTCGGCCGAGGCCGCGTCGGACTCCTTCGCGAGCGCCATCTCCTCGATCTCGAGACGGCGGACCGAGCGCTCGACCTCGTCGACCTCGACCGGTCGACTGTCGATCTCCATGCGCAGCCGCGACGCGGCCTCGTCGACGAGGTCGATCGCCTTGTCGGGCAGGAAGCGCGAGGTGATGTAGCGGTCGGACAGGGTGGCGGCGGCCACGAGCGCGGAGTCGGTGATGCGGACGCCGTGGTGGACCTCGTAGCGCTCCTTGAGGCCGCGGAGGATCCCGATGGTGTCCTCGACCGACGGCTCGCCGACGAGCACCTGCTGGAACCGGCGCTCGAGGGCGGGGTCCTTCTCGATGTGCTTGCGGTACTCGTCGAGGGTCGTGGCCCCGACCATGCGCAGCTCGCCGCGGGCCAGCATCGGCTTGAGCATGTTGCCCGCGTCCATGGCGCCCTCGCCGGTCGCCCCGGCGCCGACGACGGTGTGGAGCTCGTCGATGAAGGTGACGACCTGGCCGTCGCTCTCCCGGATCTCGGTGAGCACGGCCTTGAGCCGCTCCTCGAACTCGCCGCGGTACTTGGCCCCGGCGACCATCGCGCCGAGGTCGAGGGCGACGATCCGCTTGCCACGCAAGGAGTCAGGCACGTCGCCGGCGACGATGCGTTGGGCCAGCCCCTCGACGACGGCCGTCTTGCCGACGCCGGGCTCGCCGATGAGCACCGGGTTGTTCTTCGTGCGCCGCGAGAGCACCTGGACGACTCGCCGGATCTCGGTGTCGCGGCCGATGACGGGGTCGAGGTCGCCGCGGCGGGCGCGCTCGGTGAGGTCGACGCCGTACTTCTCGAGCGCCTGGTACGTGCCCTCCGGGTCGGCCGACGTCACCCGGGCCGACCCACGGACCTCGGGGAACGCCGCGATCAGCGCCTCGGCCGTGGCGCCGTGGCGCCCCAGGAGGTCGCTCACCGCCCCGCCGTCGGCAGCGAGACCGACGAGGAGGTGCTCGGTCGAGACGTGCGTGTCGCCGAGCCGGTTGGCCCGCTCCATCGCGGCGTTCATCGATGCCATCGCCGGGCGCGAGAGGTTCGGCGCAGCGACCGACGAGCCGGAGGCTCGCGGCAGGCGGTCGACGAGGGCCTGCGCATCACGACGGACGGCGGAGCGGTCGGCGCCGACCGCGTCGAGCAGCGCACCCGCGGTGCTGTCGGGCTGGTCGAGCAGGGCGACGAGCAGGTGCGCAGGCTCGACGTCGGGGTGCCCAGCCGCACCGGCGCTACGGACGGCGGTGCTGAAGGCTTCCTGGCTGCGGGTGGTCAGACTGCTGGCGTCCATCGAGGTCAGATCCTCACCGGGAAGAAGGGGGCGCAGGACCCTGTCGGGCCCCGGCAGGGCTCAGCCCTGGCGGTGCGTCGACCCGCGCCAGATGACGAGCGCGGGCTGCTGGTAGGGGACGAGGTCGCGCCGCTCGGGCCGCGACTGGGCGTCCCGGTAGGCGTCGACGAGCTCGGCCTGCAGCTCGGCAACCCGGCCGCACAGGGCGTCGACCTGCAGCTCGAGGGCGAGGATGCGCTTGATACCGGCGAGGTTGATGCCCTCGTCGGAGAGGCGTACGACCTCGCGCAGCGCAGCGATGTCGCGCACCGAGTAGCGCCGGTTGCGCCCACCGGACCGGTCGGGTGACACCAGGCCGAGCCGGTCGTACTGACGCAACGTCTGCGGGTGCAGGCCCGAGAGCTCGGCTGCGACGGAGATGACGTAGACGGGGGTCTCCTCCGAGAGCTCCACGTCAGCCTCCCTTCGCGGCGTCGACGAGACCGGCCCGCGGGTTCTGGTCCTTCGTCGCTGCGGCGAAGGCCTCGAGGGCATCCTTCGCTGCACCCTCGACCTTCTGCGGGACGACGACCTCGACGGTGACGAGCAGGTCGCCGGGCGTGCCGTCCTTGCGGGCGGCGCCCTTGCCCCTGACGCGGAACGTGCGACCGTTCGCCGTCCCCGCGGGCATCTTCAGGGTCACCGGGAGCCCGCGGAGCGTCGGCACCTGGACCTCCGCGCCGAGGGCTGCCTCGGTGAAGGTCACCGGGACGGTGATGGTCAGGCTCTCGCCGGAACGGCCGAAGACCTGGTGGCCCTGGACGTGGACGAGGACGACGAGGTCGCCCGCGGGGCCGCCCCGCTCACCGGGCGCGCCCTTGCCCCTGATCTTGATCCGCTGGCCGTCCTCGACGCCAACGGGGATCCGGACGTTCATCGTCCGGGCGCTCGTGGCGCGCCCGCTGCCGTTGCACTGCGGGCAGGGGTCGTCGACGACGAGCCCGCGGCCGCGGCACTCGCGGCACGGCTCGGAGAACGCGAACCCGCCTTGGTTACGACTCGTCTGGCCGGTGCCGACGCACGTCGGGCACACCCGCGGCGTCGTCCCGGCCTTCGCCCCGGTGCCCGAGCACGCGGGACACGGCTCCTCGCTGTGCATCCGCAACGGCACGGTGACGCCGTGCGCCGCGTCGGAGAACGAGAGGGTGACCTCGCTCTCGAGGTCGGCGCCGCGCCGCGGCACGCCGGGCGTCGTGCGGCCGCGGCCGCCGAAGATCCCGCCGAGGACGTCGCCTATGCCACCGGTCCCCGCCCCTCCGGCGTTGCCGAAGAGGTCGCCGAGGTCGAAGGAGAACCCGCCCTGCCCGCCGGCACCGCCGGATCCGCTGGGGTGCGGCACCCGGAAGCCGCCGCGACCGAACAGCGACCGGGCCTCGTCGTACTCCTTGCGCCGCTTGGCGTCGGAGAGGACGTCGTAGGCCTCGGAGATGTCCTTGAACGTCGCCTCGGACTTGGCATCGCCCTTGTTCGCGTCCGGGTGGTGGGTGCGGGCCAGCTTGCGGTAGGCCTTCTTGATCGCCGCCGGATCGGCGTCCTTGGGGACGCCGATGACCTTGTAGTAGTCCTTCTCGAGGAAGTCCTTCGTGCTCATCGGCGTCCCCTCCCTCCGTCAGTCTCTCGGATCGTCTGCCGCCGCAGCGGCGGGCTCGGCCGGTGCCGGGGCCTCCGGATCGGCCACCGCGACGCGGGCCGGACGCAGGATGCGCTCACCGAGCCGGTAGCCCGGCATGAGGATGGCGACGCACGTCGACTCGCTGACCTCGGCCGAGAAGCCGTGCGTCAGGGCCTCGTGCACCGTCGGGTCGAACGGCTCGCCGGGGGTCCCGTAGACCTCGAGGCCCTGCTTGGCCAGCGCCGCCTCGAGGGCGTCGGCCACCGACTTGAAGCCGCCGACGAGCTCATCGTGATCACGTGCCCGGCTGATGTCGTCGAGCACCGGCAGGAGGTCGCCGAGGACCTTGGCCGTCGCGAGCTCTCGTGCGACGTCGCGGTCGCGGTCGACCCGGCGCCGGTAGTTGGCGTACTCCGCCTGGACGCGCTGGACGTCGGAGGTCCGCTCAGTGAGCTGCGCCTGCAGCTCGCCGAGCATCGTCTCGACCGGACCGAGCCCCGCGTCGGCAGCGTCGGCTGCCTCGGCAAGGTCGGCAGCATCGGGGGCCGCGTCGGCCGGCGCCGCCGGCGCGGGAGCAGGCTCCCGCAGGGCACCGGTCACCGGGTCGAGCCGGCGCTTGTCCCGCACGACGGGGCCGGTGGCCTCGTCGCGCTCGACGTCGTAGGGATCGGTCACTTCTGCTCGTCCTCGACGATCTCGGCGTCGACGACGTCGTCGTGCCCGTCGCCGCCCGTCGAGCCCGACGCCCCGGTCGAGCCGGAGCCCTCGCCCTGGCCCTCGCCGGCGGCCGCGCTGGCTGCGTACATCGCCGTGCCGAGCTGCTGGCTCGACGTCGCCACCTTCTCGGTGGTCGAGCGGATGATGGCCATGTCGGTGCCCTTGAGTGCCTCACGGAGCTCGCCGAGGGCGGTCTCGACCTCGGCCTTGGGCTCGGCCGGCACCTTGTCGGCATTGTCGGCGAGGAACTTCTCGGTCTGGTAGAGCAGCGACTCGGCCTGGTTGCGGGTCTCTGCCTCCTCGCGACGGCGGTGGTCGTCGGCGGCGTACTCATCGGCCTCGCGCATCATCCGGTCGATGTCGTCCTTGGGCAGCGCGGAGCCACCGGTGATCGTCATGGACTGGGTCTTGCCGGTGCCGAGGTCCTTGGCGCTCACGTGGACGATGCCGTTGGCGTCGATGTCGAAGGTGACCTCGACCTGCGGGATGCCGCGCGGTGCGGGCGGCAGCCCGGTGAGCTCGAACATCCCGAGCCGCTTGTTGTACGCCGCCATCTCGCGCTCGCCCTGGTAGACCTGGATCTGCACGCTGGGCTGGTTGTCGTCGGCCGTCGTGAAGATCTCCGAGCGCTTCGTCGGGATCGTCGTGTTGCGCTCGATGAGCTTGGTCATGATGCCGCCCTTGGTCTCGATGCCGAGGGACAGCGGGGTGACGTCGAGGAGCAGGACGTCCTTGACCTCACCCTTGAGGACGCCGGCCTGCAGGCTGGCGCCGATGGCGACGACCTCGTCGGGGTTGACGCCCTTGTTGGGCTCCTTGCCGCCGGTGAGCTCGCGCACGAGGTCGCTGACGGCGGGCATCCGGGTCGAGCCGCCGACCATGACGACCTGGTCGATCTGGCCGACGGTGACGCCGGCGTCGCGGATGACGTTCTGGAACGGGGCCTTGCAGCGGTCGAGGAGGTCCTGGGTCATCCGCTGGAACTCTGCGCGGGAGAGCTTGCTGTCGAGGTGCAGCGGGCCTTCGGAGGACATCGTGATGTAGGGCAGGTTGATCGAGGTCTCGGCCGAGCCGGACAGCTCGATCTTCGCCTTCTCGGCCGCCTCCTGGAGGCGCTGGAGGGCGATCCGGTCCTTGCCGAGGTCGACGCCGTGGTTGTTCTTGAACTGGGTGACGAGGTGGTCGACGACCCGCTGGTCCCAGTCGTCGCCGCCGAGGTGGTTGTCGCCGCTCGTCGCCTTGACCTCGACGACGCCCTCGCCGATCTCGAGCAGGCTGACGTCGAAGGTGCCGCCTCCGAGGTCGAAGACGAGGATGGTCTGCTCTTTGTCGCCCTTGTCGAGGCCGTAGGCGAGCGCTGCCGCCGTCGGCTCGTTGACGATGCGCAGCACGTTAAGGCCGGCGATGTCACCGGCCTCCTTGGTGGCCTGGCGCTGGGCGTCATTGAAGTACGCCGGCACCGTGATGACCGCGTCGGTCACCGTCTCACCGAGGTAGGACTCCGCGTCGCGCTTGAGCTTCTGGAGCACGAAGGCGCTGATCTGCTGGGCGGTGAACTTCTTGTCGTCGATGCCGACGTTCCAGGTCGTGCCCATGTGGCGCTTGACCGACCGGATCGTGCGGTCGACGTTGGTGACGGCCTGGCGCTTGGCGACCTCGCCGACGAGCACCTCGCCGTTCTTGGCGAAGGCGACGACCGAGGGGGTGGTGCGCGAACCCTCGGCGTTGGCGATGACGGTGGGCTCGCCGCCCTCGAGGACCGAGACGACGCTGTTCGTCGTCCCGAGGTCGATTCCGACCGCTCGTGCCATGGGAAAACCTCCAGTGTGCTGACTTGAGTGTGGTTGGCTCAAGTATGCGACACGTCTCGGCTCATGGCAACCGCGGTTGAGTCGGGGCGGCTCAATCCGAGGTCGGAGCGCGCACGGTGTGCCCCGTCGGAGGGTTCTGGCATGGTGTGGTCTACCCACGAGACCCGGAGGACTCTGTGTCAGAGCGCAACGAAGAGATCCAGTGGCGCGTCCTCGCCGGCCTCGGCGCCGCAGCCGCCGGGTGGGCGGCCCGTAAGGGGCTTGCGACGACCTGGGCCGCGGCGACGGGCAACGAGCCACCGGCCAACCCGGAGTCGCCCGAGACGACGTGGAAGGAGGCTGTCGCGTGGGCGGTCGTCAGCGGCGTCGTCTTCGGTCTCGCTCGGCTCCTCGCCGAGCGCCAGGCCGCTGTCGCGTGGCGCAAGCGCAAGGGCAGCCTCCCCAAGGGCATGCAGAAGGTCGCCTGAGCCATGGTTCTGCTCAAGCTGCGCAACGCCGATGGCGCCCCGACGCTGCGGTTCCGGCTGGTGGCTCTCGTCGTCGCGCTGGCGATGCTGCTCATCGCCGTGCCGCTGCTGCTGCCGGTGATCCGCTGGGTCATCGCCTGAGCGGCGGACAAGTTACCGCTGAGTATGCTCGGGACCAAGGACCCAGCCGCCTAGGAGAGCCCTATGCAGATCGTGGCCGTCGTCTCGGCCCTGGCCATCTCCCTCGGTGCGCTGCTCCTCGTGGGACTCGGCGCCCTCGAGATCGTGCGGACCGTGCAGACCGGCCAGCCCGACCCCACCCGGGGTGACGCCAAAGGCCAGCGCCTGCTCACCACCCTGCGGGAGTCCCTCGGCCACACGCGGATGCTGCGCTGGGGGGTCGTCGGGGCGGCGCACTGGTTCGTCTTCGTCGGCTTCGGTGCCCTCTCGCTCACCCTCGCGACGGCGTACGGCCAGATCTTCAGCCCCAGCTTCGCCCTCCCGCTCATCGGGCACTGGGTGGTCTACGAGACGGTGAGCGAGGTCGTCGCGCTGCTCACCGGCGTGGGGATAACCGTCCTCATCGTCATCCGCCAGCTGACCCACCCTCGTCGGGCCGGGCGCAAGAGCCGCTTCGCCGGGTCGACGTTCTGGCAGGCGTACTACGTCGAGTGGACGATCCTCCTCATCGTCGTCTGCGTGCTGGCGCTGCGCGGCCTCGAGGGCGCGCTCGCAGGCGTCGACGGCTGGTCTTGGCACCACCCCGTGAGCTACCCGATCGCGCGCTCCTTCGACGGCCTCGCGCCGAGCACCATCGAGAACGCCATCATGGCCGTCGCCGCGGTGAAGATCATCGTGTCGATGGCGTGGTTCGGGGTCATCGGCCTCAACACCACCATGGGCGTCGCCTGGCACCGGTTCACCGCGTTCGTCAACATCTTCTTCAAGCGGCACGCCGACGGCACCGTCGCCCTCGGCGCGCTCAAGCCGATGATGAGCGGCGGCGCGCTCATCGACTTCGAGGACCCCTCCGACGACGACGTCTTCGGCGTCGGCAAGGTCGAGGACTTCACGTGGAAGGGCCTGCTCGACTTCACGACGTGCACCGAGTGCGGGCGGTGCCAGTCGCAGTGCCCGGCGTGGAACACCGGCAAGCCGCTCTCACCCAAGCTCATGATCATGGCGCTGCGCGACCACGCCTACGCAAAGGCGCCCTACCTGCTCGCGGGTGGCGGCAAGGACGCCGCGGGCGAAGAGAAGGGCACCGTCGACCAGCTCGCCACCGTCCCCGCGGTCGCGCTGGCCGAGGCCGAGCGCCCGCTCGTGGGCAGCGCCGCGGACGGCGCCGTCCTCGACCTCGACCTCCTGTGGTCGTGCACGACGTGCGGGGCGTGCGTCGAGCAGTGCCCGGTCGACATCGAGCACGTCGACCACATCATCGACATGCGCCGCTACCAGGTGCTCATCGAGTCCTCGTTCCCGTCCGAGGCCGGCTCCCTGCTGAAGAACCTCGAGAACAAGGGCAACCCGTGGGGCATGAACGCCTCGGCGCGCACCTCGTGGGTCGAGGACTGCGACTTCCCCGTCCGGGTGCTCGGCTCCGAGGGTGAGGACGTCCTGCCCGACGATGTCGAGTACCTCTACTGGGTCGGCTGCGCCGGCGCTCTCGAGGACCGCGCGAAGAAGACGACGAAGGCCTTCGCCGAGCTGCTGCACATCGCAGGTGTCGAGTTCATGGTGCTCGGCGACGGCGAGTCGTGCACCGGTGACCCCGCGCGCCGGCTCGGCAACGAGTTCCTCTTCCAGCAGCTCGCGGCGCAGAACGTCGAGGTCCTCGGTGAGGCCTTCGGCTCACGAGTGTCCCGCAAGATCGTCACGACCTGCCCGCACTGCTTCAACTCGCTGGCCAACGAGTACCCCCAGCTCGGTGCCGTCTTCGACGTCGTCCACCACACGCAGCTGCTGGGCAGGCTCATCGAGGAGGGCCGGCTCACCCCGGTGACGCCGATCGACTCCCTCGTCACCTACCACGACCCCTGCTACCTCAGCCGGCACAACAAGGTCTACACGCCGCCGCGCGAGGTCCTCGGCGCCGTGCCCGGCATACGGACGGCAGAGATGCACCGCCACTCCGAGCGCACCTTCTGCTGCGGTGCCGGCGGCGCGCGGATGTGGATGGAGGAGAAGATCGGCAAGCGGATCAACGCCGAGCGGATCGACGAGGCGCTGGCCCTCGACCCCGACGTCGTCTCGACGGCCTGCCCGTTCTGCCAGGTCATGCTCTCCGACGCCGTGACCGCGAAGAAGCAGTCCGGCGAGGCGCGGGAGTCCGTCGAGGTGCTCGACGTCGCCCAGCTCCTGCTGCGCTCGGTCACCGCCGCACCCGTCGAGCCCGGGCGCGCGCCGGTTGCGGCGACGCCGGACGAGACCGAGGTCGCCGACTACCCGCAGCTCGCCGACCCCGGGGCGACTGCCGCGGAGTAGCCGCGCGCGGTCAGCCCCGGTGCGGGGGGTGCGGGCGCGGTCCGGGGCGAGCCGGTCCGGGGGCAGCGGCGTCCGGTGCAGGCGCGGCGGCGGCCGGTGCGGCGGCGGCCGGTGCGGCGGCGTCCGGTGCAGGCGGGGCGGCGTCCGGTGCAGGCGCGGCGGCGGCGTCCGGTGCAGGCGGGGCGGCGGCGTCCGGTGCAGGCGGGGCGGCGTCCTGGGTAGCGGCAGGCGGTGCAGGTGCCGCAGGCGGCGGCAGGAGCGCGCTGAGCGCGGCGACCGCCTCGTCCGAGGGCGATGCCGCCTCCTGGTTGGACTGCTGCAGCTCGCGCCAGACCTCTTCGCGGTGCACCTTGATGGCACGAGGAGCGTCCACGCCGATCCGGACGACGTCGCCCCGGACCTCGAGCACGGTGACGACGACGTCGTCACCGATCATGACACTCTCGCCTTGCTTGCGGCTGAGCACGAGCACCGGTTGGTCCTTCCGTGGGCGCACCGAAGCGCCCAGGATAGGGCCGCGCGCCACGGTGGCGGCGCGATCTATGCCCGTGGCGCCCTTGCGTCCGAACCCACCCCGAGCCGCCCCATCGGCGTCGATCATGGAAAACACGTTGATCAGATCGCCTTTGGATCAACGATTTGGCCATGATCGGCGCAGAGAGCGAGGCGCGGAGGCGCTACGCGGGCCGAAGCGGCTACGCGGCGCGGAGCAGGCGGCGCACCGGCAGGTCGGCGTCGACGAGGACAGCCTGGCCGGCACGCATCGTGCGGGTGTTGATGACGAGCGGGGCCTTGAGGTTCGCCGTGGCCGTGGCTGCGTCGCTGCCGATGGTGACGAGGACGAGGAGAAGGGCGTCGGCGGCGTCGGCGAGCTCGAGCGCCTCGGCGGTGGCGTCGTCGATCTCGGGCTCGTAGCCGGGGAAGAACGCCCCCGGAGCGACGGCGACGAAGCGCAGGTCGGGGTCGTCGATGCTCCGCAGGTCGAACAGCACGCTCGTCTCGTCGTGGCGCACGAGGACGAACCGGCGGGCCTGCGGGAAGCCGGCCAGCGGCAGGACGAAGTCCAGCTCGGGCAGGCCCGGGTCGGCGTTGGCCGCGGTCAGGTGAGGCGTCACGGCAGGTCCTTCGACGAGGGCACTGGCAGTCATGAGGATTCCTTAGTGGAGGAAGTCGAGCAACGAGGGCTGCACGACCTTGGCCGTGGCTCCGAGGGCGGCCTGGTAGGCGACCTGCTGCATCTGCATGTCGACGATGGTCCTCGGCAGGTCGATGTTCTCGACGTTGGACAGGCTCGACTGCAACGAGATGACCCGGTCGTCGGCCGTCTGCTGCATCTGCTCCAGCCGGTTGGTGCGGGCACCCATCTCGGACAGCGCGCCCTGAATGGACTTCATGTGGACGTCGAAGGCGCCGAGGTCGGCGGAGAGCAAGGAGGGATCGCCGCGCAGGTCAACGGAGATCTTCGTGAGCGTGTCGAACAGGTTGGGGTCTGCCGGGGTGCTGGCCGAACCGTCCGGCGGGCCACCAAAGACCGCAGGTCCGGAGATGTTGACCCGCACATGGCCGGCGTCGTCGGCAGTCCCGGCCTGGGGGCTCGCTCCAACAGCGCGCTCGACCGCGTTGGTGTCACCGACGAAGACGCCGGCATCGGAATAGGCCTGACCACCGGCCGTCGTCCCGCCGAACACCGGGCGGCCGAGGTAGGTGGTGTTCGCCACCCCGACCAGGTGCTGGCGCAGGACGTCGACCTCCTTAGCCATCGCCTCGCGGGCCTGGGGGTCGTTGTTTCCCGTCGACATCCCCTGCAGGGTGAGGTCGCGGATCCTGTTCACTGCCTTCTGGCTACCCGTGAGGGCGTTGTCGATGGTGCCGAGCCAGTCCAGGCCGTTCTGGGCGTTGCGGGACCACTGCTGGTTCGTACGGATCTCCGAGCGGACCTGCAGCGCGGTCACCGTCCCGGCGGGGTCGTCGGAGGGCTTGCTGATGGCCTTGCCGGACGACAGCTGGCCCTGCAGCTCCCCGAGCTTGTTCAGGTTGGCCTGCAGGCCGGCGAGGGAGCGCTGTCCGATGGTGCGCTGAGTGACGCGGAACATGGTGGACTCCTCACGCGCCCATGCGGTTGATCAGGGTGTCAAGCGTGGAGTCGATCGTCGTCAGCAGGCGGGAGGCGCCTTCATAGGCACGCTGGTACGCCAGCATATTGATCATCTCCTCGTCGATGTTGACACCTGCAGAGGCATCGCGGAGCGAGTCCACCTGCGCGGCGACCGACGTCTGGATGTCGGCGTTGCGGTTGACCGCCTGTACCTGCACGCCGAGCTGGACGACGAGCTGGCGGTACATGGCGTCCGGACCGTCCCGGGCGGAGGCGAGGTGCGCCAGCTTCGTGGCATTGCCACCATCGAGGTTGGCGACCAGGGGGGTACCGCTGGGGGCTATCGAGGACGCCGCGACCAGTTTGGGGTCGGTGAAGGCCATCGTGATGCTCTCGGCGGTGATGACCGATCCGACGGAAGCCTTGAACATCGGCACTCCGACGTTGCCGTACAGATCGTAGGAGCCGACTCCGTGCTGATCGTTGACTGCCGTGGCGAAAACCTGGGCGAAGCGGTCGAGGTCGTCCACGGCTTTCGGCAGGGTGCCGTTGAGGGCGCCGATCAACGAGCCGGCAGAGCCGCTGTCCAGGCTCGCCGGGTAGGTGCCGCCGTCGACCCATCGCATCGTGACCGGGTCGGTAGCGACGCCTTCGAACTCCGTCGCGCCGTCGATCCTGAGCTGGGAGGCGAGGTTCTGACGAACCAGCGCCGTGCCCCCGAGGAAGACGTCGACCGAGCCGCTGTCGCCCTGACGGGTGGTGACTCCGGCGATCTCGGCGAGGTGCATGACGGCGAGGTCGCGCTGGTCCATCAGGTCGTTGGCGGGCAGGTTCGACTGGGTCGCCCGGACGATTGCCTGGTTGAGGTCGGCGACGTTGGCCGCCGTGCTGTTCACCTCGGAGACGAGCGTGCCGAGCTGCTCCCGGGACGACGTCCACTGGGAGGTCAGGTCGCCGCGCGCGGAGTGCAGGCTGCCGACCAGAGTGCTGGCACGTTGCAGCAGCTGGTTGCGGGCGGCGCTGTCGCCAGCGTTGTTGGCGACGTCGTGGAAGCCGGCCCACAGGTCGGAGAGCTGGCTCTGCAGACCGGTGTCGCTGGGCTCGGTGTAGACCTTCTCGACTGCCTGCAACGTCGCCTGGTCGGTGGTGAGCATCGACTGCTTGCCGTGCTCGGCCTGACCCCTCAGCTCGAGGAAGCCGTCGCGAAGCCGGTCCAGACCCGAGACAGTGACCCCACCGGCGGCCGTGTCAGCCCGGGCATACATGGCCGGGACGACGGAGGCTCCCACCGACTGCATGTTCACGCGCTGACGGCTGTAGCCGTCGGTGTTCGCGTTGGCGATGTTCTGCCCCGTGACGTCCAGTCCCCTGCGCTGGGCGTAGAGCGAGGACAGTGCGGTCGACAGCGACCCGAAGGTGCTCCCCACGGCTACATGGCCCCGTCGAGCAGCCGGGCACGGCCTGACCCGTGCGCCGTCGTGCCCGCAGCCGTGTAGGTGTCGGGCACGCTGTCGAAACTGACGAGCGTCTCGCACAGCGACTTGTACCCGCTGCTGAGGATGTCGCGGTTGGACTGCGCCAGGCCCTGGATCTCGGCTGTGGCGGCGAGGAAGGCCTTGCGGTGGTCCATGAGGATCTGGCCCCACGGCTCGGGGACGCTGACGGCGAGGGCGCGCAGGCTCGCTCCCGGGCCGAGCCCGAGCTCGCGGGCGAGGTCCTCGGTTTGCACCGCGCGCATCAGCTCGGCCTTGCGCAGCTCCTCGAGGACGACCTCGACCTCGTTCGTCGCCCTGGCGAGCCAGCGGTTGCGGCCGGTGGCCAGCAGCGCCTGCTCCTCCTCGAGCTTGAACTGCAGCATGTCGAGGAGCTCCCGCTCACGCCACAGGACGCTCGACACCTCCGCTGCGCCCATGACTGGCCTCCTGTCGTGCCGCTTCGCTCACGTGGTGCAGGACCGCCTGCGGCAGTCTCCTACAGTGAGTAGTCGGCACCCGCGGTGCCGTGCTGAGGCTTTCAGCGCTGTTGCTCCGGCCACCTCGACGGTCACTGACTGGAGACTTTGCCAAGTCTTTACTGTGACACGCCGCAGAAACCCTCAACCCGACGACGCCGTCGTCCCGAGACACATCGGGTGACCACTGCCGCCAGCCTCACCCCCGAGCAGCGCCGTCGCGAGGAGCAGCTCGTCGAGGAGAACCTTCCCCTCGTCGGCTACCTCGTCTCCGAGCTCATCGGCAAGCTGCCCTCGCACGTGAGCCGTGAGGACCTCCGCGGAGCCGGCCTCGCCGGGCTCGCCCACGCCGCGAGGGGGTGGGACCCGGAGCGCGGCGTCCCGTTCGCCAGCTTCGCGCGCCAGCGGATCCGTGGCGCGCTGCTCGACGAGCTGCGCAGCAACGACTGGGCGTCCCGCTCGGTACGGCACAAGGCACGCGCCAAGGCCTCGGCCGAGGAGGAGCTCGCCGGTCGGCTCGGACGGACGCCGACCGCCGCGGAGGTCGCCGCGCACGCGGGTCTCAACCTCGGCGACCTGCAGTCCGTCGACGGGGACATCCACCGCGCCGTCGTCCTGTCGATCCACGGCTTCGAGGACCCCTCCGCCGTCGACGACCTCATGTCGGTCCAGGTGCCGACGGTCGACGACCAGCTGCTGGCCCGCGAGCAGGCCGCGTACCTCCATGATGCGGTGGCCGTGCTGCCCGACCGGCTGCGCACCGTCGTCACGGGGTACTTCTTCGAGGACCGGCCGATGGCCGAGATCGGCGCCGAGCTAGGCGTCAGCGAGTCGCGGGTGTCGCAGATGCGCGCCGAGGCACTGGCGATGCTCAAGGACGGCCTCAACTCCCAGCTGGCACCCGAGATGGTCGAGCCGGTCGACCGGCCCGGTGGCTGCGTCGACCGTCGGCGCGAGGCGTACTTCGCGGCAGTGGCGTCTCAGTCGACCTACCGGTCGCGTCTTGCGGCTGTCCCGGACCGCCGTGAGCTCCGGACGACGATCGCCATCGGCGCGTAGGTGGAGCGTCAGGCGCTCCGGAGGGGTCGGATCGCTAGGTCGTATCGGGTCTGAAGGTTGAACCAGAACCGGTCGCTGGTCGTGAAGTAGCGGCCCAGGCGCAAAGTTGTCTCTCCGGTGATGCGGCCCTTGCCGTGGACTATCTCGTTGATCCGGCGCGGGGGCACCCCGATCGAGACGGCCAACCGGTGCTGGGTGACCAGCGTCGTCGATCAAGCGGTTGATCCGTCTGACGATCGCGCGATCAGCGGTCAGCAGTAGGTGTAGTCATCCCACCCGTGGGGCGTGAAGAGGATCCTCACGGAACGAGGGCGCGCTCGATCCGTTCCCCTGCCAGCGCTTGCTGCAGGCTTTCCAGCAGGCGGCGCGCGTTGGCTGGCACCCGGAGCAGGTGCGCGGTCTCTTGCAGCGCGTCGTACTCCACCCGTGAGATCAACACTGCTTGGCCGCGGCGGGACACGATCTCGACAGCGGTGCGATCCTCGTTGACCTGCTCGATGAGCGGGAAGAGCCTCCTGCGGGCCTCCGTCGCTGTGATTGCCATGGCGCCTCCAGAGCGAAGTGGTACTACTCAAGGTACCGCCATGATGCCCGCCCACGATCCCGAGCGTCATGGCCCCAGGCAGCCGAGCGGGATGACGTGGACGCCGTCCGGGCGGGTGAAGGCCAGGTCAGTACCGGTCACGATGACTAAGGCGCGCGGTGGTCGCGCCACCCTGGCGGCAAGCTTGCCCAGGCTCACCGCGGCCTTGTCGACGTCGGCTCCGCCGAGCTTGACCTCGACGCCCATCCAGTCGCCGTCCCGAGTCTCCAGGACGTAGTCGACCTCGAGGCGGGCGTCGTGCTCGCGGTAGTGGTAGACGACGGCGCCGGCGGCCTCGGCGTAGACCCGTAGGTCGTGCGCGACGAGGCTGTCGAACAGGAAGCCTGCTGTCTCCAGATCAGCGAGCATCCGGGCGGACGACATGCCCAGCAGCGCGGCGGCCAACGAAGGGTCACCGAGGTGGCGCTTGGGCCAGCCGATCAGCCGCTTGGACGAGCGCACCGACGGGTTCCACGCCGGGATCTCATCGACGATCATCATGCAGCGCAGCGCATCGAGGTAGGGCTCGGCCGCGTAGCGCGATGGCCCTTCGGAGTCCACGTCGTCGCGAGCACGCTTGACGATGGCAGCGAGTGTCGCTGGCTGGGACACCATCTGGGCGTAGGCGTGCAGGAAGCGAAGCACCAGCCGCGGGTCACGTCGCCGTCCGGAAATCTCGTCGATGTCACGCTCGACGATGACATCGAGGTAGCCGTCGAGGAAGGTGCGGCTCACGGCCTCGCTGGCGCCCACGAGCTGCGGCCAGCCGCCGACCGCGATGTGGTGGAAGTAGTCGCGAACCGTCAGGCGGCTCTGCGCGGGCGTGGGGGTGGCTCCGGCGAGCAGGTCGGTTACGGAGATCGACGGCGTGGTCGCCTGCTGCTCGGCCAAGGTCATGGTGCGCATGCGCAGGACGCCGAACCGTCCGGCGCCTGAGTGCCGCGGAACCTCGTCGTTCGGGGTCGCCGATCCGGTGAGGATGAACTGTCCGGGCTGGCCGCGATCGTCGACCGCTCGGCGGACGGCGTCCCACAATCGCGGCGCCCGCTGCCACTCGTCCAGCAGTCGAGGGACCTCACCGTCGAGGACGAGTCGCGGGTCGAGCTCGATCGCCTGCTCTGCATTGACATCGGTGTCCAGGAGCACCTCGCTGCCCGCCCGCTGACGCGCGGTGGCGGTCTTGCCGCAACCCTTGACCCCTTCGATGAGAACCGCGCCCATGGCGTCGAGCTGGTCCCGCAGCAGGCGGTCGGCAACGCGAGGCAGATAGGGACGTCTGAACGGTGGAGCAGTCACGTAGGCCTCCAGCCCACAACTCACACGTCATCTGACCAACAACCTACACGTCTTATGGCCTACATCTCACACATTCACAGGTGACCTTCTGGCGACCCTCGGCAGAACTCCCAAGCCTTTGGGCCTGCGTGACGGACGATCGCGGGTCAGGGCGCCCAGAGGCGATCGACCGGGATCACGTGCAGCCGGTCCTCGGCTGTATAGGAGCGTTCCCCGAAGTACAGAGCCACGCCGGCGAGGAACGATGGTCCTACTGCGTCGCGCAGCTTGCGCAACCCGCGCAGGCTCTCGCCTGGGACGCGGCCAGCCGCTTTGACCTCGAACGCGACGATCCCGCCGTCGGCGCCTTCCAGCACGAGGTCGACCTCGTTGCCGTCGTGGGTCCGCCAGTGACCCCAGGTGTCCACCTCGTCGTGCCAAGAGGCCTGAGCGATCAGTTCACCGACGACGAAGGACTCAGTGAGGTGGCCCAGCTCGGTCAGCGCGGTCGGGTCCAGCGCGGCGAGCTTCGCAGGGGTGAGACGTAGCAGCCGGGCGGCGATCGCCGTGTCCAGGACGTGCAGCTTGGGCAGAGCCGCGGCCCTCGATGTCAGCGTCTTGCCCCACGCTGGCAGGCGGTAAAGCAGGAACACCCTCTCCAGCAGCGTCAGATAGTTCTCTGCCGTAGCGCGATCGAGACCGACGTCCCGAGCAGCCTTGGCGACGTTGAGCACCTGCCCGGTCTGGCCGACGAGGCGCGCCAAGAGCCCCCGCAGGAGATCACCCTGGCGCAATCGAGCCAGCTCGGCGACATCACGTTCGAGAGTGAGGGCCACGTAGTTGTCGATCCAGCGCTGACGCGCAGCGGGTGTGGACGCGGCGATCGCCATCGGGAACCCCCCGACGACCATGCGATCGATGTAGTCGTTCCGCACCGTCGCCGGTGACCGGGGCCTCTCGACCGCTTGACCGGGGTCTGCGAACAGCGCTGACAGGAGCCGGGGCCGGGTCCCGGCCAGCTCGGCCTGGGTCAGCGGATGCACGGTGAGCCGGGAGAGTCGTCCGGTCAGCGACTGCGCCGCAGCGGGGAGGGCGTCATGGCGGGTGGAACCCGTGAGGACGAAGCGGCCAGGCGCCGACGCGCGGTTGAGCGCTGCCTTGATCGCGTCCAGGACGATCGGCGCCTTCTGGTACTCATCGATGCACACCGGTTCCGGCCCGGAGATCAACGTCGCCGGATCGGCCGCCACGGCGTCCCGGGTTGCTGGGTCGTCCAGGTCGAGGATGCGCCCGCCCGAGGCTGCGGCGATCTCGTGCAGCAGCGTCGACTTGCCGACCGAGCGAGGACCTTCGAGCAGGACGACGGGGTCGTCGCGCATCCGGTCCAAGGCGATGGAAAGCACTCGTCGGTCGACGAGGTGTGGGCTGCTCACGACAGGCAGCCTACCTGCGAAGATTCACTTTTCGAGGGCCTTCGGTTAACTAATTCGAGGGGTCCTGGTCCGCATCTTCGAGCGGAGCAGAAGCTCGCTGGAGAGGCTGGATCGCATCGATCGCGCCGCTAAGGTGGTCCTTCTCCATCTCGATGTCATAGCGGATCTGGCAGGTTGAGCCAGAACCGGTCGCTGGTGCTGAAATAGCGGGCCAGGCGCAAAGCCGTGTCGGCGGTGATGCGACGCCTGCCGTGGACGATCTCATTGATCCGGCGCGGGCGGTGCTGGGTCACAGCCAGGGGGTCCAGGAACTCCTGCAGGAGCACCTCCCCGGGGTGGATGGGCGCGATGGTGGTCACAGTCGGCGCCTCCGATCGGTAGTCCGACGACCTCAGTCAGGTGCGGCGCGTGTTCAGAGTCGCGCGGCGCGTCGCCTCGACTATTCATAGTGAGTCCACATGCGCAGGATAAGGACCACTTGACGATCCGGGAAAACCTCATAAACGAGCCGGTGCTGGATGTTGATGCGCCGCGAGTAGCATCCAGCCAAGTCGCCGACGAGGGACTCGTACCGTGGCGGGCTACCAAACGGGTCCTCGGCGAGCACCTCCAGAAGCCGTTCGGCCCGCTTCTTCAAGCCTGACGACGCGAGCCGCTTCGCATCCTTCTGGGCCTGCCGCGAATAGACCAACGTCCACTCGCTCACCAGTCGAGCTCGGCCGAGGCAGCCTCGATGCCCTCGGCCCGCGCCAGACGGATCGACTCGGCAAGCCCCGGCACCGAGGCCAGGAACAGCGTCTCTTGGATTGCCTGCCAGTCGGCCTCGCCGACGAGCACCGCACTGCCTCGCTGACCGGTGATGGTCAGCGGCTGGGACTCCTCGTTCACCTGGTCGATCAGCCGGTACAGGTTCGCCCGGGCCGACGTTGCGCTGACAGCAGTCACGGAGTCCGCCTCTCGGAACGTACGTTATCGCGTACGGTACTCCCATCTTTCGCACCTTGTCCACAGAGGCCCGGAACCGCCCTGCCCGACCGGCGGCAAGACCCTGAGAATCTCCCTGAGCAAGGGGATCCGCGTGACCGACTGCCTGGCTGAGTCTCGCCACGCGAGCTCGCCTGTCGTCAACCATGGCCGGCCTTCGGCGTCCCCCGTGTCACCACCTCCGTCGGGAGTTAAGTTACGACTAGACGACCAGAAGGCCGGCTGCTGGCTGTCGGTCCTGCTGGGCAGGTGATCGGCGCCGATCTCCCGAACGGGACGTGCCCTGCTCAAGCGTTCCTCGCTGGTCTTGGCAGCCAGCTCGCACCATCTACCAGGAGTGGGCATCATGACACCGAGATCATCGAGGCCGTTGCCCCGGCGCTGGGCACCTGGTTCGCGAGCAACCCCGAGAGCGAGCGACTGCTCGCCCAGGAGGGCTTGATGCTGGAGATGTCCGAGCTCGTGGCTGACGCTCTCGAACGGCGCGGGCTGAACCGAGCGGATCTGGCTCAGCGACTTGGCGTCTCTCGCTCCGAGATCACGCAGCGCCTCGGCGACTGAGCACGGTAGGAACGATCACTTGCGTTCGAAGACTTACCGAGACGCACTTGTGCAGGGGACTTCAGTCTCGGACTTCCTCTTGCCGGGATCGATCACCCACTCGCTTCCGTGGAGCATCGTCAGCTTTCGTGACCTGTACGTGCTGCCCAAGAAGACTATAATCGATTTCTCAAGCGAGACATCGACTCTTCGGCTCGCTCATCCCTATTGAATCGCGAGCGGGTGGACTTTGGGCCGCACGGCCGCAACCGGCTGCGAACCACGGCTGGGGCGAGCGCTCTGCATTTCATGCTTCTTGTCGCGCCTGGCCCGGAGGGCTCGGTCTCACCCCTGTCCGCTGATGATCTCGGACTGACGGCGTGGCGCAGGTAGAGAAACCCCTGTCTCCAGGGGCCGATCCACTCAAGGAGAGCGGTGGCAGCACCGCGGGCGATCCCCGGCAAGCAGTGCCCGCAGGGCGACGGCGCGGTGGCTGGCGCTCGAGGGCCGCGGTACATCAAGACCAGAGACGTCCACCCTCCCGTCACGCGCAGCGACCACGACGGACGACTGTCCGCCAGCATCGCGTCAAGATGGCCGGACGGCGGATCAGTTGCGCCGTCTGGCGCGGTCAGCGAAAGCGTCGAGGGCGTAGGGCGTCGAACACCTCGGGGGCGATCCAGACTCGATTGCGTTGACCGTCACCGGCCCGGACAAGGACGTCAGCGTGTTGAAGCTGGCCGGCGGTTCGCTGCGCCGCCGAAAGGGCGGCGCTGATGGCGTGGGTGTTCGCCCGGTCAGTAGGGAGCCATGTCGTCGAGTAGTCGCAATGCCAGCGCCACGATGGCCTCGACCTTGGGCAAGTCCGCTGCGATGTCGGCCTCGTCCACCTCAGGAGCGTCCACCGGCGGGTACTCCAACTCGTTGCGGTTGCGTCGCATGCGGTCGAAGGGTCGTAGCACGTCGCCCATCGGAGGAACGAGCTGCGCGACCACAGCCTGGTGAAGCGCAACGTGGCCGCCTCGGCTCGTTGTCCGCAAGCCCTCGTTTGCGAGAATCGCAGCGAGCGCCTTGCGCGCTGCGGTGTATAGCAGTGAGTAGGCCGCTTCGGGGTCGTTTGAGGTCACAGCACGGCACGACACGAGGTGTCGCGCGGCCTGGTCCAACAGCCGGTCGGCGTGCGTTCGGCTGGGCGCTACTCGCTGCAACTCACTGGCTGCGATCAACGCGTCGATCTGGGCTCGCCCCTTCTCCCATCTCATCGCGCGCTTCCCCCCGAAGGTCGATCTCGATCAGTGGCCGCGAGCGTATCGAGGCAAGGAAGGGGTCGGCTGGCTTCCGACCCCAGACCTGTGGACGAACCTGACGAGCGTTGACCGGGCGTCCGAGCACCTTCTCGGCGCTCCGCGCAGCTTCGTACAGCGCATCGAGATCTGCCTCGCCGACGACGAGGACGTCCACGTCAGCGGGCACCGGTCCAGCCTCGCCCGAGTATCGAGCAGCCCAGGAACCGTAGATGAACGCGTGCTCGATGCCCTCCACAGCCGAGAGATGATCGGTCAGGACCGGCCGCGGCCCGTACGCCACCGCGAGTAGATCCGTCAGAGGACGGGCAAGCGGGCCATCAGTCTCCGCGCGCACCAGACGGACGTTGCCGATCTTGCGAGAACGCAGCAACCCCGACGCCTCCAAGCGGGCAACCTCCTGAGAGACCGCGCGCACCGAGGACTGCGCGTGCGCGGCCAACTCGCTGACGCTGTACTCCTGCTCGGGATGCAGGAATGCCATCGCCAGAACCTCGCCCTGGACCTGCGATCGCAGCAGCGGCAACAGCGCCGGCGGTGGAACTCTCATAAGACGTCATGTTGGTGGAGAACTTAGGTAACCACAAGCCCATCGGACGCTTGCTGGTGCTGGGCCCGACGACTGTGGGTGATCTGCTCGGTAAGACCGCACGGATTGCCCGCACTCGCGAGCGTCACGTCCGAGACAGGCGAGTGGGATGACGTGGACGACGTCCGGGCAGTGAGGACCAGGTCAGTGCCGGTCACGATGATCAGGCGCGCGGTGGCCTACCCAGACCTGACAGCGCCCTGGACCGTCGTGAGAGCTGGCCGGACGGCGGATCAGCCGCGTCCACTGGCACGCATAGTGGAACGGCGTCAGGTCAGGGGCCGAGCAGAGCGAGGGGGACGACGGCAACGCCTTCCGGACGTCGATAGGCCTGCGGGCCAGCGCTCAGGACGACGCACTCCGCGACGCGCTCGCCCAACGTCTCGCGCAGCCAGGTCAGGTGGCGGGTGTCCTTCGTGGTCACGGCTGCCGCGAGCGTGACCTCGATCGCCAGC
>JBBQFP010000021.1:0-41361 GCA_038322045.1 Actinomycetes bacterium | reverse complement strand
GCCAACCTGGGCTCCGCGGTGCCGGTCGATGGGACTGGCAAGGCCAGCCTGACGACGTCAGCGCTCACGACACTCGGCGACGCGGCCATCACGGCGGTCTTCACCCCGAGCGACACCAACCTCTACGGCAGCACGACCTCCTCACCCGTCACCCACACGGTGACCGCACCCGTCGCCGTCGTCACGACGACGACTCTGGCCGTCAGCCCGGCCAGCCCTCAGGTCAGCGGCACCGCCGTCACCGTGACAGCAACCGTCACCCCGAAGGCGGCCGGGACGGTGGCCTTCACGGACGGCACTACGCTGCTGGCCTCGGCCCCAATCGACGTCACGACCGGGCGGGCGACGTTCACCTCGAGCAGCCTGTTGGTCGGTGGCCACTCGCTGGTGGCGGCGTTCACGCCGACCGACCCGACTGCCTTCCAGTCCTCGACGTCGCCAGCCACGGCCTACACGGTGACTGCTCCGGCTCCGACCGCCACGACGACGTCGTTGGCGCTCTCGCCGTCCGGCCCGGTGACCGTCGGCGCCTCGGTGACCCTCAACGTGAGCGTCGCCCCCGCCGTCGCCGGCTCGATCCAGTTCTCCGACGGCGGAACCGCTCTGGGTGCGCCGGTGCCCGTGGCCTCGGGTGCGGCCTCGTTCACCGTCACGTCGCCGACGGTGGGCGTGCACCAGTACCGGGCCGTGTTCGCACCCACCAGCTCTGCCTATGTCGGGTCGCAGTCCGCCGCGGCGAGCTTCACGGTGAACGACCGAGTCGCCGCCACCACCACCACGACCCTCACTGCGGCGCCTGCGGGCTCCCAGGTCGGCGGGTCCCCGGTCGACCTCACCGTCTCGGTGGCTCCGAAGGCCGCTGGGTCCGTGACCGTGCTGGCCGGCGGCACCACCCTCGGCTCGGCTGTCGTCGACGTGTCGACGGGCAAGGCCACGATCACGGTCCCTGCGCTGGCGGTCGGCCGGTACTCGATGGTCGCGAGCTTCTCGCCCGACGATCCCACGAGCTTCGGCGCCTCGTCGTCGCTGCCACTGTCCTACGAGATCACGGCTCTTCCGACTCCCACGCCGACACCGACACCGACACCGACCGTGACGCCGACGCCTACGCCGACGCCCACGCCGAGCGTGACGCCGACCCCCACGCCCAGCGTGACCCCCACGCCCAGCGTGACGCCGACGCCGACCCCCACGCCGACCCCGACGCCGACCCCGACGCCGACCCCCACGCCGACCCCGACGCCGACCCCCACGCCCACGTCGACCCCCACGCCCACGTCGACCACCGTCGGGGCCAGCCTCACCCCGACCTCGACCCCGACCCCGACCCCGACCCCGACCCCGACCCCGAGCTCTGACCCGTCGGTGAGCGGTTCCGCCGCCGGTGGTGACCTCGGCGCTGGTGGCGACCTCGGTGATGGTGCCGGTGGTGGCGGGGTGTCTGGCGGGAGCAGCGGTTCCGGCTCCGGGCTGCCGCACACCGGTGCCGACACCGGTGGTCTGCTCCTCATGGCTGCCGGTCTGCTGGCCGCGGGTGCGTTCTCGATCCGGATCGCCCGTCGAGGCGCTCGGGCCACGCACCAACGCTGAGCTGTCCAGCCGATGCCCGGACCCTGCCTGCCGGGGTTCGGGCATCGGTGCCGTCACGCCATGCGGCCGTCATCCGCGCGACACCCGGCGTCACGCTGCGGGTAACCCGGACCCGCTTTCCTTGTGCCCGCTGACCCGTCCTGGCGTCCGGGCCTGACACCTGCCTGCTGCTCCCACGGAGGACCCCCGTGACCGCACCGACCATGGACCGCGAGCACGCTCTCGAGGCCGTGGCCACCTCGCCCGAGCCGGACCACCGCCAGGACCGGGATTCTGCGGCCGTCTGGATGGTCCCTGGCACCGCGCTGACGATCCTGGCCGTCCTCCTGCTGGGATTCGTCAGCCATGTCAGCGTCATCGGGTCGTTGCGGCACGCCCGGGACCAGCAGACGAGCTATGCCAACTTCCGTGCCGAGCTCGCCCAAGGCACCGCTCCGGTCGGCCAAGCCGATGTGAACACCGGTTCCCTGCTGGCGCTCGGCACCCCGGTCGCGGTCCTGTCCATCCCGCAGCTGGACCTGCGAGAGGTCGTCTTCGAGGGGACGACGTCCGGCGTCCTCCAGCGTGGAGCAGGCCACCGGCGGGACACCCTGCTCCCGGGGCAGGCCGGCGTCGCCGTCCTCATGGGACGCCAGGCAGCCTTCGGCGGACCGTTCGGCCAGCTCGCCACCCTCGGCAAGGGTGAGACGTTCCAGGTCACCACCGGGCAGGGCGTCTCGGTGTACCGGGTGCTCGGCGTCCGGCGGGCTGGTGACCCGCAGCCGCAACCCCCGGAGCCGGGTCACGGGCGGCTGGTCCTCGTCACCGCCGATGGCCCGACCTACACCCCCACCGGCGTGCTGCGGGTGGACGCCGACCTCGTGACGAAGCCGTTCCCCGCTCCGCAGCGGGTGATCTCCGCAGGCGCGATCCCGGCCGCCGAGCGCCCGATGGCCGGTGACCCCTCGGTCTGGGTCGCGATGGTGCTCTGGGCACAGGCGCTCGTGCTTGCCGTCCTGGGTCTGGCGTGGGCACGCGCCCGCTGGGGCCGCTGGCAGACCTGGGTCGTCGCCGTCCCGGTGCTGGCCGCCCTCGGCCTGGCCGTGGCTGGCCAGGCGTCCCAGCTCTTGCCGAACCTGCTGTGAGCAACCGGTGCGCCCGCCTGCCCGCCGCCCGCCGCGACCCCCTCGACCCGCACCCGACCCCGCGCCACCACCACCGAAGGACCACCACATGACCGCGACCACTGACGCCCTGACCGAGCCGATCCCGCCGGTCCGGCTGCCCGCGGGGCCCGGGGAGGAGCCCGGACTCGCGACCCTGGAGGCCCGAAGCCTCTCGGCGTGGTTCGGTGACCACAAGGTCCTCGACCGGGTGTCGCTCACCATGCCGGCGGGGCGCGTGACTGCCCTCATCGGACCCTCCGGCTGCGGCAAGTCGACCTTCCTGCGCATCCTCAACCGGATGCACGAGATGGTGCCCTCGGCCTCGCTCGCGGGTGAGGTCCGGCTCGACGGGGACGACGTCTACTCGCCCTCGCGGCGGCTCACCGATGCGCGGCGGCAGATCGGGATGGTCTTCCAAAAGCCGAACCCGTTCCCGACCATGTCCATCTACGACAACACGGTCGCCGGCCTCAAGCTCACCGGTGTCCGGGTGCCGAGCTCGGGCAAGGACGAGCTGGTCGAGGAGTGCCTGACCAAGGCAGGTCTGTGGAAGGAGGTCAAGGACCGGCTGCGCCAGCCGGGAGGGGCGCTCTCGGGCGGCCAGCAGCAGCGGCTCTGCATCGCGCGATCCCTGGCCGTCCGTCCGCGGGTACTACTGATGGACGAGCCCTGCTCCGCTCTCGACCCCACGTCGACCCGGCGGATCGAGGAGACGATCGAGGAGCTCGCCAGCGAGGTGACCATCGTCATCGTCACTCACAACATGCAGCAGGCGGCACGGGTGTCGCACACGTGCGCATTCTTCCTCGCCGAGTCAGGCCAGCCGGGTGTCATCGTCGAGCACGGGGAGACCACGGCGATGTTCGGCTCGCCGCAGGACTCGCGGACCTCGGACTACGTCCACGGCCGCTTCGGCTGACCTACTGCTCCTGCCGCTCCTCGTCGCCGTGAAGCTCCTCGTCGGGGTGCTCGAGGCCCTCGACCGGGTCGATCGGGGCCAGCGGGTCGGCCGCGAGGTTGGCCATGCCGACGTCGGTGGTGCTGTCGGCCGTCGTGGTGGTCGGCGTCCTTGCCGTCGGCGGGGTCCACGTGGGGGCCGACGGGGTCGACCAGGGCTGCTCCTTGCCCGAGGTCAGCGCCTTGTACCCGGCTGCTGCGGCTCCCGCGACCGCAGCGACGAGGGCTGCGGTGAGCCAGCGCGAGCGTCGCAGCTTGCCCGGGACGACGAGCTCCCCGCGGAGTGCTGCGACGGCTGCGGTGCCCCGGCTGCGGGCCTCGTCGACGACGGGCTCGACCGCCTCGAGGACGAGCTCCACCCGCGGCACGGCCCATGACCGGGCGTTCTCGAGCTGGGCCCCGGCGACCCCGCGGGCGGTGTCGACGGCGTCGGTGACCCGAGGCCGCGCCGCCTCGACGGCGTCGGTGACCCGTGGGGTCGCCCACTCCACGGCCTCGGTCACCTTCGGCACGGCCCACTCCTTGGCAGCCACCGCCACGGGCACCGCCGCGCCGACCTTGCCGATCGCCGCCATGCCTCGTTCGCGTGCGTGGCCGTGGCCGTGGCCGTGGGTGTGGTCGTGCTCGTGATCGCCGCTGCTCAGTGCGCCCATGACGTCCTCCAGCTCCTCGCCGGTCCTGCCGACCGCTCCTAGTCAACCTAGCCCCCGGGTCCGGGGGGCAAACGCGTGGGAGGATCAGGGGAGTACGCGCGACCTGACGAGAGGAACCCCGTGGCCGAGGAGCTCTACGCCACCATCCGCACGAACCGCGGCGACATCACGCTGCGGCTGTTCCCCGACCACGCGCCCAAGACGGTGCGCAACTTCGTCGAGCTGGCAGAGGGCACGCGCGAGTGGACCGACCCGTCGACGCGGGAGAAGAAGACCGCCCCCCTCTACGACGGCACGGTCTTCCACCGGGTGATCCCCAACTTCATGATCCAGGGCGGCGACCCGCTCGGCAGCGGCATGGGCGGCCCGGGCTACACCTTCGCCGACGAGTTCCACCCCGAGCTGCAGTTCGACCGGCCATACCTGCTGGCGATGGCCAACGCCGGTCCTGGCACGAACGGCTCGCAGTTCTTCATCACCGTCGGTGCGACCGCTCACCTCAACCGTCGCCACACGATCTTCGGCGAGGTGACCGACGCTCCCGGACGCGCCGTCGTCGATGCGATCGCGACGACGCCGACCGGCCGCAACGACCGGCCGCGTGACGAGGTCGTCGTCTCGACGATCGACGTCGAGCGCCGCTCGGCCTGAGCGCTCCGACGCCGTGACGACTCCGCTGCCCAGCGCCGAGGGGCCGGTGGCGGGTCCGCGCTGCTACCGGCACCCCGAGCGCGAGACCTACATCGCCTGCACGCGGTGCTCCCGGCCGATCTGCCCGGACTGCATGACCGACGCCTCGGTCGGCTTCCACTGTCCGGAGTGCGTGCGTGCGGGTGCCGCGACCCAGCGGAGCGCGCGCTCGGTCTTCGGTGGCGCGGCGCCCACCGGTCAGGCCGGGACGGTCACCCGCACGATCATCGCCCTGTGCATCGGCGTGTTCCTGCTCCAGCAGGTGCCCGAGCTGCGCATCGAGCGCAGGTTCTGGACGAGCGGGCTCGACATCGCCTCCGGCGACTACTACAGGCTCCTGACCGCGGCGTTCCTCCACGGCGGGCTGCTGCACATCCTGTTCAACATGTACGCGCTGTTCGTCCTCGGCCCGCAGCTCGAGGCGCTCTTCGGGACGACGCGCTTCCTCACTGTCTACGTCGTCAGTGCCGTCGGCGGTTCCGTGACGAGCTACGTGTTCTCGGCCCCGCTCGTCGCCTCGGTCGGCGCCTCGGGGGCGATCTTCGGCCTCCTCGGCGCCTACCTCGTCGTCAACCGGCACCTGGGCAGGGACTCCTCGGGCCTGCTCGGGCTGCTCCTCATCAACGCCCTCATCGGCTTCGTCGTCCCGAACATCGACTGGCGTGCGCACGTGGGCGGCTTCGTCACCGGTGCCCTGGTGGCGGCGGCCCTCGTCTACGCGCCGAAGGCTCGCCGGACGCCTGTGCAGGCCGCCGGCGTCGCGGCCGTCGCGCTGGTCCTCGTCGCGCTCGTGGCCTACCGCACCTCCGCGGTGCACGACCTGTACCCGGTCGTCTTCGGCTGAGGCCTCACGGCGCAGCAACCCACGGCCGACGGAACTGGTGTGGACCGCCCCCCGAGGGCGCACTTGTCCACACTGGGGACAACGTCTGTGGAGAATCACAGCACTGTTGTTCTCATCGCCGTGCATCGGGCCCGCGCGACGCAGGAGATCCGTCAGCGGCAGGTCACTTCCAGCGCGTCGCCAGGCCGAAGCCGGCGATGACGAAGAGGAAGCCGATGCCCATGTTCCACGAGCCCACACCGGGCACGGGGTAGCGCGCCTGGGACACGTAGTACGTGACGATCCACGCCAGGCCGATGAGGAACATCGCGACCATCGTGGGCGCCAGCCATCGCGGGCTGACCGTCGTGGACGGCTTGGGGGCGGTCGTCGGCGGGGTGTAGTCGGCGCGCTTGCGCAGTGGGGACTTCGGCACGGGCCAAGAGTAGCCGCCGGAAGATAGCCTGGTGGCGTGCGACGAGGTGGATGGGCTGCGGCCGTGCCCGTCGTCCTCGCCTCGGCGGGGCTTCTCTTCACCGTCAGCGCCGTCACTGCCAAGGGCACCGACCTTCGCGGCAGCCAGAGCGACCTCGTCGGCGTCATCCGCGCGGAGCAGCGCCGCGCTGACACCCAGGCCGCAACGGTCGACGCTCTGAGACGGGACGTCGCCCAGGCTGCCTCGCGGGCCGGGGGCGGCGACCGCACGCTTGCGGCCGCCCAGGCTGCGGCTGACCGGATCGAGGGGCCCGCGGGCGTCCTGGCCGTCGAGGGCCCGGCCCTGCGGGTCCGGCTCGACGACGCCCCGAAGCCCGCCGCCGGGCGGCCGCTGCCCGCCGGCCTCACCCTCGACGACTTCGTCGTCCACCAGCAGGACGTCCAGGGGGTCGTCAACGCACTCTGGCGGGGCGGTGCCGAGGCGATGCAGGTCATGGACCAGCGGATCGTCTCGACGAGCGCGGTGCGCTGCGTCGGCAACACCCTCCTGCTCCAGGGTCGCGTGTACTCCCCGCCCTACACCGTCGTGGCGATCGGCGACCCGGAGCGGCTGCGCAGGGAGCTCGACGAGGACCCGGGCGTCGCCGTCTACCGCGACTACGTCACCGTCATCGGACTCCACCTCGACGTCGAGCGCCTCGCGACGGCGCGACTGCCTGCCTACACCGGCCCGTTGACCCTCCAGCACGCGCGGGCCGCGGGGTGAACGCCGCCCGGACCGCGACCCGGACGCTCGGCGAGGTGCTCGTCACCCTCGGCGCCGTGCTCCTGCTCTTCGTCGTCTACCAGCTGTTCTGGACCAACGTCGCGGCCAACGCTGCGGCGGCGAGGGTCACCGATCAGATCGAGTCCCAGTGGCGACGCAGCGACGTGCCCGACGTCGTACCCGCGCCCGGCAGCACCCCGGCGCCGTCAGCGAAACCCGTGCCCGTCTCCGGCGGCACCGGGTTCGCCCGGATGTGGATCCCCCGGCTCGGGCAGGGTTGGGTGCGCCCGGTCGTCCAGGGCGTGACGCTGCCCGACCTCGCCAAGGGCATCGGGCACTACCCCGAGACGGCGCTGCCCGGGCAGGTCGGCAACTTCGCCGTGGCCGGCCACCGGGCGACCAACGGCGAGCCGTTCCGAGAGCTCGACCGGCTGCGGGCCGGTGACGCCGTCGTCGTCGAGACTCGGTCCGGCTGGTTCACCTACACGGTCCGGCGCTCCGAGATCGTCTCGCCCACGCAGGTCGACGTCCTGCTGCCCGTGCCTCGGCGCAGCGGGGTGCGGCCCACACAGGCGGTGCTCACCCTGACGACGTGCAACCCGCGCTGGGCCTCCTACGAGCGGCTCATCGTCTACGCCGACCTCACCGACGCGCGGGCCAAGTCCGCGGGGCTACCCGTCGCCCTGACCACGGCCGGGGGCTGAGATGTACGGCTGGCTCTGGAGGCACCTGCCCGGCCCGTGGCCGGTGCGGGTGCTCGCCTGCCTCGCCCTCGCCCTCGGGGTCGTCGCGCTGCTGTTCACCGTGGTCTTCCCCTGGGCGGAGCCGCGGCTGCCGTTCACCGACGTCACCGTGACGCCGACGGCGCCTGCCTCGACCCCGGCCAGCACGCCGCCCGCCTCGCCCCGCGCGCCGTAGCGGCCCCTGCGGCCGGCACGTACGCTCCGCGCATGGCTGCGCGCATCCTCGTCGTCGACAACTACGACAGCTTCGTCTACAACCTCGTCCAGTACCTCGGCCAGCTCGGTGCCACGTGCGAGGTCCTGCGCAACGACGTCGTCGACCTCGAGGCCGCGGCCTCCTACGACGGGATCCTCCTCTCGCCCGGACCGGGAACCCCCGAGGCGGCCGGCTGCTGCGTCGACGTCGTCCAGCAGCTCGGCGGGCGGGTGCCGGTGTTCGGTGTCTGCCTGGGCCTGCAAGCCATCGGTGTGGCGTACGGCGCCTCGGTGGGCCGCGCCCCCGAGCTGATCCACGGCAAGGTCAGCGACGTCTACCACGACGGCGCGGGGGTGCTCGCGGGGCTGCCGTCACCGTTCTCGGCGACGCGCTACCACTCGCTGGGAATCGACCCCGAGACCGTTCCTCCGGAGCTCGAGATCACGGCCCGGACGGCGGAGGGGGTCATCATGGCCGCGCGCCACCGCGACCTCGACGTCGAGGGCGTGCAGTTCCACCCGGAGTCGGTGCTCACCGAGCACGGCCACCGGATGCTCGCCACGTGGCTCGTCCGCTGCGGGGACCCTCAGGCTGCCGAGCGCGCCGTGGGCCTAGGCCCCGTCGTACGCAGCGCGTCAGCCTGACGGCGGCGCGGCGGCGGCACCTCCCTCCTCCTTCTCGTCGAAGAGCCTGAGCAGGCCGTCGACCTCGCGGGAGGCCGCCGCGGGGTGGCGGAACGGCCGGTGCCGCGCCACGGTGTAGTGCGTGCGGCGGCCCTGCCGCTCCCGGCTGAGGTACCCCGCGTCCTCGAGGTCGCGCAGGATGAGCAGTGCGGCCCGCGGCGTGATCCCCACCCGGTGGGCCACGTCGCTGATCCGGGTGTCGGGGTCGGCAGCGACAGCGAGCAGCACGTGGCCGTGGTTGGTGAGGAACGTCCACCCCGGGCGGGCCGACCTGGTGGAGGCGTGGCGTGCGGGCGCTGCGTCGTCGTCGGGCATGAGGTCCCGCTCGCTCGGGCGCCGGGCGATCGAGGCGCCGGGCCCGAGCAACGGGAGCGGTCCTCAGTCGGTGGAGCGCAGGGTCAGGGCGACGCGATCGTAGCCGCCGAGGGTGCCCGGCTCGACGAACGCGACCCAGCCGCCGCGGTCGAGAACCAGCTCGATGAGCTCGTCCACCGCGTCGTCGACGACCTCGGGGTGCTCGACATCGGTGGCAGGGGTGAGCGCGTCGCCGTCGGCACTGATCCTGGCGGGGTAGAACAGCTCGTCCTCGACGGCGAGCATCTCGGGGCGCTCCCTCCTCGCCGCCAGCCAGCACGAGGGCATCCCGGCGACGACCCGGCGCTGACCCGCCCGGCGCTCGATGAGCTCGAGCGCCTCGTCCTGGCGGGAGAGCAGGTACCTCTCGAGCACGGGGGTGATGCGCGCGGCCAGCGTGGGCAGCGGCTCCGTCGTGACGTTCGCGGGGATCGTCCCGGCGAGCCGGCCGAGGTTGGTCGAGACGGCGGTGAATGCCGAGAGCGTGCGGTCGCCGGCGGCGATGACGAGCGGAGCCGGGTGCAGCCGCAGGTAGGTGCTCAGCGAGCGGTCGACCGTGCGGAAGAACGTCAGCTGGTCGGCGTCCTGCCCGTCGCGGCCGCCGGAGCGCTGCCCCTGCCGTCCGCCGCGGGGACTGCCGTCCCGGTCGGGAGCGTCGCGCAGCGGGAACGTGCTCCGCAGCGCAGGGCGCAGGGTCCCGGCGACGCCGTCGAAGAGCCGGGCCTCCCGCGAGGTGAGCGTGAGGACGACGTGGCGCGGGGTGCGGTGCAGCGCTCGCACGAGGTCGCGCGTGGCGAAGGTCGGGTCGACGACGACCCGGTTGCGCACCGGCACAGGCAGCCGCAGCGCGAGGGTCAGGCCGCGGCTGGCGAAGACGGCGATCGCGTGACCGGTCGGCCAGGCGGCCACCGAGGCGACGAGCTGCTCCAGGGGTTCGATGACGGTGCGCTCGACGTCCGGCACGTTCTCGGCCCGCAGCCGACGGGCCGCCTCACGTGCCTGCTGGCGAAGCGCGGCCGCGTCCCCGGCGATCATCGTCGCCGCCGAGGTGGTGCTCAGCAGCAGCGAGACGGCCGGGTAGGAGCGCACGGCCTGGAGCAGAACCACCTGGCTCGCGGGCGGCGCGGCGACGATGCGCTCCTCGGGGGAGGGCTGGGACGGGACGAGAGGTGCGGCGGTCATGCGGGACTCCTCGGGATCGACGGGCAGGCGATGCGGGTGCGGTGTGCCGGCTGCCACGGGGTCAGCGGCCGGCGAGCTCGGGGCGGCGCCGGAGGACGGGCTCGAGCTCGGCGACCTCCGCGTCGGTCGCGACCCGGAACGGTGGTGTCGCCGGCACCTCGATCGCCCTGCGCCCTTGGCCGCGGGTGGCCCGCAGGCTGGCGACGACGGAGGTGCCGATGATCGTGGCGACGACGGCGAGGGAGATGCTCGTCGGCACGTAGAGGATGTCGATCTTGAGGAGCATCTTGATCCCGACCCAGACGAGCACCAGGGCGAGGCCGAGCTTGAGGTAGACGAACCGGTGGATGAGGTCGGCGAGGAGGAAGTACATCGCTCGCAGGCCGAGGATCGCGAAGGCGTTCGCGGTGAACACGAGGAACGGCTCGTCGGTGATGGCGAAGATCGCGGGGATGGAGTCGACGGCGAAGACGATGTCGGTGACCTCGACCATGACGAGGACGAGGAGCAGCGGCGTCGCGAGGAGCACCCCGCCCTTGCGGACGACGAACCGCTGGCCGTGGTAGGCGTCGGTCATCGGCACCTTGCGACGGAACAGCCGCAGGGCACGGGACCGCTCCGGGTCGATGTGCTCGTTGCGCGCCCGGATCATCCGGTAGCCGGTGTAGAGGAGGAAGGCGGCGAAGAGGTACAGGACCCAGGTGAAGCTGGCGATGAGCACCGAGCCGGCGGCGATGAACGCGCCGCGGAACACGAGCGCGCCGAGCACGCCGAGGAAGAGCACCCGGTGCTGGTACTCCCGGGGGACGGCGAAGAAGCTGAAGATGATCGCCCAGACGAACACGTTGTCGACGGAGAGGGACTTCTCGATGAGGTAACCGGCGAAGTACGCCTGCCCCGACTCGGCGCCCCAGACCCACCAGACGAGGGCGCCGAAGGCCACCCCGAAGGCGACCCAGACGGCGGACCAGGCAGCCGCCTCGCGCACCGCGATGACATGGGCGCGACGGTGGGCGACGAGGTCGATGGCGAGCATGACGCCGATGACGCCGAGGACGGCGAACCAGCTCCACAGGGGGACGTCCACGAGATCATGACCTTCCGGTAGGTGTCTCTACCGGAGGTCTCTCCCAGCTGCCAGGCCGCGGGGGGCATGGCCCCGAGCGTCCAGTCAGCCCGTCTCGCCGGGCCCCGATGGCGGAGCCGTCCTGACGACGAGACGCTTGGGGGATACTCCCCTCCTGCGTAAAACAAGTGAACCACAGTTCATCTGTTGCGGTCTAGCCCCCGGGCGCACCCGCCGCGTCACGGTGAGGGTGCCGGGCCTGACGGCTGGGGCGCCGGGGTGCTGGGCGGCGGCGGTGCCGGCGTCGTGGGCGGCGGCGCTGCGACGCCCACGGTGAGCGTCACCGGCGTCGTCGGGGCGGCGACGGTTCCGCCGCCGGGCGCCTGGTCGAGCACCGTGCCGACGAGCGCCTGGTTGGTGACCTCACGGTCGAGGACGGTGATGCTCGTGAACCCCTGAGTGCTCAGCGCAGCACGAGCCTGGGCGAGCAGCTGCGTGCGGACGTCGGGCACCGCGCTGCGCCCGCTGGAGACGACGACGCTCACCGGCGTGCTCGCGGCGACCTCGGTGTTTGGCGCCGGCTCCTGGCTGAGCACCTGTCCGGCCTTCTCCTGCGAGTCCTGCGGGCGCACCGGGCCGAGGGTGAGCTTGGCGTCGGTGAGCGCGTTCTGCGCATCCTCCTGCGACAGGCCGATGAGCCGGGGGACGCGCGCCTTGGCCGCACCCGCGGACAGGACGACGTCGACCTTGGTGGCTCGCTCGACGCCGGTGCCCGTGGACGGGCTCTGGTCGATGACCGTGCCCGGGGTGGCTGGGTCCTCCCGCTCGGTCTGGTTGCCCAGCGTGAGGCCGTCGGTCGCGAGCTGCTGGCTCGCCTCGACCGCGGTCTTCCCGCGAAGATCGGGCACCTGCACGGTCGAGCTGGCCGAGCCGCCGCTGGTCAGCGCGCGCGCGGCGACGACGGCGAGGACGAACACCGCGAGGACGGCGACGACGAGCGTCACCCAGCCGGCCGCTCCGCGTCGCCGCTCCGGTGCCGGGGCGGGCGCGGGGCGCTCGTCGGTGTAGCGCGATGTCGGGAGCACCCCGCTGCCCACCGGGGACATCCGCGTGGTCTGCTCCATCAGGGCGGGCGCCCGCCGGACGGGCAAAGCGTTGACCGGCAGGCCGGCGAGCAGCCGCTCGATGTCTGCACCCATCTCAGCGGCGGACTGGTAACGATCCTCGCGCGGCTTGGCCAGCGCCTTCATGACGACGGCGTCGACGCCCGGGGGGATCTCGGGGTCCAGTGACGACGGCGGGGCTGCCTCCTCGCCGACGTGCTGGTAGGCGACCGAGACCATGTTGTCGCCGTCGAAGGGCGGCCGGCCCGTGAGCAGCTCGTAGAGCAGGCAGCCGGTGGAGTAGAGGTCGGTGCGGGCGTCGACCTGCTCGCCGCGTGCCTGCTCGGGCGAGAGGTACTTTGCCGTGCCCATGACCGCGGAGGCCTGGGTCATCGTCGCGGACTCGTCGGCGAGTGCGCGGGCGATGCCGAAGTCCATGACCTTGACGGCGCCGTCCGGCGTGAGCATGACGTTGGCCGGCTTGATGTCTCGGTGGACGATGCCGTTGCGGTGGCTGTAGTCGAGCGCCGCGAGCACCCCTCGGGTGATCTCCAGGGCGCGCTCGGGGAGCAGGCGCCGGCCGCTGGTGATCAGGTCGCGCAGCGTCGTCCCCTCGACGTACTCCATGACGATGAAGGGCACGCTCGCACCGGCGACGACGTCCTCGCCGGTGTCGTAGACGGCGACGATCGCGGGGTGGTTGAGCGACGCGGCGGACTGGGCCTCCCGGCGGAACCGACCCTGGAAGGTCGCCTCGCGGGCGAGGTCGGTGCGCAGCATCTTCACGGCGACGGAACGCCCGAGGCGCAGGTCGCGGCCGCGGCGCACCTCGGCCATGCCACCCCGCCCGATGACCTCGGCGAGCTCGTAACGGCCACCGAGCACCATGGGCTCGCTCATCGCTGCGCCCCTCCTTCGTCGTCGGGTACCGGCCGGGCGCTCATCGGCCCAGCACCGCGGACATGACCGCACGGGCGATGGGTGCAGCGAGCCGGTTGCCGCTGACCTCGCTCGCGCCACCGCCGTCCTCGAGCACGACCGCGACGGCGACCTTCGCCTCCTGCGCGGGGGCGAAGGAGACGAACCATGCGTGCGGCGCCCTGCCCCCACCCTGCTGCGCCGTGCCGGTCTTGCCTGCCACGCTGACGCCGGGTATGGCGCCGTTGGTTCCCGTGCCGCTCGTCACCACGGTGACCATCATGTCGGTCAGCTGGCGCGCGACAGCGGGAGTCACCGCGGTGGAGAGCTCCTTGGGCTCGGCGCGCTCGAGCACGGACAGGTCCGGGGCGCGCACCTCCGAGACGAGGTACGGCGTCATGACGACGCCCCGGTTGGCGATCGCGGCCGTGACCATCGCCATCTGCAGCGGCGTCGCGCGCACGTCGAACTGCCCGATCGCCGACTGTGCGAGCTGCGGGGGGTTGAGCCCCGTCGGGAACACGCTCTTCTCGGTGCTCAGCGGGACGTCGGGGTCCTGACCGAAGCCGAAGGCCTCCGCCTGCGCGGCGATGGTGTCCTCGCCCAGCGTCAGGCCGAGGCCGCCGAACGCCGTGTTGCACGAGATCCGTAGCGCGTTCTCGAGCGTCGTCATCCCCCCCGGACCGCACGCCGCACCCGACTCGTTGGGCAGGTCGGCCGTCGTCTGGGGCAGGTCGAGCACGGCCGGCCCGGGGATGACGGAGTCCTTGGTGTAGCGGCCCGTCGAGAGTGCGGCAGCCGCTGTGACGAGCTTGAACGTCGACCCGGGGGCGTAGGTCTGCCGGAGCGGCCGGTTGAGCATGGGCTGCGCCGGGTCGTCGAGCAGCGCCGCACGGTTGCGGGTGTTCGTCGAGCCGCTGTGGGTGCTCACGGTCGCGGGGTCGTAGGACGGGGAGGAGACGAGGGCGAGGATGGCGCCGGTCGAGGGGTCGAGCGCCACGACTGCGCCACGGCGTCCGGCCAGCGCGTCGTAGGCGGCCTTCTGCGCGGCGGGGTCGAGGGTGAGCACGACGCTGCCGCCGCGGGCCTGCCGGCCGGTGACGAGGTCGGCGAAGTTCCGCACCCACATCCGGGTGTCGTTGCCGGTGAGGACGCCGTTCTCCGCGCGCTCGACCTCGGTCGAGCCGAAGGTGATCGAGTAGAACCCCGTCGCTGGGGCGTACATCGTGCCGGCGGCGTAGGTGCGGAGGTACTTGAGCTGGTCGTCGGTCGCCTTCGACGACGCGATGACGGCGCCGCCGGCGACGATGGGACCGCGGGGCCGCGAGTACTCCGCGAGCAGCACCCGCGTGTTCCCCTGCCGGGTGCGGTAGTCCGCGCCCTTGACGACCTGGATGTAGGTGAGGTTGAGCATGAGGCTGAGGAACAGGAGGGTGACGACGACGGCGACTCGCCGGATGGGGCGGTTCATCGGGGGATCAGCACCGTCTGCTCGGTGCCCGTCGGGGCCGGCGGTGGTGCGGGCCGCCGCGACGCGTCACTGATCCGCAGGAGCAGGGCGACGATGATCCAGTTCGCGACGAGCGAGGAGCCTCCGTAGGAGAGGAACGGCGTCGTCAGCCCGGTGAGCGGGATGAGCCGCGTGACTCCGCCGACGACGACGAAGAGCTGGATGGCCAGCGCGAAGCCCAACCCCGCGGCGAGGAGCTTCCCGAAGGGGTCGCGGGCGGCGATCGCCGTCCGGAAGGCTCGTTGGACGACGATGGCGTAGATGACGAGGATCGCGAGCAGGCCGGTGTAGCCGAGCTCCTCGCCGATGGTGGAGACGATGAAGTCGGTATTGGCGAATGGCACGAACTCCGGGTGCCCCTGGCCGAGGCCGGTGCCGAGGATGCCGCCGGTCGCCAGGCCGTAGAGGCTCTGGACGATCTGGTAGCCCGTCGTCGCGGCGTGGTCGAAGGGGTGCAGCCAGACGTCGACGCGGACCCGCACGTGGCCGAAGAGGTGGTAGGCCAGCGTGGCGCCGGCGACGAAGAGCAGCAGGCCGATGATGAGCCAGCTCACGCGCTCCGTGGCGACGTAGAGCAGGGTGACGAAGACCCCGAAGAACAGCAGCGAGGTGCCGAGGTCTCGCTCGAAGACGAGGACGAGGAGGCTGACCAGCCAGGCCAGGAGGATCGGCCCGAGGTCGCGGCCCCGGGGGAGGTCGACGAGCAGCACCCGACGTCCGGCCAGCGCGAGGACGTCGCGCTTGGCGACGAGGTACCCGGCGAAGAAGACGATGAGGACGATCTTCGCGAGCTCGGCGGGCTGGAAGGAGAAGCCGGCGAACCGGATCCAGATCCGCGAGCCGTTGATGGTGCGTCCGAGCCCCGGGAGCAGCGGCAGGCACAGCAGCCCGAAGCCGGCCGCCAACGCGGTGTAGGTGTAGCGGGCGAGCACCCGGTGGTCGCGGACGAGGACGAGGACGCCGACGAAGCAGACGACGCCCAGCGCGGTCCAGCCGAGCTGGATGGGGGCGTCGGCCCGCGGCATCCGCTCGGCGCCGGCCCGGGCGGCGCGGGCGGCGGCGGCGAGGTCGAGGCGGTGGATGAGGACGAGGCCGAGGCCGTTGAGCAGCGCGACGCAGGGCAGGAGGAGGGGGTCGGCGTAGGGCGCGAGCCAGCGGATGCCGACGTGGGCGACGAGGAACACCGCGAGGAGCCCGGCGGCGTAGGAGCCCAGGTTCGCCGGCAGCTCCGAGGAGTGCGCGAGCTCCACGCTGGCGAACGCGCCGACGGCCATGGCGGTGGCCAGGACCAGCAGCGCAAGCTCGACGCCGCGGCGCCGGCCGGTGGAGGCAGGGACGATCGTCGTCGTCACGGGCCCTGCCCGCAGTCCAGTCGGGGCGTGCCGGGGGGCAGGTCGGCGTTGGCGCGCTGGGCGATGCACACGGTGGCCTGGTCGGCCAGGCGGCGAGTGATCCGGCGGGCGTCGGTGAGACCGCGGGAGGGGATCCGCTCACGGACCTGCGCCCGGGTGGCGGCGGTCAGGTCGGCGAGCTGTACCCCCGGGTGCTCGTAGACGCGCGAGAGCTGCCCGCCGCCGGCGTCGAGGCCTTGGAAGATCGCCACCTGCTTGCCGTCGACCCCGACGTAGAACTGCGTGCGGGCAAACTGCGTGGCGGCCACGACGAGACCCGCGAGGACGACGACGACGAGGCCGACGAGGACCGCGCGCCTGGGCCAGCGGCGGCGTCGCGGCTCGAGCTGCTCGGGGGCGGCCTCGCGCGGGTGGAGCGCGGCGGCCCGGCCGGCGGCGGTGTCGAGCAGGCGCGCGCGGTCGCGGAACGTGGGCGGCTCGGCTGCGCCGACGACGACCGGGCGGTCGGAGGGGCGGGTCTCGACGTCGACGACGTCGGCGACGATGCACGTGATGTTGTCGGGCCCGCCGCCGCGCAGGGCGAGCCGGACGAGGGCGTCGGCCGCCGCCTCGGGGTCCGGCTCGGCGAGGGTGGAGCGCAGCGTCTCGTCGGTGACGACGCCGGAGAGCCCGTCGCTGCACAGGAGGTAGCGGTCTCCCGCGCGGACCTCGCGCACCGACAGGTCGGGTTCGACGATGGTGATGCCGTCGAGCGCCCGGGTGATGAGCGAGCGCTGCGGGTGGTGCGAGGCGTCCTCGGCGCTGATCCGGCCCTCGTCGACGAGGCTCTGGACGAAGGTGTCGTCGTGGGTGATCTGGCGCAGCTCTCCGCCGCGGAGGAGGTAGCAGCGGGAGTCCCCCACGTGGGCGAGCCCGAGGCGGCTGCCCGAGAACAGCAGCGCGGTCAGCGTCGTCCCCATGCCTCGCAGCTCCGGCTCTGCACTGACCATCGCGTCGAGCCGCTCCTGGGCCTCGGCGAAACCGCGGCCGAGCCCGTCGAGCAGGTCCGACCCCGGGACGTCCTCGTCGAGCGGGACGAGCGTGGCGACGGCGACGGCGCTGGCGACCTCGCCGGCGACGTGCCCGCCCATGCCGTCAGCGACGACGAGCAGGCGCGGGCCGGCGTAGGCGGAGTCCTCGTTGCCCGACCGGAGCAGGCCGACGTCGGAGCGGGCCGCGTAGCGCAGCGCGAGAGCCACGCACTACCTCCGCAGCTCGAGAACGGTCTTCCCGATCCGCACGGGGACGCCCATGGGCACGAGGGTGGGTCGCAGCACCTTGGTGCGGTCGAGGTAGGTGCCGTTCGTCGACTGGAGGTCCTCGACGACCCACTGGCCCTCGTGCTGGTAGAGCCGGGCGTGGTTGGTCGAGGCGTAGTCGTCGTCGAGGCTCAGGGTGGACGACGGCGAACGGCCGATCGTCACCGGCGCCTCGCCGAGGGTGAGCGTCGTGCCCGCGATGGGTCCGCCGGTGACGACGAGGGTCGTCGGACGCTTGGAGCGGCCCCGGGGCGCGCGTGGCGGCTTGGGCGCGCGAGTCGCCGTCGGCTTGGCGCGGCCCGACCGCTGGCGCTGGCTCACCTTGGTGCCGAAGAGATCGCTGCGCATGACGGAGACCGCGATGAGGACGAAGAGCCACAGCAGCGCAAGGAACCCCAGCCGCAGCAGGGTGAGGGTCAGCGCGGGCATCGGCGTCCGGTCCCCGTCGCGAGCGCCTCGGATCTCGGCGCCCTGTCCGACGTCGTCGCCCGAGTGACCGGCGGCGTCATGGGCGGGCCCGCCGGCGGTAGACGATCGTCGTCGTGCCGATGGTCACGGTGTCGCCGTCGTGCAGCGCGACCTCGCGCACCCGGGAGCCGTTGACGAGCACGCCGTTGGTCGAGCCGAGGTCGGTGAGGATGTCGGCGTCGCCCATCCGCTCGACCTTGGCGTGGTGACGCGAGACCTCGGCCGCCTCGAGGCGCAGGCCGGCGTCGGGCGAGCGGCCGATGACGACGCTGCGCCCGAGCGGGACGAGGGTGGCGCCGAGCTCGAGCCACGTCTCGTCGGCGGGCCGGGGCGGCGCCGGCTGGTGCTGCTCGGACGTCGGCGCAGGGGGCCGGTGCGTGCCGGACGACGCCTGCGCGTGGCCCTCGCCGCGCACGCGGAGCATCCCGGTGTCGAGGTCCGCGACGTGCAGCAGGCGGACCGACGTCGGGCCGAGCAGCGAGTACCGCTGGGCCGCGACGTGCTCGTCGACCATGCTGGCGAGCTCGCCCGTGAGCGGTTGCTCGTAGGCGGCGAGGCGCTCGTAGTCGTGGGTGCCGAGCTCGACGACGTAGGCGTTCGGGGCGAGCGTGCGGCCTTTGGCGACGATCGCGGCCTTGTCGTCGCACTCGCGCTGGAGGGCTGCGGCGATCTCGACCGGCTGCACCTCGGCGCGGAAGGCCTTGGCGAAGGGCCGGTTGACCATGCTCTCGATCCGCTTCTCGAAGCGCGCGAGGATGCTTGCTGCGCTCATGGTCACCTCCTGTCGCCAGCGCTCGGATCCGGCCATACCGCCCAGGGCGGGAGTGTCCGGTCGTCGGTCCCGGCGAGCCTATCCGCAGGCCAGGGAGGCGCTCGCGTGCGTGCTAGCCTTCTGCGGCACGCGCGAGTGGCGGAATAGGCAGACGCGCTGGATTCAGGTTCCAGTGCCCGAAAGGGTGTGGGGGTTCAACTCCCCCCTCGCGCACATCAGGCTGGGAGGACTCCCACCCTTCATGAGAGCCGGGGACCTCAGGGTTTCCGGCTCTCGGCGCATCCGGAACAGTCCCGGATGCGCCGCCCCTGGTCACTGAACGTCCTACGGGACCAAGATGCCTCGACCGCGGAGCCGGCCGGCGTCGAGGTCGTCCATCGCCTCGTTGACCGCATCGAGGGAGTACGTGCGCGTGTGCATCGTCACCTTGCCGGCGGCGTTCAGCGCCATGAGCTCGACCAGGTCGTTGTAGCTGCCGACGAGGTTGCCGACCACGTTGCGCTCGGTGGAGATCACATCGATCGCGGGGATCTCCACCGTGCCGCCGTAGCCGATCACGAAGTCGCTTCCCGCGCGACGCGTCATGGTCCACGAATCCGCCTCGGCTCCGTGCTCGGCGACGAAGTCGAGCACGACCTCGGCGCCGTGACCGTCGGTCAGCTCGAGCACCTTGTCCACGTGGGTGCCGTCCACCAGAACGGTCTCGTCTGCGCCCCAGTCCGCGGTCAGGGCGAGCGCCTCGGGATTCGGGTCCAGCACCACGATGCGGGTGGCGCTCATCGCGCGCAGCGCCTGGATGCCGATGTGCCCGAGACCGCCCGCGCCCACGATGACGCACGTGCTGCCGGGATACAGCAGTGGAACAGCCTTCTTCACCGCGTGGTACGCCGTCAGCCCGGCGTCCGCGAGCGCGGCGACGTCTGCCGGCTCGATCCCGGGCGCCAGCTTGACCACGGAGCGCGCGGCGGTCAGGAGCTGCTCGGCCATTCCCCCGTCGGTGTCGATGCCGGGGAACGCGCTGGCCATGCAGTGCACGTCGTCGCCGGCCCGGCATGCACGGCAGAAACCGCAGGTGACGAGCGGGTGCAGGATCACCGCGTCGCCGACCGCGAGGTGCTCCACCGCGGACCCGACCTCGCGGATCCACCCCGCGTTCTCGTGGCCGATGGTGTACGGCAGGGCGACGTTGCTCTTGGGCGCCCACTGCCCCTCGACGATGTGCAGGTCCGTCCGGCACAGTCCGGCGCCGCCGATGTCGACGATCACGTCGTGCGGGCCGCCGAGCACTGGGTCGGGTACCTCCTCGACCACCGGACGACGCGTGTACTCGTGCAACCGAACCGCCTTCATGGCAACTCCCTTGTCGTTGAGACCTCGCGGTGAAGGGACGCGCCTCAGCGCGGACGCTCCCGCCCGAGCGAAGCATGCCGAACCTTCCGTGAACAGTGACATCGGACGCTTGGTCTGCATGCCAGGTGGTGCCACGATCCGAGGGTCCGCCCCACGCGGACCTCGGCCACCACGAAAGGGCATCGCCATGACGCGCACTCCCGAAGAAGTCTTCGCTCACCACGGTCAGGCGCTCGGCGCGGGCGACCTCGAGGGCATCCTCGAGGACTACACCGAGGACTCGATCTTTATCGTTCAGGGAGAGACCCTCCACGGCCTCGACGGCGCCCGGAAGGTCTTCACGCAGCTTCTCAGCGACGTCCCCAACGCCGACTGGAGCCTGAACACCGTCTTCGCCGACGACGTGCTCTACCTCGAGTGGAAGGCCAGCGGTCCTGGGTTCGCGGTGGAGGACGGCGTCGACACGTTCATCTTCGCCGATGGCAAGGTCCGCGTGCAGACGGTCGTCTACCACGTGCAGCACAGCTGACGCTCGACCTGTTGTGCCCCGCACCGCTCGATCGGTGCGAGGCACAGGGGCGGCGCCCGGCGGCCCACGCGATTCTGCAGCCGCTCGCCGACGTCGGGCTCGGGTACGTCACGCCCGGTCGGCCACTCACCACGTTGTCCGGCTGCGAGCGCCAGCGGCTCAAGCTGGCCACCCACCTGGCGGGGGGTGAGGTTACGTTGCGCCTCGCGGTTTCGGGACCGCCCGGTCTCGGGCGGGTGCGGCTCGTTCCGGCTCGACTGCCCCGGGGAGGTTCTCCCGCGCGGCGCTCACGTTCATGGTGGCCATGACACATCGTGCGAACTGTCCGACGTCTTGTACAGAGTCCTTCCATGCGGACCCTCGCTGCGTGGCCGGGCTCGGTGCTGAAGTTCGCCCGATCTTCCTCGGCTCGTCGTTGCCGTCCCCGTCGTTGGTCTCGCGGCTGGCGCGGGTGATGCCAGGCTCACGAGCGGGTGCGGCGGCCCTGGGCGAGGGCTTCGACGGCGCTGGCCACCCGCTGGCACTGGCCTCAGGCCGTTTGGCGTCCTCGATCCAGCGCACCCACTCCCGGCGCTGCGATGGTGCGAGGTTGTCGAACTGGCCGCGGGCGGCCGGCTGCTCGCGCAAGGGCTCGGGCCAGGTCATCGGGGACGGCGGTGTCCCGCGGCGCGGTGTCGACCTGCAGCGTCACCTGGACCTCGTCGCCGGCGGCGACGCCAGCCGCGGTGCTCGGCACTGAGCGGCACGAGGCAGCGGCCGCCCGTCGTGGCGACGGTGCTGCGGTAGGTGTACCCGCCAGGTCCGCGTCTCGTCAGGCCGGGTCCTGTCAGGGTCGCGGGTGTGGTGGTGGGCCGCCCGGTGGTGGGCCGCCCGGTGGTGGGCCGTCCGGGGGTTGCCGGGGTGGCAGCCCGGCGCCGCGGTGTCGTGCGGGGTGGTGGTGGGCGGGTCGCCAGTGTTGGTGGGGGTCGGCGTGGTGGGGTGGGAGGAACTCGGGGTGCCCGGTGGTGGGGTCGATCCGTAGCGACCAGCGGGTGTGGTGGATGAGGCGGTGGTGGGGGCCGCAGAGCAGTGCGAGGTTGGTCAGGCGGGTGTCCCCACCGTGGGCCCAGTGGGTGATGTGGTGGGCGTCGGTCCACCCGGCGGGGGCGCCGCAGCCGGGGAAGGAGCAGCCGCCGTCGCGGACGACGAGGGCGCGGCGCTGCGCGGTGGTGACCAGGCGCCTCTCGCGGCCGACGTCGAGGGGTTGACCGGGCCCGCCGAGGACGACGGGGATGACCCGGGCGTCGCAGGCCAGCAGCCGGGCGGCCTCCGCGGACAGCGGCAGCCCGCCCCATTCGAGGGTGGCGACCCCGGGCGTGGTGCCGGCGAGCGCGTCCTGCAGGGTTTCCAGGGCGACGGTGACGGTGACGGCGGGGCGGGCGCCGCCTTGGGCGGGGAGCAGCCCGGTGGACAGGGCGATCCGGGTGAGGTCGAGCAGGGCGTCGGCCATCCGCCGGGCGGGGGTGCGCCGGTCGCGGGCGGCGGCCCGGCGCCGAAGGTGCGCCGCCTCACCCGCACCGCCGACGCCGCTCCCCCCGGCCGCACCCGTCCCCCCGGCCGCCGCGGCCCCGTCGGTCCGGGCGCCGGGGGCGGCGAGTGGGGTCAGGGCGGTGAGCAGGACGGCGGCGCTGAGGTCGTCGAGCCACCCGGTGAGCCGGCGGCGTCCGGTGGGGGTGGGTTCGCTGATCGTGAGCTCGTTGCCGGTGGCGGGGTCGTCGTCGTGGGGTGGGGGGCCGTCGGGGTCCAGGGCGGCGGTCATGAGGGCGCAGGCGCGGGTGAACCCGGCGGGGTCGAGCTCGGCGGCGTAGCCGGCGAGGGCCTGCTCGGCGGCGTCGAGCTGGTCGGGGGCGACCCGGGGGCGCACGGCGTCGAGGGTGGTCACGATGCGTTCGGCGTGCCAGGGCGAGACGGTGGCGGCGTCCAGGGCGCGGGCGGTGTGGGGGTAGCGGGTGTGCAGGGCGGTGGCCAGGGTGGTGGCCCGGCGTCCGGCGGCGGGGGTGCTCCCGGTGACCGTGGCGACCCACGCCCCGGTGGACGCGGCCCCGTCGGTGAGGGCGACACCGCGGTCGGTGACCTCAGCGATCAGGCGCAGCCGTTGGGCCTCCAGCGACCGCGACGCGGCCTCGAGGGCGCGGAGGACCCCGGCGAGGTCGCGGGTCTGGACCTGCCACATCGGTGCCCCGGACATCTCGACCAGCCCGGTCAGCACACCGCTCAGCCCGGCCGCGACCGGGGAGGCGGAGGGGTCGAGGAGGGCTGCTGACATACCCCGAACCTAGCCGCCACCACCGACAGAACCGGGTTAGGCGACAACCCGGAAACCCAGGCCGGGCAACGGTTCCCGCGACTCAGCAGGTGCTCGGCTTCATCTCCGGAGACGCGCCGCGCTACCTGATGTCACGGTGGGTCTGGGAGCCGGACCGCGGCGGTGCATCTGAGGGCGGCGCTTGAGGGCGGGCCGACGTGGACGGTGGCTTGGCCGAGGCCGAGGCCGTGCTCGGTCTTGAGCCAGGTGATAGTCGCTGGCTGGGATGTGTAGGAGGTCGAGAACCTGCTGTTGGAGCGGGGTGAGTTCCGGTTGGAAGGTCTGCACGATCTCGCCTTGCTCGTTGAGGAGGTGGTGGCGTTGGACGTCGTTGAAGATCCCTGCGCGGAGGGGGCCTGGGGTCAGCCGACATCGCCAAGCGTCCTCGACGCCCGCGCCTCCCCACTGCCCTCAACAATGCGGTGGCCGGCCCGGGGGTTGCATCGATGGTCGGTCGGTCGGGCGTAGCTTCGTGCCCGTGCCGAGCAGGCCGGGGTCAAGGTCACCTCGTTCATCCGCACGGCTGCACTGGAGGCGACGAGTCCCGTCGACCGGATTGCACTCGGGGAGCTTGCACGTGACCTGGAGCATCGAGCTCAACGGGTTGCCGAGTTCTTGACGCGGAGCGCGTAGCTCAGGTAAGCGGCGCCGCCGCCGCTTCGAGCTGTAACCTGCCTCGCGACGACTGCCCGTCAGTGATCGGCGCTGGCCATCTGCCGAAGCGCGGGCCGTGCCGACGGTGTCACTCTCCTGCAGCGAATGGACTGGAACATGACATCGATGCCGGGTTCCCCTCTCGCCGAGGCTCTTGATGCGGTCGAGCAGCTCGTCGTCGGCGTCCGTGCCGAGCAGTGGCAGGGGCCAACTCCGTGCTCCGAGTGGACAGTTCGCCAACTCGTCAACCATCTGGTGGTCGGGAGTCGCCTATTCGCCAAGATCATCGAAGGGGAGCAGCAGGGTCCCTCATCAGCCGGTCCGCCTGATGGCGACACGCAGGGCGACGCCTTGGGCGACGACCCCGCCGCCGCCTTTCACCAAGCTGCTCTCCTGGTCAGCGCGGCCTTCGCCCGACCGGGAGCACTCGACCAGGTCGTGACCGTGCCCTTCGGCACCGTTCCCGCCGAGGTGGCTCTGCACCTACGCGTCACCGAAGTCTTGATCCACGGTTGGGACCTGGCGCGGGCAACCGGTCAGCCGATTCGATTTCGCGACGAGACAGTAGCCGCGGAGCTGGCCTTCACCCAACGAGCCTTGCCAGCAGTCCCGGCAGACAGAAGTCCGTTCCGACCGCCGCAACCAGTGCCTGATGACGCCCCACTGCTCGACCAGCTTGCGGCACTGCTCGGCAGGGAGCCGTCGACGTCGGAGCCTCCCTGAGTCCCGGCGATCCATCGCCACGGCGACGCTGGAGCGCTGCTGAACGAGGGCGTACAGAAGCGTCCGGATAGGTGCGGGATGAGGGGGCGCTGCACGCGGCCATCCTCGGGAGGAGCGCTGCTCGCGGCCATCGTCCTGCACGACATCGGGTACGCACCCGAGGCGGCCGACGTGGGTTCCACCCCATCGACGGAGCGCGCTTCCTCGAGCGGCTCGGCTGAGATGTCGTCGTCGCCAAACGGTTCGCGGACGTCCGACGACGCCACGCGTGACAGTGATTCTTCACCGGGAGTTCACGACGATCAGTTCAACATCCCCCGTACGGTCTCCGATCAGATAGATGTGAACGCCAACATCCTGCCGGTGCATGGAAGCGACCGGCTCGTCCAGGAGCTGGTCGACCCTTGCCCGTCGGTGCCCGTCGATGCGCCCGTACCGGAGGTCGAGCGCCTGTTCCGTCGTGATCGGTCGCTGCGTGCCGTCGTCGTGACCGGCGCGGCTGTCCCCGCGCTCCTGACGCGCGAGCACCTGGCGGAGGAGCTGACCGGTACGTACGGCTTCGGCAGGTCCTTGCACACGCGCAGCAGGGTGGCCGATCTGCTGGCCGGGGAGGAGTGCGTGCTTCCTCACGACATCTCCCTGGTAGAGGCCGCGAGGCGGATCATGCAGCGGACGCGGGACACCCGCTACCGCGACGTGCTCGTCGTCGACCGGAATCGGCCGCTCGGGGTCGTCAGCATCACGGCGCTGTTCGAGGCTCTTGCCGACGTGTTCGAACAGATCGCCAGCCATGATCCGTTGACCCAACTGCCCAACCGCAGGCTGCTGGAAGAGCGCGGGCAGCGGGTGCTCCCTGACTGGATTGGCTGCGGGCGGTTCGCCGTCCTGTACGTCGACCTCGACGGCTTCAAACCCGTGAACGACACCCTGGGACACCGAGCCGGCGATGACGTGCTCGTGCAGTTCGCCCAGCGGCTGAGCAGTTGCGTCCGGCCCTCCGACCTCGTGGCCCGGGTCGGGGGCGACGAGTTCGCGCTCCTGTTGCTGGATGCAACGGCGGAGCAGGCGCAGGTCATCGCCGACCGCGTCGTGCTGGCGGCATCGGCGCCGTTCACGATCGACGGCGAGTCGGTCTTCGTCTCGGCGAGCGTGGGACTGGCCGTTCCGGACGACGTCCCGGCCACGTGTTCCCTCACCCCCCTCGACATGCTGCTGCGCCGCGCGGACACCGCGATGCTGGAGGCGAAGCGCCGGGGGAAGGGGCGTTCGATGCGGCTGACATCGCCGTCGGACGCGGCCCTTCCGGAGCGGCGCGCCGCGATCCGGCTGCGGCTGCGCGCGGCCATGGAGTCGGGAACCGGCCTCTCTCTGCACTACCAGCCCAAGCTCGACTTGGCCACGGGACGCCAGACCACGGTAGAGGCGCTGCTCCGCTGGACGGACGGCATCCTCGGCCCCGTCTCCCCGGCGGAGTTCATCCCGGTGGCCGAGAGCAGCGGTCAGATACTCCGTCTGGGTCAGTGGGTGCTGGAACAGGCGTGCGAGCAGCTGGAACGGTGGATGCGGGCAGGACAGGAACGAGCGGTGGCCGTCAACGTCTCCCCGCTCCAGCTGGCCGTCCCCACGCTCGCCGACGACATCCTCCAGCTGCTCGACCAGCACGGCATCCCGCCGCGCCTGTTCAAGGTCGAAGTGACCGAGCAGGCCGCGGTGGCGGACCTCGTTCACGCGCGCGCCCAGCTCGAGAGGTTGCTGTGCGCGGGGGTGGGCGTCGCCCTCGACGACTTCGGAACCGGGTACTCGTCGCTCGGCCGGCTCCGCGATCTCCCCATCACGATCGTGAAGATCGATAAGTCGATCGTGGACCGCGTGGACACCGACACCGCCGAGGCCCTGCTCATCGGGGGAGTCATCGATGCAGCCCACGCCCTCGGACTCACGGTCACGGCCGAGGGCGTGGAGCGCCAGAGCCAGCTGGAGTGCCTGCGGCAGCTCGGTTGTGACACGGTGCAGGGCTTTCTCATCGCTCGACCTCAGCCGGCCGATCAGCTGCCCACCGGTTCGGCAGCGACCGCTCCGTTGTCACTGTTCACCTGACATTCACTGCCGGCTGAGCGCCTCGAGCTCGTCGTGCAGCGCCGCAGCCACCATCGCCAATTCCGGCACCGCGTCTGGGTCGACCATGACGGTCACGGTGAGGGCACCACGGTAGGACATGGCAGCGAACGCCACGGTCGCGTTGCCGGCGATCCCCGAGATGGGGATGATCTCTGTGATCGTGGCCCCCATGAACGTCAGAGGGACAGCTGGGCCGCGAACGTTGGTGACGAACGTGTTGACGACCCGCTGACGATTGATGAACCAGCTGAGCACCCCCAGCACCGCCATTGCCCGAAAGAGCGGTTGGAGCAGGGCAGCCGACGCCCCTGGCTTCGCTTGCTTGCGCGTCCGGGTGATCGCCGCGACCGACCTCAGGCGGGTGACCGGGTCGCCGACGATCGGCAACGCCATCGGCATCGCTCCTACCCGGTTACCCAGGTCGACCCCGCTCGCCGTGGCGCGGCCAGAGACCGGAACTGACACGACAAGGCTCGGCACCACGTCGCCGCGCGCGGCGAGCAGTCCGCCCAGGGCTCCCGTGACCGCCGTCAGGATGACGTCGTTGACGGTGCCGCCGTGCGCATGGGCCGCGGTGATGACGACGGCGAGGTCCGCGCGCACGACACACGCTGCACGGCGGGAACCAGCCGGCTGGTTGAACGACGTCCGGGGCGCTCCCGCACGCGGCGAGCCAAGCTCAGTCACTCCCGCCGCCAGCTGTCGCAGCAGCTCCGGAGCTCGGGACAGAGCACGCACGCGCGTCGTCCAGGCATCGAGGACCAGAGCACGTCGGGACGGCGCCGGACGAGGGAAACCGAACTCCGGCAGCTCGCGCGGGACAAGCCCGGCGTCGACCAGCTCACCGAGCACCGCCAGGCCACCCATGCCGTCGGCGACCACATGATGAAGGACGACGACAAGAGCAACGCGACCGTCGGCCAGTCCGGTGACGAAGGTCGCCGACCACATGGGTCGGGACCGGTCCAGGGGTCTGACGACGACGGCCAGAGCAGCGTCCAGCAGCGCCGCCTCGTCCCCCGGATCCCCACAGCCGACCACGTGGATGTGCCGGGTCGCGTCGAAGTCGGCGTCGTCGACCCAGTAGGGGCGCCCACAGCCGATCGGTGCACCTACCAGCCGCTGACGCAGGCGAGGGACGCGACCCAGGCGCTGCTTCACCAGCGCCCGGGCCGCGTCCAGGTCAACGGCCGCCCCCGGCTCGAGCAGCACCAAGGCGGCAATCTGCATCGGCACCGGTCCTACGTCGAGTGCCAGCTGCATCAGGTCGTTGGGTCCTGCTCGCTCGATCACCCTCCGAGTCTGCCCCGCCCGGGGGGCGTCGGTGACGCGTGACCGACGGTCAGCTTCCGCCGGCGTGCTCGACGCCCTGGTCGTCACTGTGACCGTGACGGCCCGAGGGAGTCACCTCCCAGGTGACGTTGTCGCCGTGCTGCTGGGTCCAGAAGACCCGCCAGCTCCCGTTCAGCGGTTGAGGGACCTTGGCTCCGAGGACTCCACCGGTCGAGGGATCGCCGTCGGAGACGTGGATGCCGGTGATCTCGTTGTCGCCGTCGTTGTAGCCGGGACTGGTGGTCGCGTCGTAGAGGGCGGACGCGTCGCGGCCCTCGGCCAGCCAGCGGGTGACCTTGGGCGCCTTGCGGTCGTGGCCGTCGAGGTCGATCAGGTAACCGGAGTCGAGGCCGTCCCGCTGGGTGTGCAGCGAGTCTCCGCCATCTTCGACCACCAGCAGCTGGTCTCTGCCCGCGAACTGGATGTTGTCAAGGCCGGTGTGTGAAGGGTCGCCCACGAGCACCGGAGACAGGGAACCCCGGTCAGCCCTCGGGGAGGCCTGGGAGAGTCGAAAGACCGCCCCGTAGGCGCCCGGCAGAGTGCTCGCCGTGCTGGTGTCCCCGGTCTCGGTGAAGTAGAACTCGCCGAATCTGGTGCCTGGTCGGAACACCCCATTCTCCGGGCGCTTGAAGGGAGTGGCGCCGGCCGCGGCGGCGCTAGCGGTCGAGTTGACCAGCTCTGCGCCGCGGTTCACCGTGACCCAGGTCGTGTCGAAGGACTTTCCGTACGTGTGGAGGTCAGTGATGACCGACGCGGCTGGGTCGGCGGACAGCTGGCTTGCGGTGATCGGCGAGTGGTCGGGCCGCAGCACCTGAAGCGCCTGCAGCGTCCCGCCCTTCGTGAGGTCGGTCTTGTCGGCCGGGATGAACCGGTAGAGATAGCTGTTCGGCTTCTTGCCACCCGCGGTCCCTGGTCCGCCGATGTCCTCGACCAGCCAGACGTTGCCGGCCGAGTCGTTCTGGACCCCTTCGTAGCCCCCGGACCCCAGGGCAGGCAGCCGAACCGCGCGGCCGGTCGTCGCATCCCCCTGGTCGTCGAGGGTCACCGCCCAGACTCCGCCCTTGGGGTAGGCCGACTCTGCGGTCAGCAGCAGCTGCTTCGTCCAGGGGTCCCAGGTGATGCCGTCGAAGGTCGGCAGCGCCTTGCCGTCAGCATCGACGTCCGTGACGAGCGACACGCGCTTGGCCGGGTCGGCCTGGTCCAGGTCGATCCGGGTGAGGTAGCCCCGCGGACCGCCCTCGTGGCCCTGGAACAGGTAGTGGTGGCCGCCGAGCACCAGGTACACATTCTTGTCGGGCTCGGTCTTGAAGGCCTCCTTGGGGTCCTGGGTGAGCGGACCGCCTGCGGTGACATACCCGTAGTGGGTCACCCCGGCAGCCAGGTCCGGGTTTGCCAACGGCAGGTTCCCCCAGGCCACCGACGTCTGAGCCAGGCCCGCCCCGAGCACATCGCTCTGTACACCTGCGCGGGGGTTGGCCGAAGGCACGTTGCCCACGGAGAACCCTGATGACGCGGTGGCGGTCATCGACCCAGCCACCACCGCCGACACAGTCAGAGCGCCTGCTGCTGCGCCCAACGCACCGGCGCGACGAAAAGAACTCATGGAGCAACCTCCGGGATCCGCCGAGGTCGAGCGCCTCGGACGGTTCTCAGGCAAGGGGCCTCAGTTGGCCTCCACATTCACTCCAGGCGACCAGCAGGCAAACTGTGGCCGTCGAGGCCCGCAGACTCCGTTGTGACTGAAGCGCTCCGAGGACAGGATGTCGACCGATGTCGGACGACGAGAGCAGCGGGAGCCCCGGGGTCGACGACCTCACGTGGCGCCCTCTCGGTGCCGATGACCTCCCCATGCTCGCCAGCTGGCTGGCCGAGCCACAGGTCGCCGCTGGTGGAACCACGAGTTCTCCACGGCCGCGGTGGAACGTGATTTCGGTCCCAGCGTCCGGGGCGAGGAAGCAGGCGAGGACCTCGTCGTCCTGCTGGGTGGGCGCCCTGTGGGTCTCCTGCAACGCTCGAGAGTCAGCGACTACCCGACCGACCTCGATGAGTTCACAGCCCTGGTCGACGTGCCCTCCGGCGCCGTGACCATCGACTACCTCATCGCCGACGCGGCGATGCGCGGCCAGTTGCCCCGCAGGTAGGTGTCGCGACCGACCATCGGGACGACGCCGGCGAAGTCGATGCGCATGTGGAAGACACGCGCTACCTCCACCGCGCTGTTGTACTGCCAGACCTCGGCTGGCATCCAACGTCCTTGCCCCCGTAGCCGGAAACGCCCGCTGAAGTGAGCCAGGAACGACCAGTCACGCGGCCGGTTCACCACACCCATCGCGTGCTGGTACTTCTGCACCGTCGCCGGGAGCCCCTGGCGTCAGTCGTCGACGTCCCTGAGGTCCGCATCGCCACGCATCGCATCGGTCTGCTGGGCCGCGACGTCGTCCAGTGGCATCGAGGCCAGGACCGCAGCCAGCTCTGGTCTGCCTTCCCAGCCCACCAGCACGGCTGCTGAAAGGCGGTCCCAGACCTCGGTGGCGGCCTGCCTGGTGAGTCGTGCCGTCGACAGCCCGGCGAGGTCCAGAGGGATGAACGAGCGTTGCAGGTGCCAGATCCCGGCATCCACCTCACCACGGAGCACGGCCGCCGGAATGCTGGGGAAGCGAATCTCGACATAGCTCACGCCCGCCGACTCCGGATACTCGCCGGTCGTCAGGGCGACGTGATCGGATGACTGGCTGTCGATGCCGATTCTCGCCGGTGCCATGGCCCGCGAGTCCGTGCGGCGCACCGCGACCAGGCGCCCAGGCGCGTAGTAGGTGCCCGGCGCAAGCATCCGGGTGAGTGGCGAGCCCCGGTCCGCTGCAGCTGGGCGTGGGTCCGTCTCTGGGACGACGTCCTCTGCGCTCACCCCTGCTGAGATCAGGGCGATGTCGTGCTCCCCGCTGCGCACCGACGCGAGCCGCCTGCCGCCTCCGCGGCGGTGGTGAACCGTGTGCGGGATGCCGAGATTCGTGAGTCCCTCCGCGAGGAGGCGGTCCAGCACGTCGATCTCGGCGGGTCCGCTGGGAGGCAGGAGGAGCCGCACCGGCGGCAGGCCTCCCGCCTGCCAGGCCTGTCCGACGTCGATCGTATCGATCGTCCGCCCGCGGTGGCCGTGAGAGCTTGTCTGGAGGACCTCCCGGTCCTCGAGCAGCGTGAGTGCTCGCTGGATGGTCCCCGCACCGATCCCGTACGTCTGCAGGTAGTGAGCGTTCGTCGGCAGGGGCGATCCCACACCCCGGGCAAGCGCGTCGGTCACGATGCGGCGGACGGCGGGGTGCAGCGCGTTCCCCAGCGCCAGGACCGCTTCACCGGTGGCGGGCATGAGCGCACTCCCTTCTGCGGCTCTGCGACGCGTGAGGACGCGTCTCCAGACCGTTGACAGGACCGGGTGACGTTGGAATAGTACACATGCGGACTACTCCAAAGACGGAGTAGTCGCCGGGGCGAGTGCCTCCCGACCGATAGGACATCGTGTGCGGCCGCTGACCTCCGTCCTCGGATCCCTGACCGCTGCGCTGGGTCCCGACGCGGTCAGCACCACGCAGGCCGACCTCGAGTCGACCAGCCACGACTCATGGCCGCTCGCCAGCAAGTGGGCGCTGGAAGGACGCCATCCGAACATGGCTGACGTCCTCGTCCGCGTCAGGTCGGTCGACCAGATTACCGACGTGCTGGCGATCGCCGCGCGGGAACAGGTTCCGGTCACCGTCCGGGCGCTCGGCTCGTCGGTCACCGGACAGCCGCTTCCGGTCAAGGGCGGGATCGTCCTCGACATCGCCGGCATACCCGCGACGTATGCGGTGAACGAGGCCGATCTGACCGTGACCGCGACCGCGAGCCATAACGGCGGCGCCCTCGAGGACGCCCTGGGCCGTCGTGGCCTGACCCTGGGGCACTCACCGCAGTCTCTGTACCGCTCCACCGTCGGAGGATGGCTGGCCACCCTGGCCACAGGTCAGTTCTCGTCGTTGTACGGGGGTATCGAGGACCTGGTCGTCGGATACACCGTGATCCTCGCGACCGGCGAGACGATCGAGCTCAAGGCATCACCGCGCGCGGCCATGGGTCCGGATCTGCGGCAGATCTTCCTCGGCTCCGAGGGGACCCTCGGCGTGATCACCTCGGTCACGCTCAAGGTCTTTCCCGTCGCGCAGACGCAGCTGGTCGAGACGTTCGCCATGCCGACGGTCACCGAGGGGCTGGCGTTCCTGAGGGAGCAGGCCAGCCTCGGGCTGCGTCCCTTCCTCCTGCGGCTGTACGACGCCGATGAGGCGCGGCACGCCATGGTCGACCCGGCCTTCCCGACGCCGGTCCTCTTCCTCGGCAGCCGAGGGATCGACCGGGTCGCACGGACTGAGCTCGAGGTGCTCAGCGAGCTCGCGGCGAAGTTCGGCGGTACCGGGCTAGGCCCTGACGGCGCACAGGGATGGCTGGGGCGACGCTACGACTTCTCCACGGTGGAGAACCTGCTCGCGACACCGGGCGGGTATGCCGAGACCATCGAGGTGGCGCACACCTGGGGCAACCTGGTCGGTCTGCACTCGGCCTTGAAAGAGGGTCTCGCGCCACTATCAGATGAGGTCCTCGCGCACTTCTCCCACGTGTACACGCAGGGCGCCTCCATGTACCTGATCCTGCTGGGGCAGACAACGACAGATGCCCTGGCCATCGAGCGGATCGAGGCACTCTGGTCGACAGCCATGGAGATCTGCCTGGCCCGCGGGGCCGAGCTCTCCCACCATCACGGCGGTGGACTCGCCCGGTCACCGTATTCGCGTCGCTCCCTGGGTGCCTCCCACCTGATCCTGCGCAAGCTCAAGACCGCCCTGGACCCCCAAGGGCTGCTCAACCCCGGAAAGCTGGGGCTCTAGGGCCTCCCTGCCACCGCTCCCGCCCGACCGGGCACCAACTCACGGAAGAGAGTCCTGAGATGTCAGACGCTCGCCTGCTGGTCATCGACGCGGGAACCACTGGTACCCGCGTGCTCATCTACGACGAGAACAGCACGGTTCTCGGCCAGGCGTACACCGAGTTCCCCCAGTACCACCCCAGCCCGGAGCGGGTCGAGCACGATGCCCAAGAGATCTGGGAGGCCACGAAGGCCATGATCGGGGCGGCGCTGGGGGCGGCAGCCCTTGCCCCTTCCGACGTGACGGCTGTGGGGATCACCAACCAGCGGGCGACCACCGTCGTGTGGGACAGGCGCACCGGGAACCCGATCACGAAGGCGATCGTGTGGCAGGACACCAGAACTGCGGACCGCGCGGCAGAGCTCGCGGCCGAGTGGGGACAGAAAGCGTACGCGCACACTGGATGGTCGCTCGCACCTGTCTACTCGGCCCTGAGCCTGGAGTGGATCCTGAGCAACGTCGACGGAGCGCGTGCCCTGGCCGACGCTGGGCACCTCGCGTTCGGAACCATCGACTCGTGGCTGATCCATCGGCTTACCGGTGGCGCGGAGCACGTCATCAGTGCGTCGAACGCGTCGGTGACCGGGTCCTACGACCTGCTGGCGGGCGCCTGGTACGAGGAGTGGCTCACCGCCCTGAGCATCCCGATGTCGATGTACCCAGAGGTACGCGATGACTCGGGCGACCTGGGAACGACCGACCCGGCGGTCTTCGGCGCGTCCGTCACCATCGGCTCCGCCATCGCCGACCAGCACTCGGCTCTGTTCGCGCAGGGCTGCGTCCGACCGGGGATGGTCAAGTGCACCCACGGGACCGGGACCTTCCTCGACATGAACATCGGCAACGAACCGATGATCGACACAGCCAGTGGCCTGACCTGTCAGATCGCGTGGCGGATGAAGGGTGAGACCATCTACGCCCTCGAGGGCTACGCCGGATCCACCGGAGCGGCGGTGCAGTGGCTGCGCGACGGCGCGGGGATGATCGAGACGTCGGCGGAGTCCGAGTCCCTTGCCCTCACGGTTCCCGACAACGGCGGCGTCTACTTCGTGCCGGCACTGACGGGCCTGTCGGCTCCCTACTGGGACTCGTACGCCCGCGGTCTGATCATCGGCATCACTCCCGGCACGCGGCGTGGCCATCTTGCCCGGGCGACGCTCGAGGGCATCGTCTACTCGGTCCGTGACTTCATCGACACGATGAGCCGTGTGTCGGGTCATTCGATCACCAAGATCGCGGTCGATGGCGGGGCGTCACGGAACAACCTGCTCATGCAGATCCAGGCGGACCAGCTGGGCGTAGCCGTGGTCCGACCCAAGAACACCGAGGCGACCAGCCTGGGCGCGGCACTCCTGGCGGGACTCGCCGTGGGGGTCTGGCCGAGCACCGACGACGCTTTCGCCACCCAGCAGACCGACGCCACCTTCCTCCCGAGCGCCCCCGAGGGCGAGCGCGCCGCGACGTACGCGGACTGGACGCGCGCGGTGTCGAGAGCTCGAGGCTGGGCGAAGAAGTGAAGCGCGCCACCCCTGCTAGCCTCACCGAGACGCTGTTCGACCTCGTCGTGATCGGTGGAGGCATCACCGGTGCCGCGACGGCCCGTGATGCGGCCCTCCGCGGGATGTCGGTGGTCCTGGTCGAGAAGGACGACTTCGCCTCCGGTACCTCGAGCCGTTCATCGAAGCTCATTCACGGTGGGCTCCGGTACCTGGAGACCTATCAGTTCCGTCTGGTCGCAGAAGCGGTGCGAGAGCGCGAGCGCATGCTGAGGCTGGCCCCGCACCTGACCGAGGTGCGCCCGTTCCTCTACCTGCTCTACACCGGGTACCCGGAGAGCAAGGCGCGTCTCAACCTCGGTCTGACCTTCTACGACGTCGCATCTGGATCGTGGCGAAAGCGCCGGCACACGATGCTGAGCCCGGCGAAGGTCGTGGAGAGAGAGCCGTACCTTCGAACGGAAGGCCTGCTCGGCGCGGGGATGTACTTCGATGTGCTCACCGATGACGCTCGCCTGACCCTGGACACCGCACACGGTGCGGCGGAGGCCGGTGCACTGCTGGTCAACCACGCAACCGTCACTGATCTGATCCTCGACAAGGGCGCATGTCGCGGGGTGAAGGTCACGGACGGGTTCACGGGCGAGACGTTCGACGTGCGCGCTCGTCAGGTTCTCAACGCTACGGGTCCCTGGACCGACAGCACGCGCGCGCTCGAACACGCCCCGAGCACCCACAGGCTACGGCCGACGAAGGGGGTGCACATCGTGGTCAAGAAGAGCGACTTCCCGCTCGGGACAGCGGTCTTCCTGCGTTCTCCTGATGACAACCGGGTTGTCTGGCCCACGCCGTCGCTTGAGGGTGACGTCGTCTACATCGGGACGACTGACACCGACTATCAAGGCGATCTGGACGACGTGCACCCCGAGCCGGAGGACGTCACCTACCTGCTCAACGTTGCGAACCACACCATCCCCGACGCGCACCTGACCGAAGCACATGTCGTCGGCTCGTGGGCGGGTCTGCGTCCGCTCATCGCTCCTGCGCCTGGCGTCAGCGCGGGCAACACCTCTCGAGAGCATGCGATCACCACGGGGACCACAGGGATGATCACGATCTCTGGTGGGAAGCTCACGAGCAACAGGGTGATGGCGAAACATCTGGTCGACGCCGCGGCCAAGGCACTCGGCAGGAAGAGCCCGCGACGTTCCTTGGCTGCCCGGACACCGATCTCGGGCGGCGCCGCCGACGTCTCCACGCTGCCCGCCGCCCTGTCCGCGTCCGTCCCTACCGACCTCGCGATGCTTTGGCACCGACGATACGGATCGAACGCCCGCAAGATCCTCACCCTGTGGACCACGGACGCCCGCAACCACGAGGTGATCGGTGCGCGAAGCCTCACCCGCGCGGAGCTCGTCTACGCGGTGGAGGAAGAGATGGTGCACAGCCTGCAGGATCTCCTCGTCCGGCGGACATCCGCCTTCTTCTGGGACGTCCGGGGTGGGTTGGAGGGAGTTGAGCGCATCGCCGACGAGCTCGGCGCGCTGCTTGCATGGTCGCCGGAGCGACGTGCTGACGAGGTCGTCGCGTACAGGGCGCTGGTCCTCCGGCACCGGCCACGGCCAGCGGGAACGCCAGCCCTGGACGGAGGGACAGTCTCATCGTGATGGCGTCGACCGTGCGAGCAGTTGCGCTCGACGTCGACGGCACGCTGGCCGGATCGGACCACCGGGTGAGTGCCGCGACGAGACGTGTGCTGGCACAGCTGACCACGCACGGCGTCACGCCCATCATCGTGACGGGGCGCACGGAACATGCCGCACTCGTCATCAGTGATGACAGCGGGCTGACTGCACCAGTGATCTCCTGCAACGGCGCGATGGTCACGGACCCGACCACGCGGGAGCGGCTGTTCGTGTCCGTCATCGATCCAGAGACCGTCGGACGCATCGTGGCCTTCGCGGCGTCACGAGGGCTGGACTGCATCCTGTGGAACCTCTCGGGCATGGCGGCGGAGAAGGCGTCCCGTGGCGCCGCACTGCTGGCACAGATCAATGAGGAGACGGTCGACATCGCACCCCTGGAACGCATCATGAGCGAGCAGGTGGTGAAGGTGATGCTCAGCGGTGATCCTGCGGTCCTGGACGGCGCCCAGGACGACGTCGCCGCTGAGCTACCTCTCCTGAACCGAGGTATGGACCAGTTCTTCGAGACGAGCACTCCCGGGGCGACGAAGAAGGAGGCCCTGCGATTCGTGCTCGGTCGGCTGGGGATCCTGGCGCATGAGTGCATCGGGATCGCCGACGGCGACACCGATGCCGGCTGGCTCGGGGAGGTAGGCCTGCCGGTGGCTGTCAGCAATGCGATGCAGTCGGTGCAGGAGGTCGCTCTCCTCCACATCGGCAACCACGCGGACGACGCGGTGGCCAGATTCTTGGCGTCGTTCTTCCAGCTGGACGGGTGCCCTGACCCACCAGCCACCTAGAGCCGGGCGCGCACCCGCTGGGCGCAGTCGAGGATCACGCCCGAGGCAAAGGCGGCGTCCTGCGCATCGGTCTTCCACGACGAGACGCTGATGCGCATGGCCGTCGCCCCCTGCCAGGACGTCGCACCGCACCAGATCCGCCCGTCGGACTGGACCTCGGCGATGAGCGCCGCCGTGGTGCCGCCGTCGTCGAGGCGGACGAGGACCTGGTTGAGCACCACCTCGTTGAGGACGGTCAGGCCGCCGGCGCGCAGCTCTTCTGCGATGACCAGCGCTGCCGCACAGGAATCCGCCACCATCGTCGCGACACCGTGCCGCCCCAGTGTCCGCAGCACCGACCACACCTCCACCTGGCGGGCGCGTTGCGAGGACTGGGGGGTGTGGTGCATGGCCTCGAACCCGGAGTCCGGGGGCAGGTATCCCGCGGACGCGGCGAAGGTGCGCCGCAGGTCCTCGGTCCGACGGACGAACGCGATGCCGCAGTCGTAGGTGACGTTGAGCCACTTGTGCCCGTCCGTCGCCCAGGAGTCAGCGCGGTCCAACCCCTGGACCAGGTGGGACCGGCTTGGGTCGGCGAGCGCCCACAGGCCGAAAGCCCCGTCCACGTGCAACCAGCCCGACCGTGCGGCCAGCCAGTCGGCGATCTCGTCGAAGGGGTCGAACGCCCCGGTGTTGACCTCGCCAGCCTGCGCGCAGACCAGCACAGGGCCATCGACGTCGGGCAACAGGTCAGCCCGCAGGCGACCTTGGTCGTCGGAAGGCACGACCGTGACGCGCGAACGGCCGAGCCCGATGAGCCCCAGCGACTTGGACAGCGTGGAGTGTGCGCGCTCGCCGATGACGACCTCGAGCCGCGGTGCCCCGAACAGCCCGTCAGCCTGAGCGTCCCAGCCGAGCCTGCTCAGCAGGGCGTCGCGCGCGGCCGCCAGGCATGCGGCGTTAGCGACGGTGGCGCCGCTGACGAACGCCACACCGGTTCCGGCGGGAAGCCCAAGGAGGTCGACGAGCCATCCCTGCACGACGTCGTGCAGCTTGGCGGCCACCGGCGACATCGCCGGAAGGGCGGCGTTCTGGTCCCACGCGCTCGCCACCCATGAGCTGCCGAGCGCGACGGGGTAGGTGGCGCCGGTGACGAAACCGAAGTAGCGCCCTCCGGTGGAGGCCACGGCGGCCGGGCCTCCGACGTCGTTGAGCAGTCGCAGGGTAGCCACTGCGTCAGCCCCCGTGGCCGGCAGCGTCTCGTCGAACATCGCCAGGCCCGCCAGCGCGTCGGCGCCCGGGGTCACCCGAAGGTCGTCCACCGATCTCGCGTAGTCCAGGGCCATCGATGCGGCCGCTCGCAGCACCTCGTCATCGGACACCGACCCGGCAGGTTCATCGTCCACGAGCCGAACCTACCTCCGCCGAGTGCGCAGGACGTCGCATCGAGCTCAGCCGCATCCAGCCCCTTGTCGGTCGTCGCCATCGGGCACCTCCGGTGAGGACGCGCGCGCAGGTGCGTGGCTCGCCCGGCCGGCGCGGCGACGGTACTGACGCGGGCTCACGCCGTGGTGCCGCGTGAAGGCCGCACTGAGCGCGAACGGCGAGCCGTAGCCCACCTCGCTGGCGATCTGGACGAGGCCGTACTCGGTGCCGACCAAGAGGTCGGCGGCCAGGGCGAGCCGCCAGCGGGTGAGGTAGCCGATCGCGGGCTCGCCGACGAGGTCGGTGAAGCGGCGCGCGAACACCGCCCGCGACGAGTCGCACGCCCGCGCTAGCGAGACCAGTGTCCAGGGGTACTCGGGGTGCCCGTGGAGCAGCCGCAGGGCGCGGCCGATGACCGGGTCGGCGTGGGCGATGCCGCGGGTGACGCTTGGGTCGTCGGCTACCCAGGACCGCACGACTGAGACCAGGACGAGATCGAGGAGCCGGTCGAGGACGGCGGCCTGGCCGGGGTCCTCGCGGGTGGTCTCGGCTGCCAGCAGGTCGACCATCGTGGCGTCCCATTGGCCGTGCCGACGGACGACGCAGGCGGGCAGCGCGGCCAGCAGCGGCCGGCTGACCTCGGACTCGCCGTGCCAGGTGCCGATCAGCAGTTCGGTGTCGCCGATTCCGTCGGCGGCGTTGCCCCAGCGCCGTACGCCCAGGTCCATCGCCTGGTCGACGATCTGCCCGTCAGGGTCGACGCATACCTGGTCGGGCAGGATCCGTACCCGCGGTTCGGTGGCTGGGTCGTCGCCGAACGTGTACGGCGCCGGCCCCTTCACCAACGCGACGTCACCGGGGGCCAGCATGACGGGCGGACCCTCGTCGGGCACGTGGACGGTGGCGCCGCGCAGCACCGCGACCAGCGTGAGCGGGGCGTCATCCTCGATCCGCAGGCCCCACGGCGACGCCATCACGGCCCGCAGCAGGAACGCGCCGCGTGCGCGGGGGCCGTCGAGCAGGTCCGCCAGAGCGTCCATGCGCCAATCCTGCGAGACGATGACGTATGTAGACAAGCCTGAGAAGCATGGAAAGTCTCGGACAGCTGCGATGTGATGCGGTCCATGACCACACACACGCACCTCATCATCGGCGGCACTGGCAAGACGGGCCGCCGCATCGTCTCCCGCCTGGAGGTTCGCGGTGCCGCGGTGCGGAGCGCCTCCCGACCCGGGTTCGACTGGACCGATCGCTCCACCTGGGTGCCCACGCTCCGCGGAGCCACCACGGTGTACGTCGCGTACGCGCCCGACCTGGCCTTCCCCGGCGCGCCCGACACTGTCGCCGACCTGGCCCGGCTCGCCGCCGAGTCCGGGGTGCGACGGATCGTGCTGCTGTCCGGACGCGGCGAGCCGGAGGCGCAGCGCGCCGAGCGGCTCCTTGCCGCCTTGGCCACGTCGGACGGCGTCGAGTGGGCCGTGGTCCGTGCGGCGTTCTTCATGCAGAACTTCTCGGAGGGCTTCTTCGCGGGCTCGATCGCCGAGGGCCGGCTCCGGTTCGTGGCCGGCGACGTGGGCGAGCCCTTCCTCGACGCCGACGACCTCGCCGACGTGGCAACGGCGCTGTTGCTCGGCGAGGCACCCCTCGGCCGGGTCCATGAGGTCACCGGCCCCCGGCTGCTCACCTTCGCCGAGGCAATGGCGCAGCTCGGCGTCGACTACGAGCAGGTCAGCGCGGCGCAGATGCTCGAAGACCTCACTGGCACGGGCCTCGACGACGCCACCGCCCACGGACTGGTCGAGCTGTTCACCGCCGTGCTCGACGGCCGCAACGCCCGCACCACGGACGGCGTCAGCCAGGCGCTGGGTCGCGCACCGCGTGGCTTCACGGCGTTCGTCGAGGGCCTGACCGACCAGGACGGTGCGGCATGAGGACCTCGCTGCTGCCCGTCGCGACCGCAGGGACCGGGCTGGTCGCTGGCCTGTTCGTCGCCTTCGCGATCGCGGTGATGCCGGCCCTGCACGGCGCCGACGCGCGCACCTTCGTCATCAGCATGCAGCGGATCAACGTGTCGATCGTGAACCCGCTCTTCCTGCTGCTCTTCCTGGGCTCCCCAGTCCTCCTCGGGATCGGAGCGTTCCTCACCGAGCCGGGCACGGGTCGGCGCTGGGCGCTGGCCGCCGTCGGACTCAATGTCCTCGCTCTGGTCGTCACGTTCGCGATCAACATCCCGCTCAACGACACGCTCGCCGCGGCCGGCTCGTCCGACCCGGCCTCTGCCCGTGAGGAGTTCGAGCACGCCTGGAACGTCGCGAACCTCGCCCGCACCATCCTGATGACCGGGTCTTTCGCCGCCTGCCTCGCGTCGCTGGGTCTAGATGACGTGACCAAGTAGGCCGGATAGGCGGGGTCGGTGGAAGACGATGGACGACACGTCCACGCCGCCTGTTCCTGATCCGAGCAGCAATCATGAGCGCGACCCTGCTGAACGGGTTCTGGTCGGCGGAGGGTGCCGGTGCACCAGCCGGTCACCCCGCTGAGTTGATCCGCCTGATGTTGGTCCAGCCTGTCCAGCCGCGCTCCTCGAGGAGCGCGAGCAGGCGCGGCGCGCACGGGAAGTGCGCCCCGCCTGGTTCTCGAGCTGCGCGTGCTTGGTCGCCATGAAGACGGGCACTTCTTCCGGCATCTGCGCCGCGATGAGGATCCAGCTGTCGCGCTCGATCTCGATCAACCGCTCCCGGAACCCGAGCTCACGCATCCGGTCGATGTACGCGGCCGCCTCGGGCGGCAGCGCCAGACTGTCGCCCGCCGCGAGCCTGGCGATCCGCTCCCGGTGACGCTGGAGCTCACGGATTCCTGCGCACAACCGGTGGTCGATCTCCGCTACCGCCGCCGCGAACTGGCCGGCGACTCGATGGCTGGTGTCAGGGTCATGGCCCCAGCGTCGCGCCCTGACCCTGCGTCAAGGTCAAGCCGGCTCTTCGGTGGGACGGGCGAAAAGCGCGGGTCGGGCTGTTCGAGGTGGAGCGTGTTCGTCGTGCGCCCTAGCGGGAAACGATCTTGCCGCTGGTGGTGGTGACCACGCCGGGGCCGAAGGTGATCACCCGGTAGGTCGCGTTCTTGGCCAGCCGGGGGATGGTCACCGTCTTGGTCTTCGTGCCGGTCGCGGGTACGGCGACCCGGCCCGCGTAGACCCAGGCCGTGCCGGTCCAGCGCTGGATGGTCATCGTGACCGGCTTGGTGGTGCGGACCGCAACCTGGATGGAGCGGATC
>JBBQFP010000020.1:0-44785 GCA_038322045.1 Actinomycetes bacterium | reverse complement strand
CGGTGGCTGAGCATCTCGCACTGCATGGGGATGATGACGCTGTCGGCTGCCGTGAGGGCGTTGAGGGTGAGGACGCCGAGGGAGGGCGAGCAGTCGAGCAGGACGACGTCGTAGGCATCGAGCACCTGGGCCAGAGCGGTGCGCAGGACGAACTCGCGGCCCGCCCGCATCTGCAGCTGGTTCTCGGTCCCGGCGAGCTCGATCGTCGCGGGGATGATGTCGACGCCGTCCGCGGTCGTACGCACGGCGTCCTTCGCCCCGAGGCGCCCGACGAGGACGTCGTGGACCGAGCCGTCGATCTCGTCGGGGTCGAGGCCGAGGGAGAAGGACAGGCAGGCCTGGGCGTCGAGGTCGACGAGGAGCACCCGCTGGCCGAGCTCGACGAGAGCGGACCCCAGGCTGGCGACCGTCGTCGTCTTCGCGACACCACCCTTCTGGTTCGCCACGGCGATCGTGCGGGTCATGGGCGCGCTCCGTCAGGTGGATGGGCCGGGTGGTCGCCGCGGGAGGCCTCCGCGCGGCTCGTCACCCCCGACGGGACCATTCTGCCCCCGGCACGGGCGGCGGACGGACGGCGGTCCCGTCGCGGCTAGCCTGCCTCGGGTGAGCACCCCCCGAAGCCTCGAGCCCCCCCGGTCCGCCGTCCGGCACACCGTCCGCGCCTGGCACGGCGAGCTCGTCGTCCTCGACGTGCCCGCGGCACCGCCGGCGGGGCGGCCCGAACGACGGCCCGTCCTCCTCGTCCCGGGCTTCACCGGCTCGAAGGAGGACTTCCTCGCCGTCCTCGAGCCCCTCGCCGCGCATGGTCACCGCGTCATGGCCATCGACATGCGAGGGCAGCACGAGTCGCCCCCGGCGATGGAGACGGCGCACTACGAGGTGCAGGAGCTCGGCCGCGACGTCCTTGCGCTCGTCGCGGCGCTCGGGGGCGACGTCCACGTCCTCGGCCACTCCTTCGGCGGGCTCGTCGTCCGCGACGCCGCGATCGCCGACCCGTCGGGGATGCGCTCGCTGACGCTGCTCTGCAGCGGACCCGGGCAGATCACCCTGCGGGCGCAGGAGACCCGGCTGCTGGCCCAGGCGCTTCGCCAGCACGACCAGGCCACGGTGTGGCAGGCCCTGCAGCAGCGCGAGCGCGACCTCGGGATCGCCCCCGAGCCCCCGCACATCGCCGCGTTCCTCGAGGAGCGCTGGATGGGCAACGACCAGGTCAGCGTCCTGCGGATCGCCGAGCAGCTCCTCGAGGAGCCGGACCGCTCCGAAGATCTCGCGGCAGCCGGCCTGCCCGTCCTCGTCGTCCACGGCTCCGACGACGACGCGTGGACGCCGGCCGAGCAGGCTGCGATGGCGGCGCGGATCGGGGCTCGCTACGAGGTCGTCCCCGGCGCGGGCCACTCCCCCGCCTGGGAGAGCTCGGAGGCGACGGCAGCGGTGCTCGCGGCCTTCTTCGCCGACGTCGAGGACGCGAGGCACGGGTAGCGCCCTCCCAGCGGGCGCCGGCGCTGATGACCACCGACACTGGGAGGTGATGAGCACCGCAGACCCCGGGCTGTTCGGCCCCGACTCCGTGACCTGGCGCGTCCACGCCGACCCCTCGATGGCCGTCGCCGGCCTGCGAGCCCTGCTGCTCCAGGCGCTGCACCCGCGGGCGATGGCAGGGATGGCGGCGTACTCCGACTACCGCGAGGACCCGTGGGGCCGCCTGCGCCGGACCGCGGAGTACGTCGCGACGACGACGTACTCCGCCACCGACGAAGCCGAGGCCGTGGCAGCCCACGTCCGGGCCGTCCACCACCGGCTCGGGCTCGACCAGCCAGACCTCCAGCTGTGGGTGCACGCGTGCCTCGTCGACTCGTTCCTCGCCCTCGCGCGGCGCTCCGGGCTCGGCCTGACCGACGACGAGGCGGACGCCTACGTCCGGGAGCAGGTCGTCTCCGCACGACTCGTCGGCATCGACCCGGCCGACGTCCCGACAAACCGGGCCGAGCTGCGTGGGTACCACAAGGCCATGCGTCCGCTCCTTGTCGCGACCCCGGAGGCCCGGGAGGCGGCCCGGCTGCTCATCAGGCCCCCGATGCCGACCGCGGTCACCTGGGCGACGCCAGCAGTGCCCGCCTGGCTCTCGCTCAGCGGGCTCGCGTTCGCCGCCCTGCCGACGTGGGCGCGGCGGTCCTTCGGCCTGCCCGCAACTCGGCTCACCGAGCCCGCGACCACCGCGGGCCTACGGGCGCTGCGCCTCACGCTCCTCGCCGTCCCGGCCTCGCTGCGCGAGGGCCCGCACGTCCGTGACGCCCGGCTCCGGGTGGCTCAGACCGCCGCCTGAGCCGTCAAGACCGCCATCCGGGCCTCAGCCGGTGACGACCTCGACGCCGGAGCGAGCCTGGGCGACGATCGCCTCGAGCGTCTCGGCCGACGTCGTGCTCTCGCCGAGCCGGTTGCGCTTGCCGGAGCCGTGGTAGTCGCTGGAGCCGGTGACGAGCAGGTGGAGGTCGGCGGCGAGCCCGCGTAGCCGCGCCCGGGCCTCCGGCGGGTTGTCCCGGTGGTCGACCTCGAGGCCCGCGAGGCCCGCGGCGGCGAGCTGGGCGACGGTCTCATCGGAGATGGTCCGCCCCCTGGCCGACGCGGCGGGGTGCGCGATCACCGGCACGCCCCCGGCGACCCGCACGAGCCGCACCGCCTCCAGCGCCGGCACCGCGTAGTGGCGCTCGTAGTACGGGCCTCCCGAGTCCAGCAGCCCGTCGAACGCCTCGTCCCGGTGCCCGACGACGCCGGACTCGACGAGGGCGTCGGCGATGTGCGGGCGCCCCGCCGTCGAGCCCTCGGGCAGCTGGTCCTCGACCTGCTGCCACGTGATGGGCTGACCGTCAGCGACCATCCGCGCCACCATGCGCCGCAGCCTGGGCAGCCGGTCCTCGCGAACCCGCCGGAGGTGCTCGGCGAGGCCGGCCGAGGTCGGGTCGGGCAGGTAGGCGAGCAGGTGCAGGGAGATGCCGCCGGTCGTCGTGCACGACACCTCGATGCCCAGCACCAGCGAGAGGCCGACGGGCAGGGCTGCAGCGGCGTCATCCCAGCCCGCGGTCGTGTCGTGGTCGGTCAGCGCGAGGACGTCGAGCCCCGCGGCGGCCGCCTCGGCGACGAGCTCCGCCGGGGTGCTCGTGCCGTCGGAGACCCGGCTATGGCTGTGCAGGTCGATGCGCATCGCCGCCCAGCGTAGGCACCGCCCACCGCGGGCGGGCGGCAGCCGGCCGCCCCGACGGGCTCGGGCCGGCGGCTCGGGCCGGCGGCTCAGCCGCGCAGCCGCGGGCTCAGGGCACCGAAGGGCAGGTCGAGCTCGACGGTGACCTCGCGAAGGTCCATGAGGCCCGTCGAGTCGTCGAGGAGGAGGTCGCCGTCCGGCGGCCAGAGCAGGAGCCACAGCCAGCTGCCGAGCGCCTCGCCCACGTAGACGGCACGGTCCTGCGGCGTCCCCGGCACGAGCCACAGCGCCGTCGGGTGCCCACCGACGGCGATCTTGAGCTCCGGCGGACGGGTGCCGATGCCGTCGCCCGGGTCAGGGCCGGGCAGCCCCGCGAGCCGCGCTCCGAGACCCGTCGCGGGTGCCTCGGCCACGACGACGATCTCCCCGGCGCCACCCAACGGCGCGGGACCGGTGCAGGCGACCGCCGTCGCCCGGGCCCCGGCGCGGTCGTCGCCGGCGTGAAGGATGCCCGTGACGACGTATCCGGCCGGCAGCGGCCATGGCAGCCAGACCGGGACGCTCGACCGGTGCGCCACCGCGTGGAGCACCGGCGCGCTCGGCGGGACGAGCGGCTGCACGGGCGCGACCTCACCGTGCAGGGCGCAGGTCCACTCGCTGCGCCACACCGTGGGGGCTCGCAGCGCTCCGGCGCAGCGTGGGCAGGTCGGCTCGCTCCTCATGGTGATCACGGTGGCACTCGACGTCGGTCGCCACAAGAGCCGGTGATCACCCGCGCCGAGGCACCGGACCCGGCTCCGGACGACCCGGCTGCTCGCTGGCGAGGGACGACGCGCCCTCGACCTCTCCGACGGGTCGCTTGGGGACCATGACCTTGCGCCGGAACACGCAGACGACGGTGCCGTCCTGCTTGTAGCCGATCGTCTCGACCTCGACGACGCCGCGGTCGGGCCTCGACGTCGACTCGACCGCGCCGAGCACCGTCGTCTCGCCGTAGAGGGTGTCGCCGTGGAACGTCGGGGCCACGTGGCGCAGCGAGGAGATCTCGAGGTTGGCGATCGCCTTGCCGCTGACGTCGGCGACCGACATTCCGAGCAGGAGCGAGTAGACGTAGTTGCCGACGACGACGCTGCGCCCGAACTGCGTCGTGCTCTCGGCGTAGTGGGCGTCGAGGTGGAGCGGGTGGTGGTTCATCGTCAACAGGCAGAACAGGTGGTCGTCGTACTCCGTCACCGTCTTGCCCGGCCAGTGCTTGTAGACGGCGCCGACCTCGAACTCCTCGAAGTACCGACCGAACTGCATGAGGACCACCCGCTCCCGGACGACGGTTACCGACCGGTAACCACGCTATCGGGCGAGACTGGCCCCGTGCAGCACCCGGACCGCTTCTACCTCTCCGCGCGCCAGCGCCTGCCCGAGCTCGTCCTCGGCCTCGTCGGCGCGGCGGTGCTCGCCGTCCCCGCGCCCGCCGGTGCCGTGATCTCGGTGCTCGCCGGGCTGTGGTGGTTCATCGCCGGCAGCCGGTGGTTCACCGGCGTCCGCGAGGACGGCCTCGTCGTCAACCGGCTCCGGCGTCGGGTGCTCGGCTGGGAGAGCCTCGGCGGGCTGCGGGTCGAGGCGCTCGGCCGGGTCCGCGCCGTCGTGGCCACCGACCCTCGGGGCCGGCGGGTGCGCCTCGTCGGGCTTGAGGACTCCCCCTGGCGACCCCACCCGGACTTCGACGGCGCCGCCCGCCGGGTGCTCGACGCAGCTCACGCGCACGGCGTGCCGACGAGCGACGCACGGGAGCCGGACGCCGCGGCCGACTGAGCCGACGCCGGCGGGTCAGCGGCTCAGAGCACCGGCGGCGGGGTCGTGCCGCCGGGCAGCTCAGAGAGCAGCTGCCTGGCCCGGCCGAAGACCTCCTGGTCGACGACGACGCTGTAGTGCGAGGCGACGATCTGGCTGCGGCTCTTGAAGTCCCGCCGTCCGCCGGTCATCGAGAACGCGATGACGGCGAAGATGACGCCGAACGCCGCGCCGTACGCGGCGGCGATGAGGATGACCGCGCCGCCGGCGTCGGAGAAGGTCGAGAGCAGCAGGCCCACGAGCAGGCCGAACCACGCCCCGCTGGCTGCGCCCTGGACGGCGACCCGCCCGTACGTGAGCCGACCCATGACGGCCTCGACCATGCGCAGGTCCGTCCCGATGATCGCCGTGTGCTGGACGGGGAACTGCTTGTCGCTGAGGAAGTCGACGGCGCGCTGAGCCTCGAGGTAGGTGTCATAGGTCGTGAGGACGGGACGGTTCGCGGCTGCTGCCATGCCTGGCTGAGGGATCGACATAGCCCCTACTCTGCCGCAGGCCGTCCGCAGGTGCGCTCGCGGCGCCGCCCCGCGCTCAACTGCCGCCCAGGGGATGCCGACAACTCTTCGGTGACGAGCACCGCGAGCATGCGGCCGTCGGCCCTGCGCCGCGGCCTGCTCTCGGCGCTCGCGCCTCGCGACGTCGCCACGACCGCGCGCGCGGGGACCTGGCTCACCCTCTCGGCCGCGGTCTTCGTCATCGTGATGGTCGTCGGGATCCCGGGGTACGCCGTCGGACGGGCCCGCTGGTTCACCCTGGCGATGATGCTCGGGCCGCTCGGGGTCGGGCTGGCGGGCTGGCGGATACCGGCGCGAGTTCCGCCCTGGGTGTGGTCGGTGCTGCCCTTCTACAGCGTGTGGGCGATCGTCGGCTCGGGCGTGGCCACGCGCGACGCCACGGTAGGCAACCAGATCTTCCTCGTCTGGCCGGTCCTCTACGGCGCCTATCTCCTGCGCCCGCCGGTGGCATGGGCCACGTATGCGGCGGTGGCGATCGGCGACCTCATCCTCATCGTGGAGGTGCGTCCACCCGGAGCGCTCGCCAACGCTGCTGCCGTGCTCACCACCCTCGCCGTCATGACGCGGGTGCTCATCACCGCCCGCGACGCCGTCGACCACTCGCTGCTCACGCTCTCCGACCAAGCCCTGCGCGACCCGCTCACCGGGCTGGCGAACAGGCGAGCCTTCGACGGCGCCCTGCAGCGCGGCCTGGCCCTCTCGGTGCGCTCCGGCAGCCCGGCCTGCCTGCTCGCCGTCGACCTCGACCAGCTCAAGGACATCAACGACCGCCACGGGCACGCAGCGGGCGACCTGGCGCTCACCGCCGTCGCCAAGGGCATGCGCTCGGCCCTGCGGACCGAGGACCGCATCGCACGCCTCGGCGGCGACGAGTTCGCCGCGCTCCTGGTCACCTGCCCGCCGTCGGACGCCGCGGCCCTCGCCGAGCGCGTCCGACGAGCCATCGCCTCGATGGCGGACCCCTCGGGGCGCCCGTTGTCGGTGAGCATCGGGGTCGCCTGCTACCCCGACGACGCCGCCAGCGCGGAGGAGCTTCTGACGGCGGCCGACCGCGCCCTCTACGACGCCAAGCGCTCCGGCCGGGACTGCGTGCGCGCGTACGCCGCCTGACGGCGGCGGCTCAGCCGCGCAGCTTGCCGGCCCCGTCCGGCGGCTCAGCCGCGCAGCTTGTAGTCCTCGAGGAGCCGTCGTCCGATGATCATGCGCTGGATGTCGGCCGTGCCCTCACCGATGAGCAGCATCGGCGCCTCGCGGTAGAGCCGCTCGATCTCGTACTCCTTGGAGTAGCCGTAGCCGCCGTGGATGCGGAACGAGTCCTCGACGACGTCGCGGCAGTACTCGCTGGCGAGGTACTTCGCCATGCCGGCCTCGAGGTCGTTCCGGGCGCCGGAATCCTTGGTGCGGGCCGCTCGGGTCATCATCGCGTGCGCCGCCTCGATCTTCGTGGCCATCTCGGCAAGGCGGAAGAGCACCGCCTGGTGCTCGGCGATCGGCTTGCCGAACGTCGTCCGCTGCTGGGCGTAGTCGATGGCCAGCTCGAAGGCCCGGATGCCCACCCCGCAGGCCCGCGCCGCGACGTTGACCCGGCCGACCTCGACGCCGTCCATCATCTGGTAGAAGCCGCGGCCGGTCGTGCCGCCGAGGACGTCGTCGTCGCTCAGGCGGACGCCGTCCATGACGAGCTCGGTCGTGTCGACGCCCTTGTAGCCCATCTTCTCGATCTTGCCGGGGATCGTCAGCCCGGGGCGCACCTCACCGAAGCCCGGCTCCTTCTCGATGAGGAATGTCGTCATGTTCTTGTAGACGCTGCTCGCGCCCTCGTCGGTGCGGACGAGGACCGCGACGAGGCTCGAGGAGCCGCCGTTGGTCAGCCACATCTTCTGGCCGCGCAGGCTCCACCCGTCGCCGTCTCGGACGCCCTTGCTCGTGATCGCGGCGACGTCGGAACCACAGCCGGGCTCGCTCATGGAGAACGCCCCCCGCAGCTCGCCCTCGGCCATCCGCGGGAGCAGCCGCTGCTTCTGCTCGTCCGTGCCGTGCTGGGCGAGCATGTACGCGACGATGAAGTGGGTGTTGACGATGCCGCTCACGCTCATCCACCCGCGGGCGATCTCCTCGACGACGAGCGCGTAGGTCAGCAACGACTCGCCGAGGCCGCCGTACTCCTCGGGGATCATGAGCCCGAACAGGCCCATCTCCTTCATGCCCTCGACGATCTCCGCCGGGTAGGTGTCGGAGTGCTCGAGCTCCTGGGCGACCGGGATGATCTCCTTGTCGACGAAGCCGCGGACGGTCTCGAGGATCTCCAGCTGGACGTCGGTGAGCCCCTCGGTCTGCGCGAGCCGTGCCATGGCGGTGCTCCTGTCGTGAGGGGTCAGGTGGTGGTGCGGGCGGGGACAGGGGGGAAGGAGTCGGGGACGGCCTCGAGGACGCTGGCGCCGCCGTCGACGACGAGGCACTGCCCCGTGAGGTACGAGGACGACGGACCGGCGAGGAACGCGACGACGGCGGCGACCTCATCCGGCGTACCCGGCCGGCCGACCGGCGTGCGGGCCCCGTAGATCATCTCCTCCGGCGTCGAGGAGGGGGTCGCGATCCAGCCCGGGGCGACGGCGTTGCACGTCACACCGCTGCGCGCCGTCTCCACGGCGACGGCGCGGGTGAGGCCGACCATCCCGGCCTTGCCTGCGGCGTAGGCGCTCTCGGCGGGCATGGCGTTGACGGGGCCGGTGGTCGAGGCGACGTTGACGACGCGGCCCCACCCGGCGGCGAGCATCCCCGGCAGGACCGCCCTCGTGGCGAGGAACGCCGTCGTGAGATTGCGGTGCAGGCCCGACGCCCAGTCGGCGTCGGACATCTCGATGACCTGGAGGAACGACTCGGGTGAGCCCACGGCGCCCATGCCGGCGTTGTTGACGAGGACGTCGACCCGGCCGAGGCGCTCGCTCACCTCGGCCACGAGTGCGACGACCTGGGTGGAGTCGGTGAGGTCGGCGACGAGGCCGAGGGTCCGCCGTCCGCCGGCTGCGAGCGCGGTGGCGCGCTCGTGGATGCGCGCGGTCGTCGAGACGACGGCGACGTCGGCACCGGCGGCGGCGAGGGCCCGCGCGCAGGCGAAGCCGATGCCCTCGGGACTGCCGGCGCCGGTGACCAGCGCCGTGCGGCCCGCGAGCGCCCCGGACGCGAGGGACCCGTCGTCGGCTGCCGTCACTGCCTCCTCACACCTCGGGCGGGGAGAACGTGCTCGTCCGCGTGAGGCCGGCCGCGCGCCCTTTCGCGGCGATGACGAGCGCCATCTTGCGGCTGGCCTCGTCGATCATCTCGTCGCCGAGCATGACGGCGCCCTTCGCCCCGCCGGCCTCGGAGGTGTAGTGCTCGTAGGCGTCGAGGATGAGCTCGGCGTGGTCGTAGTCCTCCTGGCGCGGGGAGTAGACCTCGTTCGCGGCGTCGATCTGGCCGGGGTGCAGGACCCACTTGCCGTCGAAGCCCAGCGCCTGCGACCGGCGGGCGACCTCGGTGAACGCCGGCACGTCACGGATCTGGAGGAACGGGCCGTCGATCGCCTGCTTGTCGTAGGCGCGAGCGGCCATGAGGATCCGCATGAGGATGTAGTGGTAGGGGTCGGCCGGGTAGTGAGGGTTCATCCCGCCGACGACGAGGCTCGGCATGTTGATGCTCGCCATGAAGTCGGCCGGACCGAAGATGATGGTCTCGATGCGAGGGGACGCCGAGGCGATCGCATCGACGTTGATCAGGCCGAGGGCGTTCTCGATCTGCGCCTCGATGCCGATCCGGCCGACCTCGAAGCCCATCGTCTTCTCGATCTGGGTCAGCGTGGTGTCGAGCCAGTGGACCTGCTCGGCCGTCTGCACCTTCGGCAGCATGATCGCGTCGAGGTCGGCTCCCGCACCCTCGACCACCTCGACGACGTCGCGGTACGTCCAGTGCGTCGTCAGGTCGTTGACCCGGACGACGCGAACCTTGTCGCCCCAGCCGCCCTCGGTCAGGGCGGCGACGATGTTCTTGCGCGCGCCGGGCTTGGCAAGGGGGGCGCAGGCGTCCTCGAGGTCGAGGAAGACCTGGTCGGCGGGCAGGCCCTTGGCCTTCTCGATCATCTTGGGGCTGGAGCCCGGGACGGCCAGGCAGGACCGGCGGGGGCGAAGCCTCGGGGCAGCGGTGGGCGTCGTCATGCCAGGAACATTACCGGCCGGTAGCACCGCTGCGAAGGTGCAGGGGCAGGCCGTCGCGCGCCCCCTCGTGCGTGGCCCCCTCGTGCGCGGCCCCCGTGCGCCGGCCTCTCCTGGCGCGCCGGCCTCTCCTGGCGCGCCGATCTACGTCTGGATGTTGATCCATCCCGCGAAACGGCAACGTCCAGACGTAGATCGGCGCGAAGGGAGGCGCGAAGGGGGGCAGAGGAAGCGGTGGCACGTATGGGGTCAGGCACCGGTCAGGCGCCTCCCGCACGGTCATCCGCGAGACGCAGTAGGTCGCCATGACGTCGCGCTCCGAGGGGATGGACTGCCCAGGCGAGAGCTGTACGGTCCAGTCGCACTGATTCGCACCAGTGGTGACCGCAGCGGTCTTGCCCCCTGGCGCGCAGGCGGCAGCACAGACCCTGGCCGGGACGACGGAGGACTGATGACGAACACCGTGACACCACCCGCGGCGTCGACGACGGATCCAGGCCGGCTCATGGCCGAGGAGACCGCCGAGCAGCCCGACGTCTGGGCCAGGGTGCTCGACCGGGCGGCAGGGCTCGACGAGGTGGCCGAGGTCCTGCGCCGTCGCGACCCGCGCTTCGTCCTCCTCGCGGCACGCGGCACCTCCGACCACGCCGCGCTCTACGCCAAGTACCTCCTCGAGGTGCGCCACGAGCTACCGGCCGGACTCGTCTCGCCCTCGACGACGACGGTCTACGGCGCGCGCCCGCACCTCGACGGGGGCCTCCTCGTCGCCGTCAGCCAGTCCGGCGGCTCACCCGACCTCATCCGCACCGTCGAGGTGGCCCGCGAGCAGGGCGGCCTGACCCTCGCGGTGACGAACAACCCCGACTCCGAGCTCGCCCGCGCCGCCGAGCTGCACGTCGACATGCTTGCCGGCCCCGAGCTCGCCGTCGCGGCGACGAAGTCCTACACCGCTGCGATGCTCACGCTGTTCCTCCTCCTCGACCGGTGGCAGGGGACGGACGACGCAGCGGCCGAGGCGCTGCCTGCCGCCGGGGCTGCGGTGCTCGAGCAGGACGGCGTCGCCGCGGAGCTCGCCCGGCGCTACACGTTCGCCCAGCGGCTGCTCGTCACCGCCCGGGGCTACTCCTACCCGACGGCACGGGAGGCCGCGCTCAAGCTCATGGAGACCTCCTACGTCTCGGCGCAGGCCTTCTCCGGGGCGGACCTCATGCACGGCCCGTTCGCCGTCGTCGAGCGAGACGTGCCGGTGCTGGCCGTCGCGGCGAGCGGCCGTGGAGGGGATGCCATGGCGCCGGTGCTCGAGGCGCTGCGGCTGCGGGGCGCCGACGTCATGTGCGTCGGCTCGAAGCAGGCTGTCGCCCGCGTCGGCAGCGGCGTCGTCCTCCCCGAGGGGCTCGACGAGGCGCTGTCGCCGATCGTCGAGATCGTGCCGCTGCAGCTCATGGCCCGCCACCTCGCGATCGCCCGGGGAGTCGACCCCGACCGGCCCCGCGGGCTGCACAAGGTGACGGAGACGCTGTGACGGCGACGAGCACGCCCGCCGCGAGTCGGCTCCCGGCTGGTCTGGCGACGGCGGAGCCCCCGGCGACAGGTCCCGTGACGATCGCCGCCGCGTCGATGCTCCTCGACGGTGCCCTGACCGGCCCAGGCGGCGTCGTCGTCGAGGGCGGCAGGGTCGTCGAGGTGCTCCGCTCGTCACCCCCGCGAGCCGACATCGTCCTCGAGGGCGGTGTCCTCAGCCCCGGACTGCTCGACCTGCAGAACAACGGAGCCTTCGGCGTCGACTGGGCCTCGGCCGAGCCCGAGCAGTGGGCACCGGTGCTCACCGAGCTCGCCCGGCACGGTGTCACAGGGGTCCAGCCCACGATCGTGACCGCACCGATGGCAGCGCTGCACCGGGCCTTCGCCGGGTGCGCCAACGCCATGGCGGCTCACGCCGGGCAGCCCGTGGCGCAGGTCCTCGGCGTCCACCTCGAGGGGCCGTTCATCAGCGAGCGGCACAAGGGCGTCCACCCGGCCGAGCACATGCTCACCCCCGGGGTCGCCGAGCTCGACGCGCTGCTCGCCGACCCGGTGGTGCGCGCGACGATGACGACGATCACCCTCGCCCCCGAGCTCGAGGGTGCGGGCGGTGCCATCGCGCGCCTGCACGACGCAGGAGTCGTCGTCTCGATCGGCCACACCGACGCCTCTCCTGCGCAGGTTGCTGCTGCAGCGGACGCCGGCGCGAGCATGGTGACCCACCTGTTCAACGCCCAGCACCGCTTCGCCCACCGCGACCCTGGCGTCCCCGGTGCCGCGCTGTGCGACGACCGCCTGTTCCTCGGGCTCATCATCGACGGGCTGCACGTCGACCCGCTGGCCTGTTGCCTCGTCTTCCGGGCCGCGCCGGGGCGCGTCGTCGGGGTGACCGACTCCGTGCTGACGGCGGGGCTGCCCGAGGGCACCGAGCTGTCCTTCGCCGGCGACCTCGTGAGCAATGACGAGGACGGGCTCGGACGGCGCAGCGACGGCACGATCGCCGGGGCGGGAATCCTCCTCGACGAGGGGGTGCGACGGATGGTCCGGTGCGGGATCACCCTGGCCGAGGTCCTCGAGGCGACCACCGAGACCCCGGCCCGGAGCCTCGGTCGCACCGACGTCGGCCGGATCGCCGTCGGCGCCCGGGCCGACCTCGTGTGGTGGGACGACGCGCTGGCGCCACGCCGCGTCTGGGTGGGCGGCGTGCCGGTCTGACGCGCCGGTCAGTCGACCGGCACGCCGATGACCGGTGGTGGCGCCGTGGCGGCGACTCCCTCGTCCTCGTCCGAAGCGGCGTGGTCGCGGCTGCTGACGACGAGGACGAGCCCAGCCAGGAGCAGCGCCAGCGCCGGGACGGCCTCCCACGGGACGCTCTGCCCGAGCCAGAGCCCGGCGATGAGCGCCGCGCCCGGGACCTCGAAGAGGATGGACAGGGACACGACTGTCGCCGACGTCGTGCGCAGCACCCGGTTGAACACCGAGTGGCCGAGCAGCTGCGCCCCGCCGGTGAGGCCGAGGAGCAGCAGCCAGTCGTGGCCGGAGTAACCGCCGAGGCTCTGGCCCCCGACGAGGCAGACGACGAGCATGACGACGGCACACGTGGTGTAGCAGATCAGCGTGTACGACGTCGTCGAGACGGTGCGGCGCACCTCGCCTCCGACGACGACGTACGCGGCGGCGAACACCCCACCGACGAGCGCAAGCGCGTCACCGGTCAGCGCCCGCGCCGACAGGGACACGTCGACGCCGGTGAGCACGACGACCCCGGCGAGGGCGACGGCGATGCCGATCCACGCCCGCCGCGCCACGTGGTGCCCCGAGACCCGCGCGAGCATCGCCGTCCACACGGGCTGGGCGGCGACGAGGGCCGTCGACGATGCCACGGAGGTGTAGCGGATCGACGTGATCCACGTGGCGAAGTGCGCGGCGAGCAGCGCCCCGGCTACGAGCGCGAGGCGGACCTCACGACGCCGCAGCCCGCGGAGCTCGCCGCGGTGGCGGGCCAGCGCGAACGGCGCGATGACCGTGGCACCCAGAGCGGTCCGCCAGAAAGCGATCGCCAGCGCGGGCACGACCATCGCCGCGATCAGCGGGCCGGACGTCGACACCGCGACGACGGCGACGCCCATGAGCAGCAGGTCGCCCGCCGGCGGCCGGTGCACCGCGTTCGGTCGGGTCTCGATCGCGCTCGCCACCGGAGGATTCTCCCCCACCGGACCGGGCCGGACGACCGAGCCGTCGCCGTCGACGGCCGCGCCGGGGGTCCCGGGCCGGGGGCCTAGCGCTCCGGGACCCGGATCTCCCCGGAGGACACCGGCACCACCGACCCCGCGACGCTGACCCGCACGGCTGCGCCGCCCACCGCCTCGACCTCGACCGACAGCCGGGACGGCCGACCCAGCTCCTCACCCTGGGAGACCTCGCACCGTGAGGCGCCCTCGCCGGGGAGCAGCCCTGCCACGACCAGGAAGGCCCCCAGCCCGAGTGCCGCGGAGCCGGTCGCCGGGTCCTCGGCGACGCCGATGTCACCGGCGAACACCCGCACGTGCGCCGTCGCGACGCGCTCGTCAGCGTCGGTCGCGAGCGCGACCACCTCGACGCCGCCTCTCCCGACCCGGCGCAGCGCCGGCAGGTCAGGGACGGCCCGGGCCACGGCGTCGGCACGCACGTGCAGGTAGGCGAAGTCCAGGCCGGCACCGGCCCAGCGCGGTGGCGCCCCGGCGAGGTCGTCGGCGGCGAGCCCCACCGCCGCGAGCAGGAGCGCCGGGTCCAGCGGCTCGGACACCGACGGTGGCCGGCCGGTCAGCCTCACCCGGCCGGGCAGCCCGCCGTGCTCGACCGGCGGCTCGACATCGAGCCGGACCACACCCGCGGAGCACCGTTGACGCAGAACGCCCGTGGCGACCTGGCCAGAGGACGCCAGCACCCAGGCCGAGCCGAGCGAGGGGTGCCCTGCGAACGGCAGCTCGACCGCCGGCGTGAAGATCCGGACGGCGTAGTCGGCGGACCCGTCGTCGACCAGCACGGGGAACGCGGTCTCGGAGTAGCTGAACTCCCTGGCGAGGGCCAGCAGCGCCGCGTCGGGCAGGTCCTCGGCGCCGTGGACGACGGCGAGCGGGTTGCCCGCGAACGGGACGTCGGTGAACACGTCGACGACGTCGAAGCGCAGGAGCCTCGGCGCGCCGGCGATCGCTGAACCGATCATGTGCCGACCGTAGCCGAGCGCGCGGGTAGCCTTCGCTCGTGAGCGGTGCGCCAGCAAGGGTCTTCGTCGCGCGCCTCACCGGCCTCGCCGTGTTCGACCCCAACGGCGACCAGGTCGGTCGGGTGCGTGATGTCGCCGTGACCCTGAGCATCGGCCGCCAGGCACCGCGGGTCCACGGCCTCGTCGTCGAGGTGCCGATGCGGCGGCGGATCTTCCTGCCGCTGACCCGGGTGCTGTCCATCGATGCGGGCCAGGTCATCACGACCGGGCTGGTCAACATGCGCCGCTTCGAGCAGCGCGCGAACGAGACCCTCGTCATCGCCGAGCTGCTCGACCGCACGGTCACCCGCATCGCCGACGGCATGCCGGTCGTCGTCATCGACGTCGCCATGGAGCAGCAGCGCGCCCGTGACTGGCTGCTCACCCGGGTCGCCGTCCGCGAGCAGAGGCACACGAGCCCGCTGCGCCGCCGCGGCGGGGCGACGCAGACCGTCGAGTGGTTCGAGGTCACCGGCTTCGCGCTGCCCGAGGAGGGGCAGGGCGCCGCGAACATGCTCGCGGCCTTCGAGAAGCTGCGCCCCGCCGACCTCGCCAACGTCATGCACGAGCTCTCGCCCAAGCGTCGAGCCGAGCTCGCCGCGGCCCTGCCCGACGAGCAGCTCGCCGACGTGCTCGAGGAGCTGCCGGAGGACGACCAGGTCGAGATCCTCGGCAAGCTCGGCGAGGAGCGGGCTGCCGACGTCCTCGAGGCCATGGACCCCGACGACGCTGCGGACCTGCTCTCCGAGCTGCCTACCGAGACCGCGCAGAAGCTCCTCGAGCTCATGGAGCCCGACGAGGCCGATGACGTCCGGCGCCTGCTCGTCTACGAGGAGTACACCGCAGGCGGGATGATGACGACCGACCCCGTCGTCCTGCCGCCTGACGCCACCGTCGCCGAGGCGCTGGCGCACGCCCGCAGCTCCGACCTCGCACCGGCGCTCGCCGCCGCCGTGTACGTCTGCCGGTCGCCGCAGGAGACCCCGACCGGCAAGTACCTCGGCATGGCCCACATCCAGCGGCTGCTGCGCGAGCCGCCGCACAGCCTGGTGGCGGGGATCCTCGACACCGACACCGAGCCCGCGCGGCCCGACACCTCGCTACCGGTGATCACCCGGTACCTCGCCACCTACAACCTCGTGGCCCTCCCGGTCGTCGACGACGACGGCCACCTGCTGGGCGCGGTGACGGTCGACGACGTCCTCGACCACCTCCTGCCCGAGGACTGGCGGGAGCAGCCCCACGACGCCCCCATCCCGACCCGGCATGCGGGGGTGAGCCGTGGCCAGGGCTGAGGAGAGCCGGCGCCTCGACCAGCCGAGGGACGTCAGGCGCCGGGTCGTGCTGCCGCGGCCGCGGATGGACCCGGAGAACTTCGGGCGCTGGTCGGAGAGCTTTGCCCGCTTCATGGGGACGGCGACCTTCATCGTCTTCATGACGGTGTTCGTCGCGGTCTGGCTGTCGTGGAACTGGCTCATGCCGGTGAAGCTGCAGTTCGACCCACGCGCGACGAACTTCACCCTGCTCACGCTGATCCTTTCGCTGCAGGCCTCCTACGCCGCGCCGCTGATCCTGCTCGCGCAGAACCGCCAGGCCGACCGCGACCGGGTGATGAACGACCAGGACCGCACCCGCGACGAGCGCAACCTCGCCGACACCGAGTACCTCACCCGGGAGGTCGCCGCCCTGCGGATGGCCCTGGGCGACGTCGCGACCCGCGACTTCGTCCGGTCCGAGCTCCGAGACCTTCTCGACGAGCTCGAGGAGCGCAAGATGCTCCGCCGCAAGCTCGCCACCCCGGCGACCGGCGAGGACCTCGGCGCCGAGGACTGAGAACCGGCCCGCCCGAGCGCTACACCTTCCGGCGGAACCCGCCGATCACAACCGCGTGACGACCGTGACCCGCAAGCGCATCGGCGACGTGCTCATCGAGCACGGCGTGCTCTCGCGTGAGCAGCTCGAGACCGCGCTGGATGCCCAGTCCGCTGCGCCGGAGGGCCGTCGTCGACTCGGCCAGGTCGTCGTCGACCTCGGCCTCGCCAGCGAGGGCGACGTCGCCAGCGCGCTCGGCGCCGTCATGGGCCTCGAGGTCGTCGACCTCCTGGCCCTGAGCCCGGAGCCCGAGGAGGTGCGCCGGCTCCCCCAGATGGTCGCCGAGCGCTCCGGCGTCGTCGTCGTCGGCAAGTCGGGCAACCGGCTCGTCGTCGCGACCGCCGACCCGACCAACGTCCTCGCCCTCGACGACGTCCGGCTCTACACGGGGGCCGCCGACCTCGACATCAGGGTTGCCACCGACGGGGCGGTCCGCGAGACGCTGCGCCGGGCCTGGTCGCTCGCCGAGGACCAGCTCTTCTCCGGCGTCACCGAAGACCTCGCCCCGAGCACGGACGACCCCGCCACGGTGAGCGAGGACGACGCCCCGACCGTCCGGCTGGCCAACCGGATCCTCCAGGACGCCGTGCGTCAGGGAGCCAGCGACATCCACATCGAGCCGCAGCGCGACGGCGTGCGGGTCCGCTTCCGGGTCGACGGCCTGCTCCGCGAGATCATGCGCATCCCCCGCTCGCAGGGCCCGGCCCTCGTGAGCCGGATCAAGATCATCTCGGGTCTCGACATCGGGGAACGACGCGTGCCGCAGGACGGCCGCACCCGCATCGTCGCCGACGCCATCGCTGTCGACTCCCGGGTCAGCACCCTGCCCTCGCTCTTCGGCGAGAAGATCGTCATCCGGCTCCTCGCTCTGGCCGAGCGGATGCCGACGCTCGACGAGATCGGCATGACGCCGCGCGACCTCGGGATCCTCAAGCGGGCGCTGTCGGTGCCTCAGGGCCTCGTCCTCATCACCGGGCCCACCGGCTCGGGCAAGACGAACACGCTGTACGCGGGCATCGCGGAGATCTCGACGCCGGTGAGCAACATCGTCACCCTCGAGGACCCGGTCGAGGTCCAGATGCCCGGGATCACCCAGGTCCAGGTCCACGAACGGGCCGGCATGACGTTCCAGAAGGGCCTGCGCTCGATCCTGCGGCAGGACCCCGACATCGTCCTCGTCGGCGAGGTCCGCGACTCCGAGACCTCAGAGCTCGCGCTCAAGGCGGCGCTCACCGGCCACCTCGTCCTCACGACCCTGCACACGAACTCCGCGGCCGCGGCCCTCACCCGGCTCGTCGACATGGGTGCCGAGCCGTTCCTCGTCGCGTCCTCGCTGAGCTGCGTCGTCGCGCAGCGGCTCGCCCGCAAGCCCTGCGTCTCGTGCTCGGAGCCCTACGAGCCCGAACCGGCGCTGCTGGCGAGCCTCGGGCTCACCAGGGACGCCCTCACGCACGCCACCCCGCGCAAGGGCCGTGGCTGCGCACGCTGTGGGCACACCGGCTACAAAGGTCGCACCGGCGTCTTCGAGGTCCTCGAGGTCGACACCGCGATGCGCGCCGTCCTGCTCACCACCCCGACCGAGACAGCGGTCACGGCGACCGCGCTGGCCAGCGGCATGGTGAGCCTGCGGGCCGCCGCCGTGGAGAAGGCGCGAGCCGGGCTCATCACGTTCGAAGAGGCGGCGCGGGTCACCCACAGCGACCGCGACGGCGGGCCGACCTGCCCGGGCTGCCGCCGCGCGGTGAAAGAGGACATGGTCGTCTGCCCCTGGTGCGAGACCTCGCTGGATGCCGGGCACTGCCGCGGCTGCGGGAAGCCCCTCGAGGCCGAGTGGACGATCTGCCCGTGGTGCCGGACCCACCCCGAGGACGTCGAACCGGCCTAGCGTCCGCGGTGCGGGGCCAGCTCGCGCACGTACGATGCACGGCATGCCTGCACCCACCGCCGAGCTCGTCACCGCTGCCCTGAGCCGGGTCGAGGACCCGGAGATCCACCGGCCGATCACCGAGCTCGGCATGGTCGAGGACATCGCCATCAGCACCGACGGCGACGTGCGGGTCACCGTCCTGCTCACCGTCTCCGGCTGCCCCATGCGTGACCGCCTGACCCGCGACGTCACCGCGGCCGTCCAGGGCGTCGACGGGGTCCGCTCGGTCGACGTCGTCCTCGGCGTCATGTCGCCGGAGCAGCGCAGCGCGCTGCAGACGCAGCTGCGCGGCGGCGCCGCCGAGCGCGAGATCCCCTTCGCCAAGCCGGGGTCGCTGACCCGGGTCTACGGGATCGCCTCGGGCAAGGGCGGGGTCGGCAAATCGTCGGTCACCGTCAACCTCGCCGCCGCGATGGCGGCCGACGGCCTGTCGGTCGGCGTCCTCGACGCCGACATCTACGGCCACTCGATCCCGAGGATGCTCGGTGTCGAGGGTCGGCCGACCAAGGTCGAAGACATGATCATGCCGCCGCAGGCCCACGGCGTGAAGGTCATCTCCATCGGGATGTTCACCAAGGGCAACGTGCCCGTGGCGCAGCGCGGGCCGATGCTCCACCGGGCCCTCCAGCAGTTCCTCACCGACGTCTTCTGGGGCGACCTCGACGTCCTGCTCCTCGACCGCCCGCCGGGAACGGGCGACATCGCCATCTCCTTCGCCCACCTGCTCCCCGCCGCCGAGGTCATCGTCGTCACGACGCCGCAGCAGGCTGCCGCCGAAGTGGCCGAGCGGGCGGGCGCGCTGGCCCAGCAGATGTCCCAGCAGATCGTCGGCGTCGTCGAGAACATGGCGTGGCTCGATCTGCCCGACGGCAGCCGGATGGAGCTCTTCGGCAGCGGGGGCGGTCGGGCCGTCGCGGACGCGCTCGGGCGGGCCCGCGGTGCCACGGTGCCGGTGCTCGGGCAGATCCCCCTCGACGTCCGGCTGCGCGAGGCCGGCGACGCCGGGAATCCGCTCGTGCTCCACGACCCCGAGGCGCCCGCCGCTCAGGTGCTGCGTCAGGTCGCTCGCGGTCTCGCTCAACGTGGCCGGGGCCTGGCCGGACGCTCGCTGGGGCTGACCCCGGCGGGGCGGTAGGAGCGGGACCTCAGCGAGGGGCAGCCCCACGCTGGGGGAGCCGGTTCCCCGGCGACGTCGAGTCGGTGCTCAGGTGGCGTCGGCGTCCCACGGCGCGGGGACCGGGGCGCTGGGCTGCGCCGGGGCGCCGGGCTGCGCCGGGGCGCCGGGCTGCGCCGGGACGTCGGGCTGCGCCGGGACGTCGGAGGAGGGAGTCGCCGCCGGTCCTGGGCCTGCGGGCGCCGCCGCACCAGGGGCGCTCGAGGGCGACCGGGAGGGGTCGTACGCCGTGGCGCCCGTCGAGCGTGGGCGCCCGGGGCGGTCGTCGTCGAGGCGCAGATCGACCGAGAAGTCCTCGCCGTCGAGCAGGTGCTTGGAGACGAACGTCCGGGGGTTGAGGTCGGCGAGGTTGATGTTCTCGAACTCCGGGCCGAGCTGGCTGCGAGCGCCCTGCGCCATCTTGCGCAACTCCCTGACGAGGCGACCCGCGTCCGCGGCAACCTTGGGGAGCTTCTCCGGGCCGAAGATGAGGACGCCCATGATGAGCAGGACGAGCACCTCACCGGCCCCGATGTCGAACATGCGAGCCTCCCAGCCCCTCGTCAGCCGACGCACGCCGGTCGCTCTCGTGCAGGGTAACCCGCCGCGGTGGAGCCCTCACCCAGCCTGGGACGGCACCGGGTTCAGGGAGCGCCGGGGAGCGACTCGCAGGGGATGCCGTTGCCGTCGGAGTCGAGGTTCGCGACGTCGCCGAAGTAGGCGTAGTGCTGCTCGTACCACCGGTTGGCATCGCCCCACGTGGCGAAGTCGCTGCAGTTGACGCTGTCGCCCGGGTTGGGGACGTTGATGGGCGTCTCGCTCTCGCCGGAGGGCGGCGGCGGCGGGGGCGGGGGCGCGGGCGCGGGCGCCACGGTCCCCGGTTCGGCCGTCGCGCCCGGCCCGGGTCCCGGCTGCGCAGCGCGGCTGAGCCATACGACGTTATTGAGCTGCCACGTGCCGTACGTGCGGTAGGTGTAGCCCCTTCCGGGAGCAGCCTGCCGGCTGATGACCGTGGCCCAGATCTGACTCGTGCAGCGGCGCCACCCGGCGAGCTCGGAGCACACGACCCGCCAGCGGCGCCCCGCTGACACGCGCTCACCGGACATCGCGAGGACGTTGGCCTTCCAGCCGACGCCGTCGACGTCGCGGTAGGTGAGGTTGTTGAAGACCCATCCCGTCGTCGTCACGTAGCCCCGCGCCGTACGCACCACCGTGGTGGCGCGGATCTCGGTGAAGCACCGGGTCGCACTGGCGCCGTAGGGCTCGCACCGGGTCCGCCAGTCCCGCCCGTTGGCGGTGCGGCTGCCCGGAGTGAGGTAGAGCGGGTCCACCGGCGGGTTCGCGCCGGTCGCGAGCGGGGCGACTACTCCCGCCGGCGTCGCCACGGCGCTGACCGTCGACGGCGCGGCCGCCGCGACCGCCACGTCTGCGGCACCGAGCGCCACGACGGCGGCGAGAGCCACGGCAGCTCGGAGGCCCAAGCCACGGCCGTGGGGGCGGGGAAACGGGTAGGTCATCGTGGCCTTCCTCGAGCGCTTGCGCGTCCTGAAGCACAGCAGCGGGCGCACCGGTCGGCGGCGTGCCCAGTCGTCACCATGCGACACATCGCGGCCCGAGGCAAGACCTGGACGGTTGCTGCCTGCCGCGCCTCAGCCGGCGGACGAGCCCAGGGTCACCCGTGCCGTCGCCGTCCGTCCACCTCGCTCGTAGGTGAGGGAGACGGAAGCGCCGGGGACCCGCGCCCGGATGGCGACGATGAGCTCGTCGTTGCTGTTGACCTTCTGTCCGTCGACAGCCGTGACGACGTCACCCGCGCGCAGGCCTGCCTTCGCTGCCGGACCTCCCGGTGTCACCGGTAGGGTGCCGCCGACCGGAGCCAGGGCGATCCGGGCCCCGGGGCCGTCGTAGGTCGTGTCCAGCGCCACGCCGATGACGGGGTGCGCCGACTTGCCGGTGCGGATGAGCTGCTCGGTCGTGCGGCGCGCCTGGTTGATGGGGATGGCGAACCCCAGGCCGATCGAGCCGCTCTGGCCCGACCCGCCGAGCGCTGGGCTCCCCGGGAGCGTGGCGATGGCCGAGTTGACGCCGATGACCCGGCCGCTGAGGTCCATGAGCGGGCCGCCGGAGTTTCCCGGGTTGATCGCGGCGTCGGTCTGCAGGGCGTTGATGAAGCTCTCGTCCCCCCCGCCCTGACCCGCGGTGACGGGGCGGTTCTTCGCGCTGATGATGCCGGAGGTCACCGTCCCGGCGAGCCCGAGGGGCGCCCCGATCGCGACGACCTGGTCACCGACGACGACGTCGTCGGAGTTGCCGAGCGAGACGGTCGGCAGGTCGCGGGCGGCGACCTTGATCACGGCGAGGTCGTAGCTGGCGTCGGTCCCGACGATCGTCGCCTTCGCGGTGCGCTGGTCGGAGAACTGGACCTCGACCGTCGCGTTCCCCCCCACCGCCTCGGCGACGACGTGGTTGTTCGTGACGACGTAGCCGTCGGCGCGGATGACGAACCCGGAGCCGGTCCCGCCGCCCGAGGAGGTACGCACGGAGATCGCGACGACGCTGGGCAGCGTGCGGCCGGCGATCTCGGCGACCGAGCCCGACGGACGGGCGGTGGAGCCGACGGACGGCGCCGGCAGCGCCGTGGAGCCGTCGAGGACGCCGCGGTCACGCTCGTGAGAGACGTAGAGGCCGAGGGCGCCACCCATCGCACCCGCGACGAGCGCGATGAGGACCGCCAGCGTGGCGAGCAGGCCGGTGCGGCTGCCGAGGCTGCGCCCGGCGGGGCTCTCAGGTCGACCGAGGGTGTCGTAGGGACCAGTCGAGCCCGGAGACGGGGGCGGCGCGCCGTAGGGCGAGGCACCGGGCGCGGGGGGCGCGCCGTAGGGCGAGGCGGGCGCGCCGTAGGGCGCGGGAGGCACGCCGTAGGGCGCGGGGGGCGCTGGCGCGGCACCCCAGAGGGCTGCACCCGACGGCGGCGGCTCGGTCGGCCTCTCCCACCACGCGGCAGGCTGCTCGGTCGACGCAGCCGCGCGTCCATCGGCTCCGGGCGACTCGACGGGGTCCTCTGCGCGGTGCCCGGGGCTGGTGTCGCGGCGCTCGTCGTCACTCACCGGTGCGGCTCCTTGGGCTCGGGCGGCCATGCAGAGGTCACGGCTCGCTCGGGTGCAGCCCGACCTCGCGGCCGATCATTCCCGACGGTCCCCGGACCACGCGGCAGCAGCGGCGTGTCGAGCCCTACCCAGAGCACGGCCCCTGCGAGCCGCGGCTCTCTCAGGGACGCAGCGACACCGAGACGGCCACGCTCGCCGGGTCGACCAAGGCGGTGCCGGAGCGGCCTACCACCGTCCAGGCGGACGCACCGGCGGGGATGCTCGTCGTCGGCAGAACGAGGGGAACGGCCGTCGTCGACCCGCTGAACCCGCCGACGACGGAGGCCTGCGTGACCCCGGATCCCGGCCGCCCGCCCGCCGGGGCCACCGCTCCTGAGCCGCCGCCGACCGCGAGCGCGCTGCCGAAGGCTGCCGCGAGCACCGACATCGTCCCGATGGCCAGGGCGCCAGCGCGGTGCCGGCGGCTACGGCCTGCGGTTGCGGACCGAGGGGCGCTGCCACGAGCGCCGGCCGGCCGCCCGCGGCTGATGTCGCGGCCCGGGGGACGGCCACCGGCACCTCGGCCCGGACCGACCGATGGGCCTGTCCCGGACGAGACCTGGCCACGACCAGTGCGGTCGAGGACCGTTCCCGACGGGGCGGGGCTGCCGGAGGAGGCGGGGCCGACGAGGGCAGAGGCGGCCGGTCCGGGGCCGCCGTCGGTCGGGCCCGAACCGGGCGAAGCCCAAGTGCTGATCCCGAGCAGCTGCGCGAGGAGGGCGAGGTCAGGCTCGACGGGCGGGAGCGAGCGCAGCATGACCTTGACCTGCCGCTGCTCGTGCACCTCGGCGCGGCAGGTCTCGCAGCCCGCGACATGGGCCAGCGCGCGGTCGCGTTCCTCGCCGAGGAGATCGTCGTCGACCAGGGCGGCGGCGCGGTCGCCGAGATGACGGCCCGTGGTGCGGATGCCAGAAAGGCGCGGAGAGCTCACGATGCCTCCTTCGACGGACGCGGGGCCGTGGGCGCACGGTGCTCGAGGGCCTCGCGCAAGAGGGCCCGGCCCCGATGGATGCGGCTGCGCACGGTGCCGATCTTGATGTCGAGCACCCGCGCGATCTCGTCGTACGTCAGGCCCTCGACGTCGCAGAGGACGACGGCGGCGCGGAAGTCCGGCGGCATGGCGTCGAGTGCGGCCTGGACGTCGGAGTCGAAGGTGCGCTCGGCGTACACCTGCGCGGGGCCGGGCTCCTTGCCGACGAGTCGCTCGGCGGCGTCGTCACCGAGGCCGTCGAAGCGGATCCGGGCCCGGCGTCGGACCATGTCGAGGAAGAGGTTCGTCGTGATCCGGTGCAGCCAGCCCTCGAACGTGCCCGGGGTGTAGCTCGACAGCGATCGGAACACCCGGACGAAGACCTCCTGGGTGAGGTCCTCGGCGTCGTGCTTGTTGCCGGTGAGTCGGTAGGCCTGGCGGTAGACCCGCGCCGAGTGCAGCCGCACGACCTCGTCCCAGGTCGGCGGGGTCCAGCCGACGGCGACGTTGGCCGACTCCGACGGTGCCTCGACGGGCTCCTGGGCCCCGGCGTTTGGCTGCCGGGACGACGGACCGGCGACGTCGCCCGGCGTGGCCTCGGGCGAGGGGACGGGCTCGGACGCAGAGGTCGGGGTCACCGCCGTCCTCCCTCCGTCGGCCGTGCCGCCGGCCGCTGTGGCCGGGCTCGGCGCCGTCGGCGTCATCAGCCTCGCAGGCGTGGCCCGCCCGGCCGGAGCCGCTAGCACCGTGACCGACATCGTGACGCGAATCGCCTCCTCGCTCAACTCGGGGCACCAGCAGGCGCCTGCCGGTCCAACGCGCGCTCGGACCGGCGAAGTTCCCCACCGCGACGCCGCTAGAGTCAGCCTCGCCACATCCGACAGGCCCGATCCGACGTCCGGATCCCCCCAGGCCAGGGAGGCCGCCATCACCACCGCCGTCGCGGCTGCCAGCTGGACCTACGCCGAGCACTTCGTCGCCGAGGACGCCGTGCTCGTCGGCGCGCGGGCGCGAGCCCAGGAGGTCGGCTGCACGCCGATCGGCCCGGGCGGCGGCGCGGCCCTTCGACTCGTCGCCACCCTCCTCGGCGCCAAGGCCGTCGTCGAGATCGGCACGGGCACCGGGGTGTCGGGCCTGTGGCTGCTGCGCGGGATGGCCGACGGCGGCGTCCTCACGTCCATCGACGTCGAGCCCGAGCATCAGCGGCTGGCCCGGATGGCCTTCACCGAGGCCGGCCTGCCGCACCAGCGGTTCCGGCTCATCACCGGCCAGGCGCTCGACGTCCTGCCCCGGCTGGCCGACGGCTCCTACGACCTCGTCCTCGTCGACGCGGACAAGGAGGCCTGCGGCGAGTACCTCGGGGAGGCGCTGCGGCTGCTGCGCCCGGGAGGCGTCGTCGCTGTCGACAACGTCCTCTGGCACGACCGCGTCGCTGACCCCGCGCAGCGGGACCCGCAGACGGTGGCCCTGCGCGAGCTCGGCAAGGCCGTGCGCGACGACGAGCGCCTGCTCCCCCTCATGCTGCCCGTCGGCGACGGGCTCCTCCTCGCGGTCAAGCGCCCCGGCGTCTGACCTCCGGCGACGCGGGCGGCGCAGGCGGGCGGCGCAGGCGCAGGCGGACGGCGCAGGCGGACGACGCAGGCGGGCGGCAGCTCACCTCGCCGGTCATGCCCCCGGCCCGGGACCCGGCACGAAGCCGGAGCCCCCCTCGGCGACGGCGACGACCTCGAAGGCCTCGTAGGCGACCGGGGGCGAGCCGATGATGACGCTGCCCGGTGCGGTCGCCGCGGTCTCGCGGAAGGACTCGAGGAACGCGTCGCGCGCCTGCTCGGACTCCCACACGTACGTGCCCTCGAACCACTCCCCCTCGACCATGCGCCAGGTCTTGAAGCGCAGGCCGGGCATGCCGGTGAACCGAGCCAGCGACGTCTCGACGACGTAGCGCCGGAGCTCGTCGGCGGCCCCCGGCGCAGCCTCGGCCAGGGACCAGCGGACGGACAAGCCGACCATGGGACCACCTCTCACGTGAGCCGACCCCGGCGTCGTCACGAGGGACGACGCCGGGGCCGGGAACAGCTGCTGTCGGAACGCCCTCGCCGGTCGTGCGGGTGCGGCCGGGGGCCGGGTCGATCGTGCAGGTCGTACCGGAGACTCAGGTCGCTCAGGTCGCTCAGGTCAGGAGACGACGCTCTTCAACGCGTCGCCGAGGGCGCCGGCCTCGTCGGCCGAGAGCTCGACCACCAGCCGGCCCCCGCCCTCGAGCGGCACCCGCATGACGATCCCTCGTCCTTCCTTGGTGACCTCGAGCGGGCCATCGCCCGTCCGCGGCTTCATGGCCGCCATCCACGCTCCCCTTTCCTGCGACGCGGGACCGCCAGAGCGGCCACCGCGAGAGTGTTCGGATCAGTATCCCGCACACAGGCGACTCGGGGAACCGACGTGAGGCGGCACACGCCTCGGGCGCTCCTTCTGGCGCGGGGGGCCGGCGCGGGGCGCGGGGGGCCGGCGCGGGGGGGGCCGGCGGCGCGCGCCCGGGCGGCGAGGGCCCTCTGCCGCGCCGGGGTGGTGCTGTGCGACGCTGCCGGAGCGTCCCGGCAGGCCCGCCGGGACCTCGCCGTCCGACCCGAAGAGGCGCTGATCGTGACTGACACGTCCGAGACCGTCCGCTACGAGCAGCAGGACGGCGTCGCCACGGTGACCCTCGCGCGGCCCGAGGCGATGAACGCGCTCACCGTCGAGACGAAGGTCGCGCTCCTCGCCGCGCTGCGCGCAGCCGCCGGGGACGACGCCGTCCGTGCCGTCGTCCTCACCGGGACAGGACGCGGCTTCTGCGTCGGTCAGGACCTGCGTGAGCACGCCGGGATGCTCGCCTCAGGCACCGAGGGGGTCGAGAGCACCGTCCGGGAGCACTACAACCCCCTGGCGCTGCTCGTGGCGACCATGGACAAGCCGGTGGTGGCCGCGGTGAACGGGATGGCAGCCGGGGCGGGCGCCTCGCTGGCCATGGCTGCCGACCTGCGCGTCGCCGCGCGATCCGCTGGGTTCCTCATGGCCTTCGCCGGCGTGGGCCTGGCAGCCGACTCCGGGGCGTCGTGGACCCTGCAGCGCCTGGTGGGCTCGGGCCGGGCGGCCGAGCTGCTCCTGCTCGCCGAGCCCATCGACGCCGCCACCGCCCTCGACATCGGCCTCGTCCACCGCCTCGTCGAGGACGACGAGCTCGCCGCGACCGCCCATGGCCTCGCCGTTCGGCTGGCAGCAGGACCGACGCGTGCCTACGGCGCGATCAAGCGTCAGCTCGCGTTCTCGGCGTCGCACGACCTCGCCTCGTCGCTGGAGAACGAAGCGGTCGAGCAGGAGGTCGCCGGGGCCACGACCGACCACCGCGACGCCGTCACCGCGTTCGTCGCCAAGGCGCGGCCGACCTTCCACGGCCGGTAGCCGACGCCGCACACCGGCACGGTGCCGCCGCCTCTAGGGCGAGCCCACCGGCCTGGGGACGACGGAGCACCCCGCGAGGTGGTCGTCGACGAGGCCGCACGCCTGCATGAGGGCGTAGGCCGTCGTCGGCCCGACGAAGCGCAGCCCGCGCCGGCGCAGGGTGTCGGCGAGCGCGGTGGACTCCGGCGTGCGGGCGGGCACCTGCGCAAGAGACGCCGGACGGGGCCGCGGCGGCGGCGCGAAGGACCACACGAGCTCGGTGAGGTCCTCGTCGAGGGCGAGGACCGCGCGCGCGTTGCCGATCGCCGCCTCGATCTTGCCCCGGTGCCGGATGATCCCGCGGTCGGCGAGCAACCGGCTGACGTCGTCCTCGTCGTACGTCGCGACAGCCGCCGGGTCGAAGCCCGAGAACGCCGTACGGAACGCCGGCCGCTTGCGCAGGACGGTGATCCACGACAGCCCGGACTGGAACCCCTCGAGGACGATGCGCTCGTAGAGTTGCGATGTGCCGCGCACCGCGGCGCCCCACTCGGTGTCGTGGTAGCCGAGGTAGTCCGGCGCCGACAGCGCCCAGGCGCATCGCGGCACCCCGTCGGGCCCGGCGCCCACGCCCGTCGGCGCATGCCCCGCGGCGGACGACGGCGGCAGCGGCCGGGCGGCCTCAGCGGGCAGCGGAGCCACCCGGGTCGCCGCGCTCGACCTGCTCTGCCCGCTCCACGTGCGCGGCGAAGCGGCGAAGCGAGGCGAGGACGCCCGCACGCATCACCGGACGGACCGCCACCCACCCGGCCCTTCCCACCGCGCCGAGCGGCAGGTCGAGCAGCTCGGTCCAGACGAAGAGCGACCGGTCGGCGCCCACCGGACGGAGCTGGAAGATCCCTTCGCCACGAACGAGCTTGCCCGTGTGCAGGACGACGCACCGGTGCGGCGGCGCCCACTCGGTGATGACCATGGTGTCGAGGAAGCCCAGGCGTCCTACCCCGGTGAAGGCCTCGATGCCGCCTCCGACGCCGACGCCGCCCCCCGCGGTGCCGCGTACCGCCGTCCCGAGCATCCACTCGCCCTGGTGGTCCCAGTCGACCATGGCCTCCCAGGCGCGCGTCGGAGGTGCGGCGACCTCGACGGAGACCGTGAGCTCGACCCGGCGAGGGCGTTCAGCCATGCCGCTCGACCTCGGCAGAGCCGACCGGAGCGACGTCGACGGCGCCGGTCCACTCCTCGGCGGCAGGTGGCAGGGCTGGTTCGGTGCCCACCTGGGCTCCATCCGCGGCGCGGACGGCGTGGTCAGCAGGCCTCAGCTCCCCCTCGTCCACTCCGCCGGGTGGTGCCTCGAGGGCCGCCTGCAGCTCGGCGATGCGGGAGTCACGGGCCTCGAGCTCGCCGGCGAGCCGGTCGAGCGCCGCGTCGACCTCGTCCTGACGGTAGCCACGGACCGCGAGGGAGAACCTGACCCGTTCGACCTCGGCCGCTCCGATCGGCCCTTCGGGCAGGCTCAGGTCAGGGCGCTCGGGCGTGACCTGGCGCAGCCGGTCACCCCGTCCGGCAGCAACGGCGGCGACCGCGGCGAGCACGGCGAGGATCAGCAGGACCTGCAGGAGCGGCACGAGGAGATGCTGCCATGCCTGCCGGGCCCGGGCACGCCGCGGGAGGTGTGTGAGGGTGACGCCGTGCAGCAGCCGCCCAGGCGCGACCCTCGGCCCACGGCCGATCGCCCCGACCCCAACCACCCCGACCCCGACCAGCCCGGAGCAGCCGGCGCTCGTGCTCTGGGCCCGCTCCGGCTCGGCCGCCACACGTACCCGCCCGAGCGGCTGCTCGTCATGGCCGTCGTCAACCGCACCCCCGACTCGTTCTTCGACCGGGGTGCCACCTATGCCCTCGGAGCGGCGCTGCAGCGCGTCGACGAGGTGGTCGCCGAAGGCGCCGACGTCGTCGACGTCGGCGGGGTCAAGGCCGGCCCAGGGCTCGAGGTCGACGACGCCGAGGAGATCCGCCGGGTCGTGCCGCTCGTCGAGGCGATTCGCGAGCGCCACCCCGGCGTGGCCATCAGCGTCGACACCTGGCGCGCCGACGTCGGCGCCGCCGCCTGCCGCGCCGGTGCCGACCTGCTCAACGACCCCTGGGGCGGCGCCGACCCCCGTCTCGTCGAGGTCGCCGCCCGCTTCGGGGCCTCCGTCGTCTGCGCCCATGCCGGCGGGCTGCCGCCGCGGACGGACCCGCACCGGGTGCAGTACGACGACGTCATGGCCGACGTCCTGGCCCGGACGACCGCCCTCGCGCAGCGGGCCCTGGCGCTCGGCATCCCACGGGAGGCGATCCTCCTCGACCCGGCGCACGACTTCGCCAAGAACACCCATCAGTCCCTCGAGGTCACCCGCCGGCTCGGCGAGCTCGTCGACACCGGCTTCCCCGTGCTCGTCGCGCTGTCGAACAAGGCGTTCATCGGCGAGACGCTCGACGCGGAGCCTGGCGACCGCCTGGCCGGCAGCCTCGCGAGCGCGGCGGTGTGCGCCTGGCTCGGCGCGCGGGTGGTGCGGGCGCACGCCGTCCGCGAGACGCGGCAGGCCCTCGACATGGTGGCGAGCATCCGAGGCGACCGGCGGCCGGCCAGAGCCCTTCGCGCCCTCGCCTGAGCGCCGGGCGACCGCCCCTGAGCGGTGGTGAGGCGGTCAGCCGACCTGGCCGACGTCCCCCTCAGCCGCGGCGTTGCGGGCCACGGCGAGCTTCTCCTGGGCACCGCGCAGCCGCCTCGTCTCGGCGTCGGCGATGATCCGCACGACTTCGTCGACGTCGTCGGTGACGGTGATGAGGTCGACGTCGGCAGCCGCGATCATGCCCCGCTCGACGAGGGTGCCGCGGACCCAGTCGATGAGCCCCGACCAGAACGCCGTCCCGATGAGGATGACGGGGAACGACGTGACCTTCTGGGTCTGGACGAGGACGAGCGCCTCGAAGAGCTCGTCGAGCGTGCCGAAGCCCCCGGGGAGGACGACGAAGCCCTGGGCGTACTTGACGAACATCGTCTTGCGGGCGAAGAAGTACCGGAAGTTGACGCCGAGGTCGACGTAGCGGTTGATCCCCTGTTCGAAGGGCAGCTCGATGCCCAGGCCGACGCTGATGCCGCCTGCCTCGTTGGCCCCCTTGTTCGCGGCCTCCATGACCCCGGGGCCGCCGCCGGTGATGACGGCGTACCCGGCCCGGACGAGCGCCCGGCCGAGCTGCTCGGCGGTGGCGTACTCCTCGGTGTGCGGCCCGCTGCGCGCCGAGCCGAAGACGCTCACCGCGGCTCCGAGCTCGGCGAGCGCGCCGAAGCCCTCGACGAACTCGGCCTGGATGCGCAGGACACGCCAGGGGTCGGAGTGCACCCAGTCGCTGGGGCCGCCGCTGTCAAGGAGCCGCTGGTCGGTGGTTGACGTCTCCGCCTGACGCCCCCGGAGGGTCACCGGGCCCTTGCGCCGCTCCGGGAGGTGGCCGTGGGGACGCTCGACGGTGCTCATGGTCACCCAGGGTAGGTGCGCTCGCTGCTGGACGCGTCCTGCGCGGCCCGCCGGGCACGTCCGGGACGACACAGGCGCGCGGACTGAGCCATACGGGGAGGACTGAGCCGTACGGGTGGACGGAGCCGCGCGGGGGCTCGTGAGGCGTTACCGTCGGGCTGGGAGGGACGTCGAGTGGCTGAACCGATTGAGCCCGCGACCCTGTCGGGCCTCGAGGGTCAGGTGTCGGCCCTCATGACGGCGTCGCAGTCCGGCTCGCCCGAGGAGGTCCTCGCCGAGCTGCCGGGGATCCTCGCCGAGCTCGCCGCCGCCGGCGCCTGGGAGCTGCACCACCGGGCCCGATACGCCGGGCTCGTCGCCCTCGAGGTCCTCGAGCGGGCCGAGGAGTGCCGCACCGCCGCGAGCGCGATGGCTGCCGACGTCGCCGACCAGCCGACCTGGGTGTCGGCGGCGCTGTCGATACGCGGCATGCAGGCCTACCGGCTCGGCGACCACGACGACGCCCTGCGCGACCTCGTCCTCGCCCAGGTGGCGTTCGAGGCCGCAGCCGAGCCGTCACTTGCGCTGAGCTACGCCCTCACCGGCCTCGGCATCGGCTTCGACACCCTCGGCCTCTACGAGCTCGCGCTGCCCGCCTATGAGCAGGCCCGCGAGATCGGCCCGGCCCTCGGAGGGCAGCCCGAAGTCGCCGCGTCGGCGGCCTACAACCTCGCCGAGCTGCACCTGCGCTGGTCCCTCGACCTCGCGGCCGTGCATCAGCGTGAGCAGGCTCGCGAGCACCGCCGGCTCGCGGTGCGCTTCGCACGCGAGGGCCTCGAGCACGCCGGGGGCTTGTCCGCGCGGTGGCAGATGGGCGGCCGGCTCTACCTCGGCTGCGTCGAGGCCATCGACGGCGACCCCCCACAAGCGGTCGACGTCCTCGAGGACGTCGTCGAGCAGGCCCGCGAGCTGCGGCTGCCCCGTGACGCCGCGTTCGCCATGCCGTTCCTCTCCCGTGCCCACGAGCTCTGCGGCGACCTCGCGGGAGCCGTCGCGGTGGCCCGGCGCGCCGTCTCCGAGCTGCCGGCGGGGGCCAGCGGGGACATGGTCCGCGCCAGCAAGGTGCAGCTCGCCGACGCGGAGCTCGCCCTGGCCCGTGGCAGCGCGCGCGCCCCGGGGCACGCCCACCCCGACCATCCCGCCGTCGTCGGGGAGGCCGCGGCGCTCGCGGCGCTGGCCTACGCCGACGTCCTGGCCGCGGACCTCTGGGAGCAGCGCGTCGGACGCCTCCGCGCCGCGCAGGCGATGCTCGCGCTCGAGCGGCTGCGCGCGGAGCACGCGGAGTCCACGAGGGCCTCGACCGAGGACCCGCTCACCGGGGTCGCCAACCTGCGCGGCCTGCGCTCGGCGCTGGCCCGGCTCAGCGGAGGCGACCGTCGTCACCGCCCCGCGGTGCCGGGGGACATCGCTGGGTCACGACCGGCGCCCGTCTCGGTCGTCGTCGTCGACGTCGACGCGTTCAAGTCGGTCAACGACACGTTCGGGCACGGGGCCGGCGACGACGTCCTGCGCGAGGTCGCCGGCCTGCTCAGCGCCAACGCCCGCGACGGCGACCTCGTCGCTCGCCCGGGCGGCGACGAGTTCGTCGTCGTCCTCGCCGGCGCCGACTCCGCCGTCGCCTCGGCCGTCGCGGGCCGGGTCATCGAGGCCTCGCGCACCCGAAGCTGGCCCTACCGCCCGATCACCCTCAGCATGGGGGTGGCGACCGGGCTGGCGCCGGCGGACCCCGACGAGCTGCTCAGCCGGGCCGACGCCGCGATGTACCGGGTGAAGCGCCGCGGCGGAGACGGCGCAGAGATCGCCACCTGAGGGTGCACCCCGCCCCCGCGGGCTCAGCGCAGCCAGGCGGCGAGCCGCTCCTCGACCTCGCGCACCTGCGCCAGGGGCACGTGCTCCTCGGCGGTGTGCGCCAACGAGGGGTCCCCCGGGCCGTAGTTGACCGCCGGGATGCCGAGCGTGGCGAAGCGGGCGACGTCGGTCCACCCGTACTTCGCCCGCGGTGAGCCGCCGATGGCCTCGAGGAACGCGGCCGCGACGGGTCGGTCGAGCCCGGGCGCCGCGGCGGGCGCGGTGTCGACGAGCGTCACGTCGAAGCCGTCGAGCACCCCGCGGACGTGCTCGAGGGCCTGTGCCTCGCTGCGGTCCGGGGCGAACCGGTGGTTGACGGTGACCACGCAGCTGTCGGGGACGACGTTGCCCGCGACCCCGCCCGCGATCGACACGGCGGAGAGCCCCTCGCGGTACTCGAGGCCCTCGACGACGACGGAGCGGGGGCGGTACTCGGCGAGCGTGTGCAGCAGCGGCGCCGCGGCGTGGATGGCGTTCGAGCCGAGCCACGAGCGCGCGCTGTGCGCTCGACGCCCCGCGGTGCGGACCTCGACCCGCAGCGTCCCCTGGCACCCGCCCTCGACGACGGCGCCGGTCGGCTCGAGGAGGACGGCGAAGTCGGCGGCGAGAAGCTCCGGCCTGGTCCGGGCCAGCCGCCCGAGGCCGTTGCGGGTCGCATCGACCTCCTCGCACTCGTAGAAGACGTAGGTGACGTCCACCCGGGGCTCGGCCACCGTCGCGGCGAGCCGCAGCATGACGGCGACGCCGCCCTTCATGTCGGCCGAGCCGAGCCCGTGGAGGACGTCGTCCTCGACGCGAGCAGGGAGGTTCCCGGCGGCCGGGACGGTGTCGAGGTGCCCGGCGAGCGCCACGCGCTGGCCCCGCCCCGCGGACGTGCGCGCGACGAGCGTGTCACCGTCGCGGAGGACGTCGAGGTGCGGCAGCGAGTGCAGCGCGGACTCGACGTCGTCGGCCAGCGGACCCTCGGAGCCGCTCTCCGACGGGAAGTCGACGAGACGCCGCACAAGGACGTCGACGGGCAGCGTGAGGTCGAGCACCGGAGGGCCTCCGCCCTAGAGGGAGACGCCGTGGTCGCGCAGCAGGGCGTTGAGCTCGAGCTTGTCGTGGCTGCCGCCCTCGGGCAGGCGCCGGAGCACGAGGACGCACGGCATCCCGAACGTGCCGCCGGGGAACTCCTTCTGGCGGCTCGACGAGACACACACCGACCACGCCGGGGCCTCGCCGCGGGGCAGCTCCTCCCCGGTCTCGGCGTCGAAGACCCGGGTCGAGGCGGCGAGGATGACGCCCGCGCCGAGCTTCGCGCCACGGCGGACCCGCGCGCCCTCGACGACCATGGAGCGGGAGCCGATGAAGGCGTCGTCCTCGACGACGACGGGCTTGGCGCTCGGCGGCTCGAGCACTCCCCCGAGGCCCACCCCGCCGGAGAGGTGGACGTTGCGCCCGACCTGCGCGCACGAGCCCACGGTGGCCCAGGTGTCGACCATGCTCCCGGAGTCGACGTAGCCGCCGATGTTGACGTAGCTGGGCATGAGGACGGCGCCCGGGGCGACGTAGGAGCCCCAGCGGGCGATGGCGCCGGGCACCACCCGGACGCCGTCGAACCGGGCCTTGAGCGGCATCCGGTCGTGGTGGTGGAACGCCCCGACCGTCGACTCCTCCATGGCGAGCACCCGAAAGCTCAGGAGGATCGCCCGCTTCGCCCGCTCGTCGACGACGACCTCGTCAGTCGCGGCGTCGACCCAGGCCACCCGCGCAGCGCCGGTGTCGAGCTGGTCGACCGCGGCGACGACGAGGTCCCGCGCCTCGGCGTCCTCGGGCGTGAGCTCCGCCCGCCGCTCCCACAGCTCGTCGAGCGCAGGGTCGATCGGGCTGGGCTGGGACGGGCTGGGCGCGGACGAGCTGGGCGCGGACGAGCTGGGTGCGGCGTGCTGGCCGGACGACGCGGTCATGGGCGCAGACCCTACCGAGCAGCGCGGCCACCGGCCCCGCCCGTCCACCGGCCCCGCCCGTCCACCGGCCCCGCTCGTCCGCCGCCCTGCGCGTCCACCGGCGCGAGGTCAGCCGACGAGACGCGAGGCCGCAGCCTCGATGCGCTCGTCGGTCGCAGTGAGCGCGACCCGGACGTGCTGGGAGCCGGTAGGCCCGTAGAAGTCGCCGGGGGCGACGAGGATGCCCTGCCGGGCGAACCAGTCGACGGTCGACCGGCAGTCCTCCCCGCGGGTGGCCCAGACGTAGAGCCCCGCCTCCGAGTGCTCGACCTCCAGCCCCGCCTCACGCAGCGCGGCCATCAGCATCTGGCGGCGGGCGCGGTACACCGAACGCTGCGCCAGCGCGTGCTCGTCGTCGTCGAGCGCGGCGACCATGGCGGCCTGGACGGGCGCGGGCACCATCATTCCGGCGTGCTTGCGCACCTCGAGCAGCTCGTCGACGAGCGCGGGATCGCCGGCGACGAAGCCCGCCCGGTAGCCGGCAAGGTTGGAGCGCTTGGACAGCGAGTGCACGGTGAGCACCCCGTCGTGGGAGCCGCCGCAGACCTCCGGGTGCAGCACCGAGACGGGGCGCGCGTCCCAGCCGAGCTCGACGTAGCACTCGTCGCTGACGACGAGGGCCCCGCGCTCCCGCGCCCACGCGACGACCTTGGCGAGGTGCTCTGCGGGGAGGACCCGGCCGGTCGGATTCGACGGGGAGTTGACCCACACGAGCCCCACGCGCTGCGGCCCGAACCCGAGCAGGCCGTCGGTGCGCACGACGGTCGCGCCCGCCAGCAGGGCGCCGACCTCGTAGGTCGGGTAGGCCAGCTCGGGGACGACGACGACGTCACCTGCCGAGAGGCCCAGCAACGTCGGCAGCCAGGCGACGAGCTCCTTGGACCCGATGGTCGGCAGGACGGCGGCGCCCTCGCTGACGCCCAGGCGACGGGACAGCCACCGGGAGGCAGCCTCGCCCAGCGCTGGCGTGCCGGCGGTCAGCGGGTACCCGGGCGAGTCCGACGCCGTGCGCAGCGCCTCCTGGACCACCGCGGGCACCGGGTCGACCGGCGTCCCGACGGAGAGGTCGACGAGCCCGCCAGGGTGCTCCGCCGCCAGCGCACGTGCGCCGTCGAGGGAGTCCCAGGGGAAGTCGGGCAGCCGGGAGGAGACCGGCCGACGCAGCGTCAGTGCCCCTCGCCCTGCGGTGGGAGCGCGGTCACGAGCGCATGGTCCTTGGGGATGAGACCCATCTTCGAGGCACCACCGGGCGAGCCGAGGTCCTCGAAGAACTCGACGTTGGCCTTGTAGTAGTCCTTCCACTGCTCGGGGACGTCGTCCTCGTAGTAGATGGCCTCGACGGGGCAGACCGGCTCGCAGGCGCCGCAGTCGACGCACTCGTCGGGGTGGATGTAGAGCATCCGCTCGCCCTCGTAGATGCAGTCGACCGGACACTCCTCTATGCAGGCCTTGTCCTTGAGGTCGACACAGGGCTGCGCGATGACGTACGTCACGGTCATCTCCTCCTCGGGGCTGGCGTCGTGCCGCGCCTAGTATTGCGGCTCTTGCGCCATGCTCCGACCGGAGGGCTGATCCCTGTCGTCCCGTCTGCGCCCGCGGCCTGGCGACGTCGGCCGGCGGGTGAGCCTGCGTCGGGTCAGTCCTGCCGGTGGGGCTGGGAGCGGCCCGGCGGTCGCCACCGACGTCGTCGGACGGCTGCTCCTGTGGGCCGACGGCGAGCTGTGGGTCCGGCGCAACGACACCCGGGTGGTCGCCGTCCCCGAAGCGGAGGTGCTCTCCGGCGTCGTCGTCCCCGAGCACCCGCGCCCCGGCCACGTGCGCGAGCCGCAGCCGAGCGTCGAGTGGCTCCAGCGGGTCGCCGACCGGGGCTGGCCCGCCGAGGAGCAGGAGCCGCTCGGGCCGTGGGTGGCCCGAGCGCACCGCGGGGTGACCCGCCGCGCCAACTCCGTGCTCGCCCCCGGCAACCTGCCCGACGCCGTGCTCGAGGCGCTGCTCGACGACGTCGCCGCGTGGTACGCCCGTCGAGGCCTGCCGGTGCTCGTCCAGGCGCCTGGCGGCGGACCGGTCGACGTCGCGCTGGCGGCGCGAGGCTGGGTCCGCGGCGAGGCCACCCTGTTCCAGACAGCCGCCGTAGAGGCCGTCCTCACCGAGCTGGGCCGCGAGGACGCGGCGCCGGCGCACCGACTCGTGTCCGGGCTCAGCGCGCGGCCGGACGACGCCTGGTACGCCGTGGACGGCGACGCCGACCCTGCGCGCGAGGCGATCCTCATCGCACCCGCGAGCGTCGGTTTCGTCACGGTGCGCGGGCCGGACGGCGAGCCGTGGGGGGTGGGTCGCGCCAGCGTCGTCGACGGCTGGGCGGGTCTCACCTCGCTCGCGACGGTGCCGCACGCCCGCCGCGCCGGCGTCGGCCGGGAGGTGCTCCGCGCGTTGCTCAGCTGGTCAGCCGCCGAGGGCGCCCACGCGGCCTACCTCCAGGTGCGCACCGCGAGCACGGCAGCACGAGCGCTCTACGCCCGCAGCGGCTTCACGACCCACCACACGTACGGCTACCTCGCACCACCGGCCGGCTTCGCTCCGGGCGTCGGCTTGACGCCCGGGGCTCCAGCGGACGGCGTGGCTGACGGGCTCGGCGACGGGCTGGGCGACGGGCTCGGCGACGGCTTGGCCCGGCACTGGATCTCCTGGGCGACGTCGTAGCTTGTGTGGAACGTCTGCCGGCGCACCTCTGCGCCCGCCTGCCGGAACACCCGGGTGACGTCGATGTCGAAGCCCGCGACGGAGTCCTGGTGCACGCAGTCCGGCGTGGGGTCGTAGCGGACGGCGCCGGGCTGGCGGACGTTGTAGCGCGGGCCGCTCATCGAGACGACGTCGAAGCGCTTCGTGCCCCACATGCTCACCGTCACCGTGCTGCGGGTGTACGTCGCGGTGACGAGCACGCCGTGCGGGCTGTCGTTGCGGAAGCGCAGGTCGAGGCTGCCCCACGCGACCGTCGCCTCCCGGCCGGCGGGGTACCGGCTGATCCAGAAGCTGTGCGGACGATGCTCGACGTCCTGCAGGCCGGCGAAGAACATGGCGTTGAACGTCGTCGTCGCCACCTGCGAGACCCCGCCGCCGAAGTCCTTGGCGAACTTGCCGTTGTTGATGATGATCCCGACGGCGAAGCCGTTCTCGGCGGTGCGCTGGCCGACGATCGTGTTGAGGCTGAAGACCTCACCGGGCTTGAGCAGCGTGCCGTTGATGAGGTCCGCGGCGCGGTGGATGTTCTGAAGCCGGTAGGCGGCGTAGGGGTAGCGGGTCGTGAACGACGACAGACGCTCGGTGATCTTCAGCGCGGCTGCCTGCTGCGTCGAGAACGCAGGCTGCGTGTCGACGACCGGGACGGCGACCTCCCGGGGCGCCGGGGCGGCGATGACCTTCGACAGCGCGGCGCCCAGCGCGGCACGGTCGACGTCCTTCCCCGGGGTCGAGGGCACGACCCGCGGCGTTCCGGCGACGATGCGGAACGTCGCGTCCCTCGCCGGGCGGACGGCGGCCCCGAGGCGGCCCGCGAGCGCTGAGGCGATGACGGCGGAGTCGACCCTCGGCACGAGGGTCGCGCCCTGCGCGGGGAAGCGCATGGCGGAGGCGAGCGTCGCGGGGGCGACCACGACGCGGCCCGAGGTGCCGACCCCGCCTGCGACGACCGTGACCGGTGCAGCCACGGCCGGCACCGCGACCTCGCGCAGCACCCGCTGGGCCTCGGCGTCGGGCACCTGGGGCGAGGTCGGGGTCGTCGGGAGCGCCAGGGGGGCCGTCGCCGTGAGCCAGGACTGCGCCAGCGCACGCGCCGCGCCCTGCTGGTCGACGACCGCTCCGGACCGTCCCGCGACAGCCGTAGGGGTGAGCCTCGAGTACGTGATCGTCGGCTCGACCGCGAGCCGGTCGAGGGTGGCCGCGGCGCCCTTGACCGCAGCGCCGAGCGTGGTGCGGTCCACAGCGACGACTGCCTCGACCGACGGGCCGTCGCGGAAGGCGCGCAGGGGGTTCCACGCGGTCACCCGGACCTGGGCCACGCTGGCCTTGGGGTCGACGCTGAGCCCGGCGGCCGCGGGGACGACTCGAGCACTGCGCCCGGCGGCCGTGACCTGGACCGGCTTGGCGGCGCGAGCGGCGAAGGCGTCGCGCACGGCGGTCTCGGCCTCGGCTGCGGACCGGCCGCCGACGTCGACCCCGCTGATCGTCGTCCCCGCCGGGATCGTCGAGCCGGCGGCCAGGGCCACGCCCGCCCACCCCGCGGCGAGCAGCACGACGAGCGCGGCGAGGAGGAACGGCCAGAGTCGGCGGCGGGATCCCGAGGATGGCGCGGGGCGGGCGTCGCTGCTCACGAGGGGGTGCTGCTCCCGGTGCTGGTCAGGGCGGTGCTGGTCAGGGCGGTGCTGGCTGGTGCGGTGCTGGTCATGCTATGCGGGCCTCGCAGCCCGTCCGACCGTGTGGGGCAGGCCGAAGCGGCCCGCCCAGAACAGCAGCGGAAGGGCGCTCTGGTCGGGCATCGCCAGGCCGAGGACCTCGCCGATGACGATCGTGTGGTCGCCGGCCTCGACCTGCTCGGTCGTCCGGCACTCGAGGGTCGCGAGCGCACCGTCGAGCAGCGCCGCGCCGGTCAGTCTCCCACGGTGGTGCGCCACCCGGTCGAGCTGGCCCTCGAGCGGTCGCCCGGACGTGGCGAACCAGCGGGCAGCGGGCTCCGCCGAGGCGTCGAGCACCGAGACCCCCCACGCACGCTGGACGACGGCGGCGGCGTGGAACCTCGTGCCGACCTCGACGCAGACGAGGACGAGGAGGGGGTCGAGGGAGACGCTCGTGAACGAGTTGGCCGTCATGGCGTGGTCGAAGCCGTCGTCGCACCGGGTCGTGACGACGGTCACCCCGGTCGCGAGCCGGCCCATGACCTGCCGGAAGGACGAGGGGTCCACAGGCAGGTCGGGGGACGCGGGGACGCGGGGCTTCACCCCGGCACGGTACCCGCGCCGTGCGACTCCCGCCCCACCTGTGCACGGACCCAGACCCGGCGGAGCGCGGTGCGGCCCTCAGGCGGTGAGCCTGGCGTTGGCGATGACCACGGCGGCCGGGGACTCGACGAGTCGCAGCGTCGACAGCGCCGCCTCGCCGAAGGCGTTGCGCGCGGCGCTCGACAGGCCGAGGACGCCGAGGACCCGTCCCCCCGCGCGTAGGGGCATGGAGACGAACGTCGCCATGCCGCCCTCCTCCTCGACGCCGAGGTGGCCGTCGGGGTCCGCGATGCGCTGGTGCAGCCCCTCGGCCGTCAGCCCCTCGCCGCCGGAGCCCGGGCCTCCCACGGCCGTGCCCGCGGCCGCGAGCGCCGCCAGGAGCTCGTCGTACTGCACCCGGGCGACGTCCTGGCGCACCGATACGTAGACCGAGGCGTCGTCGAGCATGAGGACGGCCGACATGTCGTGGTCGACGATGCGGGCGAGGACGTCGAGGACGGCGGCGACGGTCCCCTCGAAGCCGCGGCCGTCCGCGGCGATCGCCGTGACGTCGGCGGCGACGCTGGTCTCGAACAGCTTGCGGTCGAGCAGGTCGCCGACTCGGGAGAACACGTCGTCGTCGCTCGCCTCGACCGGGTCCGGGCGCATCGCCGGGCGACCGCCCCGCGCCGCGGCGGCCTTCGCGATGACGTCGGCCACCGCCTCGACGAGCTCGGGAGCCTCGAAGTCCTTGGTGAGGAACGCGTCCGCGCCGGTGTGGGCGCCCCAGTAGCGGTCGCTGGCGGCGTCGAGGGACGTGAGGAGGATCACCGGGATCTCCGCCGTCTGCCAGTCGTCCTTGAGCAGGCGAGCGGCGACGTAGCCGGAGACGCGAGGCATCTGGATGTCGAGGACGACGACGTCCGGCTGAGTGCGCAAGGCCTGCTGGATCGCCTCCACACCGTCCTCGGCGGTGACGACGTCGTACCCGGCGCGGCCGAGGACCGCGCCGACGATGCGCCGCAGGGTCGGGCTGTCGTCGGCGATGACGACGCGGCCGAGTGGCTGCGGGCTGCCGCTCGCCTCGTCGTCGTGGTCGACGACGGCTGTGTCGTCGTGGTCATGCTCCTCGCTCATCGCGGTCCCCGGTCCCTCTCGTGCGGTGCGGTTGGTGCTGACGCTGGTCGTGCTGGTCGCGGGTGCTTCATCGGCCGACCAGACGCCGAACGGTGTCGACGAGCTGGACCTGGTCGAAGTTGCCCTTGAGCAGGTAGGCGTCCGCGCCGGCCTCGAGGCCCGCCCGTCGGTCCTCGGCGTCGTCCCGCGAGGTCATGATGACGACCGGCACCTGCTCCCACCCGCGGGTCCGACGCAGGGTGCGGGTGAGCGTGAGGCCGTCCATGCCGGGCATCTCGACGTCGCTGAGGACGAGGTCGACCGGCGGCTCGGCCAGGTGCGCCGCCCCGTCGAGGCCGTCGACGCAGGCGACGACGTCATAGCCGGCGCTCTCGAGGATCGCCCGCTCGAGCTCCCGGACGCCGAGGGAGTCCTCGACGACGAGCACCCGTGGCCGCGCGGCGGAGGGACCTGCGGGCGCGACCGCGCCGATGGCGCCCCGCACGCGCCCACCCGCAACCCGTGGTGAAGGGGACGAGGCGGACGAGACGGACGCGGCTCGGGGGGAGCAGCCGAGCTCGCGCAGGTCGAGCAGGAGGAGGACCCGGCCGTCGCCGTCCACGGTGGCCCCCGCCAGGGTGGGTAGCCGGCCGAGGAAGCCACCGAGGTCCTTGACGACGAGCTCGGCCTCGCCCTCCAGCGCGTCGACCGACCAGGCGAGCTGCTCCCCGCCCCCGCTGCTCGAGACGACGGCGGCCCGGGCGGGGCCGGCCGAGGCGACGCCGAGGACCTCGCCGAGGTCGAGGAGGGGCACGGTCCGGCCGTGGCGCACGAGCACCGTGCTGCCGGCGAGCTGCGCCGGTGGGCACTCCGCCAGCGAGACCGTCTCGACGACACCCGTGACCGGCAGGGCGTACCGCTCGTCACCGACCCGTGCGAGGACGCACCGCAGCACCCCGAGGGTCACCGGCAGGGTGATCGTGACCTTCGTGCCGGCACCGGGGACGCTCGTCACCTCGACGCTGCCCCCGAGGTCGTCGACCGCCGTCGCGACGACGTCGAGCCCTACGCCGCGCCCCGAGGTCTCCGAGACCTCGTTGCGGGTGGAGAAGCCAGCGCGGAACAGCAGCCGGTACAGCGAGCCGGAGCTCGCCGGGGCGTCGGCGTCGAGCAGCCCGGTGGCGATGGCACGGGCGCGCAGACGCTCCTCGTCGATGCCGGCACCGTCGTCGGCGACCTCGACCACGACGGTCGAGCCAGCGGCGCGGGCCGTGACGACGACGCTGGCGCGCGGCGGCTTGCCACGGGCCGTCCGCGCCTCGGCCGGCTCGCAGCCGTGGTCGACGGCGTTGATGACGAGGTGACGCAGGGCGTCGGCGACGCCGTCGAGGACGCGTGAGTCGAGCTCGACGTCCTCACCGCGCAGGACGAGGCCGACGTCCTTGCCGGTGCGGCGCGCGACGTCACGGACGAGCGCAGGGAAGGCCGCCACGACGCGCGAGACAGGCGCCATGGCCAATGCCATCGCGTCGTCGCGGACCACCTCGAGCCCACCGCGGAGGTCCTCGGTGGTCGCGGCGAGGGCCTGGGTCGCGGCGACGAGCTCCTCACCGCCGGCCAGGAGCTGGGAAAGGGCGAGAGTGACCTCGGGCGAGAGCGAGGCGCCGTCCTGGCGCAGGGCGTCGCGCAGTGCCCGGGTGCGCACCGCGTGCGCGTCGGCGGCGTCCTCGACGAGGTCGACCTGCCGCTCGACCCGGCGTCCGGCGAGCTCGGCCTCACCGACCTGGTCGAGCAGGCCGTGGACGCGCCGGACGGGGACCCGGATCGTCGTCGGGCCGGACGGCGACGGGGTGGTCTGCGTGGGCAGGGCCGCGGCGGCCGTCGTGGGCAGGGCCGGCGCGGCCTGCCCGGGCCGGGCCGAGACCGCCGCCGCGGGCGCGGAGCTCAGCGCCGCGGGCGCGGGGCCTTGCGCCAGCGCCGCGTCGAGGGCAGCGACGACGACGGCCCGCGCAGGAGCGTCGCGCTGCGACGCCGGCCCCCGCGGCCCCGCGCCCGGCAACCCCGCGGCAACGGCCTCGCATGCGGCGAGCAGCGCATCGACGACCTCGCGGCGAGGGACGAGGCGGCCGTCGCGGATCGCCCCGAGCACGTCCTCGGCGCGGTGGGCGATGGCGACGACGTCGTCGAGGCCGAGCATCCGGGCCGATCCCTTGACCGTGTGGGCGTCACGAAAGAGCCCGACGACGGCCTGCCGCGGAGAGGGGTGCTCCTCGAGGCGGAGCAGCCCGTCGCGCAACGACGCGAGCCGCTCGTCGACCTCGGCCCGGAACGTCGCCACGAGCTCGGGGTCGGACTCCCAGCCCTTCACCGCGACCTGGGCACGGCGCTCAGCCCACCCGGAACTGCGCGATCCCGGCCCGCAGCTCGGCGGCCAGGGCGGTGAGCTGAGCGGCGGCGGCTGCCGATTGCTTCGAGCCGACTGCGTACTGCCGTGAGACGTCGGAGACCTGCGTCATCGCGGCGACGACCTGCTCGGAGGCGGAGCGCTGCTGCGAGGTCGCGATGGAGATCTCGCGGGACGCCGTCGTCGTCTCGTCGACCATGCCGGCGATCCGTTCGAGGGCGTCGACGACCTCACGGGAGAGCCGGGAGCCGACGTGGACCTCCTTGGTGCCCTGCTCGGTAGCGAGGATCGTCGCGTTCGCCTCGGCCTGCATCTGGGCGACGATGGCCTGGATCTGGCCGGTCGAGCCGCGCGAGCGCTCAGCGAGCTTGCGAACCTCTGCAGCGACGACGGCGAAGCCGCGGCCGTGCTCGCCGGCGCGTGCCGCCTCGATCGCGGCGTTGAGCGCGAGGAGGTTCGTCTGGTCGGAGAGGTCGTCGATGACCTCGAGGATGCGACCGATCTCCTGGCTCTTCTCCCCCAGGGTCAGCGCACGGTTCGCGATCGAGCCCACCCTCCTGGCGATGACGTCCATGGAGTCGACCGCGGCCGCGACGGCCGTCCGGCCGTCCTCGGCGTGGCGCAGGGTCTCGGTGGCGTAGCTGGAGACGGACTCTGCGGTGTCGGCGATCTGCGCGGCCGTCGCCGCCAGCTCCTCGATGGTCGCCGTCGTCTCCGCCACGGCAGAGGACTGCTGCGCCGCGCTGGCCGCGTGCTCTTCGGCGGTCGCGAGCAGCTCGCCGGCGCTGGCGGAGATCTGCTCGCCCCCGCCGCGGATCTGCTCGACGAGGCGGCGAAGGTTGGTGACGGTGTGGTTGAACGACTCGACGAGCAAGGCCATCGAGGCGTCGTCGGGCCCGTCGGCGACCAGGGTCGGCTCGACACGCACCGAGAGGTCGCCGTCCGCGGCACGCTCGAGGGCGGCGGAGAGCGACTGGACGTGGGAGTGGAGGAGGTCGCGCTGGGCCTGCGCCTGCTCGCTCTGGTGGGCCATGGCGTGGCTGACAAGGCCGACGAACAGGGTGATCATCGGTGCCATGGGCAGGGCGACGACGAGCCCGTCGACGTGGGCGCCGTCGAGGGTCCCCGCGAGGGCGAAGGCGACGAGCGTGGCGGTCACGGCGGCTGCCCCGACGGCGAAGCCCTGACCGGGTGGTAGCGACACGGCAGCCAGGAGGAGCGGCGCGACGAAGAGGACCCAGAACGGGCCGTCCACCCCGTGCGTGGCGGCGACCACCCCGGTGATCCACACGAGGTTGGCGACGAGGAGGACGGCGCGGTAGGCGGCCATGTGCTCACCGGCACCGGGCAGCCGCTCGCCGAACCCGGTGAGCAGGCCCAGACCGACGGCGCTGAACACGCCGACGACGAGCCAGGCGCCGGCCTCGACCATCGGGTAGCCCGCGCCCTGATGCTGCCCGAGGAGCACGCCCGCGGCAGCGAGGACGACGGCGAGGACGATCGCGCTCGCGGAGACACGGTTGAGCAGCTTCGGGAAGTCCAGCACGGCGGGCCTCACCCCTCTCCCCGTTCCCATCGGCGCGGCGGCGCCCGCGCTGAAGGGCTCCCGGGCGCGAGCCGGGGCGGCGAGGCGGCGGGGCGCGGTCAGCCGGCCCGCGTGCGGTCCAGCTGGAGCCGCAGGTCGAGCACCGCGGCGACGTCGAGGACGCCGACCGGCTCACCGTCGTAGAGCACCTGGCCGACGAGGATCCGCGCGGAAGCGGCAGGCATCGTCGTGGGGAGCGGCTCGAGCGTCGGCAGCTCGTCGTCGACGACGCCGGTCACCTCGTCGACGAGCAGGCCGGCCGACGCCTCGGGCGAGGACACGACGACGACCCGCGACCTCGTCCGCGCCGGCATCACGGCG
>JBBQFP010000019.1:0-44906 GCA_038322045.1 Actinomycetes bacterium | reverse complement strand
GGCGCGGGCGGCGGCGGCGGCCTTGCGCGCGGCAGCGGCGCGCCTCGCGGCGGCTGCCCGCTTGGCGGCGGCGGCCGCGCGGGCCTTCGACGTCCGGACCGTCGGGTGGGAGGACGAGGCGAGGTACGTGACCATCGCGGTCTCGTGCCCGTCAAGGGTCACGGCGACAGTCGTCATGGCGACGGTCCCCTCGCCGGGCCGATCGACCGGTTCTCCTGCCCCCCCGCCGAGCACGGCCAGGCCGAGGGCCAACGAGAGCGAGACGACGCCGGACGCGCGGAGCGGAGACCTCATGCAGGTGTTCTCGACGCCTCGGTGCTGGCGGCCGAGCGGCCGAGCGGGTGACGCGAGGGCTCTGCGTCCGGCGACTCCCAGCGAAACCACAGGTTGTCGGCACCGACCTGCCAGCCTGCGCGAGGAGTCTGGACCCTGATCACGACCGCACGTACCGTGCCACTCCCTGGAGGCCTCTGATGAGAACCACGACCACCGCCCTGCTGGCCCTGACCGCCGCCGCCGCGGTGGCGATCCCCACCGTCGCCCAGGCGGCGTCCAGCCCGTCCCCCAACCCCTCGCCCAGTGCCTCCGCCAAGACGGCCGCCCCCCAGGGCGGTCCCTGGGCCGGGCAGGGCCCGATGATGGGCCGGCAGGGCCGCGGCGCCGAGCGCACCGAGATGGTCGCCGATCTGGCCAAGCGCCTCGGGGTGACGACGGAGAAGCTGACGGCCGCTCTGAAGACCGTCCGCGACAAGGCCGAGGCCGCTGGCGAGACCCGGCTAGGCCCCGACGCCACGGCCGCGCAGCGCCTCGCCCGTCAGGACGAGCACGCCGCCAGGCTCGCGAGCGCTCTCGGCCTGCCCGTCGCCCAGGTCAAGGCCGCCGTGACGGCGCACCGGGCGGCCGAGAAGGCCGAGCGACTTGCCGAGCTCAAGACCCGGCTTGCTGCTGCGGTCAAGGCTGGCCGGCTGACCCAGGCTCAGGCCGACGCCGTCTACGCCGCCGTCCGCGACGGCAAGCGTCCGACGGTGGCGCTGCCGTTCGGCGGCACGGGGGGCCGCCACGGCATGGGCGGTCGCGGCGGCATGGGCGGTCGGGACGGCATGGGCGGTCGCGGCGGCATGGGCAACGCCACGCAGTCACCCAGCACGACCGGCACCTCGGCGACCGGGACGGCTCAGACGGTCGCTGCCTGACCCCTCGGCTGCGCCAGGAGCCCGAGCGAGCGGAGCTCCTGGCTCAGCTGGGCCGGAGACACGAAGCGGAGCGCGCGCAGTCCTGCGCCCGTCGCGGCCGCGACGTTCGCGGGGACGTCGTCGACGAACAGCGTGCGCGCCGGGTCGAGGGTGTGCCGATCGATGAGCAGGTCGAAGATCGCCGGGTCGGGCTTGGCGACCCCCTCCTCGCCCGAGACCAGGATCGACTCGAAGCGCTGGAGGAACCCGTAGAGCCGGCGGGCGTGCGGGAACGTCGCCGCTGACCAGTTCGTCAGCGCGAGCAGCCGGACGCCGCGCTCAGCGAGCTCCGCCAGGATGGCGACCGTGCCCTCGATCGGGCCGACCAGGGTCTCCTCGAAGCGGGCCGGGTAGGCGGCGATGAGCACCGCGTGCTGCGGGAAGCGCGCCGACAGCTCGGCGACAGCCTCGTCGACGTCCGCCCCCTCGTCGAGCCGGTGGTTCCAGGCCATGAAGTCGAGCTCGCTGAGGATCGCGTCCACCTGGGAGTCGTCCAGGCCGAAGGTGCGGTAGAGGCGCCGCGGGTCCCACGCGATGAGGACCCCGCCGAGGTCGAATACCACGGTGTCGACGGCGTCCGCGCCGGTGGGCGTCGTGGCGGTCACGCGTCGTCCTCCAGGTAGTGCCGCGACCCGTCGCGGGCGTCGACCCACACCTGCATGACCCGGCCCGAGGATGGGTCGCGGAACCGCTCGCTCGTCGGGACCCAGCCGGGCTGCGCGCTCGGCGCCTCCCCGTGGCGGCGTCCCCACCTCCTGCGCTGCGGCACGGCGGCGGGCAACGCGGGCAGGCCGTCGAGGGCCGCCCACGCCTCGTCCACCGTCGTCGCGCCCAGAACGACCTCGACCCGTCGGGCCAGCTCGGCGTCGTCGACCCGGCCGAGCGCGTAGTGCTCGCCGAGGACGCCGGTGAACCTGTCCCGGTCGGTGTCACTCAGGTCGGCGGAGGGGTCTACGGTCACCCAGCACCCTCAAGCGGCCGTACGACGACCGCCGTGCCGTAGGCCACGATCTCGGTGAGGCCCTGGCCCATCTCCGAGCTGTCGAAGCGCATCGCGACGACGGCGTTGGCCCCGAGAAGCCGGGCGTTCTCGATCATCCGGTCGATCGCGTGCCGCCGACTGTCCTCGAGCAGCTCGGTGTACTGGTGGACCTCTCCCTGACGCAAGGCCGTAAAGCTCGCCGTGAAGGACTTGCCGATCCCCATGCTGCGCACCACCAGCCCGAACGTCAGGCCCAGGTCACGCTCGATGGCGTGTCCGTTGAGCTCGAAAGCAGTGGTGACGGGCAGGGCCGCGGAGGTCATGGCGTCATCGTATTGACCGCAGCTCCACGTCGATCGCCTCGCCCACGGCCGCGAAGCCGAGCCGCGCGTAGATGTGGTTGCTCGTCGGGTTGTCGGCGTCGGCGTACAGCATCACCGTGGCCTCGCGCGCCACCAGCTGCCGGACGACGGCCGCGGTGACCGCCGAGCCGTAGCCCTGCCGGCGGTGCTCGCCCGGGGTGTAGACGGGACCCAGGCGCGCGAGCGGCCGGTCACGGCCCGGCACCAGCGGCGCGTGCCCGGCCAGCGACACCGCCACGCCGTCCAACTCCCACCACCAGAGGCCCGCGCCGGCCAGCCGGCCGAGCACCGACTCACGAGGGTCGCGCCACGGGAGGCCGGCGTCCGCCGCGAAGGCCAGGTGCCAGTCGACGAGGGCCTCGAGGTCGGCGGGGCTCGCCCGCCGCGGCGCGCCGCGCACCGGCGTCGGCTCGGTGAAGGTGCCGAGGACCCGCACGACGTCGCGCATGACGGTCCTTGCCTCGACAGCGCGACCTCCCCCGACCAGAGCCTCGACCAGGGCCGAGACGACGTCGGGCTGCCCGCTGACGCCACTGGGGACGCCGTCGAGAGCCGCCGCCAACGCGACCGCTGCCTCCGCGGGCATCGGGGAGCACAGCAGGTTCCAGGGCATCGTCCGGAGAGCGGCGCCAAGCACGGTCGCCGAACGGCCCGGCGGCGGGACGTCGCTGACGACGTACCAGTCGCAGCCCTCGTCGTTCCGGCCCGCGACGGTGCCCTGCGCGACCGTCGTCATGACGTTGGTGAGGATCGGCTCCGCCGACCGCAACGGCTCGGTGCGAGCCAGCCACTCGAGGGCGCTCCTCAGGCGTTCGACGCGCATGGCGGGCAGTCTCCCCGACCGCGTGCCCCAGCCGCGTCCGCTGCCCGTGTCAGACGGAGCGGACCAGAGCCAGGCGCCACGCCTCGGGACCACGCTGCAGGTAGTCGACGGTGAAGACGCTCGGCCACCGCTGGTCGATCTGCGCGAGCAGCGGCAACGGGTCGTGCGGGGCGACGAGCACGAGGCCGCCGGCCACAGGCAGGCCAGCGAGCGCACCGAGGATGCTGGCATGCCGAAGGGCGTGCGGGATGGTGCGGGCGTCGAGCTCGGGCAGGTCGGGCTCGGACCCGCCGCCGCAGCCGCACTGACCGCCGCACCCTCCGCCCGTCGGCTCCCCCGCGGCGTCCTCGAATGCGGCGGAGGCGGCGAGGGCCTCGGCCTCTGTGGAAGAGATGACGACGTCGGCCATGGGTGAGCCTCTCGGTCAGGGCGGGCGCCGCGTGCGGCCCCCGCAGGAGTTACTACACTCTAGACCGTGAATATCGAAAGGCCCAGCGCCGAGCCCGCTGTCGGGCCCCGGCCGCGTACCCGGGGCTTCTCGCCGCTGCGCGACCTGCCCACCGTCGGGTGGCTGATGGCGGTGGGAGTCGCTGCAGCCGCGCACTCCGTCATCCCCGCACCTCGTTGGCTCATGATCCACCTCCTTCTCCTGGGAGCGGTGACGCACTCGATTCTCGTGTGGAGCGCGCACTTCACCGACGCATTCCTCCACTGCGCACCGCGGGAGGTGGACCAGCGGCTGCGCACCGCCCGTCTCCTCGTCCTCAACCTCGGTGTCCTCGCGGTGGTCACAGGCGTGCCCGCGCACTGGTGGCCGCTCACGGTCGCCGGCGCCCTCAGCGTCGGCGCAGCGGTGACCTGGCACGGTGGGGAGCGGCTGGTCCAGGCGCGGCGCGCGCTGCCCTCCCGCTTCCGCGCGACCGTTCGGTACTACGTCGCCGCCGCCACCTGCCTGCCGCTCGGCGCGACGCTGGGCACGCTCCTCGCCCGCGATCCCGCGGATCCCTGGCACGGGCGGTTGATCCTTGCCCACGCCGTCCTCAACGTGCTCGGCTGGATGGGCCTGACCGTCGTCGGCACCCTGGTCACCCTGTGGCCGACCATGCTGCGCACCCGCATCCCGGACGGCTACGAGGCAGCGACCCGGACGGCGCTGCCGCTGCTGCTGGCCGCCGTCCTGCTCGCCGCCACGTCGTCGGTCGCCGGCTGGCGGCTTGGCACGGCGCTCGGTCTCGCGACGTACCTCCTCGGGCTGGGCGGCGTGCTCCGCGGCTTCCTCGCGGCGGCGCGCAGCAAGCGGCCGCAGAGCTACCCCACCTGGGCCGTCCTCGCAGCGGTCAGCTGGCTGGTCGCCGGGGTCGGCGCCCTGCTCGCCGCCGTGCTCTCCTCCCCCACGTGGACCGCCGTCGGCGACCGGTTCGACACGGTGACGCCCCTGCTCGCTGCGGGCTTCGGCGGGCAGGTGCTGCTCGGGGCGACGTCCTACCTCGTCCCTGTCGTGCTCGGAGGGGGTCCCACACCGGTGCGGGCCGCGAACGCCGTCCTGGCCCGTGCGGGTGCTCTGCGCATCGTCCTGGTCAACGGTGGGCTGCTCGTCTCGCTGCTCCCGGTCACCGGCCCGGTGCGCTCGCTGTGCTGGGCGGGGGTGGCGCTCGGGCTTGCCGGATTCCTGCCGCTGATGGTCCTCGCCATGCGAGCCTCGCGCCGGGCCAAGGCGAGCTCGGAGGCTGGCCGCGCTGACGGGACCCTGCTGCGGCCGTCACCGGCACCGGTCCCGCCTTCGCCGTCCGGGTCGCCCGCGCGATGGGGATCCCTGGTGGCCGGCGTCGCGGCCCTGGCGCTCGCCGTCGGCGCAGGCACAGCCGTTGCTCCGGCCGGTCGGGGCGACGGCGGCAGCGCGTCGGCCGTCGCGGCGACGGGCCGCACGACGACGGTCCAGGTGAGAGCCGAGCACATGCGCTTCGTGCCCTCGACGGTGACGGTTCCCGCAGGCGACCGGCTCGTCGTCGTGCTGACCAACGCCGACCCCGGGGTGGTCCACGACCTGACCTTCGGCGGCGGCCGCTCGAGCCCGCGGATCGCGCCCGGCGGCTCGGCCCGGGTCGACCTCGGCGTCGTGCGTCAGGACGCCGAGGGCTGGTGCTCGGTGGTCGGGCACCGCCAGCTGGGGATGGTGCTGCACGTCCGGGTGAGCGGGCCAGCGGCGCGGCTAGGGACCCCTGCCGGTTCGAGCGGCCGGACGCCGGCTGCCGTGCCCAGCGCCCTCGACCTGCACGGCACCCCGCCACCGGGCTTCACCGCCCGCGACGCCGTCCTCCCGCCGCTCGAGGAGGGCCGGGTCCACCGACGGACGATCACCGTGCGCGAGGTCGAGCGCGAGGTGGCGCCAGGGGTGAGGCAGCGGCTGTGGACCTTCGACGGCACGGCGCCGGGGCCGGTGCTGCACGGCCGGGTCGGGGACGACTTCGACATCACCCTGGTCAACGCGGGGTCGATGGGGCACTCCATCGACTTCCACGCGGGGGCGCTGGCCCCGGACGCCGTCATGCGGACGATCGCGCCGGGGCAGTCCCTGCGGTACCGGTTCACGGCTGCGCGCGCGGGTGTGTGGCTGTACCACTGCTCGACGATGCCGATGTCGGCGCACATCGCCAACGGCATGTTCGGAGCCGTCGTCATCGAGCCGCCCGGACTGCCCCGGGTCGACCGCAGCTACGTCCTCGTCCAGTCCGAGCTCTACCTCGGCGCCCAGGGCGGCCACGTCGACCTGGACAAGCTCCAGGCCGAACGGCCGGACGCCGTCGTCTTCAACGGCTACGCCAACCAGTACGACGCGCGACCCCTCGCGGCGAGGGTCGGCGAGCGGGTCCGCGTGTGGGTGCTCGACGCCGGACCCGACCGCGCGTCGTCGTTCCATGTCGTCGGCAGCCAGTTCGACACGACGTACCTCGAGGGCGCCTACACGCTGCGGCCTGGACAAGGCGGCAGCCAGACGCTCAGCCTGGGGGCGGCACAGGGAGGTTTCGTCGAGCTCACCTTCCCCGAACCTGGGCGCTACCCCTTCGTCACGCACGTCATGGTCGACGCCGAGCGTGGGGCGCGCGGGGTCTTCGCGGTGAGCGCGGCTGGCTGACCGCGGCGAGCGGAAGGCGGTCCCGACATCGACGGACGACGGACGACGGCGGGCTCCCTCCGCCGGCGCCACCTGCGGCGCCGGCGGCTGCTGGCACCGGTCGCCCTGGCATGCGCCGTCGTCGTGGCGTCGGGGGCGACGCCCGCGGTCGCTGCGCCCGGCCCTGGGCGGCCCAGCGAGGCGTGGGTCTCGGTCGCGGTGGCGACGCTGTGGCGCTCCCCGTCCGCACCGCGGGTCGTCGACCGGCCCGCCCTCGCCGCTCCGGTACGCGTGCGGCAGTGGCTCGCCGCGATGTCGACGACCCAGCGCCGCGACCTCTCCGGGCGGGCGGACACCCAGGCGCTGCTCGGCGACCGGGTGCTCGTGCTCGAACGCCGTGGGGTGTGGGCGCGGGTCGCCGTGCCCGACCAGCCGACCCCGCTCGACCCGCGGGGTTACCCCGGCTGGGTGCCGTGGTCGCAGCTGACGGCGCGACGACCGTCGACCGGCCCGATCGCCACCGTCGTGGCCACGACGACCTGGCTGCGCACCGACGACGCCCGCCAGTCAGCCGTCGCCGAGGTCAGCCTCGGCACGGCGCTCGTCACCGTCGGAGCCGTCGGCGGCTGGAGGGTGGTGCTGACCCCGGCCGGACGACGGCTGCGGGTGAGCGGTGCCGCCGTGGCCGCCGATGCGCCGGGCACGGGGTCGTTGACCGCCACCGGCTCCGCGGTCGTCGCCGCTGCCCGGCGGCTCGCCGGCCTGCCCTACCTGTGGGCAGGGCGCTCCGGCTTCGGCGTCGACTGCTCGGGGCTGACCTCGCTCGTGTACCGCGTCCACGGCGTGCGGCTGCCCCGGGACGCCGATGCGCAGGCGCTGGCGGGCACGCCGGTGGCGTTGGCGGCCAGCCCGGCTCGGGACGGGCTCGGCGACCTGCTGTTCTTCGCCACTCGCGGCACGGTCCACCATGTGGCGCTCGACGCCGGTGCGGGGCTCATGGTGCACGCCCCCCGCACCGGCGTGCCGGTACAGACCATGGGCACTCCGGCGTACGCACGCGAGCTCGTGGCGCGCCGCTCCGTCCTGCCCTGACCCGCGGCTCGAGCCGGGCGCCGTCAGGCCCCGGCAGCCCCCTCCCCGGCAGCCGACGCGCCGTCAGGCGCCGTCAGGCTGACGGCCGGTGATCCCGAGCAGCCGGTCCTGCAACGAGGCGTCAGCGGGGACGGCGACAGCCGGGCCGAAGATGCCGTAGCTGCGCCACTCCTCGGCGTTCGGCGCGATCTCCTCCCACAGCCCTTCGACGAGCTCTGGGGGCAACGTCGGGTCGAGGCCCAGCACCTTGGCGATGTCGTGCACACGCAGGCCGCGGAAGCCGTTGACCTGCCAGAGGTACTGCTGCGCGGTGTAGTCGCCGAACGAGCAGTGCACGGTGTGCGAGAGATCGCTCGTGGCGCGCGCGGCCGCGCAGGCCTTCCCGACGATGGCGGCGAAGGCCTCGACTGGCGTGCCACCGAGGAGGTCGCCCCTGAAGGCGTCCTCCCCGACCTCGGCCATGGTGCGCCCGGCGAGCATGTCGGGCACCCACGCGTCGTCGTAGGCGTGGTATCCGATGACCTCGCGCAACGTCACGACGCGGTCGACGGCGGCCGACATGGGGAACTCGTCAGGCATGACCATGTCCCACTGGTCGTCGGTGATCTGCTCGACGACGCGGGACAGGCTCTGGTCGGCGAGGACGAAGACGTCTTGCTCACGCATGGGCGCTCCTCATGGACGGGCGGCGTGGCGCGCACGAGAGGCGCTCACGGCCGCGACGATCACGGCTGCGCCAGCCTGCCACCGCCCACCGACAAGTCACGTCCTGGCGGTCAGGAACCGGTGACCGTCAGCGCGGAGCGGATGCCCTTCCCGGTCTCGCCGGGCTTGCAGGCGATCTCATACGCGCCGGCGGAGAGCTTCGCCGTCATCTTCACCGTGGTGCCGGGGCCGATCCCCTCCTTCTCGCTGACGATCCTGTCGCCGGAGCCGTAGACGTAGACCTCGGTCGTCTTCGCGCCGGTGTTGGTGATCGAGAAGGTGTGGGTGCCCGCCGGAAGCGTCGCGACCCCGACGGTGCACGCGGTGTCGCTGGACACCACCGACACCGCCTCGCCGGTGCTCGAGGCGTTCGACGAGCATCCCGAGAGGGCTAGGACTGCGCAGGCGAGGGCGGACGAGGCGAGGACGAGTGGCGCGGGTCGCATACGAGCAGACTCCTTGTGGTTAGGTGAACCTAACCTTACCTGCCGAGCCGGTTGGAGCCCGACGTGGGAGAGCTCGTCCTCGTGCGCCACGGAGAGACCGCGTGGAGCCTCGCCGGGCGCCACACCGGCACCACCGACGTCGCGTTGACCGAGCGTGGCGAGGCGCAGGCCAGGGCGCTCGGGCGAGCCTTCGCGAGTCGCGACCTCGCCACGGTGATCGTCAGCCCGCTGGCGCGTGCTCGGCGGACGGCGGAGCTCGCCGGGCTCGTCCCCGACGCCGTCGACCCCGACCTCGTCGAGCGGCGCTACGGCGCCATGGAGGGCCTGACGACGGCGGAGATCTGTGAGGTCCACCCCGGCTGGTGGGTGTGGAGCGACGACCTGCCGGGTGGGGAGACTCTCGCCGAGCTCGGCGCTCGAGCCGACCGCGTCCTCACCAGGGTTCGCGGGGTGCTCGACGACGGCGCGGTCACGGGCGACGTCCTCCTCGTCGGGCACGGTCATTCACTGCGCACCCTCACCGCCCGGTGGCTCGGGCTGGAGCCCGCTGCCGGGTCGATGCTCGTCCTCGACCCGGCGTCAGTCTCGTCTCTGGGCAGTGAGCACGGACGCCCGGCGGTGACGTCGTGGAATCTCACGGCACCTGTCACCGGTTGACGCCTCGGGGGAAGCGCCCTCCGCAGAGCCGAGCGCCCGGCGGGCACCCGATTCGCAGGTCCTGGCAGAGGTGCATGGCGCGTTCATCCAGGGTTCTTCAGCCGGCAACGCCCGCAGCCGATGCTCACAGGGAGCGTCGTCATCACGACGCACGAGCCGAAGGAGGGAACGCATGCTGTCCACGTCTGCTCGCACCGCGACCCCCATCCGCCGCCCTCGGCGGCCCTGCGGCTGCCCGCGCACCTGCTGGCACCAGTTCGCCGAGCCGGTGACGCAGGACCAGTGCCCCGGCGCTGCGACCGTCCCCGCTCAGGACTGAGCGAGCAGCCGGCGCACCTCGCCCGCGGACCCCGCCGCCATCGCCGTCGCGGCGAGCTCCTGCGCGGCTCCGACGTCGACCTGACGGAGCGCCTGCTTGACCCCGGGGACGGCGCGCGGCGACATGCTCAGCTCACGCACGCCGAGCCCGACGAGCACGGCCGCAGCACGCTCGTCGGCCGCGAGCTCACCGCACACCGCCACGAGCGCGTCGCCGGCTCCCTCGCACACCGCCCTGACGAGGCCGAGGACGGCGGGGTCGTAGGCGTCGCCGAGCGCGGTGACCGCGGGGTTGCCGCGGTCGGCTGCCATGACGTACTGCGTGAGGTCGTTCGTCCCGATGCTGAAGAAGTCGACGTGCGGCGCGAACGTGCGGGCTCGTAACGCCGCGCCCGGCACCTCGACCATGATCCCGACCTCGAGGTCGGTCGGGCGGGGACGTCCGTCGCGGGCGACGGCGTCGTCGAGCAGCGCCAGTGCGCTCGTCAGCTCCGCGAGCGCACCGACCATGGGGAACATGAGGTTGACCGGGGTGCGGTGCGCGGTCCGCACGACCGCGAGCAGCTGGTCGGCGAAGAGCTCCGGACGGGCCAGGCACAGCCTGATGCCCCGCACCCCGAGGAACGGGTTGTCCTCGGCGGGCATCGGCAGGTAAGGAAGCGGCTTGTCGCCGCCGACGTCGAGGGTGCGCAGGGTGATCCGGCGTCCGCCGAGCGCCTCGGCGATGCCGACGTACACCTGCTCCTGCTCGTCGACGTCCGGTGCGCTCTGCCGGCCGAGGAAGAGGAACTCGGTACGGACGAGGCCGGCGAGGTCGGCGCCGAAGCGTGCCGCCTCGCGGGCGTCCTCCACCGAGCCGATGTTGGCCCCCACGAGGACGGTGACGCCGTCGCGGGTGACCGCGGGGGCGCTCGCGAGGGCCGCTGCGTCCTCTCGCGCCCGGGCTCCCGCGACGGCTCGCTCCTGCATCCGGGCGAGGACGTCGGCCGCGGGGTCGACGACCAGCTCTCCGGTGGCGCCGTCGAGGGCGACGACGGTGCCCTCGACGATGTCGAGGACTTCGGGCCCCGCTCCGACGACGGCAGGGACCCCGCGAGCCCGGGCGAGGATCGCGCTGTGTGCTGTCGGGCTGCCGTAGGCGAGCACGAGGCCGACGACCAGTCCCGGGTCCAAGCCCGCGGCCTGGGCAGGGGTGAGCTCCTCGGCGACGAGGACGCCGGCGCGTCCGCTGAGGTCGGCGGCCGGGTCGGTGATGCCGAGCAGCTCGCGGAGCACCTGGTCGCCGACGGCGCGGACGTCGGCAGCTCGGGCCTGGAGGTACGGGTCGGGCAGCGCTGCCATCGCGGACTCGACGCGAGCGACCGCCGCAGCCCACGCGGCAGCGGCACCCTCGCCGGCCGCGACACGGGCCTCGGCCTCGTCGACGAGGTCGGGGTCGTCGAGCAGGAGCAGGTGGGCGTCGAAGACCTGCGCTTCACCCTCGCCGACGTGCTCGGCGGTGGAGCGTCGGGTCGCCGCGATCACGGCGCGGCAGGCTGCGCGCGCTTCGGTGAGCGCTGCGTGCTCGGCGTCGGCGTCCCCCACATGTGCGTCGGCGGGGAGGACGAGGCGCGTGGGGTCGGCGCGCAGCACGGTGGCGGGGCCGATACCGATGCCGGGGGACGCCGGCACGGGCGTCGGCGTCTCGCCCGTTCGTACCGACCCCGCGACCGGAACCTCGGCGGAGGTGGCCCGGCGGGGCGCCGGGAGGGACGCCGGGGCCTGCCCGGCGGGCTCGTCGAAGCTGCGCGCGGCAAGCGCGACGAGCCCGTCGACGGCTGCCCGAGCTGCTGCCCCGACGGCCCGGACCTCGACCTCGTGCCCGCTGAGCACCCCCAGCGTGGCGACCTTGGAGAGGCTGGTCGCCGGCACCCACGCCGAGCTCGTCGTCGCGTTGCGCAGCTCGACCCGGGCGTCGAAGCCCGCGGCCTCCTGGACGAGGCGCGCCGCCGGGCGGGCGTGCAGCCCGTGCGGATTCGTGACGGTGAACGACGCCGTCACGGTCGCGGCCCCCGACTCCGGCGACGGCGTAGGCGCAGCCGCGGCCGCGGCCGCAGCCTCGCCACCGGAGGGAGCCGCGGCCCCGAGGTGGGACTGCTTCGCCATCAGCGCGTCGAGGGCCTCCGCGGCCACCGCGTCACGGCCGAGACCCGCACCGGCCGCGACGACGGCGACGACGAGCCCCTCGACCAGCGGAGCCGGGCAGAGGGTGACCCGCTCCCGGACGGCGTCGTCGAGGAACTCCAGCGCCATCTCGGTCGAGAGCACGGCGCTGCCGAGGTCCATGAGGACGACGACACCGTCGCCGCGGTCGGCCTGCTCGATCGCCGCCATGATCGCCATGGCGTCGGTACCGAAGCTGCCGTCGTCGAGCCCGGCCGCCACCTCGACGGCGACGTCCTTGCCCTGGAGCATCTCCCGAGAGAGGGCGACGGCGGCCTCGGCGAGCGACCTGCTGTGCGAGACGACGACGATGCCGACGTCAGGCACCAGCCCTCAGCCCTGACCGGCTGACGACAGGGCGGCAGCGGCGGTCTCGAGGAGCATCGTCATCGACGTCGCTCCGGGGTCCTGGTGGCCGATGCTGCGCTCCCCGAGGTAGCTCGCCCGTCCCTTGCGGGCGAGCATGGGGACCGTCGCGTCGCGGCCCGTCGCGGCCGCCTCGGCGGCGGCCTGCAGCGCGGTACCGAGGCCGGCGCCGGAGCCCACAGCCGTGTCGAGCGCGTCGCACGCGGGCGTCAGGGCGTCGACAAGCGTCTTGTCGCCAAGCTGGGCCTGACCACGAGCGACGATCCCGTCGAGCCCGGCACGGACGGCCTTCGCGACGGCGTCAGCCGCGACGGAGTCCGCCGTGACCGCGGCTGCCATCCTGATGAAGAACGTGCCGTACAGCGGGCCACTGGCACCGCCGACCTTGCTGACGAGGGTCATGCCGACCATCTTGAACAGGGCCGACGGGCTGGCCGGCGGGGCGGCGTCCATCGCCGCGACGACAGCGCTGAGCCCTCGGTCCATGTTGGCGCCGTGATCGGCGTCACCGATGGCCGAGTCGAGCTTCGTCAGGTAGTCCTTGTTCTCGTGCACCGCTACGGCGAACGCACGAACCCATGCGCCCGCCGCGGCGACATCGAGCTGATCGGGCATCTAGACGCCCCACCTCAGGCCGGGCGTGTTGACCGGCGCGTCCCAGAGGCGCAGGAGGTCGGAGTCGGCCTTGAGCAGGGTCACCGAGCAGCCAGCCATGTCGAGACTCGTGATGTAGGGCCCGACGAGGCTGCGCGCGATGGTGATGCCGCTCTTCTCAAGGATGCTCGCGACCTCGGAGAACATGAGGTAGAGCTCGAGCATCGGCGTCCCGCCCATGCTGTTGACGAACGCGATGACGCCGTCGCCGCCGGTGAAGTCGAGGTCGGACAGGATCGGCTCGACGAGCATCTCGGCCACCTCGTGCGCCGGCGCCATGGGGACCCGGCGACGACCGGGCTCGCCGTGGATTCCGACGCCGATCTCCATCTCGTTCTCGGGGAGGTCAAAGGTCGGGCTGCCGGCGGCGGGGACGGTGCACGACGTCAGGGCCATGCCCATGCTGCGCCCGTTGCCGTTGACCTTGCGGGCGATGTCGGCGACCTCGGCCAGCGAGCGGCCCTCCTCTGCGGCGGCACCAGCGATCTTCTCGACGAGGACGGTGACGCCGACGCCGCGGCGGCCCGCGGTGTAGAGGCTGTCCTGGACGGCGACGTCGTCATTGGTGACGACGGCGACGACCTCGGTGCCGGACTCGGCGGAGACCATCTCGGCGGCCATGTCGAAGTTCATGACGTCGCCGGTGTAGTTCTTGACGATGTGCAGGACGCCGGCGCCGCCGTCGACGCCGCGGGTGGCCTCCATCATCTGGTCAGGCACCGGTGAGGTGAACACCTCGCCGGCGCAGGCGGCGTCGAGCATGCCGACGCCGACGAAGCCGCCGTGCAGCGGCTCGTGCCCGGAGCCGCCGCCGGAGACGAGGCCGACCTTGCCCTTCCGCGGGGCGTCCCCGCGGAAGACGATCTTGTTCTCATGGTCGATCCGGAGCTCGGGGTGCGCAAGAGCCATGCCTCGCAGGGCCTCGGACACAAGGTTCGCCGGGTCGTTGATGAGCTTCTTCATAGGATGCTCCTCACAGCCGCGCGCCGGTCGTTGGATCGCCGGCCAGGTCACGTGATCCGGAACCTACAGCGTTGCGCGGCCCCGAAACAGGGGACTTGCGTGAAACGTTCTTGCCGATAATGAACGGGCTGTCAGGAGGGGGATGACGTTGCTGACAAATGCCTCGTTGGGTGTCGGACTGGCAGCCGTGGGCCGTCCGGCGTACATCACCTCGGGACGCAGCTCGGACCTCGGCGAGCACCGAAACGTCGAGGCGATGCGCGCTCGCGCCTTCGCCCTGCTCGACACCGCTGCCGAGCTCGGCGTCGACTACCTCGACGCGGCGCGCTCCTACGGCCGCGCCGAGGAGTTCCTCGCCGCCTGGCTGAACGTCCACCCGGAGACGACGGCAGAGGTCGGCTCGAAGTGGGGCTACCGCTACGTCGGCGGGTGGCGCCTCGACGCCGAGGTCCACGAGGTCAAGGACCACTCGCTCGAGGCCTTCCTCGAGCAGCGCGACGCGACGCTGGCACTGCTCGGCCGTTGGTTGAGCGTCTACCACGTCCACAGCGCCACGCTCGAGACCGGCGTGCTGACGGATGCGCCCCTGCACCGACACCTGGCCGAGCTGCGCGAGCGCGGTGTGCGGATCGGGGTCTCGACGTCCGGGCCGCAGCAGGCCGAGGCGGTGCGGCGGGCGCTGGACGTCGTCGTCGACGGGCGGCCGCTGTTCACCTCGGTCCAGGCGACGTGGAACCCCCTCGAGCCGTCAGCGGCGGCGGCCCTGGCCGAGGCGCACGACGCTGGGGCGCGCGTCATCGTCAAGGAGGTGCTGGCCAACGGACGGCTGGCCCCGGGCGGGGTGGACGACGACCCCCGGGTGCTCCCCGTCCACCGGGTCGCGGGCCGCCTCGGGGTGGGGGTCGACGTCCTCGCGACTGCGGCCGCCATGGCGCAGCCGTGGGCCTGGCGGGTGCTGTCAGGAGCGGTGACGAGCGAGGAGCTGCGGAGCAACGCCTCCGCCGCCGGGCTCGACGTCACCGAGGACGACCTCGCCGAGCTAGCCACCGCCGCGCAGCCGGCCGCGGAGTACTGGGAGGCCCGGTCACGGCGAGCGTGGACCTGACCGCACCGGGGCTATCGTTCGCGCCATGCCCGGTTCGGTGCAGTCCATCGAGCGCGCAGCCGCGATCCTGCGCCTGCTCGCAGGCAACCGGAAGCTCGGCTGCGTCGAGATCGCGAACTCCCTCGGCCTGGCCAAGGGCACCGCGCACGGGATCCTCCGGACGCTCGCCGAGGTCGGCTTCGTCGACCAGGACCGCCAGACCGGCAAGTACCTCCTCGGGCACGGCATCCTCGAGCTCAGGGGCCACCACCTCGACCCCAATGAGCTGCGGTCGCTCGCGCTCAACTGGACCGACTCCCTGGCCTCCCGCAGCGGCGAGACCGTCCGGCTCGGCGTGCTCGACGACGGCGGCGACGTCCTCGTCGCCCACCACGGGTTCCGGCCCGACGACAGCAGCCAGACCCTCGACGTCGGCTCGCACCGGCCGGCGCACGCGTGCGCGCTGGGAAAGGTGCTCCTCGCCTACGACGCCGCCGCGGCGACACAGGCGAGCCGCCGACCGCTACAGGCGTACACCCCGCTGACGACGACGACCCCGCTGGCGCTGGCCGCGTCGCTCGCCGCCGTCCGTAAGGCGGGGTGGGCGCTCGAGGCCGACGAGCTCGAGATGGGACAGGCGGGGATCGCCGCCCCCATCCGCGCGCCAGGGGGGCTCACCGTCGCCGCGGTCGGGATCAGCGGCGCCCGCGACCGGCTCTGCGACGGCCACCGGCTCCCCCTGCCGGCGCCGCTCCTCCTCGTCCAGGAGGCGGCGCGGGCGATCTCCCGCGAGCTCGCCCCGGCCAGGTGACGCCGTCCGTCGTCTAGCATCGCCGACGCAGGGCTCCTGGGAGGACTTCGCGTGCACCGCTACGTGGCCGCCATCGACCAAGGCACGACGTCGACCCGGTGCATCCTGTTCGACCAGGGCGGCCGGCTCGTCGCGGTGGCGCAGGAGGAGCACGCGCAGCACTACCCCAAGCCAGGCTGGGTCGAGCACGACGCCGAGGAGATCTGGCGCAACGTCGGCCACGTCGTCGCCGGCGCCCTCGCGCAGGCCGACATCGCCCCGAGCCAGGTGGCGGCCCTCGGCATCGCCAACCAGCGCGAGACGACCGTCCTCTGGGACCGCGTCACGGGGCGGCCCATCGGCCGGGCCATCGTCTGGCAGGACACCCGTACCGCCGACCTCGTGCGCGAGCTGGCCGGTGACGAGGGCCCGGACCGGTTCCGTGACCGCTGCGGCCTGCCGCTGGCGCCGTACTTCGCGGGCCCGAGGATCACCTGGCTGCTCGACCACACCCCCGGGCTGCGCGAGCGCGCCGAGCGGGGCGAGGTCCTCGCCGGGACGATGGAGAGCTGGCTGGTCTGGCGGCTGACAGGCGGGCCGGACGGCGGCGTCCACATGACCGACGTCACCAACGCGAGCCGCACGATGCTCATGGGCATCGACACCCTCACCTGGGACGACACGGTGCTCGAGGCGATGCGGATCCCGCGGGCGATGCTGCCCGAGATCCGGTCCTCGAGCGAGGTATACGGCACCGCGACGACGGTGCTGCCGGGCACACCCATCGGCGCGGCCATGGGCGACCAGCAGGCGGCGCTGTTCGGGCAGACGTGCTTCGCCCCCGGTGAGGCGAAATGCACGTACGGCACCGGCAGCTTCCTCCTGCTCAACACCGGGCACGAGGTCGTCAGGTCGACGCACGGCCTCCTCACGACGGTGGCGTACAAGATCGGCGACGAGCCCGCGGTGTACGCCCTCGAGGGGTCGATCGCCGTGACGGGATCGCTCGTCCAGTGGTTCCGCGACGGCCTCGGTCTCATCACGACAGCCGCGGAGATCGAGACGCTGGCCTCGACGGTGCGGGACAACGGCGGCTGCTACATCGTGCCGGCGTTCGCCGGGCTGTTCGCCCCGCACTGGCGCAGCGAGGCGCGAGGCGTCATCGTCGGGCTGACGTCGTACGTCACGAAAGGGCACCTCGCGCGCGCCGTCCTCGAGGCCGTGGCTTGGCAGACCCGCGACGTCCTCGACGCCATGGACGCCGACTCCGGGCTGCGGCTGAAGACCCTGAAGGTCGACGGCGGCATGACGGCGGACAACATGCTCATGCAGATGCTCGCGGACTTCCTCGACCTCCCGGTCATCCGGCCGACGGTGCGCGAGACCGTGTCGCTGGGAGCGGCCTACGCGGCCGGGCTCGCCGTCGGCTTCTGGCCCCACCTCGAGGGGCTGCGCCGCAACTGGCACCGGGTCGGTCAGTGGCTGCCGGCGATGGACCCTCACGTGCGGGCCATGGAGTATGAGAACTGGGGGCGCGCGGTCGCCCGGACCTTCGACTGGGCACGGCCCGGTCCTCCGGAGAAGGAGGGACCGGGCCGCGCCTGACCTGTCGAGCTGTTCTGCTGTCGTACTGGTCTGCTGTCGGGCTGTCGAGGGCTACCTGGCGGCGAGGCCGACCGGCGGGACCTTGACGACGTCCTCGGCAGCGATACGTGCAGCGTCGGCGACGGCGTCCTCGGGCTGCTTCTGAGAAGCGAGCTCGGCCTCGACCCGGCGCTGGTAGTGCTCCACCTCGAACCTGATGGTGTCCTCGTTCCAGCCGAGAGCGGTGGCCATGAGCCGCGCCGCGGGTTCGGCTGCTCTCGCGCCCCGGTCCCAGGTCTCGATGGAGAGCCTGGTCCGACGGGCGAGGACGTCCTCGAGGTGACGGGCCCCCTCGTTCGCCGCGGCGTAGACGACCTCGCACCGGAGGTAGTCCTCGCTGCCCTCCAACGGTTCCCCGAGAGAAGGGTCCTTGGCGACGAGCGCCAAGAGGTCGGAGATGAGCGTGCCCTGACGGCCGAGCAGGTGCTCGATCCGGGCCACGTGCAGCCCGGACGCATCGGCGAGCTGCTGCCTCTGGTTCCACAGCGCGTGGTAACCGTCGGCACCGAGCAGCAAGGTCTCCTCCGTGACGCACGGCGGGACGGTGGCGTCGAGGCCGCGAACGGCCTCGTCGACGGCGTCCTTGGCCATGACCCGGTACGTCGTGTACTTGCCACCCGCCACGACGACGAGCCCCGGTGCCGGATGGGCCACCACGTGCTCGCGAGAGAGCTTGCTCGTCGAGTCCGACTCCCCGGAGAGCAGCGGGCGCAGGCCCGAGTACACCCCTTCCACGTCCTCGTGCGTCAGTGGTGTCCGCAGCACGGAGTTGACGTGGTCGAGCAGGTAGTCGATGTCAGTCGACGTCGCGGCCGGGTGAGCCTTGTCGTACGTCCAGTCGGTGTCGGTCGTTCCCACGATCCAGTGCCGTCCCCACGGGATGATGAAGAGCACGCTCTTCTCGGTCCGCAGGATGATGCCGGTGTTCGACTGGATCCGGTCACGGGGAACCACGAGGTGGATCCCCTTGCTGGCGCGCACGTGGATCTGGCCGCGACTGCCGACCATCTCCTGGGTGTCGTCAGTCCACACCCCGGTGGCGTTGATGACCTGCTTGGCCCGGACGTCGAACTCGACGCCGGTCTCGAGGTCACGCATCCGGGCACCCGTGACGCGCTCCCCCTCGCGGAGGAACGTCACGACCTGTACCCGGTTGGCGCACGAGGCACCGTATGCCGACGCCGTCCGCACGATCATCATGACGTGGCGGGCGTCGTCGACCTGGCCGTCCCAGTACTGGATCGCACCGGTGAGGCTGTCGGACTTGAGGCACGGGGCCTCGCGCAACGCGCGCTTCTTGCTCATGTGACGGTGGTGCGGCAGGCCGCGGGCGTGCCCCGAGCTGACGGCCATGAGGTCGTAGAGCATGACGCCGGTGCCGACGTAGGGGCGCTCCCAGCCGCGGTGCGCCAACGGGTAGAGGAACGGGACCGGCCTGGCGAGGTGCGGGGCCAGCCGCTGGATCTGGAGGCTCCGCTCGCGCAGAGCCTCCTTCACCAGGGCGAAGTCCAGCATCTCGAGGTACCGCAGGCCGCCGTGCAACAGCTTGCTGGACCGGCTCGAGGTGCCGCTGGCCCAGTCACGAGCCTCTACCAGCCCGACGGAGAGGCCACGGGTGACGGCATCCAGTGCGCAGCCAGCCCCGACGACCCCGCCCCCGACGACGAGCACGTCAAGCTCGCCCGCCTGCATGTCCGACATGGCGCGCGTGCGCGCCTCGTCGGACAGCGCGCTGCTGTGGCTCATGAGGTGGGTCATTGCACGTCGACCCAATCGAGCGTGCGCTCCACGGCCTTCTTCCAGCCCGCGTAGCCCGTGGCCCGCTGCTCGTCGGTCCACTGCGGGGTCCAGCGCTTGTCCTCGTTCCAGTTCTCGCGGAGCTCGTCGGTGTTCTTCCAGAACCCGACCGCGAGACCTGCCGCGTACGCAGCACCGAGGGCGGTGGTCTCGGCGACGACCGGCTTGCTCACTGGGACGCCGAGGATGTCGGCCTGCATCTGCATGCACAGCTCGTTGGCCGTGATGCCGCCGTCGACCTTGAGGACGTCGAGGTCGACCCCGGAGTCCTTGGCCATCGCCTCGACGACGTCGCGGCTCTGGTAGCAGATCGCCTCGAGGGTCGCGCGCGCCAGGTGGGCGTTGGTGTTGAAGCGCGAGAGGCCGACGATGGCGCCACGGGCGTCGGAACGCCAGTACGGAGCGAACAGACCGGAGAACGCGGGGACGAAGTACACGCCGCCGTTGTCGGGGACCTGACGGGCGAGCGACTCGCTCTCGGCGGCACCACTGATGATGCCGAGCTGGTCGCGCAGCCACTGCACCGCAGAGCCGGTGACGGCGATCGAACCCTCGAGGGCGTAGATGGCCTTCTCGTCACCGAACTTGTAGCAGACGGTGGTCAGGAGCCCTGCCTTGGAGCGGACGAGCTCCTCACCGGTGTTGAGCAGCATGAAGTTGCCGGTGCCGTAGGTGTTCTTCGCCTCACCAGGGGCGAAGCAGACCTGGCCGACCGTGGCGGCCTGCTGGTCGCCGAGGTCACCGGTGAGCATGATCTCTCCGCCGAGGGGACCGCCGGCGAGCGTCGTGCCGTAGCCCTTGGGGTCCGAGGACGGGCGGATCTGCGGGAGCATCGCCCGCGGGATGTTGAAGAAGCCGAGGAGCTCGTCGTCCCACTCGAGGGTCTCGAGGTTCATCAGCATCGTGCGGCTGGCGTTGGTGACGTCGGTGACGTGCGAGCCGCCGTTGACCCCGCCGGTGAGGTTCCACAGCAGCCAGCAGTCGGTGTTGCCGAACAGGGCGTCCCCGCGCTCGGCGGCGGCGCGGACGCCGTCGACGTTCTCGAGGATCCACTGGATCTTGCCGCCGGAGAAGTACGTCGCCGGCGGGAGGCCGGCCTTCTGGCGGATGACGTCGCCCTTGCCCTCGCGCTCGAGCGCAGACGCGATGCGGTCGGTGCGGGTGTCCTGCCAGACGATCGCGTTGTAGTACGGGCGCCCGGTCTTGCGGTCCCACACCACGGAGGTCTCGCGCTGGTTGGTGACGCCGACGGCTGCGAGGTCCGACGCCGAGAGCCCGGCGGCGTTCATCGCCGACTGGATGACCGACGACGTGCGCTCCCAGATCTCTGTCGGGTTGTGCTCGACCCAACCGGCCTGCGGAAGGATCTGCTCGTGCTCGAGCTGGTACTTGCCCTTCTCGTTGCCCGAGTGGTCGAAGATCATGAAGCGGGTGCTGGTGGTGCCTTGGTCGATTGCTCCTACGAAGTCAGCCACGTGTCTCAGTCCTTGGTGTCGGTCTAGCGGGCGCGAGCGGGGAGATCGTGGCCGAGGGCGTCGTCGACGTCCGGGTCCGTCGGGGTACGGCCAGGCTCCTGAGCTTCCTCAAGAGGCAGGAAGCGTCCGACGATCTGGTCGTAGAGAACGCCACCGATGAGGCCACCGATGATCGGGGCCACGATGGGCAACCAGAAGTAGAGATCCCCGTTCTGGTCTCGCCAGGCTGTGCCGTAGCCGGTGAGGAAGGAGGCGAGGCGCGGGCCGAAGTCACGAGCCGGGTTGATGGCGTAACCAGCGTTGGTGCCCCAGGCGAAGCCGATGGCCACGACGATGAAGCCGACGATCAGCGGGCCCAGGTTGGCGGCGGGCGCGGTGCTGCGGACGTCGGTCACGGCGAAGATCATGAAGACGAGGATCGCGGTGCCGATGATCTGGTCACGGAAGGCGCCGCCCTGGCTGACAGGAAGCGCGCCGTTGCCGGGAAGGGTCGAGAAGATGCCCTGCGACTTGATGGTGTGCCCGGGGTCGAACTTCGCGATGACCTCGGTGTAGTTCCACCGGACGAGAAGGGCGGCGACGAAGGCGCCGGCCGTCTGGGCCAGGGAGTAGGGGAGGACCTTCGACCACGAGAAGCCGCGGAACGCCGCGAGGGCGACCGTGACGGCGGGGTTGAGGTGCGCGCCGCTGATGCGGGCGGAGACGTAGACACCGAGCGTGACGCCGAATCCCCACGCCCACGCGATGCTGTCGTGGTTGCCGAGCCCGCCGGCGACGACCTGAGCGACGACGCCCACACCGAACAGGATCAGGATCATGGTTCCGGCGAACTCGGCGGCCAGTTCACCCACCAGGGTTTGTGGCTTGAGACGCTCTGACACGTTTCCTCCAAGGGACGGAGTACCTGGGGCGCGAGTTTGCGTCCGCTGGAGCGAAACGTAGGAGTCGTCCTTGCGCGCGGCAACGGTCCACGGTCGGCATTGTCGAACAACTCACAAGACTGTCTCTTTGCCGTGACGTGATCGTTACCTGGACCCACGAACCTCCTCGCCCCCAACGCGAGGATCGCGGCAGTAAGCGGGGACGCACGGAAGGGCTTCGCCGTCGGCCCCGACACCGGGTCTGTAGCCGCGCAGGTCAGGGGCCGGTTGGCGCTGTTGCTCCACGCTCCCAGCAAGACCGGCGAGCACCGACCCGTCGACGACGCCGTGGGCCCCGGCGCGCAGACGGATCACGGCGAGTGCCGAGGCGTAGCCGAGGTAGTAGTTCTTGAAGCCCATGTTGTAGAGCCACTGCACATAGGTCAGCGTCGAGCCTTCGGGTTGGCCGCTGCTCGGCGGGATGGCGGCGATGCTGGTGACGGCGCTCATCGGACGACTCGCCGGCGTGGCCGGCGTGTAGGTGCGCCCCAGTCACGGCGCTGGCCTGGGAGGCGCTACTCACAGCTTCTTGGCCCGACGTGCGCGAAGCGCGCTGACCTGGGCCTGGGCTGCCAGCTCCTCGGAGGTGTGGTCGACGAGCAGGCTCACGATGCGGGAGATGTGGTCGTCGGATGCCCGGTAGTAGGCGTACGTGCCCTCGCGGCGGACGGCCACCATGCCGGCGAGGCGCAGCTTGCTCAGGTGCTGGCTCACCGTTGGGGCCTTCGCACCGACGATCTCCGCAAGGGCGTTCACGTGCTGCTCACCATGCATCAAGGTCCAGAGGATCTTCAGTCGGGTGTCGTCGGCGAGCATCGCGAGGGACTCAGCCGCGGCACGCGCCGTCTCGCTCCCGAGGGCACTCGGCTGCGTGTCTTCGGACATACGCAGAGAGTGCCGGGTGGCCGGTCCCCGGTCAAACACCCGACGTCGGCCCGCGGGCGTTCGACCACTTGACCAGGGACGGGCCCTGAGGCACTATTTGCGTAGAGACGCAGATACGCAATAAGGCGCCCTGGGGGCGTCCCTCGGATCGCCCTCGCCCCACCGACCCCGCGACCCCGATGCAAGGACGACTGTCATGTGGCCACGCGACCACCGCGAGTTCCTCGAGTTCGTCACAGGCCTGGTGCTGCTCGGCTTCGGCGTCCTCGCCTTCGCCCTCGGCGATGACCCTCTGGCTGAGGCGTTCTGGGTCACCGCGACCGTCCTGGGCCTCGTGCTGTCGGGTGCGTCGATGTGGGTGGCGGTGCGCCGCCGTCAGCCGAGTGTCGATGTCATCGCGCTGCTCGCCCTCGCCGGTGCGCTCGCCGTCGGCGAGCCGTTCGCCGGTGCGGTGGTCACGGTCATGCTCACCACCGGCGTGCTCCTCGATGCACGTGCGGCGGCGCGCGCGCGCCGCGAGCTGAGCCTTCTCGTCGCGCGGACGCCGCGGACGGCACGACGCCACCAGGGCGACAAGCTCGTCGAGGTCCCGGTCGGCGACGTCGACCGTGGCGACCGGCTGCTGGTCGGAACCGGCGAGCTGGTCCCGGTCGATGGCCGCCTCGTCGGCCCCGCCGTGCTCGACGAGTCCGCGCTCACGGGGGAGCCGTTGCCTGTCGAGCGACCGGCCGGCGACGACGTCCGCTCCGGCGTCCTCAATGCCGGCCCCCCGATCGAGCTGGTCGCCACTGCGCCGTCAGCGGAGTCGACCTACGCCGGTGTCCTGCGTCTTGTGGAGCAGGCACAAGCCTCGTCGGCGCCGTTCGTCCGGGCCGCGGACCGCATCGCGATCTACTTCGTGCCGTTCACCCTCGTGCTCGCCGGCCTCGCGTGGCTGCTCAGCGAGGACGCGGTCCGCGCGGTGGCCGTCCTCGTCGTCGCGACGCCGTGCCCGCTTATGCTCGCCGCCCCCATCGCCATCATGAGCGGGCTCTCGCGAGCCTTCAAGATCGGCGTGATCATCAAGGGCGGCGGGGCTCTCGAACGACTCGCAGCTGGTCGAGTACTGCTCTTCGACAAGACCGGCACCCTCACCCACGGCAAGCCCGTGCTGGCGAGCGTGATCGCGCCCGGCGACGTCGGCGCGGACGAGCTGCTCGGTCTCGCGGCGTCGCTCGACCAGGTCTCGCCCCACGTCCTGGCCACGTCCATCGTGACCGCAGCCCGCGCCCGCGGGCTCGACATCACCCTCCCCGAGGACGTCGTCGAGCATCACGGCTACGGGCTGGAAGGCCGAGTGGGCGACCGGCTGGTGCGCCTGGGCAAGGCGGACTGGATCGTGCCGGGCACGGCGCCGGCCTGGGTCCGGCATGCCCGCCGCAGGGCCAGCCTTGACGGCTCGATGACGGTGTTCGCCTCGGTCGACGGCCGGCCGGCGGGGGTCTTGCTGCTCGAGGACCCCATCCGCGCCGACGCGCCGCGCATGCTGCGCGCCCTTCGTGCTGCGGGGATCACCCGCACGGTGCTGGTCACCGGGGATCGGGCCGACGTGGCCGAGACGGTCGGACGCATCGTCGGCGTCGACGCTGTCCAGGCCGACCGCGACCCGGCCGACAAGGTCCGCGTCGTCGCGGACGAGGCTCACAACGGCCCGACCATCATGGTCGGTGACGGCGTGAACGACGCGCCAGCTCTCGCCACGGCGGGTGTCGGGGTCGCGCTCGCCGCGCGTGGGGCGACAGCATCCTCGGAGACGGCCGACGTGGTACTGACGGTCGACCGGATCGGCGTCCTCGCCGAAGCAATCCTGGTGGCGCGCCGGGCACGCCGGATCGCCATGCAGGCGGCGATCGTGGGCATGGGGCTTTCGCTGATCGCCATGGTCGCCGCAGCGTTGGGCATGCTGCCACCCGCGGCGGGAGCGATCGTGCAGGAAGTCATCGATGTGCTGGCCATCGGCGTCGCGCTGCGCGCCGTGCTCGCACCGAGATCCCGTGCTGTCGTGCTCCCACCGGCCGACGTGGCGCTCCTCAAGCAGCTGCACGCCGAGCACTGCGCCGTACGTCCGATCATCGACCAGGTCCGCGTCGTCGCCGACTCGATCACCCTCGACGGGACCGATCTCGAGCGCGCACAAGCCCTGCTGCAACGGCTGCAAACCGAGACGCTTCCGCACGAGCGGGCCGAGCAGGAGCTGCTCTACCCGGCCCTGGCACGAGCACTCGGCGGAGCCGACCCCACGGGCACGCTGAGCCGGAGCCACGCCGAGATCGAGCACCAGGTCGGACGCTTCGCCCGCTTGCTCGGCGAGCTTGACGGCCAAGAGGCGGACGCCGAGGACGTCGTCGAACTCCGCGGACTGCTCTATGGGCTGCATGCCATCCTCCGCCTCCACGACGCACAGGAGGAGGAAGGCGCGTTCAGTCTCGTCCACGAGCCCGCAACGACGCCGTCCCTCTCTCGATGACAGCTCGAATCGCGGGCCTGTCAACGCGGCGCTGACCGCGGTGGTGGTGCCCACGAGGCGAGCGCACCGGCGGCGTACCCGGACAGCCCCCGTACGGATGCCTGGGGTCCGACCGCGTCGATCTGATCGTGAGACACTCAGGGGGCTGGGCGGTGCGCCGGGGAGGGTTCGCATAGTGGCCGAGTGCAGGCGCCTTGAAAGCGCCCGGCGCGCGAGCGCCCGTGGGTTCGAATCCCACACCCTCCGCCAGTCACCCCGCTCGCCGCGGCGCAGCGTCGTCCGGCGATCTCATGGTGATCCACCCCGACCTGCGGTGAGGCCCGTCGCTCGCTGACGCTTAGAACCGGCCGGCGCCGGTGATCCCGAGCAGCCGCTGACGGTCGAGCTCAGCCTCGGAGAGGGGACCCTCCGCGGGCGGCTCCGCCTGCGCGGTGCTCTGCTCCTCAAGCGGGACCCGGACGGAACGCTCGAGGTCGTCGAGCGTTCCGGCGTAGGGGTTGGGCTCCTTGTCTGCCATGCCGCCAGGATGCCGCATCCAACGGCCGACCACCACGGGTCGGGGAAGGTCCGCAGCGCACGGGACCGGGGACCTTCCCGGTCGGACGCGCTCGAGCGGCGGTCGGAGGCCGCACGACGACGGAGCCGGCACCCAGGGGCACCGGCTCCGTCGTCGTCCGCGCTGTCCGCTCAGGCGTCGCGCCGCTTCATGAGCACCGCGCCGACGATCGCGATGACCATCCACTGCGCCGTGAAGGCGAGGTAGCCCGCCCACGCCCCGGGCTCACCAGGCTGCGGGGTGACGACCATGACCTGGTAGCCGGCGTTCGCGGTGAACCAGTGCGCGATCGACTCGCCCCACGAGCCGGGGAGCAGGAAGGTGAGGTTCGGCATGACGAGCAGGGCGGCGACCGCTGCGGTGATCGCCGCGGCGCCGTGCCTGAGCAGGGTACCGAGGGCGAAGCCGAACATCGCGGAGCCCGCCATGTAGAGCGCCCCGCCGATGACCGCCCGAAGCACACCGGGGTCACCGAGGGAAGCTGACACGGCGTTGCCCGACAGGAACGCCTGGCCCGCGAAGAACGAGGCGAAGCAGGTCACGAGCCCGACGGCGAATCCCACGGTGACGAGCACCACGGCCTTGGCGGCGAGGACCCGCATGCGCCGGGGCACCGCCACGAGAGTCGTCCGGATGCTGCCCGTCGTGTACTCGCTCGTCACCATGAGTGCACCGAGGACGGCGATCGCCAGCTGGCCGAACACGACGCCGACGAGGCTCTGGCTCGTCGGGTCGAACGTGGCCTTGTCGGCCGCGCTCAGTGACCCGTACGCGTTGGACGTCCCCCACGCGACCAGCGCGGAGAACCCCACGGTGACGGCCACGAGCCCCAGGAGGGTCCACCATGTGGAGCGCAGCGAGCGAAGCTTGGTCCACTCCGAGCGCACGACGCGGGGGAAGCTCGTGCCGCCGGCGAGGGGGGCGGGGGTGGCGCGGATGGGCAGCGTCATGGTCGTCTCGATCGTGCTCATCGCCGTCACCGGCCCGACTGCGCCGAGGCGCCGACGAGTGCCGGGGCGTCAGCGTGGTACTCGACGCTGTCGCGGGTCATGTCCATGAAGGCCTCCTCCAGCGATGACCGCTGGGTGTAGAGCTCGTGCAGGGTGATGTGCAGCGAGGCGGCCATGTCGCCGACCTCGTCGGTCGTCGTGTCGTCGACCTCGACCCAGTCGCCGGTGATGGCCGGACGCCGACCGCGGCGGGTGAGCGCCTCGGCGAGGTCGCCGGTGCGGGGGGTCCGGACCCGGACCCGGCTGCCGGAGTGCTGGGCGATGAACTCCGTCGTCGTCATGTCGGCGAGGAGCCGGCCGCGGCCGATGACGACGAGGTGGTCGGCGGTGAGGGCCATCTCGCTCATGAGGTGGCTCGACACGAGCACGGTGCGCCCCTCGGCCGCGAGCGAGCGCATGAACGTGCGGATCCAGAGGATGCCCTCCGGGTCGAGGCCGTTGACCGGCTCGTCGAACATGAGGACCGACGGGTCGCCGAGCAGCGCGGCGGCGATGCCGAGGCGCTGCGACATCCCGAGCGAGAAGCCCTTGATCCGCTTGCCGGCGACGTCGCTCATGCCGGTCTGGGCGAGGACGTCCTCGACCCGGCGGCGCGGCAGGCCGTTGGACTGCGCGAGGCTGAGCAGGTGGGCGTGCGCCGTCCGTCCGCCGTGGACGTTCTTGGCGTCGAGCAGGGCGCCGACCTCGCGCAGGGGGGCGGTGGCGCTGACGTAGCGGCGGCCGTTGACGAGCGCCTCGCCGGAGGTGGGACGGTCCAGGCCGAGGAGCATCCGCATCGTCGTGGACTTGCCGGCGCCGTTGGGGCCGAGGAAGCCCGTCACCGTGCCGGGAAGGACCTGGAACGACAGGTCGTCGACGGCCACCTTGTCGCCGTACCTCTTGGTGAGGCCGTGTGCCTCGATCATGCTGGCTCCTCGATTGGATCCGGTTTCTCTGACGTCATCGACGCTAGGGATCGCCGGCACCTCGGCACATCGGGGAAGCCACCCTCACGACCCTGAGGGCCCCCTGATCTCTCTCAGGGGGCCCTCGGTCGCGGGTCTCAGGGTCGGGGGGCCGACGTCGGGCCGCCCGGACCGCATCAGCGGTGCTGCGCGACGTCCCTGGCGAGGTCGGTGAACCACGGGACGGTCGTGTCGAACGCCTTGCCGCCGGCGACCCTGGGGAACTCGATGGCCCGCAGCTCGTCGCCGTGCTCCTCGTCGTTGCCCACCAGCCCGGAGGTGCCGGTGACAGCAGCGGCGACGGCGACGTCGACGCAGGCCTTGATGAGCTCGAGGTCCTGGGTGTTCGCCGGCGCGGAACGGGCGAAGTAGCCGGACTTCCACACCATGACCTTCTCGGCACCGAGCGCCTCGGCGATGCGCTGGGCGAACCACTGACCGGGGTTGACGAGGTCGAGCTTGACGTGGCCGAAGGGGTCGCGCGGCACCTCGTCACCGCGGCGCTCCATCTCCGCGACGATGTCGTGGACGCCAGCACCCTCACCGACGAAGAGGTTGACCGAGCCGTGCCGGTCCATGACTGGGCGCAGGCGCTCGGCCTCGGCCGCGATGTCGACCGAGAGCTCGGGCACGTAGACGCCGTGAACGTCCCAGCGACCCGCCTCGACGAGATCAGGGACGATGGGGAAGGTCGAGGCCCAGTCATGGTGAAGCTTCGCTGCGGAGGCCGTCAGCCAGCCGCAGTGGCGGCCCATGACCTCGTGGACGACGAGCATCCGCGAGCTGGCCGAGTGCTCGCCAACGATGTTGCGGGCGAACATCGCGCTCTGCTCCGCCGCGGTCCACGCCCCGAGGGACTGACGGACGGGGACGATGTCGTTGTCGACGGTCTTGGGCAGCCCGACGACCGTCAGCTCGTAGCCGTTGTCGGCCAGGTACGCCGCGAGGTCGGCAGCCGTCGTGTTGGTGTCGTCGCCGCCGATGGTGTGCAGGACGTCGACGCCGTCATCGCGCAACCGTCGAGCGGCAACCTCGAGCGGCTCCTCGTCAGGCCCGACGAGCCCGCGCTTGCGCGCGTCTGCGACGTTGGTGAGCTTGACGCGGCTGTTGCCCAGCGGGCTGCCGCCGAGGGAGTGCAGGCGGCCGATCTCGGCGCGCGCGGCAGGGGTGATCGTGACGCTGTCGCCCTTGAGCAGGCCCGCGTACCCGTCGCGGTAGCCGACGAGCTCGACGTCGGGGGCGACCTCGCTCCATCGCTCGACGAGGCCGGCGACGGCCGAGGACAGGCACGGGGCGAGTCCCCCCGCGGTGAGCATGGCGACCTTGCGGACCGTCAACGGAGCTCCTCAGTGGGTCGGGGCCGCGCGGAGGGCGCGACCGTCCGTGGGTTCCGGGCACCATCCTGCCGCCTCGGCCGCCGGCGCGCTGCCACGCGCGACGGAGGGCGTCGCTAACGCTTGCGGGTCGAGGGCTCCCAGCCGCGGCGGTTGCCGCGGCTCCCGGTACCGGTCGGCAGGTCCCTGCTGCGGTAGACGACGTAGGGCCGCGCCAGGTACCCGACAGGGGCGCTGAACACGTGGACGAGCCTCGTGAACGGCCACATGGCGAACAGGCCCATGGCCACGAGCGCGTGGACCTGGAAGGCGAGCGGCGCCTCGGACATGTACGCGGTCTTGACGTTGAACGAGAGCACCCCGCGGAACCACAGCGAGACGCTCTCGCGATAGTCGTACTGCGACGTCACCTGGTGGACGGTGTTCCAGATGCCGATGCCGATGACCGTCGCGAGGAAGACGTACATGATCTTGTCGTTGACGGTCGTCGCCGAGAAGACCGGGCCCACGGTGCGCCGACGGTAGATGAGGATCCCCAGCCCCACGACCGTGGCGACGCCGGCGACGCTGCCGACGCCAACCGCGGCTGCGTGGTAGGCCCCCTCGCTGAGCCCCACGGCGTCGGTCCACGTCTTGGGCACGATGAGCCCCATGACGTGGCCGATGACGACGAAGAGGATCCCGAAGTGGAACAACGGGCTGCCGATCCGCAGCAGCCGGTTCTCGTAGACCTGGCTCGACCGCGTCGTCCAGCCGAACTTGTCGTACTTGTAGCGCCACCAGTGCCCGACGACGAACGTCGTGAGGGTGACGTAGGGGATGACGATCCACAGGAGGACGTCGAGCGTGCTCATCGGCGGGCTCCCAGGTCGGCCAGGCTGTCGTCGGCCGGGTAGGTGGTGTCGCTGGCAGGTGAGTACGGCGAGATGCCGACGAGCTCGGTCGGCGGACCCTGCTCGGCGATGCGGGCGGCCGCGGCGAGGTCCTCCGGAGAAGGCGGCGGCAGGGTCGCGAGGACGCTGTCGAGCACGAGCGAGTACGGCGAGCGCACCCGCTCGAGCCCGCGACGCAGCAGCTCGAGGCCGGAGCGGTGCTCCTGGAGCAGGTGGATCCCCGACTCGGCGTCGACGGTCGCCGCGAACTCGAGGACGACGCCGAGGTGGTCAGGAAGCTCGTCGGACGGCGGCGTCACCCCCGCCTCCCGGTAGGCCTCGTGGAAGCGGACGAGCGCCATGCCGCGTCGACGGGTGTCGCCGTGCGCGTAGTAGGTGAGGAACGGTGCGCAGGAACGCTTCTGGTCGATCGTCCGGACGTACTCCGCCTGGAGCTGCGCGAGGTCACCGGCCTGGAGCACCCCGATGAGCTCGGTGAGGGGACGACCGACCTCGCCCGGCAGGCCCGCCGCGGCGCGGGCGAGCATGGGCAGCTGCGCCAGCAGGCCCTCGTCGGGGTAGCCGAGCAGGAGTGAGGCAGCCTGGTGCGCGACGGACCGCTCGATCGCGCTGAGCCCTGGGCTCACGGCAGCTCCTCGTGCTCCGTCGAGACCGACCCTGGCGGGACGCCGGCAGAGGCGTCCCGCGGCGGGAAGATGCCGTCAGGTGCCCCGCGGCCGTCCCAGTTGAGCAGGTTCACCCGCGAGGACTTGTCAGGCGGGCTCGACGAGCTGTCAGACGTCTGACGACGCCGCAAGGCGTGGAAGTTCTCCACGGCCACCGGGGGCACCGAGCCGGAGGACTCGCCGAAGGGACCCCAGCCACCCATCCCGGGGCCGTCCTCGTAGTCGAGGCTGCACTCGGTCGCGAGCTCCTCGAGCGCGTGCGCCCCTTCGGCATGCGCCCGGGGGATGACGTAGCGCTCCTCGTACTTCGCGATGGCGAGCAGCCGGTACATCTCCTCCATCTCGCGACCGGACATGCCGACGGCTGACGCCAGCGACTCGTCGCGCTCCTGGCCCAGGCTGATGAGCCGCATGTAGGCGCGCATCGCAGCGAGCTTGCGCAGGACCCCGTCGACGACGCCGACGTCGCCAGCGGTGAACAGCTCGGCGAGGTACTCGATGGGGATGCGCAGCGCCTCGATGGCGCCGAACAGGTTGTCGGCGTCCTCGGCGTCGTGGCCGGTGTCGCGGAGCGCGTCGACGACCGGGGACAGCGGCGGGATGTACCAGACCATGGGCATCGTCCGGTACTCCGGGTGCAGCGGCAGCGCCACCTTGTACTCGGAGATGAGCCGCCACACCGGCGAGCGCTGCGCAGCGTCGACCCAGTCACGCGGGATGCCGGCCTGGTCGGCGGCCGCCACGACAGCCGGGTCGTCGGGGTCGAGCAGGAGCGAGCGCTGGGCCTCGTAGAGGTCCTTCTCGTCAGCGACGCTGGCGGCCTCGAGCACGCGGTCGGCGTCGTAGAGGACGATGCCGATGTAGCGCAGCCGTCCCACGCACGTCTCCGAGCACACCGTCGGCAGCCCGACCTCGACGCGCGGGTAGCAGAACGTGCACTTCTCGGCCTTGCCGGTGCGGTGGTTGAAGTAGACCTTCTTGTAGGGGCACCCGGTGACGCACATCCGCCAGCCGCGGCAGGCGTCCTGGTCGACGAGGACGATGCCGTCCTCCTCGCGCTTGTACATCGCCCCCGACGGGCACGACGCGACGCACGACGGGTTGAGGCAGTGCTCGCAGATCCGCGGCAGGTAGAACATGAACGCCTGCTCGTAGGTCAGCTTGATGTCCTGCGACAGCTTGCGGAGGATGGGGTCCTTCGGCGCGAGCTCGGGGCCGCCGCCGAGGTCGTCGTCCCAGTTGGCGCTCCACTCGACCTTCATGTTCTTGCCGGTGAGCAACGACTTGGGGCGCGCGACCGGGGTGTGCCGCTGCGCAGGGGCGTCGGTCAGCGTCTCGTAGTCGTAGGTCCAGGGCTCGTAGTAGTCCTGGATCGTCGGCAGCACCGGGTTGCTGAAGATGGTGAGCAGCTTCTTGACGCGCCCGCCGGCCTTGAGCTTGAGCCGACCGCGCTTGTCGCGCACCCAGCCGCCGCGCCAGCGTTCCTGGTCCTCATACGTGCGGGGATAGCCCTGACCGGGCCGCGTCTCGACGTTGTTCCACCACATGTACTCGACGCCGGTTCGGTTGGTCCACGCCTGCTTGCAGGTGACCGAGCAGGTGTGGCAGCCGATGCACTTGTCAAGGTTCATCACCATCGCCATCTGGGCCATGACGCGCATCAGTACTGGACCTCCTGGGACCGGCGGCGGATGACAGTGACCTCGTCGCGCTGGTTGCCCGTCGGGCCGAGGTAGTTGAACGCGAACGACAGCTGCGCATAGCCGCCGATGATGTGCGAGGGCTTGAGCAGCAGCCTCGTCAGGCTGTTGTGGATGCCGCCGCGCTTGCCGCTCCGCTCTGACAGGGGGACGTCGACCACCCGGTCTTTCGCGTGGTACATGAACACCGTCCCTGCCGGCATGCGGTGCGTGACGATGGCCCGCGCGACGACGACGCCGTTGCGGTTGTGGGCCTCGATCCAGTCGTTGTCCTTGATCCCGACCTTCACGGCGTCGAGGTCGCTCATCCAGATCGTCGGCCCGCCGCGGGAGAGTGAGAGCATGAACAGGTTGTCCTGGTACTCGGAGTGGATCGACCACTTCGAGTGCGGCGTCAGGTACCTGACGGTGATCTCGACCCCGTCGTGGTCACCGAGTCGCGGCTCACCGAAGAGCTGGTGCATGTCCAGCGGCGGGCGGTAGACCGGCATCTGCTCGCCGAGCTCGGTCATCCAGTCGTGGTCGAGGAAGAACTGCTGGCGGCCGGTCAGCGTGTGCCAGGGCTTGAGCCGCTCGACGTTGATGGTGAACGGCGAGTAGCGACGTCCGCCGTGCTCGCTGCCCGACCACTCGGGGCTCGTGATGACAGGAACCGGTCGGGACTGCGTGTCCGCGAACGTGATCCGCTTGCCGGACGCGTCCTCGGCGAGGTCGGCCAGGCGCATGCCGGTGTGCTTCTCCAAGGCTTGGAAACCCTGGACGGCGAGCCGGCCGTTCGTCGTCCCCGACATCGCGAGGATCGCCTCGCACATGTGCGTGTCCTTGGACAGCTTCGGACGACCTGCTGCCAGGCCGGAGCCGACGACGCCGTTGGTCTCCCTGAGCAGCTCGACCTCCTGGTCGGGCATCGTCGTGACGCCCTTGGTCGTCGCGCCGAGCTTCTCGACGAGGGGGCCGAGAGAGGCCCAGCGCTGAGCCAGAGTCGCGTAGTCGCGCTCGACGACGACGAGGTTGGGCATCGTCTTGCCCGGCACCGGATCGCACTCGCCGAGCCGCCAGTCCAGGACCCGGCCGTGCGGATTGGCCAGCTCGCCGACGGTGTCGTGGAGCATCGGCACGGCGACGAGGTCCTTGACGGTGCCAAGGTGCGTGGCGCCGAGCCGTGACACCGCCGAGCTCAGCGTCTTGAACGTGTCGAAGTCGCTGCGGGTCTCCCACGGCGGGGCGATCGCCGGGTTGAAGGCGTGAACGAAGGGGTGCATGTCCGTGCTCGACAAGTCGTACTTCTCGTACCACGTCGCCGCGGGCAGGACGACGTCGGCGAACAGGGTCGTCGAGGTCATCCGGAAGTCCAGCGCGACGAGCAGGTCGAGCTTGCCCTCGGGGGCCTTCTCGTGCCAGCGCACGTCCTTCGGGCGCAGGTGTTCCGGCGCCTCACTGGCCATGAGCGAAGACTCGGTGCCGAGGAGGTGCTTGAGGAAGTACTCGTTGCCCTTGGCCGAGGACCCGAGCAGGTTCGCGCGCCACACCGTGAGCACCCGTGGCCAGTTCTCGGGGGCGTCGGGGTCCTCCGAGGCGAAGTGCAGGGTCCCGTCGCGCAACGACTCGACGACGTGGTCGGCCGGCGCCTTGCCCAGCGCCTCGGCCTCGGCGACGAGCTCGATGGGGTTGCGGTCGAACGTCGGGAACGACGGCATCCACCCCATCCGCGCCGACTTGAGCAACAGGTCCGCGGGAGCGAGGTCGGTGAAGCGACCGGTCCCCAGCGGGGAGGAGAGGGCGTCGGCAGCGTAGGAGTCGTAGCGCCACTGGTCAGTAGCGAGGTACCAGAACCCGGTGCCGATCATCTGCCGCGGCGGACGTGCCCAGTCGAGCCCGAAGGCGAGCTGCGCCCACCCCGTGACGGGGCGGCACTTCTCCTGGCCGACGTAGTGCGCCCAGCCACCGCCGTTGCGGCCCTGCCCGCCCGTGAGCGTCGTCAGGGTGAGGAAGGCGCGGTAGATCGTGTCGGAGTGGAACCAGTGGTTGGCCCCGGCGCCCATGATGATCATCGACCTGCCGCCGGAGACTCGGGCGTTCTCGGCGAACTCCCGCCCGATGCGGGTGCACTGCGACGCCGAGACGCCGGTGTGCTCGGCCTGCCACGCCGGGGTACCGGGCTCAGGGTCGTCGTAGGACGTCGGCCACGAGCCGGGGAGGCCCGGTCGACCCACGCCGTAGCGGGCGAGGATGAGGTCGTAGACCGTCGTCACGAGCCGGTCGCCCACGCGCCGGACGGGGACACCGCGGCGCAGCACGCTCCCCGACCCGTCGGGGGAGTCGAAGCGGGGCAGGTCGACCGCGACGCTGTCGCCGTCGTCGGTCAGCACCGACATGAGCGGGTCGACGTCGCCGAGGTCGAGGTTCCAGCGGCCGACGCCCTCGGCGGCGAAGCGGTACCCGAGGGTGCCGTTGGGCGCCACCGGCTCGCCGGTGCGCGAGTCGAGCAGGACGGTCTTGAACGCCGCGTGCTCGCCGCCGTCGCCCAGGGCGTCGGCCGTGAGGAACTTGTCGGGCACGTAGACGCCGTCCCGCTCTGCCAGGGTGACGAGGAACGGAAGGTCGGTGAACCGCTTGACGTAGTCGAGGAACTCCGGGGTGTCCCGGTCGACGAAGAACTCCTTGAGGACGACGTGGCCCATCGCCATCGCGAGGGCGCCGTCGGTTCCGGGGTGCGGGGCGAGCCACTCGTCAGCGAACTTCGTCGCGTCGGAGTAGTCGGGCGACACGACGACGACCTTGGTGCCCTTGTAGCGGACCTCGGTCATGAAGTGCGCGTCGGGGGTGCGGGTCACCGGGACGTTGGAGCCCCAGAGCATGAGGTAGCTGGCGTTCCACCAGTCCGCGGACTCCGGCACGTCGGTCTGGTCGCCGAAGACCTGCGGGCTGGCGACGGGGAGGTCCGCGTACCAGTCGTAGAACGACAGCATCGTCCCGCCGACCATGGAGATGAACCTCGAGCCGGACGCGTGGGAGACCATCGACATGGCAGGGATGGGCGAGAAGCCGGCGATCCGGTCGGGCCCGTGGGTCTTGATGGTGTGCACGTGTGCAGCCGCCACGAGCTCGGCGACCTCGTCCCACCGGGCCCGCACGAGGCCGCCCTTGCCGCGCGCCTGGTGGTAGCGACGACGCTGGTCGGGGTCGGTGACGACGGAGGCCCAGGCGTCGACCGGGTCCGGGTGCTGACGGCGCGCAGCGCGGTAGGCCTCGAGAAGGACGCCGCGGACGTAGGGGTAGCGGACCCGGGTCGGCGAGTACGTGTACCAGGAGAAGGCAGCGCCGCGCGGGCAGCCGCGGGGCTCGTACTCCGGGCTGTTCGGACCGACCGAGGGGTAGTCGGTCTGCTGGGTCTCCCAGGTGATGATGCCGTCCTTGACGTACACCTTCCACGAGCACGACCCCGTGCAGTTCACCCCGTGCGTCGAGCGGACGACGAGGTCGTGGGACCACCGGTCGCGGTAGAAGACGTCACCGCCGCGGCCGCCCTTGCGGTGCACCGTGCGCAGGTCCGGCGAGATGTCCTCGCTCGTCAGATACCGGCGGGTCTTGAGCACCGCCTCGGCGAGCGAGCCGTCGAGCCCGGTTCCGGCGGGGTCCCTCGGTGGGGTCATCGTGCGGTCGCCTCTCCGTGCCGGTCGCCAGCGGGGGGTTCTTCCGTCAGGTTAGTGCCGACTTGCCCCGCTTCGTCAGGCGGCGGCTCGCCGACGACACGGGCGATGCCTGCCCTGTCCCCCCGGCCCGTCGAGGCCAACCGGACGACGCAGCGCAGGGGGAGCTCGTCGGCGAAAGGCTCGAGGGCCGCGAGGCGGACCTCGCCCTCCATCTGGGCGAGGGCCCCGTCGAGCAGTCCCTGGTGCACCCCGCAGACGACCGTGCGGTTGCCGCGCGCCACCTGCTCGAAGGGGCACCGGTGCAGGTCGATGGCATCGTCGTCCTTGCGCAAGGCCGGCGCGAAGCCGAGGCCGTCGAGCAGCGAGGTGAGTCGCTGGGCCGCGTCGCCGCCGGCGTCGAGAGGCACCCCACCGGTGGCGGCCGCCCACCGCTGGCCCGCCTCCACCGCGAGCGCTCTCGCACCGGGCTGCGCCGCGAGCTGGGCGGCGAGCAGCGTCGCGAGCTCGCGGTAGCCAGCGTCGTCGCCGTCAGGACGGACGCCGGAGTACAGGGCGCGCGGGCGACCGGGCCCGGTGCTCGGGGCCTGGGTCCGCGCGAGCAGCCCGACCTCGACGAGCCGCTCGAGGTGGACCCGCGCCGTGTTGGGGTGCAGCCCGACCGCTGAGGCCGCCTCGGGCACCCCTACCGGGCCGTGGTCGAGCACCCACTCGCGGAGCTGGACTCGGCTGCGGACCGCCAGGGCCTGGTGGGTGCGGACCTCGAGGACGCTCTCGTGGCTCACCAGATCGGGAGGATGGAGGACAATCTCGACAGTCTTCACGTGCACGTCAGGAGCGCCACGGGTAGACGGGCCGTCGTCAGGCTGCACAGTTGCCATACTACTCATGCTTGTAGTAAAAATGGCGAGCACGGTGAAAATGCACTCGGGCGCTCGACGCGTCCGACCGACCGCCGGGAGACGGCAATGGCGAACCGACGCGCAACCCCCACTGCCTCAGCGACGGGAGGTGGGACCGCGGCGATGCAGCAGGCCCGCGCGGCCGTGCGCGGCAGCAAGCAGCAGGCGCTCTGGCTCGCCACGCTCGGCTTCTTCGGCGGATTCGCCGGCGTCGCCATCTTCGGCCCGCTCGTCCCCAAGTTCACCAAGCTGCTCACGCTCAGCCCGTTCCAGGCGGCCCTCCTCACGGCGATCCCGACGGCGACGGGCTCGCTGCTGCGCATCCCGTTCGGGGCCGTCGTCGACAAGCTCGGCGGCAAGAAGCCGGTGCTGCTGCTGCTGGGCGTGACCAACCTCGGCGTCATCGGTCTCATCACCCTGCTGGCGACGCAGTACAACGGCGTGGACTTCACGCTGCCCGCCAAGAAGCTCGCCCCGCAGGGCGGCATGGGCACCTACGCGATGCTCCTGGTGCTCGGTGCGCTCATCGGCTTCGGCATCGCGATCTTCTCCGTCGGCGTCGCGCAGGTGTCGTACTGGTTCCGGGGCAACGAGCAGGGCACGGCCCTGGGCTTCTTCGGCGGCCTCGGCAACACGAGCCCGGGCCTGTCCACGCTCCTGCTCCCGCTGGCCGTCGGCGCAGTCGGCATCGTCGGTGCCTACAGCCTGTGGCTCGCTCTGCTGCTCGCCATCACCGTCGCGTACGCCCTCTTCATGCACGACGCACCGTGGTTCCAGCTGCGCGACAAGGGGCTCAGCGTGCCTGCCGAGGCGCTGTCCGAGCTCGGCGGAGGCGACAAGGTGCCGGCCGGCTCCGCGATGGAGGGTCTGCGCAAGGCGGCGAAGGTCCCCGCGACGTGGATGCTGACGTTCTTCTACTTCCTGTCCTTCGGCGGCTTCATGGCCTTCACGACGTGGCTGCCCACCTACTGGCAGTCCGACCTGCACGGCGAGACCCTGCGCAAGGCCGCCGTCCTCACCGCGGTGTTCTCGCTGCTCGCCGCCTTCGTGCGCGCCGGCGCCGGGTTCCTCACCGACCGCATCTCCATCCGGCACGCGCTCCTCGGCAACGTCATCCTCATGTTCTTCGGCGTCCTCGCGCTGTCGTTCTCGTTGCGGTTCAGCTACGCGTTCCTCGCCACGCTCGTCATCGCCTTCGCCATGGGCCTGCAGAACGCCGTCGTCTTCAAGCTGCTGCCCGGCTTCGTGCCCGGTGCGATCGGCGGCGCGAGCGGCTGGATCGGTGGGCTCGGTGCTCTTGGCGGGTTCATCCTCCCGCCGACCATCGGGGCAGTGACGCAGGCCGTCGGGGGCAGCACTGGGTACGCCCGCGGCTTCCTTCCGGTCGATGCGCTCGTGCTCCTCGCCATCCCCGTCGTCATCTACATGAACCGCAAGCTCTCCGCCACGACCGACTGACCACCACCCCCTGTCAGGAGCGTCTGTCATGTGCCAGTACTGCGGCTGCCAGTCCGTCGCCGCCGTCGACCTGCTCACCCGGGAGCACGACGCCGTCGTGGCACTGTTCGCACCCCTGCGCGCCGCCGCGGCGGTGCGCGACCTGACAGGTGTGGCCGCCGTTGCCAAGCGGGTGGCGGTACTGCTCGAGCCGCACACCGAGGTCGAGGAGGTGGGGCTCTTCCCCCTCATGGAGACCGACCACGCCGAGCACATCGCGCGGTTACGCCATGAGCACGAGGTCGTCGAATCGGTGCTCGACGAGGTCATCAGCGGCGAGCTGCGTGACGACGGCTGGCCCACGCGGCTCACCGACATGCTCGACCTGCTCCAGGACCACATCCTCGCCGAGCAGGACGGCGTCTTCCCCGCCGCGCTCACCGGGCTCTCGGGCGAGGAGTGGGACGCCGTCGACGCCGTCCGCGGCCGGGTCGGGACGGCGCTCGTCGGCGACGGCTCCGCCGACCTCGCCGACGACTCCGAGACCGTCACTGCGTGAGGCCCGGCGACGCTCAGCCCGGGTCGATGACCCTGATCCGCACGGCGCGGACTCGCTCGGGCATGGTGTCGAGGACACTCCGCCGCGGGTCCGGCACATCGAGGACATGAGCGACGACGAGCGGGCGCAGGGGCGCCAGCCTCGCGTCGGCAAGGACCTGGCCGAGGGCCGAGCGGTCCCCGCCGGTGACGACGGCGTCGAGCCGACCGACCTCGGGCAGCAGCACCCGCGCGGCGAGGTCCGCGGCGGCGGCGAGCGCGACCCGGGCCTGGCCCTCCCGCCGTCGGGCGAAGCGGTGCTGGGACCAGCCTCCTGCCGCCGCTCGACCGTGGACCGGTCGCGAGCCCGTCGCGCCGCTGGGTCGCTGCGGGCCCTCGACCACGCCCGCGGCAAACCCACCCAGGCGCACGAGGAGCACGCCGATGCTTCGCGGGGCACCGGCGTGGCTGACGAGCCGGCCGCGGACGTCGGAGTCCGACCCGAGGGGCAGGGGCGGGAAGGGCACCTCAACCTCCGCACGCGCGCCGTCAGCAGCGGTCAGGAGCACCTGCTCGGCAGTCGTCTCGTAAGCGGTCGGGCCGTGCCGCTCGGCGAAGCCGTCGAGCCAACGATCGAGGCGTTCGGGGGCGACGTCTACCCAGCGGCCGCCACCGGCTGCCGGGCGCGAGGCCATGACCATTCCCTTCGTCGCGGAGCTCTCGCCGACGCCGTCGTCCTGCCGGCGCGTGCCCGGTGACCTACCCTGCCACGATGGTCAGCACCGCACTTGTCGACGGGTTCGGGCGGGTCGCCCGTGACCTGCGCGTCTCGCTGACCGACCGGTGCAACCTGCGGTGCACCTACTGCATGCCACCGGAGGGCCTCCCGTGGCTGCCCAGCCCAGAGCTGCTCACCGACGACGAGGTCGTTCGGCTGGTCCGGATCGCGGTCGAGCACCTCGGCGTCCGTGAGGTGCGCTTCACCGGCGGCGAGCCGCTCCTGCGCCGCGGCCTCGTCGGGATCGTCGAGGCGTGCGCCGCTCTCGAGCCCCGGCCCCAGATCGCGCTGACGACCAACGGGATCGGGCTCGACCGCCTCGCGGGTCCGCTCAAGGCAGCGGGCCTCGACCGGCTCAACGTCTCCCTCGACACGCTCGACGGCGAGAGGTTCGCGACACTGACGCACCGCGACCGGCTGCCCGACGTCCTCACCGGACTGGCTGCCGCGCGCGACGCCGGACTCGTCCCCGTAAAGATCAACACCGTTCTCATGCGCGGCACGAACGACGGCGATGCCGTGGCGCTGCTTCGTTTCGCCCTCGCGGAAGGCTACGAGCTGCGGTTCATCGAGCAGATGCCCCTGGACCCGCACGGGGGCTGGGACCGTGCGGACATGGTCACGGCCGAGGAGATCCTCGCCATGCTGCAGGCGCAGGTCTCGCTGACGCCCGACCCCGCCCATCGGGGTGCCGCTCCTGCCGAGACGTGGCTCGTCGACGGGGGTCCGGCACGGGTCGGCATCATCGCCTCGGTGACGAGGCCCTTCTGCGGCGACTGCGACCGCACCCGGCTGACCGCGGACGGCCAGATCCGCACGTGCCTGTTCGCCCGTGAGGAGAGCGACCTGCGAGGGGCGCTCCGGGCAAAGGCGAACGACGACGAGGTGGCTACCCGCTGGCGGGTCGCCACCCTCGGCAAGAAGGCCGGGCACGGGATCGACTCGCCGGAGTTCCTCCAACCCCAGCGGCCTATGTCGGCGATCGGCGGCTGAGCGCCAGCGAAGCCCCGACCGACGACCGGCCAGCACCGCCGGCGATCGGCGGCGCAGCGCCAGCGAAGCCCCGAGTCAGTGGTCCCCACCGCGAAGCTGCTCCACGGCATGGCGCAGGACCGGCCCGAGCACGGCCATCCCGTCGCGAACGCCACCCGTCGAGCCTGGCAGGTTCACGACGAGGGTCCGCCCGACGGTGCCTGCGGTCCCTCGGGAGAGGATCGACGTCGGCACCCGCTCGCCGCCTGCAGCGCGAACGGCGTCGGCGATCCCAGGCACCTCCCGGTCGAGCAGGCGAGCGGTGATCTCGGGCGTGAGGTCATCCGGGCTCAGACCGGTGCCTCCAGAGGTGATGACGACGTCGAAGCCGCGCTGGAGGACGCCGTCGAGCAGCTCTCGCAGCGGTTCCCCGTCTGCGACGACGACCGGGCCCTCGGTCTCGAAGCCGAGCGCGATCAGGGCGTCGACGAGGGCCGGCCCCGAGCGGTCTTCGTACACCCCGGAAGCTGCCCGGGTCGATACCGTCACCGCACACGCCCGCAGCCCGTCCACGCCCGTGACGCTATCGCCAGGGCACGGGCGCACCCTCTCACCGATCCCCGGCGAAAGCAGCCGGAAGGCCCTAGTCGTGGACGTTTCGACCTGCTTGTATCCGGGGAGACTCAAGGGCCCAGACACCTCCTCATCCCGGAGCCCACCACAGTCAGCAGCCGCACCATCCCAGCACTGTCGCGCACCATCCCAGCACCGTCGGGAGGACCCATGAGCCACGCACGAGGTGGTGATGTCCCGGTGTCGAGCCCGCTCGCGGCGCCTTTGGCGTCGTGGCTGAGCCCCGAGCACTTCCCCGCGAGCCGCAGCGGGCTCATCGGCCGCGCCCATGCCGAAGGCGCGCCGGGCTGGGTGCTCTCGCTCCTGCGCAGCCTGCCCCCGGACGGGCACTACTACCAGCACCTCGAAGAGCTGACGGGTTTCCTCGCCGTCGGCACGCAGACGGGGCGAACGGCGCCTCGTCCTGGCCACGTCGTCCGACCCGCCGTCCCGATCCCCTGACCGTGGCCTGAGCGGCGTCTGCCCTGGTCGGCGGCAAGAACGGTGCGTGCGCGCCCTCGACCCGTAGCGCTGACCCGCCCCGCGGGCTGCCTTCGTAGGCTCTGCCCATGAAGGCGATGACGATCCCTGCCCCTGGTGGCCCCGACGCACTTCGGTGGGACGACGTCCCCGACGCGGTGGCCGGACCCGGTGAGGTGCTCGTCCGAGTCGCGGCCAGCGCCGTGAACCGGGCGGACCTGCTTCAGCGGCAGGGCTTCTACGACCCGCCTCCAGGAGCGTCGCCCTACCCCGGGCTCGAGTGCTCCGGCACCATCGTCGCGCTGGGCGCGGAGGTCAGCGGCTGGTCGGTGGGCCAAGAGGTGTGCGCGCTGCTCTCGGGCGGCGGCTATGCCGAGCTCGTCGCCGTCCCGGCCGGCCAGCTCATGCCGGTGCCAGCGGGGCTCGACGTCGTCGCGGCGGCCGCGTTGCCCGAAGTGTGCTGCACCGTGTGGTCGAACCTTGTCATGACGGCGCACCTGCGGGCGGGCGAGACGCTGCTCGTCCACGGCGGCGGCTCCGGCATCGGCACGATGGCGATCCAGGTCGCCCGTGCCGTGGGAGCGCAGGTCGTCGTCACGGCCGGCAGCGAGCGCAAGCTGGCCCGCTGTCGCGAGCTCGGTGCCGACGTGGCGATCAGCTACCGCGACGAGGACTTCGTCGAGCGGGTAAGGGAGACGACCGACGGCCGCGGTGCCGACGTCGTCCTCGACAACATGGGCGGCTCTTACCTCGAGCGCAACGTAGCGGCGCTCGCCCCGGGCGGACGGCTCGTCGTCATCGGCCTCCAGGGAGGGCGACGGGCAGAGCTCGACGTCGGGACCCTCCTCACCAAGCGGGCGAGCGTGACGGCGACGTCGTTGCGCGCCCGGCCCCTGGAGGAGAAGGCGGCCATCGTCGCCTCGGTCGTCGCGGAGGTGTGGCCGATGATCGTCGACGGAAGGGTGCGGCCGGTCATCGACAGCACGCTGCACCTCGCCGACGCCGGGGAGGCCCATCGCCTCCTCGAGAGCGGAAAGCCCATCGGCAAGGTGCTCCTCACCGCTTGAGCAGCATCGAACCTCGGCTCGAGCGACGTCGATCACCACGTCCGTGACCAAATCGTGATAGAAAATCATCCGTTTGGCCTTGGGATCTTGACCGAACGTGCCGAAACAACTCCTGTCAGTGACCAGCCAGGCATGGCTCTCCATGCCGGCCGACGACAGGAGACCCCCTGGTGTTCGCCTTCCGACGACTTCCGGCCGCAGCGCTGGCCGTGATCGCAGGATCGGCCGCCGTGCTCGGTGGTGCCGCACTCGCCTCCCCGTCCGCCTCCGCGGCGACGACGTCCGCCGTGGTCTCCGACCGGGTCTTGGCGACGCAGAGCAGCGCGATGAGCATCGGCTCCGCCGAGCAAGAAGCCAAGGTCGCCTATCGGTACGTCACCCGGAAGGTCTGCAAGCGCAGCCACGGGCACACCCACTGCCGCAGGGTGACGACGCGCTACCACGTCACCCGCACAGCCCCAGTCAAGGTGACGACCGCGGCCAAGCGTGCGCTCGCCACCTCGCCGTCCTACTCGTTCCTCGGCACGGACACCCTCGGCAACCCGGCCCACTACGACCGCTGCACCCCGGTGCGGTATCGCGTCAACATCGGCGGCGCACCGTCGACGTTCAGCGCGGACCTCTCCCGCGCGCTGGGGCAGCTCTCGGCAGCGTCCGGCGTCACCTTCACCTACGCCGGCACCACGTCGGTGGTGCCGTACTCGACGGCGGACTGGACCTCGCGGACGCCGGGCGACGCCGAGCTCTACGTCGCCTGGACGACCCCGACCGCGGTACCCGCGCTCGCCGGCTCCACGGCTGGGATCGGCGGCAACGCCTACGGCTGGGCCTCGGGCCAGCTGCCGAGGATCACCATCTCGGGCGTCTCGCTGGACTCGACCGCGAAGCTGCCCGCGGGCTTCGGCACCGGTGCCACCACCGGCGCGCTGTTGCTCCACGAGCTCGGTCACGCGACGAACCTCGCGCACGTGAGCGACCAGCGGCAGGTCATGTACCCCACGCTCACCTCCCTGACTCGACCCGCGTACCAGGCCGGCGACCTCGCCGGGCTGAGCAAGCTCAAGTCCTACCCCTGCTTCTAGGCCTGCTGGACCGACGGCGTCGTCCCCTGTGGACGACGCCGTCGTCGTCCACAGATGCGGCACCGGGAGGGGCGAGGCGGCTTCCGCGTCGTGCGGTGAGGGAGGATGACGCCATGACCGAGCATCAGTCCGAGCACCAGATGATCGTCGTGGGCCCCGACGGCACGCCGCACCTGGCCGCGGTCGAGTCGACCGGGCCGCGCCAGGTCGCCGACCACGACGAGCAGCCGGACGAGCCTCGGGCCGTCACCGACCTCGTCGAGCAGCCGGCGAAGGTCATGCGGATCGGCAGCATGATCAAGCAGCTGCTCGAAGAGGTGCGGTCCGCGCCGTTGGACGAGGCGAGCCGAGTCAGGCTGCGTGAGATCCACGCCCGGTCGGTCGCCGAGCTCGAGCAAGGGCTCGCCCCCGAGCTCGTCGCGGAGCTCGACCGGCTCGCCCTGCCCTTCGGTGCCGACGAGATCCCCTCGGAGGCCGAGCTGCGCATCGCCCAGGCCCAGCTCGTCGGCTGGCTCGAGGGGTTGTTCCACGGGATCCAGACGGCACTGTTCGCCCAGCAGATGGCGGCCCGCGCGCAGTTCGAGGAGATGCGCCGCCGCGCATTGCCCCCGGGACTGTCCGCGGGCGACGGAGGGGGCGAATATCCGGGCCAGCAGCGGGGCCCCGGCCCGCAGGGCACCGGCACCGGCCAGTACCTGTAGCGCAATCCCCCGCTCAAGCAGCCTGCTAGTACCTCATCCCCCAGCCTGCCAACCCCAGCCAACCTTCCAAGTCGATCATGCAGGAGTTGGGAACGCGCGCATCGCCGCGGCTCAACCCGAACAACCTTGCCGTGATCGATCATGAGGGGAAATCGGCCTGTCTGAGGCCGGATCGCCCTCACGATCATGAAGGTTGCGGGCGGGTGATCTTGCGGCGTCGTCGCGACTAGGGGCGGGGCAGGCCGAAGAGCCGCTCCAGCACCTGGGCGACACCGTCGTCCGCCGGATCGGCCGTATGCAGCTCCACCGCCGCCAGCACCTCGGGGTGGGCGCCCGCGACGGCGTACGCGGTGCCCGCCCAGGCGAGCATCGCCAGGTCGTTGGGCATGTCACCGAAGGCGAGTACGTCGGCTGCCGCGATGTCGCGCTCGGCGCACAGCTCGGCCAGCGTCGTCGCCTTGGACACGCCGGCCGCCGACACCTCGAGCAGCCCGCCGATCGACGAGTGAGTGAACTCGGCGAGCTCGCCGACGATCTCGCGCGCGGCCGCCAGCAACCGGTCGGCGTCCAT
>JBBQFP010000018.1:0-48928 GCA_038322045.1 Actinomycetes bacterium | reverse complement strand
CCTGCCCCGGCCGGTTCACCGCACACGCCGGCACCGACGAGTACCGACACCCCGCACACCCCGACGACCCCGACGACCCCGACCCCGCACCGGCAGCGGACCCAGACGACGACGACGCCGAGATGACGTAGCCGGAGCCCGTTGCGGCGGCCTTGGCGTCACCGAGGCTGTGCCCGCCGTCAGCGCTGGCAGTCGTCGCCCCGAAGACCAAGAAGGAGCTCGTCAGGGACATGGCGATGGCTAACAGCGCCCTCCGGGACCGAGTCATTCGTGATCAAGGTTGAAGGCCGAAGTCAGGAGCCAGTTCGCAGGTCCTTGAGCCGCCACATACTCGGCGCGGAGCGTCTCCGCCGGCCCCGAGCCGGTCAGCACGCCTGAAGGCGTCTTGATCGAGTATGCGTTGTGCCGGGCATGAACGGTGACTCGGGCGAGATCGCCTCGATGCTCCTGGAACTGCACACCGTCGACGACGTATCGGATGTCGGAGCGCTCACCCGCTGATCCGTACTCGTCGAGGCTCCGCACCATCTCCCAGCAAGGGCAGCCCTTGTCGACGATCTTGTGCAGCACGGAGGTGTCGCCGGTACGGGCCGCGCGGTTGATCTCGCTGAAGTAGCGGCGCACCGTGGCCTCGACCTGAGCCTCGACCGTGCCCGTCGTCGGCAACGGCTCAGGCGTCTCCGCGGAAACGTCCCCCGCCGCGGTTGCCGCGACGCTCGGCGACGGCGTCGGCGACGGCGTCGGCGTCGGCAGGCCGGTCACCGCCGCTGCAGACGCCGAGCGCGAAGCCTCACCCCCGGCCGCCGCAGAGGGCGCCCCGCCCTCGGCAGCGCCAGAGGACCCGCTTGACCCGCCGCACCCCGCCAGCACCGCGGCCGCAGCCACCCCTACCGCGCCGAGCACCACGCGCCGCGCGGCACCCGCGCCTACCCCACCCAAGAAGACAGTCACGGTCGTCGAAGATAGGCGCCCCGCGCACCTGCTCCCCGCCGTCGTCCACAGGAAGCACGCGGAAGTTCACACGATCGGCGCATCAAGGACACGCCCCGCGAAGGCGCCGACCCCGCCGATCTAGGTCAAGACGTTGATCCACAAGGCCTGGGAGCAACATCCAGACGTAGATCGGCGAAAAGGGGGCGCCGGGCGGGCCCGGGCGGCGGCCCGCGCGTGCGCTCAGTGCCAGAAGACCGCGATGACGATGTTCGCCAGGGTCAGGCCGCCGATCGCGAAGTACGCACCCTCCGCCATGACGTCCTTGCGGCGCTGCATCCACAGGACGGCGAAGATCACGAGCAGCACCAGCAGCTTGACGCCGACCCTGGAGTTGTTGAGGCCGGGGTCGTCGTCGGCCTGCATGATGCCCACCAGCGCCACCCCAGTGACCAGCTGCGTCAACGCCCCGTGCCACATCGCCGGGTTCACCCGCTTGACCTCGGCACTCATCTGGACGAGGAAGCCGCCCAGCAGCGAGGCGAGGCCGACGAAGTGCAGCACCAGGAAGAGATCGTGGAGGACGTCCATGCCGCAACCCTAGCCAGCGGCGCTGACCTCGCCCCGGCCGCGTCAGACCAGGCGCCGGTCGGTGGCCCACCGGGTCAGCTCGTAGCGATTGGACAGCTGCAGCTTGCGCAGGACCGCCGACACGTGGGTCTCCACGGTCTTGATCGAGATCACCAGCTCCTTGGCGACCTCCTTGTAGGCGTACCCGCGGGCGATCAGCCGCAGCACCTCGCGCTCCCGGACGGTCAGCCGGTCGAGGTCCTCGTCGACGACGGGGGCGTCGGTCGCGGCGAAGGCGTCGAGCACGAACCCGGCGAGCCGTGGCGAGAACACGGCGTCGCCGTCGGCCACCCGCAGCACAGCGGCGGTGAGCTCGGCCCCGTTGACCGTCTTCGTCAGGTACCCGCGCGCGCCACCACGGACGACGGCGATGACGTCCTCCGGCGCGTCGGAGACCGACAGCGCCAGGAACGTCGTCCCGGGCAGCGACGTCGCGCACCGGGCGAGCACCGCCTGACCGCCGCCCCCGGGCAGGTGGACGTCGAGGAGCACGACGTCGGGCTTCTCCCGGGTGATGACGGCGACGGCGGACTCGACGTCCTCAGCCTCCCCGACGACGACGACGGGCTCGGCGAGCTCGGCGCGGACGCCGACCCGCACCATCCGGTGGTCGTCGACGAGCACCACGCGCACCTGCCGGTTCACTGCTGGCCTCCTGCCTGCGGCGCGCGCGGCATCTCCAGGCGCACCTCGGTCCCCCCGGAGGCAGCGGGCCCGACGACGCCCACGCCACCGTTGCGCCGCATCCGTCCGATGATGGACTCGCGGACGCCGAGCCGGTCCTCGGGCACCGCCGCGAGGTCGAACCCAGGCCCCCGGTCCCTGACGAACACCGTCACCCGCTCAGCCTCCACCTCGACGTACACCGACACCGGTGCAGGCCCAGCATGGCGCGCCGCGTTGACCAGGGCCTCGCGCGCCGCCTGAAGCATCGCCCCGATGCCCTCGTCGACCGGGCAGTCCCCCACGACGACGACGTCGACGGTCGCGCCGTGGGTGTCCTCGACCTCGGCCGCGAGCTCCTCGACAGCGGCCTTGACCGAGGCGTCGTACCCCCGCGCTGGCCGGTAGAGCCAACCCCGCAGGTCGCGCTCCTGGGCGCGCGCGAGCCTGGCGACGGCGCGCGGGTCCTCGACGTGCCGCTGGATGAGCGCGAGGGTCTGCAGCACGGAGTCGTGCAGGTGCGCCGCGATCTCGGCACGTTCCTGCTCCCGCTCGCGCGCAGCCCGTTCGGCGCCGAGCTCGCGGACCATGCGCATCCACCACGGCGCCGTCACCAGCCCGACGCCCAGCGCCGCGACGACCATCGCGAGCAGCCCCTGCCACGCCTGCCCGATCGACCACCGGCCGGCGATGAGCCCCGCTCCACCGGCGAGGACGAGCACCGTGCCGAGGACCCACCGGGTCCTGCCGAAGGCCCCCTGGCGCCCGGCGGAGCGCCACCGGTCGCGCTGGGCGTCGTCGGCCTGCAGCCACAGGAGGACGACGCCGGTGCCGGCGAGGATGAGTGGCAGCCCGAGCGGCCCGAGGACGGCGATGCCGACGGCCTGCGCGGTCCAGGTCGCGGTCAGCCCGGCGACGACGACCGCGCCGGTGGCGACAAGTCCGCCGCGCAGCCGCCTTCGCGGCTCGGTCGGGTCGACGTACCCCAGCGGGGCGAACGCCCAGAACAGGCCATACAGGGCGACGCCGGCGCCGCTGGCGAAGGTGAGGACGATCAAGACTGCCCGCACGACCCAGACGCCGACGCCGAGGTGCACGGCGATCCCCTTGGCGACGCCCGCGATGAGCCGGCCGGACGACGCCCGCACGATGCGCCGCGGTGGCGGGTACCCGACGACCGGCCCGGGCGGTCCGACCGTCGCAGTCGCCGGCGCCGCGACGCCGGACGCACCAGGTGCATCGGCGGCGTCAGGTGCGCGGGGGACGGTGGCCACGACAGGATCGTCACACGCGCGCGCCGTCCGGCACATCGGGGATCGACCCTGACCAGCCTCAGGGTCAGACCAGGGGTCCTCCAGGGTCCTACCCGATGGTCGGCGCCACACCGGAAGGCCAGGCTCGAGGCATGACAGAGACACCGACCACCCCCGGCGCACCAGCGCCCTCGTCCGGGGCGACCTCGTACCCCGGAGCCGTACCCCGACCCCCGAAGCCCCCGCTGCGCCGCTCCCTGCACGACCGCAAGGTTGCCGGCGTCTGCGGCGGCCTCGGTCGACAGCTCGGCCTGGACCCGTTGCTCTTCCGGGTGCTCGTCGCCGTCCTCTGCGTGGCCGGCGGTGCGGGCGTGCTGCTCTACGGGCTCGCCTGGCTGCTCGTCCCCGAGGACGGGGAGAACGACTCCGAGGGCGAGAAGCTGCTCCACGGCCGCGCGGACTCCGGCTCGGCCGCCGCCGTCGCCGTCGTCGTCCTCGGCTTCGCCGTCTCGGGCGGGTTCCTCCTCGGACGGCCCGGCTCGACCTTCACGGCGATCGTCATCATCCTCGTCCTCGTCGTGCTCATGGTGACCCGACGCCAGCCCGAGGCCGCTGGCGCAGGCATGCCCGGTCCGTTGAGCTACGGCCCGCCGCCGCCCGCCGGGAACGACCCCTACGCCGCGCCCGGAGCGGGGGCTGCAGCCGCCGCCTACGGACCGCCTCCTGGCTACGGCCCCGGCCCCGGCCCCGGCCCCGGGTACCCTCCCGGCCCGGTGTACGGCCCAGGCACCGGCACGGCGTACGCGCCACCCGGGCCACCCCGACCGGTGTACGCCCCGCCCCCTCCGATGCCTCCCCGCGAGCGCTCGTTCCTCGGCCTCGTCGTCCTGAGCATCGGCCTGCTCACCGGCGCCGTTCTCACCGCGGCCGACCTCGCCGGCGCCTCGATCGGCCCGCGCGTCGTCCTCGCCAGCGTCCTGCTCGTCCTCGGGCTCGGCATGGTGCTCGGCGCGTTCGTCGGCCGCGCCCTGTGGCTGCTGCTGCTCGCTCTGCCGCTCTCCCTCGTCCTCGGCGTCGTCGCCGCCGTCGAGCCGACCGTCGGTGCCGGGACGGGAAACCCCGAGTGGGCGCCGTCCGGCCCGGTTGCCGTGCAGTCGCTGGACTACCGGCTCGGCGCCGGCCGCGCCACGCTCGACCTCACGCAGGTGCGACCGACCGGGCCTCTGCGCATCACGGCGCGGGTCGGGGCAGGTCAGCTCGTCATCCGGGTGCCCGCCGGACTCGCCGTCACGGTCGTCGCCCATTCCGGCGTCGGTGAGGTGCTGTTCCCGGGCGACTTCCAGGCCACTGACGGCGTCAGCGTGGACCGCACGTGGAGCCAGGGCGGCGACCCCCAGGTCACTGTCGACGCCGACATCACTTTCGGAAACGTGGAGGTTCGCGATGCACAGGCATGAGGTTGACCTCACGTCACTGACCTTCGGGCTGGTCTTCACGGCCATCGCCCTCGCGGGACTGCTCAACACAAGGGTCGACGCGCGCTGGATCCTCCCAGCGGTGCTCGCCGTGCTCGGCGTCATCGGCCTCGCGGCGACGGTGCGGGCGGCGCGCACCGGTCGCGTCCCCACCGCCACGACCGAGACCACCGGGACGGACGACGACGAGCCCGCCGCCTGACACCCGCCTGACAGCTGCTCCCCGCGGCCCCTCCCCCCGGCAGCCCTTCCCCGCAGCCCCGGCGCCTCCGCGCCGGGGCTGCGGTGCCTACGCTGCCCCCGTGACGACGCAGACCCGGCTGTACCGCAAGGGCGTGCTGGAGGCCGAGGGCTTCCCCCCCGAGGAGGTGTCGGACTACCTCGAGCAGCCGGACACCCTCGTCTGGCTCGGGCTCTCCGCCCGCGACCACGACGCCATCACCCTCGTCGCCCAGGAGCTCTCGCTCGAGGAGTTCGCCGTCCAGGACGCGCTGAACCGACGGCAGCGCCCGAAGGTCGACCGGTACGAGGGTCACCTGTTCGTCACGGTCTACTCCGCGCACCTCGACGAGGGCACCGGCGAGCTGACGACGCACGAGATCAACGCGTTCGTCACCTCCCAAGCGCTCGTGACGATCCACGAGGACGGCATCGACCTCGACCATCTCGTCGCCCAGTGGGACGCCGACCCCGACCTCGTCGCCGGCGGACCCGGGGGCATGCTCCACGGGATGCTCGACCTCGTCGTCGACGGGCACTTCGCTGCGGTGCAGTCCCTCGACGACCGCCTCGAGGAGCTGGAGGACCTGCTCTTCGACGACGCCCCGTTCGACCGCAGCCGTCAGCGGACGAACTTCACCCTGCGCAAGAGCCTCGTCCAGCTGCGACGGGTGGCGCTGCCGATGCGCGAGGTCGTCAACACCCTCATGCGACGCGACCTGCACCTCGTCGCGCCCGGGATGGAGCTCTACTTCCAGGACCTCTACGACCACGTGCTGCGCGTCGCGGAGTGGACCGAGAGCCTCCGCGACATGGTGACGACCATCTTCGAGACCAACCTGTCGATGCAGGACCATCGGCTCAACACCGTCATGAAGAAGCTCACGGGCTGGGCGGGCGTCATCGCCGTCCCGACAGCGGTCACGGGGTACTTCGGCCAGAACATCGCGTACCCCGGGTTCGGGACCTACTGGGGGTTCTGGATGAGCAACGCCGTGCTCGTGATCCTCGCCGTCGGCCTCTACACGATGTTCAAGGTGCGCGACTGGATCTGAGCGCCGGCGCCGCGAGCCGGCAGCGGGCTCACTCGCCGCTGAACAGCGAGTGCGCCTCCTCGCGCAGGTCCGAGCCGGTGAAGACGACGGGCAGGACGGTGGCCCGCAGGCGCTCGTCGGTGAGGTCGTCGATGAGCAGGCTGTGCGAGAACGTCACGTCGACCCGGTCGTCGGCACGCACCACTGCGCTCAGCGCACCGAAGCGGAAGTGGACAGACTTCACGGCCACCCACCGGAACACGGCCGGCTGCAGCGCGAGGCCGCTCGCGATGAGCATCGTGATGCCGAGACAGGTGTGCTCGTCCTGATAGTTCGTCAGCTGCACGTAGGCGCGGACCGTGGCGTGCTCGAGGTAGAGGTCGCCGTCGTCGTCAGCATCGACGTCGACGAACTCGCCGAGCACCAGCCTGAGCCGTTCGCGCACCGCCACCGTGTCCAGAGCCATGCCGAGAGCCTACGGCCGCCGACGCACCAGCCGGGCCTGATCAGCCCCGATGAGCACCCGGTCAGCCCCGGTCGACGACGAGGGCCGGACGGCGGGGGTCGTCCCAGCGCACGACGACGTCCGCGGTGTCGTCGGGGCGGTCGAGGCGCTCGTAGTCGGCGAAGGCGTCGGCCTGCCAGGCGTCGTCGTCCAGCAGCCGCCGGCGGACCGCTGCGACGCCGGACGCCAGAAGGTCGCGCTGTCGACGACGACGGCGCCCTCGGGCACCGGCGAGCAGCACCGGTCCCAGCGCCTGTGCGAGCTCCGCGCCCGAGGGGCCGTCGAGCAGCACCCGGACGGTGGGGCCCGGCCGGACGTCGTCGAGGAGCCCTGCGACGTGCTCGGCCAGCGAGGTCACGGAGACCGGGACGGCGTCCACGCGTGCCTCCTCGGTCGGTGCGGGGCGAGCGCACGTGCTCATGGTGCCTCGGTCATGCGGTTCACTTGCCCGCATGAAGGCTCTCGTTCTCGCCGGCGGCGCCGGGACCCGGCTCCGCCCGATCACCCACACCTCGGCCAAGCAGCTCGTCCCGGTGGGCAACACGCCCATCCTCTACTTCGGCCTGCGGTCTCTGGCCGACGCCGGGATCACCGAGGTCGGCATCGTCGTCGGCGACACCGCCGAGGAGATCCGCCAGTCGGTCGGGGACGGTTCTGCTTTCGGGCTCGAGGTCACGTACATCCCGCAGGAGGCGCCGCTCGGGCTGGCTCATGCCGTCCTCATCGCCCGCGACTTCCTCGCCGACGAGCCGTTCGCCATGTACCTCGGCGACAACTTCCTGCTCGGCGGGATCACCGACCTCGTGGCGGAGTTCTCCGCCTCCGACGCCGACGCGCAGATCCTCCTCACCCAGGTGGCGAACCCGTCGCAGTTCGGCGTCGCCGAGCTCGACGAGACGGGCAAGGTGGTGCGCCTGGAGGAGAAGCCCAAGGAGCCGCGCAGCGACCTCGCGCTGGTCGGCGTCTACCTGTTCCGCACCGACATCCACGAGGCGGTGCGCTCCATCAAGCCCAGTGCCCGCGGTGAGCTCGAGATCACCGAGGCGATCGAGTGGCTCATCCGCAACGGCCGCGACGTCCGCTCGCACGTCGTCACCGGGTACTGGAAGGACACCGGGCGGGTCGAGGACCTGCTCGAGTGCAACCGGGCCGTGCTCGAGTCGGTCGAGACGCGGGTCGAGGGCGACGTCGACGACGAGAGCGAGCTGATCGGTCGCGTCGTCGTCGCCAAGGGCACCCGGGTGGTGCGCTCGTCCATCCGGGGGCCGGTGGTGATCGGCGAGGGCGCGAGCATCGTCGACACGTTCATCGGTCCGTTCACCGCGATCGGTGACGGCTGCGTCCTGGACAGCTGCGAGATCGAGTACTCCATCGTGCTCGCTGACTCCTCGATCCGCGGCGTACGCCCGATCACGACATCGCTGATCGGGCGCAACGCGGTCATCACTCCCGCCACCGGTCCGCGGCGCTCCCACCGGCTGGTCATCGGTGACCACAGCCAGGTCGAGATCAAGGCATAGGGGGCCGACGTGCGGATCCTGGTGACCGGTGGTGCGGGGTTCATCGGCTCGCACCTGGTGCGCGGGCTGCTGACCGACCGCTACGACGCCGTGCAGGGCGCTGAGGTCACGGTGCTCGACGCGTTGACGTATGCGGGCAACAAGGCCAACCTCGGCCCGGTCGCCGACAGCCCCAGGCTGTCGTTCGTGCACGGTGACATCACCGACGCAGCACTGCTGGCGGAGGTGCTGCCGGGGCACGACGCCGTGCTCCACCTCGCCGCCGAGTCGCACGTCGACAGGTCCATCACGGGCGCGGCGGACTTCGTGCGGACCCACGTCCTCGGCACGCAGACAATGCTCGAGGCAGCGATGCGGGCCGAGGTCAGCAGGTTCGTCCACGTCTCCACCGACGAGGTGTACGGCTCGATCGCCGAGGGGTCGTGGGACGAGGAGTGCCCGCTGCTGCCCAACTCCCCTTACAGCGCCTCGAAAGCGGGCTCCGACCTGTTGGCGCGAGCCTACGCCAGGACGTATGGCCTGCCTGTCAGCATCACCCGCTGCTCGAACAACTACGGGCCTTATCAGTTCCCCGAGAAGGTCATCCCGCTGTTCGTCACGAACCTGCTCGACGGCGGCACCGTGCCCCTCTACGGCGACGGCGGCAACGTGCGGGACTGGCTGCACGTCGACGACCACTGCCGGGCGCTGTGCCTGGTGCTGGCCGGTGGTCGCACCGGTGAGGTCTACAACATCGGCGGCGGCACCGAGCTGTCGAACCGTGAGCTGACCGAGCGGCTGCTCAGCGCCTGCGGCGCCGACTGGGGCTCGGTCCGGCAGGTCGAGGACCGGCTGGGGCACGACCGCAGGTACTCCGTCGACGACGGCAAGCTCCGGCGTGAGCTCGGCTACGAGCCGCAGGTACCCCTCGAGCAGGGGCTGGCCGACACCGTCGGCTGGTACCGCGACAACAGGTCCTGGTGGGAGCCCCTCAAGGCTGCCCGCACGTGACCCGCTGGCTCGTCACCGGCGCTGGGGGCATGCTCGGGCGTGACGTGGTCGCGGAGCTCGCCGGCCGCGACGTCGTGGCGCTGAGGCGGGTTGACCTCGACATCACCGACCCTGCGGCCGTGGCGGCTGCCGTCTCTCACGCCGACGTCGTCGTGAATGCCGCAGCCTGGACAGACGTTGACGCTGCCGAGTCGCAGGAGGACGCCGCGGCGCTGGGGAACGGCACTGGGCCGTCGCTGCTGGCGGCCGCCTGCGCCGAGCACGGGGCGCGACTGGTGCACGTCTCGACCGACTACGTCTTCCGGGGTGACGCGAGGACGCCGTACGCCGAGGACGCACCCCTCGCGCCGGTGACGGCCTACGGGCGCACCAAGGCCGCGGGCGAGCGAGCCGTGCGTGCGGCGCTGCCCGGCGCGTACGTCGTCCGGACCGCGTGGCTCTACGGCGAGCACGGCCGCAGCTTCGTCCGCACGATCGCCCGGCTGGCAGCAGAGCGGGAGACCCTCGACGTGGTGGACGACCAGCAGGGGCAGCCCACGTGGTCGCGGCTCGTTGCCCGTCAGCTGGTCGCGCTCGTCGACGCCGACGCACCGGCGGGGGCCTACCACGCGACAGCCGGGGGCAGCACGACGTGGCACGGCCTGGCGCGTGCCGTGCTCGAGGAGCTCGGCATGGACCCCGAGCGGGTACGCGCGGTCACCAGCGCGCAGTTCGTCAGGCCGGCCCCGCGCCCTGCGTACAGCGTGCTCGGCCACGACCGATGGGCCGCCGCTGGCCTGCCGCCGCTGCCGGGCTGGCGGGCCCAGCTGCACGAGGCCATGCCGGCCGTGCTGCGCGGGGCGGCCGCGGGCTGACGGCGGCTGACGGCGGCTGTCAGGCCGTGCTCGCGGGCACCTGGTCCGCGCCGACGGTTGGCTCCTCCTTCGGCCGGCCGTGCCGGTAGTCCCAGACGTCGCGGATGATGACCTGGATCATCGCGGCGGCCGGGATCGCGAGCAGCGCCCCGAGGATGCCGGCCAGCTCGACCGCGACGAGGATGGCCAGGATCACCGTCAGCGGGTTGAGGTCCACCGTCCTCGACAGGATGACCGGCTGCAGCAGGTGGTTCTCGGCCTGCTGATAGACGACGAAGAACACGATGACGACGATGCCTGCGGGCACCGAGTGGACGAACGCGGCAGCCGCGGCCACCACGGCACCGACCGTCGCCCCGACGAGCGGGACCAGGTCGGCGATGGCGACGAAGAGGGCGATGAGTCCGGCGAACGGCACTCCCATGAGCAGCAGGACGATGTAGGTCAGGACGCCGCAGATGACGCTGATCAGCAGGTTGCCGCTGATGTAGCCGGTGACGGCCTTTGCGCAGTCCGAGCCGACCCGCCGCACGCGCTCCGCCCTGGCCGGGGGGAGCATGCCGAGCGTGCCGTGCACCATCGTCGGGCCCTGGAGCACCAGGAGGTAGGCCAGCACGATGATCGTCACGAAGCCGACCACAGTCTCAGCAGCGGTGCGGACCGCCGAGAGCGCCGGTGTCCCGAGGCCGGTCGCGAACTGCCTGATCTGCGCCTCGTTGCGCTGCACGTAGTCCAGGACGTTGAACCGGGTGAGCAGCTCGCCGACCGGACCCCGGCCCTGACGGGCCTGCTCGATCAGGTCAGGGGCCTTCGCAGCGAACACGCTGCCCTCACGAGCCAGCGGGACGACGAACGCCGTCACCACGCCGGCGATGACCGCTATTGCGACGAGGAACACCGCCAGCGTCGCCACCGAGCGGTGCCGCGGCGCCACCCTTCGCTGCACCCAGCCCACCACGGGGTAGAGCGCCACCGCGAAGAAGACCGCGATGACGACCCAGATGAGCACACGCTTGATCTGGATGATGACGAGCAGGGTGAGGACCGTCCCCAGGATCATGGCGATGGTCGCTGCGATGGTGCGCACGGGCACACGTTCGTTGGTCACCACGGCTGAGTACCCGCGCGCGGCGCTCTGCACCCACCGCTGCGCCGTCCGTTAGCGTTCGCGTCGTGGAGATCTCCCCGCTGCGTATCGCCGATGCCTTCCAGCTCACGCCTCGCCAGTTCAGCGACGACCGAGGCGCGTTCCTCGAGTGGTTCCGCGCCGACAGCCTTCTGGAGGCGACGGGCCGCCGGTTCCCGGTCGAGCAGGCCAACCTCTCGGTGTCGCGACGGGGTGTCGTCCGGGGGATCCACTTCGCCGACGTGCCGCCCAGCCAGGCGAAGCTCGTGACGTGCGCCTCGGGGGTGGTGCTCGACGTCGTCGTCGACCTGCGGGTCGGCTCACCGACGTTCGGCAGCTGGGACTCGGTGCTGCTCGACGGACGTGACCGCCGCGCGGTGCTGGTGGCCGAGGGTCTCGGGCACGGGTTCGTGGCACTGTCCGACGAGGCGGTCGTGGCGTACCTGTGCACCGCGCCATACGCCCCGGAGCGCGAGCACGAGGTGCATCCCCTCGACCCGACGCTGGGCATCGACTGGGGCGTCGACGAACCGCTGCTGTCACCCAAGGACGCCGCAGCGCCGAACCTGTCGCAGCTCAAGGCTGACGGGCTCCTGCCGCGGTACGAGGACTGCGTGTCGCTGTACCGTGCACTGGACAGCTGACGCCGAATAGTGTTGCGGGGCAAGGCTTTTTCACCTCATAGGGCGCCCTGGACTGTTGTCAGAACCTGTCGGCGCCGGTAGGATCGTACACATGTTCGACTCGCCGTCCGCGCCGTCCGCGCCGTCCGCGCCTCAGGGCGCGACAGGCCCGGGCGACGTGGTCGACGAGGCGGAGGCGTGGGCTCGGATCAGCGGCGGTGCACCGCTGACCGCGCTGCTCGATGGTCAACTCGGCGAGCTCAGGCGCCTGGACTCCTACGGCCTCGTGGAGCTCGCGGCGGCAGCGGAGCGGCTCTCCGCCTGGGCAGCAGCGGTGCAGGCCAAGGTCGTCCAGGAGCTGGACCGCCGGCTCAGCGCGGAGCAGATCTCGCTCAGCAGGGGGTGGATGACCCCCAGTGCCCCGTCGCTGACCGACATCGAGCTCGCCGCTCGCCTGCGGACGTCGCGGGCATCGGCCGGGTACACCGTGCTGTTCGCCCTCGCCCTGGAGCAGCTGCCCCTCACCGAGGCGGCGCTGGCTGCTGGTGAGATCACCGTCGCCAAGGCGAAGATCCTCACCAGGGCGCTGGGCATGACGACGGCCGGCGTCGCCGCTGCAGTCGAACGCGAGGTGCTCCCGCGGGCGGCGACCATGACTCCACGGGCTCTGCGCCACGAGGTCGCTCGGGCGCTGCACGCCTACGACCCGGGAGCCGCCGCGGAGCGGGCGCAGGTGGCACAGACAGAGCGGTCGGTGCGGCTGCACCCCAGCGGGGTCGATGACGGCATGGCGTGGCTGGAGGCCTACCTGCCGACCGAGGCGGCGGCCGCGATCGACGGGATCCTCGCCCGGGTCGCCCGCGTAGCCCGTACCGACCCCACGGAGCACCGCACCACGGACCAGCTCCGCGCGGACGCCTTCACCGCGACGATCCTCGACGCCTGGAACAGCGGATCGCTGCCCGGCTCTGCGACCCCGGCGACCCAGAGCACCGAGGGCGCGCCGCGGCGCAGCGTTCGGCGCATCCGCGCGACCGACACCGCTGGCCTGGTGCACCTCACGGTGTCCGCTGCGACTCTGCTCGGGGCCGACGACGACCCCGGCTGGATCCCCGGCGTCGGTGCTGTCACCGCGGCTGTCGCCCGTGCGCTCGCCTCCGACATGCGCTGGGTCCGCATCCTCACCGACCCCGCGTCAGGGACCCTGCTCGACCACGGCACCACCACCTACACGCCCCCCGCAGCGCTGGCCCGCCACGTCCGCGCCCGCGACACCAGGTGCGTGGCTCCCTGGTGCGACCGTCCCGCCCAGGCGTGCGACCTCGACCACACCACGCCGTACCCCAGTGGCGCCACCGCGGCGGCCAACCTGGCCCCGCTGTGCCGGCGCGACCACCGGATCAAGCACGAGACCCCGTGGCAGCTGACTCAGCCTGAACCGGGCCAGTTCGTGTGGTCCAGCCCCACCGGGCACCGGTACGCCCGCGACCCCGTCCCCCTGATGCGGCCGCAGCCACATGGCGACGTCGACGCTGCGACAAGAGCGGCACCTGAGCCGGACGACTCGCCCCCGTGGGAGTGGCTCCTGTCCCGGGAGCCACCGTGGGAGGCCGACGAGGAGCCTCGCGACCTCGACGACCTCGTCGCGGCGTGAAGCCGTGGGGATGAGCTGGAGCTCGTCGCAGCAGTGCGGCGACCGGTTGTCCGCATGCGGTTCCGTGACCGGCCGAGGGGGGACACGTCGTCTCGCGGCTACTCCCACTCGATGGTGCCCGGGGGCTTGCTCGTCACGTCGAGCACCACCCGGTTGACCTCGCGCACCTCGTTGGTGATCCGGCTAGAGATGCGCGCCAGCACGTCGTAGGGCACCCGGGTCCAGTCTGCCGTCATGGCGTCCTCGCTGCTGACCGGACGCAGAACGACTGGGTGACCATAGGTGCGCCCGTCACCGGCGACGCCGACGGACCTGACGTCGGCGAGCAGGACGACGGGGCACTGCCAGATGTCGCGGTCCAACCCGGCCAGCGACAGCTCCTGACGGGCGATCGCATCAGCCTCGCGCAGCAGATCCAGACGCTCGGCCGTCACCTCACCGATGATGCGAATCCCCAGCCCTGGCCCCGGGAACGGCTGGCGCCACACGATGTCGCTGGGCAGCCCGAGCTCTTCGCCGACGCGGCGGACCTCGTCCTTGAACAGCGTGCGCAGCGGCTCCACCAGGCTGAACGCAAGGTCGTCAGGCAGCCCGCCGACGTTGTGGTGGCTCTTGATCGTCGCCGTGCCGGAGCCGCCACCGGACTCGACGACGTCGGGGTAGAGCGTGCCCTGCACCAAGAACTCGACGTCCTGGCCGTGGGCGCCTGCGTCGGCGACGATGTCGCGCGCAGCCTGCTCGAACACCCTGATGAACTCGCGGCCGATGACCTTGCGCTTGGTCTCGGGTTCGGTCACCCCGGCGAGGGCTGACAGGAACCGCTCCCGCGCGTCGACGACGTGGAGGTCGACGCCGGTCGCCGCGACGAAGTCGCGTTCCACCTGCTCGGCCTCGCCCTTGCGCAGCAGCCCGTGGTCGACAAAGACGCACGTCAGCTGGTCGCCGACCGCACGCTGGACGAGGGCGGCCGCGACGGCCGAGTCGACCCCGCCCGACAACCCGCAGATGACTCGCTTGTCGCCCACCTGCGCCCGCACCGCGGCGAGCTGCTCCTCGACGATGTTGACCATCGTCCACGTCGGCCTGATACCGGCGATGTCGTGGAGGAAGTGCTCGAGCACGGCCTGCCCGTGCTCGGTGTGGAGCACCTCGGGGTGGAACTGGACGCCGGCCAGCCGACGGTCGGCGTCCTCGAAGGCGGCCACCTCGGCCCCGTCGGTCCGTGCGAGGACCGTGAATCCGTCAGGCGCAGCCGAGACAGAGTCCCCGTGGGACATCCACACGCTCAGCCGCTCCGGCAGGCCCGCGAGCAGCGTCGAGTGCGAGCCGATGGTCAGCGGCGTCCGGCCGAACTCCGCGAGACCGGTCTGGGCGACCGTGCCGCCGAGGGCCTGGGCCATCGCCTGGAATCCGTAGCAGATGCCGAAGACGGGGACCTGGGCGGCGAACAGCGCCGGGTCGACGGCCGGGGCGCCTTCGGCGTAGACCGACGACGGACCACCGGAGAGGATCACCGCCGCGGGGCGCCGTGCCAGCATCTCCTCGACGGGCATGCTCCACGGGACGACCTCGCTGTACACCCGCGCCTCGCGGACGCGGCGAGCGATGAGCTGGGCGTACTGGGCGCCGAAGTCGACAACGAGGACGGTCTCGCGGTCCGGGGGGGCCTGCGCGGAGGTGTCAGCCACCCGGGCAGGCTATCGGGGCCCTCCGCCGCCCGGCCCCGCGTCCAGGGGCTCAACGCCGGTTCGAGAAGGCGAAGCGGCCGTGATCAGGCCCACCCCGCTGGCGGTCTCAGGTCTGCGCGTCCCGTGCCGATGACCCGTCCATGACACCTGTGCCCTCTTCCGTGGCTGCGAGCAGCTGGTACACCACCGTGCACAGCCTGCGCTTCCGGCTGGTCGCCACGGTGCTCATCATCGTGACTGTCACGGTGGCCTGCCTCCTGGGCCTGGTCTCCCTGCGCACGACCGCGCTGGCGAGGTCCGACGCCGAGAAGTACACCCGGGAGCTCGCCGCCCGCGAGGCGGGCACCGCCAGCAAGCAGATCGACGGCGCGCTCGACACCGTCCGCACCCTTGCCTCCGCGCTCGCCACGCTGAAGGAGACCGGCTCGGCGAGCCGACAGGACGTCAGCACGGTGCTGCGCGACGTGATGTCCAAGCACCCCGAGCTGGTCGGCATATCGACCGGCTGGGAGCGCAACGCTTTCGATGGCAAGGACGCCGCGTTCGTCGGCACCGACGCCACCGACAAGACCGGCCGGCTCCTCCCCTACTGGTACCGAGAGAACGGCGAGCTCAAGCTGGCCGCCCTGACCGGCTACGACACTCCCGGCGACGGTGACTGGTACCTGGTCCCGCGCAGCACCGGCAAGGAGACCGTCGTCAACCCGTACGTGTACAAGGTCGGCGGCAAGGACGTCCTCATGACCACCGCCGTGGCTCCCGTCATCGTCGGCGGAAAGTTCGTGGGAGTCGTGACCGCCGACCTCGCGCTGGACACGCTCAGCGAGGCACTGGCCAAGGTGCGGCCGTACGGCACCGGGTACGCCACTCTGGTCACCGGCTCAGCGACGGTCGTGGCCCACCCGGACGCCGACCTGCTCGGCAAGCCGCTCCCCGGTGGCGCCGCTGAGATCCGGCAGGCGGCAACCTCCGGGGCGGTGTCCGTCGCCACCCGACGAGACGCCTACCTCGGCAAGGACGCGCTCGCGGTGTACCAGCCCGTGCAGCTTGGCACGGAGTCCACCTGGGTCCTCGTGGTGGAGGCGCCGATGTCCAGTGTCCTGGCTGCTGCCCAGCACCTGCGCACGCTCATCCTCGAGCTCGCCGTCGCCGGGCTGCTCGTCGCCGCACTGCTCGCGTGGCTCAGCGCGCGCTCCGTCGTCCGTCCGATCGTGCGGCTGCGCGACCGGCTCGTCGAGATCGCCGACGGCGACGGCGACCTGACGCAGCGCGTGGACGAGGAACGTCGCGACGAGACCGGCCAGCTGGGCGCAGCCTTCAACCGGTTCACCGACTCCATCGCGCAGATCGTCGCGCAGATCCATGACCGGGCCGGGCTGCTCGGCGTCTCGGCCGACAACCTCGGGCAGATCAGTGCCCGGCTCGCCACCGGGGCCAAGGAGGCCGAGCAGCAGACCGCCGCGGCCTCGGGCACCGTCGTCGCGGTCTCGGAGAGCGTGCACACCGTCGCCGCGGGGGCGGAAGAGATGGGGGCATCCATCAGGGACATCGCCACGAGCGCGACCGAGGCGGCTGCCGTGGGCGCGCGCGCCGTGGACAGCGCCAAGGCCACCGAGTCGACCGTGGCCAAGCTCGGTGCGTCGTCGTCCCAGATCAGCGAGGTGGTCAAGGTGATCACCTCGATCGCCGAGCAGACCAACCTGCTGGCGCTCAACGCCACCATCGAGGCCGCCCGGGCCGGAGACGCCGGAAAGGGCTTCGCCGTCGTGGCCAGCGAGGTCAAGGACCTCGCGCAGGAGACGGCCAGGGCCACCCAGAACATCACCACGCTCGTCGGGGCGATCCAGAGCGACACGTCCGAGGCGGTCGTCGCGATCGGACGGATCTCCGAGGTGATCGCACGGGTCAACGAGCTGCAGACCACCATCGCCGCTGCCGTGGAGGAGCAGACCGCCACGACCAGGGAGATGGGGCGCGGTGCGGCCCAGTCCGCCATGCAGGCCGCGGAGATCGCCGGAGTGATCGACGACGTCGCCGCAGGCAACGAGCGCACCAGCCAGGGCAGTGTGGAGACCGGTCAGGCCGCCGCCGAGATCGCCGCGATGGCCACCGAGCTGCAGAACCTCGTCGGGCACTTCCGGGTCGCCGGCCGCTGAGCGGGGAACCGGCCGGCTGCTACGGCAGGACCTCGACGATCGGCAGCCGCAGGGCACCGGGGGCGGACGCCGGGACGACGGGGTGGTGTGGGGCGACCGCCGCCAGCCGTTGGTAGGCCTGCCCCTGCGCCGGCCGCGGGTCCACCTCGCCCTTGTTCGGCCAGAGCGACATCGCATGCTCGGCGAGCGCGGTGATGGACATCGACGGGTTGACCCCCGGGTTCGCCGGTAGCGCCGAGCCGTCGACGATGTGCAGGTCGGGGTAGCCGTGCACCCGGTGGTAGGGGTCGACGACGCCCCGCTCGGGGCTGTCACCGACGACGGCGCCGCCGATGAAGTGAGCGGTCAGGGGCGCGTCGATGAGGTCGCTCCACGCGCCCATCGGACGTCCCCCTATGGCGGTGGCGATCCGCCGCGCCGTCTCGTTGGCCGCGGGGATCCACGACGGGTTCGGTTCTCCCTCGCCCTGGGCCGAGGTGAGCTTGTGCCGGCCGAGGCGGGTGCGTCTGCCCGAGACGGTGAGGGAGTTGTCGACGTGCTGCATGACGAGCGCGATGATCGAGCGCTGCGACCACTTGCGCACGTTGAGGGCGGCGGCGAAGTGGATCGGGTGACGCAGGGCGTCCCGACCGAGCACGCGCCAGCGTGGCCACTCGCCCCCACCGTCGGTCAGAAGGGTCGCGAGCAGACCCATGGCGTTGCTGCCGTGGCCGTAGCGGACGGGCTCGACATGGGTGTGCGGCTCTGGGTAGAACGACGAGGTGATGGCGACACCTCGGGAGTAGTCGACGTCGGGAAGCATCGGCCCGACCGCGCCGACGAGCGACTCGGAGTTCGTGCGGGAGAGCCGGCCGAGGGCGGGTGAGAGCCGGGGCAGGACCCGCTCGTCACGCATCCGGTGCAGCAGTCGCTGGGTCCCCATCGCGCCGGCTGCGAAGATCACCTGTCCGGCCGTGATCGTGGCGGTGGTGCCCGGGCGGGCTCGCCAGGCGCCGGTACGGATCGTGTCGACGGCGTAGCCGCCCTCGGGCAGCGGGCGGACCGTGCGCACCGTGCTCAGCGGCCGTACGGTCACACCGCCTCGCTCAGCGAGGTACAGGTAGTTGGTCAGCAGCGTGTTCTTGGCACCGTGCCGGCAGCCGGTCATGCACTCCCCGCAGGAGGTGCAGCCCTTCCGAGCCGGCCCCGCGCCGCCGAAGAACGGGTCCGGTGCCTCCACGCCTGGCCCATCGCCGAAGAACACGCCGACCGGGGTCAGGCGGAACGTGTGGCCCACACCCATCTCGTCGGCGACCCGGCGCATGACCTCGTCGGCCGGGGTCATCTCGGGGTTCTCCACGACGCCGAGCATCCGCCGGGCCTGGTCGTAGTGCGGGGCAAGCTCGGACTGCCAGTCGCTGACGTCGCCCCACTGGCGGTCCCGGAAGAACGGCTCCGGCGGGACGTAGAGGGTGTTGGCGTAGACGAGGCTGCCCCCGCCGACCCCAGCACCGGCCAGGACGACGGTGTGCCGCAGCGGCATGATCCGCTGGATGCCGGTGCAGCCCAGCTTGGGGGCCCAGAAGTAGTCCCGCACCCGCCAGGACGTGGTGGGCAGGGTCTGCTCGGTGAAGCGCCGCCCGGCCTCGATGACGAGTACCGAATAGCCCTTCTCGACGAGGCGCAGCGCCGAGACGCTGCCGCCGAAGCCGGAGCCAACGATCACCACGTCGTAGTCGTGCTGGGCTGCCATGCCGGGACTGTACCTGCCGGTAACCTCGGCGGCGCGACGGACCCAAGCGGTGGCAGCCACCCGCGCAGGGAACCGGTCGGCTGCTACGGCAGGACCTGGACGCCCTTCCAGAAGGCGACGCGGTCCTTGACCTGCGCGGCGGCCGTCTTGGGCTCGGGGTAGTACCACGCCGCGTCGGTGTTGACGGAGCCGCCGACCTCGATGGAGAAGTAGCTCGCCTGGCCCTTCCACGGGCAGGTCGAGTGCGTCGAGGACTCGCGCAGCACCTCAGGGCGCACCGCCGACCGCGGGAAGTACGGGTTGTTCTCGACCATGACGATGTCGTCGCTCTCGGCGATCGTTTCGCCGTTCCACACAGCTCTCATGCCCCGATGGTGCGTCCCGGAGCGGCATCGCGCCACCCGGGCGCTGGATTCACCGACCCAGACGCACCAGCCGGCCGGCACCGAAGACCTCGTCGGTGAGGAACAGCTCGCCGAGCCGTCCGGCCTGGATCGTGCCCGGCGCGCGGAAGGCTCCGGGGTCGACCTCGGTGCGCGTGCCGAACCACAGCCGAAGCAGCACCGCCGGCGGGGGGTTGCCGGTGTTGAGCCCCTCCTCGAAGGCACCTACACCGTCGGCGGCGTACTCGAAGACGAACAACGCGCCGAGCCGGTCGAAGGCCATCGAGGCGATCGAGGTCAGGCCGGAGAACGCCGTCCGACAGTTGTGACCGGGGATGGCCGGGTTGGCTGAGCAGACCGCGCCGGTGACGCCGGCCGGGATCCGCCAGACCCGCGAGGAGCCAGGCCGGAACGGGTAGCCCTTGAGCTCACCGATATAGAGGGCGCCGCCGGGCCCGAAGCGCACGGTGGTCGGCACCGCCTCGGCCGGGATCACCGGCGGCAACCCGCCTGGCGGTTGCTGATCGGCCGGCACCAGGTCGGTGCTCACCACCTCGGTGGCGAGTCTGGCCAGGATGGTCGCCTGGCCGGTCGGGGTCACCCGCACCACCGAGTTGGCGGCCGCGTCGGCGACGATGGCGTCACCATTGGCGGCGGCGATCACGTCGAACGGGTTGGAGTCGGCCGGTTCCCCCTCGGTGTCGTAGGGGTCGGGGTTCGCGGCGGCGAAGGCGCCGAAGTTGAGCACCGCGGCCTCGGTCCCACCGCGTGGTGTGCGGTACAGGGTGAGATCGCCACCGATGCGCCACAGCGAACCGTCGCGAGCGGCGGCCAGCCCGATGGTGCTCAGCGGCCCGGTGACGGGTCGGGCTTGGCCTCGGTCGCGGCCGTGGGTGATGTAGCGCAGGACCGGCGCAGGCGGACCGAAGGCGCCCTGCCCGACCAGTGGGTCATTCTGCCGGTCCAGGGTGAGCCCCTTCGGGCTGTTCAGTCCGCTGAGCAGCGTGGTCGTCGGATACTGGCCGGTGATGATCGGCGGCAGAGCCGGCCAGCGATGGCCAGAGGACGCGGGGGGGAACGAAAGGCCCGGCAGCGACGCACCGTGCGGGGCAGGGTCCGCCGATGCAGCCGGCGCGGCTCCGAGAGCCAGCGCTGCGGCCGCGATCGCGGCGATGGCGGTGCCCGCTGCCCGGCGGGGTGGAAGCCAGTGACCATCGAGCGCTCCTCAGACGGTGACCGAGCCAGGTTGCCCGGCAGGGCCGATAGTCCTAGGACTTTCGACCTACCGTCAAGAACTTGTGCCGTGAACTTTGCGGCACGCTCCAACGCCTTGCGCGACTCCCGGCGCGTGGCGACGACGACCAGGCTGGATCAGACCTGGACCTCATCATCGAGTTCGCGCCCGGTGTGCGACGGGACGTCATCTGCCTCACCGAGGTATTGAGCGACTTGACGGGTCTGCACGTCGATGTGGTCGACTGCGACGCTGTGTTGGCTCGCGCGCAGCTGACCGGCATCGGCAGCACCATCCTCCGCGACGCCGTCCCGCTATGAGTAACGCCTAGCGGACCGACCCGTCGTCAGCAGCCGTCAGGAGGCCGACGAAGTGCTGAACCTCGGCTTCGAAGCCCGGTTCGTTTGCCGGGCCGTCCTCGAGCAGGACGCGATCGAGGTAGTCGCTGAGCGCAGCGTGGCGCTCTTGCGCTGTCGACTCGGCCCGACGGTGGGTCGCAGGGAGCATGCGAGGGAGGGCGTTCACGACCTCCGACAGGTCGTCGCCTGCCGCCTCGTAGTCGGCCACGACGTCAGCATCGAGCGTGACAATGATCGAGCGCTGCGCTTCGGACGGCATGCGAGCATCTTCCCGCCGAGCCAGCCACCATGTCAGGCTCCCACACGCCCCCGCCCTGAGGACGATGCCCCGGCAGCCCTTCTCCACCAGCCGCAGCGCGCTCACACTGCCGCCGGACCCGGAACCAACGATCGTCACGTCGACGTCATGCGCCAGACGCGGGGCCTGCGGGTCGGACACTCGCCAGGCGCGAGGTTCGACGACCTTCGCTTAGCATGCTTCGGGGATGCTAGCGTCATGCCATGGGGAATATCCAGGCGAAGAACGTGCCGGACGACGTCCACGAAGCGGTCCGTCAGAAGGCGCGCCACGAGGGCCTCTCGGTGAGCGAGTACCTGGTGCGGCTGATGCGCCGCGACATCGCCATCCCGTCGTTCGACATCTGGCTGGAAGAGCTGCACAAGGATCCACCCGCGCCACAGCACTTGGACATCCACGCTGCCCTCGACGCCGTGAGGGATGAGATTGAAGGTCGTTGACGCGTCGGCGATCGTCGACATACTGCTGCAGCTTCCCCGCGGCGATCAGGTAGCAGCGGAGCTTCGTGGCTATCTGCTCGTCGCACCCGAACACATCGAGCTGGAGGTCGTGTCGACCTTGGCTCGCTGGTGCCGAGCCGGCGAGCTCGACGAGGCGATGGCCGCTAGCGCATTGACACGTTTCGCCTCGATGGGCATCCGGCGCATCAGGCATCAACTGCTGACCCCTAGCGCCTGGCAGCTACGTGACCGCGTCCGGATCTCGGATGCCTACTACGTCGCCTGCGCACAGCGGCTGAATGTGCCACTCGTTACCACCGACGCCAGACTGTCTCGGACAGCCTTGCCCAGCGTACGCATCACCTTGATCCAGTAGGGAACCATCGTCCGGACCTGACAGGCCCCACCAGCAGGCTGGTGATATCGCGGCGGTCAGTAGTTCAGGCGCGCCGTCTCGTCGCCCGTCTCCGGCGTCCGACGAGAACGGCTAGCGTACCGCTGACGATCAGCGCCAAAGCTGCGACGACCGTCTGCACCACCGAGGCGCCGGTGTGGGAGAGCGCGACAGGAGAGGCAGATCCGTTGGCGTCTCCTGGCACCGGTGGGCGAACGTGACTGCCGGGCTTCACTGCTGGCAGGGCTATGGAGTCGACGGCCGGAGCCGGCACAGGGTCCACGCCCCGCCCAGGTTCATCTCCGTGTGTGGGCTCACCAAGGCTGTCAGGCGCAGGAGTGAAGGTGACGTTTCCTGACCCCGCCCCTCCCCCGCCTGTTCCGGCGTCCACGGGCCGCAGTCCAATCTCGTAGGTGAGGGTGACGCCGTCGCTCTGCACCAGGTTGCCAGCGCTGATAGGAAGGGTTGTCCTGACAACGAGGCAGATGTGCCCGTCAGCCCCACTCACTCCCTGGTTACCCTCCAGCACAACCCCTTCTAGCGCCGCCAACGGTCGATCACCGACTGGCAGCGGCGCGTCATCGCAGGATGCTCCACCCGACTGCACCGCGCCCGCGACCCCGAGGGTCAGCACTGACGACAGCTCTCCTTGACCCACCTCGGCACCACAGGTGGTGTCACCTGCTGACCGCTCCGGTTCGTTGCAGCCGTTGTCCCAGTCCTCGATGCCGGTGACCCGGATCACCGGCACGCCGGAAGTGACGTATGGGTTGATCGGAACCGTCGCGCGACGTACCTCGGTGTCGTCTGGCCGAAGACTGTCGACGACGATCCGATCGAGCTTCACGGCGCGACCCTGGGTCAGTGACTTGCCCCCACCGAAGCCGTTGAGCGCTGAGACTGGACCAGCGAGCGCCAGGACAAGAGCAGCGGCCGCTGCAACGGCTTGGGCCTGGATGCGGCACTGCACGGTTCCCCCGACACTCACGTGGTGTCGCCTCGTTGTGGCGGCGAACGACGTTACCGCCGACGCCCGAAGCTTGTCAGCCGAAACCACCAAGCCGATCGGAGTCGTGGGTCATATACGTGCCGAACCCAGAGGAACGGCTCCACCACCCACGACCAGGCGATAGAGCTGGCCGATATTTGGCGCGCCCAAGTAGTCCTGCGCCCGGGTTCCGTTGTCGTTGTCGTTGTCGTTGTCGCTAGGCCGCGCGCAGGGAGTCACTCGTAAACCGGCCCACCGCCTGGAGAACGGTGACGCGATAGCCCTCCTCGGTTCAGTCGGAGCGTCGAGACGCCGCCGCCAAAGCCAGAGCTCACGATGATGGCGTCATGATCACAAAGGGCAATGATGGGCGAAACCTACGCGTCAGCAGCTTCCGTGGCGAGAGGTGGCTCGAGTCCGCGCCAATGTCGACGCCGACGGTGCAAGGCAGCGGGCTGCTCCGAGGACGAGGTGTCGTCGAAGAAGATTGACCAGGCGAGGTAGCTGCTCACCAGCAAGAGCGCAAGCGAGGCCAGACCCTCGGGCTGCTGTGCGAACACCAACAGGTACCCTCCGAACGCCGTGCCAGCAACCACTCGGCCGAGCACGTGACGCTGCGAAACCGAACCGACGTCAGCCGTGCGGTTGGCATCCCCTTTTGTGATGAAGCCCAACTTGGTGGTGCCGACGATCCGGTGGGTCACCAATCCGTTGACCGTCTGAAAGGTGATCACGTTGCCATGGGCGAGGCGATGGGGACGAGCAGGTGCGTCAAGGACCACGCCACCGGTTGGATAGGTGGGGGTCATGGAGCCGGTCCGCACCGCGTACAGGCGGTACCCGTCACGCCACATCGCCGAGCCGACGCCGACAGCTCCCAGAAGCGTCAGAGCAAACAGCACCGTCGCACAAAGCCTTAGTCGTCGCATTCGGTCTCCGAATGGTTGCCTGGCAAGCAGACCGGGAGGGGCCGCAACCTGCCGCCCCTCCCGGTATGGCTCCTAGAAGTTGGCCGCGTCGGGCCGGTGCCCGACCTGGGTAGCCACGATCTTGAACGGCACGCTGGCCACGTCCTTGTTCTGGCCGGTCGCGCGACCGGTGAGGCCGAAGATCAACTCCACCGTACGCTGGTACCCAGCCGGAAGGTTCGAGTCGAGCTTGATCGCGGTGGGCACCCCACACAGAGGCGGCGTGTCGGCGACGCTCGTCGACGGCGTACCGAAGCCATGACCGTCTGCGTCGACGACACAACCCGTTCCAGCCTGCAGGTTGTAGGACTCGAACACCTTGCTGCCGTTGCTTGAAACCGCGAAGTGACCGTATCGACCCAGGCCGCCATCCGCTGCATTCGGATCGCCCTTGGCGCCGGTGAACAGTGCATACCCGGCGTCCCCGGGGTTGAAGACGAGCCAGACGTCAGCATTGCCGGTGGTAGCACCGTCGATGTTGTACTCAATCGTCTGCGTCTTGTCTTCACCGGGGTTGAGCCCGGTGAAGGACAGCTCTGTGGCAGTCGTGTTCATCTGCAGGATGCCTGACTTGGCGGTGAACGAGCCGGCATGGGAGTCAGTGAAGTAGGCGCCCGTCCCGGTGGCAGCGCTGGCCACGAGAGCTGCGCCAGCAGTCAGCGTTCCGACGAACCCGCCGATCTTGGCGATACGTGCCTTGTGCATGGTGTTCCCCTCGTCCTGGGTGACCGGGTGGTCACCCGCTGAGGGTCGAGACGTCCTCGACCCAGGAGACGGGGTAAGGCGGGGTGCAAGTCGCTGACCGATGCGCAGCCGACAATCAGTCGGTAGCGTTGGGACAGCGGATCCCGTGCATCGAGCTCCGCCTGTCACGCCTCGCAGTGTCCGCTGCGGGGCGTGACCCCGTCTGTGACGCCTTCGTCAGGCGCGTGGGCTCAACAGCAGGCTGGTGGCGTCGACATCGAGATCATCGGAAACCCCCGTTCCCGCCGTGCGGCTCGCACGACCGAAGAAGCGTGGGGGGCTGGGTTCGCTCTGGCTCACTCGGCACGCAGCGACCAACTTCAGCGCCGAGGTCATGGCCTCTCCCCACAGACATTTCCCAGCGGAGAAAGCAGATCCTCTGGGAACTTCTGCTCGCGGTCCCTCGTCGTTGCTGACGAGCTGTGCGACAGGAGGAACCTAACTCCGTCAAGTTGCTGTGACGACCATGTCAGGTCAGGTCGGGACCTAAGACCCCTCAATCCTGACCGAACGGGCCACGCCAGACGACCGCCCCGACGTCAGCTGTCACCCAGATACGACGACCTCGACCCGCTGGAACTCCTTGAGGTCGCTGTACCCCGTCGTCGCCATCGCCCGGCGCAGCGCCCCGATGAGGTTCATCGAGCCGTCAGGTACCCGCGAGGGCCCGAGCAGGATCTCCTGCAGCGACCCGACCGTGCCGACCGCGGTGCGCTCACCCCGGGGCAGCTCGGAGTGCCACGACTCAGACCCCCAGTGGAACCCGCCTCCAGGCGCCTCGACAGCCCTGGCGAGCGGCGAGCCGATCATCACGGCGTCCGCCCCGCAGGCGACAGCCTTCGCCAGGTCCCCGCTCTTGCCCATGCCGCCGTCGGCGATCACGTGCACGTAGCGCCCACCCGACTCGTCGAGGTAGTCCCGCCGGGCAGCAGCGACGTCAGCGACAGCCGAGGCCATCGGCACCGCGAGCCCCAGCACGGTGCGCGACGTGTGCGACGTCCCGCCGCCGAACCCGACGAGGACGCCGGCCGCACCGGTGCGCATGAGGTGCAGCGCCGCCGTGTACGTCGCGCAGCCGCCCACGATGACCGGGACGTCGAGCTCGTAGATGAACTGCTTGAGGTTGAGCGGCTCCGCCCGGCCCGACACGTGCTCGGCCGAGACTGTTGTGCCCCTGATGACGAACAGGTCGACCCCGGCATCGACGACGACCTTGGACAGGCGCGCGGTTCGCTGCGGCGAGAGCGACGCCGCGACAGTCACGCCAGCCGCGCGGATCTCGGCGATCCGGGCCGTCACGAGCTCGGGCTTGATCGGCTCCGCGTAGATCTGCTGCAACCTGGCGCTGACGGAGTCGGAGTCGAGCGTCGCGATCTCGGCGAGCAACGGCTCCGGGTCGTCGTACCGCGTCCACAGCCCCTCGAGGTCGAGGACGCCGAGCCCACCGAGCTGCCCGATGGCGATCGCCGTCGCCGGTGAGACGACGCTGTCCATCGGCGCCGCCAGCAACGGAAGCTCGAAGCGATACGCGTCGATCTGCCAGGCGACCGACACCTCTTCGGGGTCACGGGTGCGCCGCGAGGGCACGATGGCGATGTCGTCGAAGCTGTACGCCCGGCGGCCGCGCTTGCCACGGCCGATCTCGACCTCGGTCACAGGGTCTTCCTCACGAGTGGTAGTTGGGCGCCTCGACCGTCACCTGGACGTCGTGGGGGTGGGACTCCTTGAGGCCCGCCGAGGTGATCCGCACGAAGCGGCCGTTCTCCTGAAGCTCCGGAACCGTCGCGGTCCCGGCGTAACCCATCGCCGCGCGCAGGCCTCCGACGAGCTGGTGGGCGACCGCGGCCAGCGCCCCGCGGTAGGGCACCTGGCCCTCGATGCCCTCGGGGACGAGCTTGTCGTCGGAGAGGACGTCGTCCTGGAAGTAGCGGTCCTTGGAGTACGACCGCGCGGAGCCCCGCGACTGCATCGCACCGAGCGAGCCCATCCCCCGGTAGGACTTGAACTGCTTGCCGTTGATGAAGATGAGCTGCCCGGGGCTCTCCTCGACGCCGGCCAGCAACGACCCGAGCATGACCGTGCTCGCCCCGGCCACGATCGCCTTGGCGATGTCCCCGCTCCACTGGAGGCCGCCGTCACCGATGACCGGCACGCCGGCCGGCCGCGCGGCGAGGGAGGCCTCGTAGATCGCCGTCACCTGCGGGACGCCGACGCCGGCGACCACCCGTGTCGTGCAGATCGAGCCCGGCCCCACCCCGACCTTGACGGCGTCGGCCCCGGCGTCGATGAGCGCCTGAGCACCGGCGCGCGTGGCGACGTTGCCGCCGATGACCTCGACCCCCGGCGCTGCTACCTTCACCCGAGCCACCGCCTCGAGCACAGCCCGAGCGTGCCCGTGCGCCGTGTCGACGACGATGACGTCGACGCCGGACTCGACGAGCGCCATGGCGCGGGCGAACGCGTCCTCACCGACACCGACCGCGGCACCGACGACGAGGCGTCCGTCGGCGTCCTTCGTGGCCAGCGGGAACTGGTCGCGCTTGACGAAGTCCTTGACGGTGATGAGCCCCTGCAGCCGACCGGCGTCGTCGACGAGCGGCAGCTTCTCGACCTTGTGCTTGGCCAGCAGGGCCAGCGCGTCCTCGGGCCGCACGCCGACCGGCGCGGTGACCAGCGGCATCGGCGTCATGACCTCGCGCGCGGTCCGCGAGAAGTCCGACTCGAAGCGCATGTCGCGGTTGGTGACGATCCCGAGCAGGACGCCGTCGCCGTCGACCACCGGCAGCCCGGAGATGCGGTAGCGCCCGCACATGGCGTCGACCTCGGCGAGGGTGTTCTCGGGAGAGCACGTGACGGGGTCGGAGACCATGCCTGCCTCGGAGCGCTTGACGAGATCCGCCTGTCCTACCTGCTCCTCGATGGACAGGTTGCGGTGGAGGACCCCGATCCCGCCCTGACGCGCCATGGCGATCGCCATCCGGGCCTCGGTGACGGTGTCCATCGCCGAGGACACGAGCGGGATCCGCAGGGTGATCCGGCGCGAGAGCCGCGACGAGGTGTCGACGGCGCTCGGGACGACGTCGGAGGCTCCGGGGAGCAGCAGCACGTCGTCGTAGGTCAGGCCGAGGGCCCCGAACTTCTCCGGCATGTCGATCGAGGGGCGCGTGGGCTCCATGGCACCTTCCGGACGGCGGGGAGGACCCCATCGTAGGTGCAGCACGGCCAGAGATCGGGCCCAGCAGCGACCCGCAGGCTCAGCGCACGAGGCCGGCCCGCAGCCCCACGGCCACCGCCTGCGCACGGTCGGCTGCCTCGAGCTTGCGGAACAGCCTACGAGCGTGGGTCTTCACCGTGTCCTCGGACAGGTAGAGCTCGCGCCCGATCTCGCCGTTGGAGCGCCCGCGCGACATCCCCCCGAGCACCTGGAGCTCGCGCTCGGTGAGCCGCGGCTGCTCCTCGTCGTCGACGTGGTTGCCCAGGCCGCTGCGCGTGGAGTCGGCCAGTGCCGTCGCCACGACGGTCGACAGCTCGGCGCGCCCGCAGTCGCGGTGAAGGTAGCCCCGCGCACCGGCGGAGACGGCCCGCGCGACACCCTCGGGGTCCTCGAACGACGTCACCATGATGACCATGGCGTCTGGGCACGTGGCCATGAGCCGGCGGGTGGCCTCGAGGCCGCCGATCCCCGGCATCCGGATGTCCATGAGGACGAGGTCGGGCCGCTCGGCGTCGTAGCGGGTGAGCAGCTCTTCACCGCTGTTGGCCACGGTCACCCGGGTGACCCCAGGCACCGTCGCGACGAGCCTTCGTAGGGTCTCCCGCCCCAGCGGCGAGTCGTCGCAGACGCAGACAGTCGACACTGCGGCACCTCCATGGCCTGTTCAGAGACCAGCCATCCATGGCCGGTCTCCTGAGGTATCGGCAGGTCAGGCCCCGATCGTGAGCGGAAAGCCGACATGCGCCCGGGTCACTCGGCGAGGACGGCCATGACGTCGGGACGACGCAGCCACGCCTCCCGCATCTCCTCGTCGAGACCCGCCGCGATGGTGCGGATCGTCGCCCGCGCCGACCCCAGCGCCTCGTGCGAGCCCGCCGGGTCGGACTCCTCGAGCAGCGCCCCGAGGACTGCCCGCGACGGCCACAGGAGCGGGAGCGCCCCGAGGCTCTCGGCGAGCAGTCCGGCGCGGTGCAGGGTGGATCGCGCCTCGTCGACCCTCCCGGCCTGCGCCAGAGAGACCCCGAGGAACAGCGAGCTCTTGGCCACGTGCCGCGGCGCGCCCGAGGCCTCGGCCAGGGTGAGCGCGGCCGACGACTCCGCGACGGCATCGGCGGGCACACCGGTGAGCAGCGCCACCTCGGCGGCCACCCAGTGCACCCGCACCCGCTGCCGCCACCCGTCCGGGCGCGCGAGGGCCACCGCGCGGGCCCGGGCAAGCTGCTCGCGAGCCTCGCTCGGCTCCTCGAGGCCGACCGCGTCGGCAGCGAGCCCGAGCAGGGCGTCGAAGAGGGCCTCGCCCTCCGAGCCGGCCGCCTCGGCGATGGCGAGCGCCGCCGAGTCGAGGACTCGTGCTTGCGCGTGACGCCCGAGCTGGCGGTGCAGGCTCGCCGACGTCGAGCGGGCCAGCGAGGCGAAGACGAGCTCGTCGGTGCTCCGGTGCTCGGCGCCCGGCGCGCCGCTGGCGTCGACGCCGGCGGCGTCGTCGGTGAGCAGCCGCAGGACCCCCAGGGCGTCGCCGTACCGACCCGCCGCCCCGAGGCAGACGCCGAGCAGCCACGCGGCGGCAGAGGCCTCGACGCCGCGGTCGGCTGCGCCGGCCAGCTCGACCGCACGGCGCAGCGGCTCGACGCCACGCGAAGGGGCTCCATGGAAGGCAGCGCGCTCACCGGCCGCGAGCAGCGCCGCGAGGTCGTCGTCCACCAGCAGCCTCCGCAGCACCAGGGCCGGCCCCGGCGGGCGGCTCGCTCAGGCTACCGCCGTCGATCTTCCTCGGCGCCAGGGCAGGACAGCATGGTCAGCATGTCCAGCGCCGAGTCGAGCGAGTCGACAGCGTGCACCGACGGCGGCAGCTGCGCGTGGGCCCAGCCGGGACCGCCGACGACGATCCCCGGCGCCGGACGGATCCGCGGCAGCGCCTCGAGCTGCTCGGGGTCCCCGGTGTGCTGCATCTGCGACCACAGGAAGACCGCGGACGGACCGCTGCGCCGGACGGCGGAGGCCAGCGCATCGCGCGGCACCCGGCTGCCGAGGACCCGCGCGCTCACCTGCCGTTCGGCCAGGGCTGCGCGCAGGACGTGGAGGACGAGGCCGTGCTGGTCCTCCTCGGCCGAGGCGAGGAGCACCGGGCTGGCGTTGCGGGGCTCCGCCGGCGGTGTCGAGGTGCGCATCGCCACGAGGACTGACTCCGAGAGCAGGTGCTCGACGTCGACCCCGAAGCCGGTGGCCTCCCACCGCGCCCCGACGGAGACGAGGACCGGCGAGACGAGGTGCTGCCAGGTCTCGACGACGCCGTGCCGGTGCAGGCTCTCGCGGACGAGCGCGGTGCAGCTGCGGTCGTCGAGCGCCATCGCCGCCCTGGCGAGCCCCCGGACGTCGGCCGAGGCGCCCGGCATCGCGAGGACGGTGCCCCCGCCGGCCTGATGGTGCGCGTCGTCGTGGCGCTCGGCGCCGGCCTGCTCGGTGCCGACCGCGTGCGGGGCCGAGGTTGCGCCATTCGTGGAGAGGGTTGCGCCGTGGGTGGCGAGAGCGTGCCGTGCCGCCTCGCCCGGGGGGACGCCCTCGAGGGTGAGCCGCCGCATCTCGGCGAGCCGCTCGACGTCGGCCGCCGTGTACCGCCGGTGCGAGCCGGCCGCGTGCGCCGAAGGCCCCAAGCCGTAGCGACGGTCCCAGGTCCTCAGGGTGGCCGGCGCGACGCCGAGCCGACGGGCCACCGCCGCGACGGTGCGGCCCGGCTCCTCGGCGGCGTCGGACAGGGGAAGGGCGGCCATCACGCCAGTGTCGAGGGCGCGGACGTGCGCTGCCACTCGGCCGGTGACGGGAGTCACAGAACTTGGTCAGCCCGGAGGGTTGAACAACCTATGGCGCGGTATTAGATTGCCATCACCGACTCGAAGCGAGGCACCCGTCATGGCTGAACTCTCTAGGCTCCCCGGTCCCAACGCCGACCTCTGGGATTGGCAGCTGCTCGGCGACTGCCGGTCCGCGGATCCCACGCTCTTCTTCCACCCTGAGGGGGAGCGCGGGCCGTCGCGGCGCAACCGCGCCAACAGCGCCAAGGCGGTCTGCGCGTCGTGCCCGGTCATCGACGCGTGCCGCGCCCACGCGCTCGCCGTCCGGGAGCCCTACGGCGTCTGGGGCGGTCTCGCCGAGGAGGAGCGCGAGGAGATCTACCTCGCCTCCAAGCGCCTCGCCTTCGCGAGCTGAGGGTTCGGCTGAGCCGCGGGCACTCTCCGATTACAGTCCGTCTCGAGCCGCTCGCCCTCCGGTGAGCGGGGAGACGGGGTCCACATGTCCACGACGTCCGGCGGCCCGGCGCATCGCTACGTCACCTTCGCCGCGGCTGGCGTACTCGCCGCCACCGGCCTGCTCTCCGGACCAGCCTCGGCCTCACCACGGCAGCAGCCGGTCCGCAGCGACCTCGGCGCGCAGGAGTGCGCGCGCGACGTCAACGCCCACGGAGTCGTCGTCACCGATACCCACCTCGTCGTCCGGGGTCGCGTGACGGCGCTGCCGGGGGGCCTGGACGCCGGCGTGGCGCTCAACGACCGTGGCTGGGTCGCCGGCACGGTCCGCGGCGTCCCCGCCGTGTGGGACGGACGCCGGACGACGGTCATCGGCCTGCTTCACCCGAGCGACACCTTCGCCTTCGTCACCGGCATGAACGAGCGTGGCGACGTCGTCGGCGGGAGCGGCTCCACCGCGACCGGGACGCGGGCCTTCCTCTGGCACAGCGGTCGGCTCGTCGAGCTGCGCTCCCCCGGCACCACGGCCCTGGCGAGCGGCATCAACGACCGCGGGCAGGTCGTCGGCGGCTACACCGACGCCGACCAGCAGCAGAACGCCGTGCGCTGGCTCCCGGGCGGGACGATGGTCGAGCTCCCCGCCCTCGGGGGCCCGGGCGCGAGCTCGCTCGCCACGGACGTCAACAACTCCGGGGTCGCCGTCGGCTACAGCGCCGAGGGCACCTCCGGGGGCTTGCGCGCCGTCCGGTGGGCGCCGTCGGGCTCCGTCTCGACGGTCGACCCCGCGGGCACGACCCTGGGGATCGCCAGCGACATCGACGACCGCGGCGACATCGTCGGCGAGACCTCGAGCGCCACCACCGCGCAGACCGCGTTCCTCCGCACCGCGTCGGGACAGCTGACCCTCATGCCGCCGGAGCCGCCCCAGAGCGGCAGCACCGCCCTCGCCGTCAGCGAGCGCCGGGTCGTCGTCGGCTGCGAGTTCTCCGCCGACGCGACGGTCTCGACCCGGTGGTCGCCCCGGTAGGTCGACGCAGACGCCAGGCCTCGCGAACGACGACGCCGCCGACCCCGGGCGGGGTCGGCGGCGTCGTTGCGGGACTAGTGGCTGTGGCCGTGACCGCCGTGGCCGCGACCGCCGTGGCCGTGGTCCCCGGCCTGGGGCGCCTTCTTCTCGACGACCAGCGTGTCGGTCGTGAGGATCATGCTGGCGATCGAGGCGGCGTTGACGAGCGCCGACCGGGTGACCTTGACCGGGTCGATGATCCCCGCGGCCATGAGGTCGACGTGCTCGCCCTTCGCGGCGTCGAAGCCGAAGCCGACCTCAGCCTCCGACACGGCGTTGACGACGACGGAGCCCTCGAAGCCGGCGTTGCTGGCGATGAGGCGCAGCGGCTCGCGGGCGGCCCGACGGACGATGCCGACCCCGGTCGCATCGTCACCGGTGAGCCCGAGGTCGCCCTCGAGCACCGCAGACGCGTGGACCAGCGCAGAGCCGCCGCCGGCGACGATGCCCTCCTCGATCGCAGCGCGGGTGGCCGAGATCGCGTCCTCGAGCCGGTGCTTGCGCTCCTTGAGCTCGACCTCGGTGTGCGCACCGACCCGGATGACGCTGACGCCACCGGCGAGCTTGGCGAGCCGCTCCTGGAGCGTCTCGCGGTCCCAGTCGCTGTCGGTCCGCTCGATCTCCGAGCGGATCTGCTCGACGCGTGCCGCGACCTCCTCGGGCGCGCCCCCGCCGTCAACGATCGTCGTGGCCTCCTTGGTGACAGTGATTCGCCGGGCCGAGCCGAGGACCTCGGTGCCGACCTGGTCGAGCTTGAGGCCGACCTCAGGGGAGACGACCTGGGCGCCGGTGAGCACGGCCATGTCCTGGAGCATCGCCTTGCGGCGGTCGCCGAAGCCAGGCGCCTTGACCGCGACACCGGTGAACAGGCCGCGGATCTTGTTGACGACGAGCGTGGAGAGCGCCTCGCCCTCGACGTCCTCGGCGATGACGAGCAGCGGCTTGGCGTCCTGGACGACCTTCTCGAGCAACGGCAGGAGGTCCTTCACCGCGGAGATCTTGCCCTGGACGATGAGGACGAGGGCGTCTTCGAGGACGGCCTCCATGCGCTCGGTGTCGGTGACCATGTAGGGCGAGATGTAGCCCTTGTCGAACTGCATGCCCTCGGTGAGCTCGAGCTCGAGCCCGGTCGTGTTGGACTCCTCGACCGTGATGACGCCGTCCTTGCCGACCTTGTCCATCGCCTCCGCGATGAGCTCGCCGATGGCGCGGTCCTGAGCCGAGAGCGACGCGACGTTGGCGACGTCCTCCTTGCCGTCGACGTCACGGGCGGCCTTGAGCAGCGCCTCGCTGACGGCGGCGACGGCGGCGTCGATGCCGCGCTTGAGCGACATGGGGGCAGCGCCCGCCGCGACGTTGCGCAGGCCCTCGCGGACCATCGCCTGGGCCAGCACGGTCGCCGTCGTCGTGCCGTCACCGGCGACGTCGTTGGTCTTCGTGGCGACCTCCTTGGCCAGCTGGGCGCCGAGGTTCTCGTAGGGGTCGTCGAGCTCGATCTCGCGGGCGATCGTCACGCCGTCGTTGGTGATGGTCGGCGCGCCGAACTTCTTGTCGATGACGACGTTGCGGCCGCGCGGGCCGAGGGTCACCTTGACGGCGTCGGCGAGCGCGTCGACGCCGCGCTCGAGGGAGCGCCGGGCGGAGTCGTTGAACTCCAGGGTCTTCGCCACAGTGGCGTCCTTCCGATCGGGGAGGGTCCAGCAGGTTCGAGGGTCGTGCAGCGGTGCAGTCGGGCACGTGCTGGCGGCGGACGACGACGCCCCGGGGAGCCCGGCGGAGCGGGCCGCCCGGGGCGGGTCGAACGGGTGCGCTGCGTCGCGCGCAGCGCCGCTGACTACTTCTCGATGACCGCGAGGACGTCGCGGGCGGAGAGGACGAGGTACTCCTCGCCGTTGTACTTGACCTCGGTGCCGCCGTACTTGCTGTAGATCACGACGTCACCGACCTTGACGTCGAGCGGCACGCGGTTGCCGTCCTCGAAGCGGCCCGGGCCTACGGCCAGGACAGTGCCCTCCTGGGGCTTCTCCTTGGCGGTGTCCGGGATCACGAGGCCGGACGCGGTCTTCTGCTCGGCCTCGTTCGCCTTGACGACGATTCGGTCCTCGAGCGGCTTGATGGCAACCTGGGTAGCGGTCGTCACTGGGTGGCTCCCCCTTCACAAGGGATCTGGGGCACGTGTGTGGTGGCAGGTAGGTGACTCGAGCCGCCCGCCGTCGCGGGGATCGGGAGGTCGAAGTCGGCTGGCATTCTCCGAGGGAGAGTGCCAGCACAGACAGTAGGCCGCAGGCTGGCACTCGGTCAACCGGAGTGCCAGCGCCAGGCCGTCGCCGAGGCCGTCGTGCTCCTCACCCGGGTGACGAGGGACCCTGCAGAGGTGGTCGCGCGACCGTCTGGCCCGACAGCCACACCGTGACGTCGGGCTGCGTCGCCGGCCGCGCGAGGACGTAGCCCTGGATCACCTCGCAGCCCAGCCCCTGCACGCGATCCCACGAGGTGTCGTCCTCGACGCCCTCGGCGACCACCCGCAGACCGAGGGCGTGCGCGAGGTCGACCGCGGACCGGACGACGAGGTCGTCGCGCTTGCCGTGGACGCCGATGACGAACGACTTGTCGATCTTCAGCTCGTGCACGGGGAGCCGCGTCAGGTAGGTGAGCGAGGACTGGCCGGTGCCGAAGTCGTCGACCGAGAGGCGCACCCCCATCGCGGCGAGCGCGTCGAGCACCCGGAGGCTGCGCTCGAGGTCGACCATGATCGAGCTCTCGGTGATCTCCAGCGTGAGGGAGCTCGACGGGACGTCGTGGCGGGCGAGGGCGGCCGCGACCTTGCGCGGCAGGCGTTCGTCGAGCAGGTCGCGCACCGAGAGGTTGACCGCGACGTCGAGCGGCATCCCCTGCGACCGCCACTGCGAGATCGCCGTCAGCGAGCGGTCGATGACCATGCCCGTGACGTCGGCGAGCATGCCGGTGCGCTCGGCGGTGGCGATGATCTCCTCCGGGGCGATCCGGCCGAGCTCAGGATGGCGCCAGCGGATGAGCGCCTCGACGCCGGTGACGTGCCGGTCGGCCGAGCGGGCCTGGGGCTGGAACCACACCTCGACGGCGCCCGACGCGATGGCCTCGCGCAGGTGGGCGGCGAGGACGAGGCGGCGCCGGCTCAGCTCGCCGTCAGCCAGCGAGTAGACGTCGAGGTGCCCGCGGCGCGCCTTCGCCCGGTGCATGGCGATGTCGGCGTGCTGAAGCAGCGTCCGCGCCGTCGTCCCGTGCTCGGGGGACACGGCGACGCCGAGGCTCGCGGTGATCTCCAACGAGACCTCGCCGACGACGACCGGCTCGCGCAGGGCCGTCCGGACGCTGGCGGCCAGCGTCGCCCAGGAGTCGACCCGTCCCGGGTCTCCGGCTCCCGCGAGGAACGCGAACTCGTCGCTGCCGAGGCGGGCGACCCGCTGTGGGTCGGCCACGACGGCCGTGAGGCGCCGGGCGACCGCGACGAGCACCGCGTCCCCCACCCCGTGGCCGACGGCGTCGTTGATCTCCTGGAACCGGTCGAGGTCGACGACGACGACGGCGACGCCCTTGTGCGGCGACGCGCGGAGCAGGTCGTCGAGCATCGTGTTGAACAGCCCGCGGTTCGGCAGCCCGGTCAGGGCGTCGTGGCCGCCGAGGTACTCCTTCTCCGACACCTCGGCACGCAGCCGTTCCACGAGGCGGGTGTTCTCCAGCGCGACGCCTGCGTGCCCGGCCAGCGCGGCGAACAGGTCGAGGTCGGCCTGGGTGAACCGGCTGACGGCGCTCTCCCGCTCCGCCACGAGGAGGACGGCAACGACCCGGCCCCCGCGGCGCACCGGCACGGCCATCGCCTCCGAGCCGTCGTCACCCCCAGGGCCGCGGGAGCCGCTCTCGGCGCCGACCCGCAGCACCGGCTGCCCCTCGAGGGCCGGGGTCCACCACGTGCCCCGAGGGCCGTCGTCCGACCCGAGCATGGTGTCGCCGTCGGCGAGCACTGTCCAGGCCGCAGGCTCGGGACCGCGCTCGAGCTGGAGGAGTCCGGCGCTGCCGGCCTGCAGGGCGATCCGCAGCTCGGCGAGCAGCGACGCCGTCAGCGGCTCGGTGCCAGTCGGTTGGGCTGCCGTGCGGGTGAACTCGTAGAGCGTCTCCACCTGCTGGTGCGCCGTCGCCAGCCTGGCGAGCGAGCGCGAGGCGAGGAAGAGGACGGCGAAGAAGACGAGCAGCAGCGGCACCAGGCCCGGCCGCGTGTCGAGCAGGACGAGCGCGACGACGGCGATAGCCGCGTTGGAGAGGGTCGTGAGCAACCCGTGCCCGAGCGCGTCGCCGAGCACCGAGGCCACGAGCTCGCCGTCGTGGAGGTAGATCACCGTGGTGACGGCCAGCGCCGCGACGACGTCGACGACGAGCACGACGACGAGGGCGGCGAGCACGCCCCGCCACGACGTGACGGAGCTCCCGTCGACGACGGCCCGGTAGACCAGGACGGCGACGACGCTCTCCAGCACCACCCGGGCGAGGTTGAACGACAGCTTGATCGGGCTCTGCCGCCGGTCGAGGATGAGCGCCACGCCGGAACCGACGACCTGGCTCGTGACGAAGGCGATGGGGCTGAGCACGGCCAGCCCCACGACCATGGGCAGCTCCTTGACCGTGACCGTGTGCGCGCTGCGGCGGTTCTCGAGGTGGACCGCCATGAGCTCCCCGGCCGCGGTCAGCGCGGCGATGACCCACCAGGGCGCCCATCGGTTGGGCGCCAGCGCCTCCCAGCCGCTACCGAAGCCGACGAGCCCTGCCACGGCGAGCACGACCATGACCGCGCTGAAGGCGGCGACCGAGGCCGTGGCCCGCGACGGGGCCTGCGCGCGTCCGGCGCCGGAGGTGGCGACGCGAGCTGTCACACCACACCTCCGAGCGCTCGGCCGGTCCTGGTGCGGACTCGATGTGAGCACAAGGTAACGCGATGTGCGACATGTCGCGCCACCCCGTCACGGCACTGACGACCGGGAACGCCCGACGGCGGAGATCCTGACGGCGGGACTAGTCCGCTGCGACGCCCCAGGCGTCGGAGGACCAGCGGCGGGTCGTCCAGCTGCTGCCCGACCACCGGCGCGTCGTCCAGTCGCCGTCGGACCACCGTCGGGTCGTCCATGAGACGTCCGACCAGCGCCGGGTCGACCAGTCGGTGCCCGACCACGAGGTGCCCTGCCACGCGGCACCGGCCCAGGTGCTCGAGGCCCACGAGCTGCCCGTCCACCCTGCGCCGGACCAGCGGCGGGTGTTCCACGTGCCGCCGTCCCACGCCGTCCCGGCGTCCTCGGCGGCGACCCAGCGCGAGGGCACCCACGGGGTGCCGAAGATGTCCTGCTCCCCCGAGAGCCTGGCACCGGTGACCGGGTCGACGGCGTGGCTGCTGCCGCGCGAGGCCTCGAGCGAGCCGAGACCGCTCGACGGACGAGCGGTCTGGACGACGCCGTTGCCGGAGGGGACGCCCGAGGCGAGGTCGACGGCGCGGCGGACGTCGAGCAGCCCGGCCTGGGCGGACGGCGCGGTCGAGCCCGACGGCGCGGCCGGGACGGCGGTCCGGGCGAGGAGCCACTTGACCTGGTCGGGGGTGAGGTTCGGCCGGGCCTGGAGCAGGAGCGCCACCGCGCCGGAGGTCACCGCGGCCGCCTGCGACGTGCCGCTGCCGCGGAAGAACCTGGCCGCGCGGTCACCGGGGACGAGGCCCTCGGCGTGCTCGCGGTCGGCGAGGGAGCCTGGGTCGCGGAGCGAGACGAGCGAGCGTCCTGCTGCGAGGACGTCAGCCCGCCGGGTGGACGAGCCGCCGTTGGTGAAGGGCGCCACGACGTCGTCCCCAGCGGTGCGGGTGCCGCGGTTGTCGCTGGCCCCGACGGCGATGACGAAGGGGTCGATGGCGGGCATGGTGAGCCGCGGGGCCGCGAGGCCGTCGTTCCCGGCCGCGACGACGACGACGATCCCGTGGCGCCAGGCGTTCTCGACCGCGCGCGCCAGCGGGTCGACCGCCGGCGACTGCAGCGAGTCGGTGCCGTAGGAGAGGTTGAGCACCCGGACGTTCATCGCGTTGTCGTCGCGGTGGGCGACGACCCAGTCGATGCCGGCGATGACCTGGCTGACGTCCGTGCCGCCGTCGGCGGCCGCCACCTTGACACTGAGGACCCGCGCACCGGGAGCCATGCCGACGAAGAGCGCCGGGTCGTCCTCACGCCCGGGGACGGCGGCGGCGTCGCGCCCCGCGATGATGCCCGCGAGGTGCGTCCCGTGCCCGTAGCCGTCGAGGTGGGCTGCCGCGGGGTCCTGGCTGTCGAAGGAGAGGTCCGGGCCGTTGACGACGGAGCCGCCGTCGAGCCCGGCGACGGGAACGACGCCGGTGTCGACGAGGGCGACGGTCACTCCCGCGCCCGTCACCGGGCGACCGAGGCCGTCGCGCTTGTGCCACACGGCAGCGGCTCCGTTGGCCTGAGCGACGCTCCACAGCGAACCGGCGTCCTTGGCGGCGTTCCACGCGCCTCCGACCGAGGCCTTCACGCCCTCGCCGGTGACGTCGTCGCCCCAGCGGGCGCCGGCCAGCGCGGTCTGCGCCGCCCCCGGGTGCGCGGCGGGCTGCGTGGAGGGCACGGGCGCGAGCGCCACGAGCCCTGCGAGGAGCGGCAGGGCGAGAAGTGCGCCTGCGCGAACCGGTCCGAGCATCGGTGGTGCCTCCCCAGGTGATGGGCAGGTCCGCCCACAGGGGGTGCTTCGGTCAGATAGACCAATGACTGAAGTAATTCGACGACGCAGGTGACCTCAGACGCTCACGGTGGTCACGGGCAGCGAGGAGTCACCGGGCAGGTCCAGCGCCGACGGGGTGCGCCCGCGGGCGACGAGCGCGGAGCCCAGGGCGGCCACCATCGCGCCGTTGTCGGTGCACAGCCCTGGCCGTGGGACGCGGACCCGGATGCCGTGCCGCGATGCCCGCTCCTCGACGAGCGCCCGCAGCCGCGAGTTGGCCGCGACCCCGCCCCCGACGACGAGGTGGTCGACGCCGTGCTGACGGCATGCTGCGACCGCCTTGGCTGTGAGGACGTCGACGACGGCCTCCTGGAACGACGCCGCGACGTCGGCGACGGGAACCGGGTCGCCGGCGCGCTCCCGCGCCTCGACCCACCGGGCCACCGCCGTCTTGAGGCCGGAGAAGGAGAAGTCGAGCGTGCCGTCGGCCGCCTTGCCGCGGGGGAACGCGATGGCCGCGGCGTCGCCGTCCCGCGCGACGCGATCGATGTGCGGGCCGCCCGGGAAGGGCAGCCCGAGCACCCGAGCGACCTTGTCGAACGCCTCGCCGGCGGCGTCGTCGACCGTGGCGCCGAGGGGCCGCACGTCGCAGGTGACGTCGGGCACGAGGAGCAGGGACGAGTGCCCGCCGGAGACGAGCAGGGCGACGACCGGCTCGGGCAGCGCCCCGTGCTCGAGCTCGTCGACGGCGACGTGGGCCGCGAGGTGGTTGACCCCGTAGATCGGGCGCCCCAGGGCGAGGGCCAGGGCCTTGGCGGCTGCGACGCCGACGAGGAGCGCCCCGGCCAGCCCGGGCCCCGACGTCACCGCGACGGCGTCGACGTCGCGGAGCCGTGCCCCGGCCCGCCGGCAGGCCGTCTCGAGCATGGGGACCATCGCCTCGAGGTGGGCGCGGCTCGCGACCTCGGGGACGACGCCGCCGAAGCGCTCGTGCTCGTCGAGGCTCGTGGCGAGGGCGTCGGCGAGCAGGGTCCGGCCACGCACGAGGCCGACACCGGTCTCGTCGCACGAGGTCTCGATACCCAGCACCAAGGGTTCGTCAGTCACTCGCGGGCTCCTCGTCCAGAGGCCGCAGCCGCATGATGACAGCGTCGCCGTTCTCGTTCTCGTAGTAGCCCCGGCGCAGCGCGACCCGCTCGAACCCACGTCGCCGGTAGAGGTCCACCGCCCGCTCGTTGTCGGCCCGGACCTCGAGGAGCAGCTCGTGAGCCCCGCGGCCGTGGGCGACGTCGACGAGGACGTCGAGCAGCGCCCGACCGGTCCCGGCGCCCCACGCGGATCGGGCGACGGCGATCGTCTGGACGTCGGCCGTCGGCCCCACGCACATGACACCGGCGTAGCCGACGAGGTCGCCGTCGGCCTCCGCGACGACGTACGCGCGCGTCTCGGGCCTGCCCAGCTCGGCCCAGAAGGTCTCCACGGACCAGGCGTCCCGGCCGAAGAGCTCGGCGTCGACCAGGGCGGCCTGCTCGATGTCCCACCAGCGCATGGGGCGCAGGACGACGTCGTCGCTCACGCGAGGGCCGGCTTGCGGGCGCCCGGCGGCACGGCGTCCGGGCGGCGCAGGTAGAGGGGGTCCGGCGGCAGGGTCGGCAGGCCGAGCGCAACCCAGCGGCAGAGGTCCGCCGCACGCGGCAGCTGCGGGTCGCGGCGGTCGAGGAAGCGCGCGGGGTACAGGGCCGCGCCCGCACCGACGACCGGCAGGGAGGGGTCGACGTCGTCCGGCCGGTCGACATGGGGGCCGTCGAGCCGCGTCGTGCCGCGGTAGCGCGCCCAGTAGACCTCCTTGCGCCGCGCATCGGTGGCGACGAGGTGCTCCCCCTCGACGGCGCCCGCGAGGGCGAGGGCGTCGAGGGTGCACACGCCGTCGACCGGGATCCCGAGCACCGAGGCGAGCACCCTGGCGGTCACGAGGCCCACCCGCAGGCCGGTGAACGGACCCGGCCCGACACCGACGACGATGCGGTCGAGACCCTGCGGCCGAACCCCTGCCTCGGTGAGGACCGCGTCGATCCCCGGGGCGAGCTGCTCGCCATGGGCCCGAGCATCGACGACGGTGCGCTCGGCCAGCACGGTCGCGCCGTCGCAGAGCGCCACGGTGACGGCGGGCGTCGCCGTGTCCATCCCGAGCAGCAGCACGGTCGGCAAGGCTACCGGGAACGACGATTCCTGCCTTTGTGGAGCGGCCGGCGCTACGGCAGCTCTGGTGACTCGGGTGACTCGGGTGACCGGCGCGGGTCGAGCACCGTGAGGTCCACCCCTGCCCAGCGCGGCCCCACGCCGGAGGCCGTCAGCACCCGGGTGCCGTCGGCGCCCGCGCCGCCGTCCGCGCCGCCGTCCGGCTCGCCCTCGTCGCGGTGCAGGACGAGCTCGAGGCGGTCCTCGGAGAGCTCCTCGACCTTGCCGGTCCCCCACTCGACGACGACGACGGCGTCGGCCAGCTCGGTGTCGAGGTCGAGGTCCTCGACCTCGCGCAGACCGCCGAGCCGGTACGCATCGACGTGGACGAGCGCCGGACCGGCACCTCGCGAGGGGTGCACCCGCGCGATGACGAACGTCGGGGACGTCACCGCGCCCCGGACGCCGAGGGCCACACCGAGGCCCTGGGTCAGGGTGGTCTTGCCGGCGCCGAGGTCGCCGGTGAGCAGGACGAGGTCCCCGGCCCCCACGAGCCCCGCGAGGCGGCGGCCGACCTCGCGCATGGCCGCATCCGTCGTCACGGGGAAGCTCGGTACCGCGACGGTCATCGCTGGCCTCCGGGGAGGCTGCCCGCCGACCCGACCTCGGGCGCCGCCGCTGGTCCGGGTGCCGCGAGGATGGCGCCGGCCCGGGCGAGGTCCTCGGCGAGGGCGCGGGCCGGCTCGCCACGGGGGCCGAAGCGCAGCGCCGCCGACGGGTGATAGCTGACGAGGACCCGCCGTCCGCCGTGGTGGAGCACCTCGGTGCGCAGCGTGCCGATGCGGGCCGCCGGGCCGAAGAACCACGCCGCCGCGGTGCTCCCGAGGGTGACGACGAGGGCCGGGTCGAGCGCCTCGAGCTGGTGGTCGAGGAAGCCCCGACACCGGGACACCTCGGCCCGGCGCGGGGCGCGGTTGCCCGGCGGACGGCACTTGACGACGTTGCTCACCGCCACCAGCGAGCGCTCGATCCCGGCCTGCTCGAGCAGCGAGTCGAGCAGGCGTCCCGAGCGGCCCACGAACGGCCGCCCCACGAGGTCCTCCTCGGCACCCGGGGCCTCGCCCACAAGGAGCAGCCGCGCGTCCAGGGGCGCCTCACCGGGGACGACGAGCGTGCGCGAGGCGACGAGCTCCGGGCACGCGGTGCAGCTGCGCGCTGCGGCAGCGACGTCGTCCCAGCTGGCGGTGTCCGGCACGGGGGTGGCGTCCTCGCTCACTCGCGCATCCCGCGCTCGATCATCCCGCGCAGCGCCTGGTCGACGACGTCGGGGTGCTCGAGCATCGACAGGTGCCCGCAGTGCGGGATGACGACGAGCTCGGCGTGCGGCAGGGCGTCGGCGATGGCCCGCGCGTGGGTCGGCGGGGTGAGCAGGTCGTCCTCGCCGACGATGACGACGGTCTCGATGCCGTGGAGCACGCCGAGCGCCTCGAGCTTGTCGTGGCGCCCGAACGCCGGGTAGAAGTCCGCGACGACCTCGACGGGCGTCGACTCGATCATCGCGGCGCTGAACTCGACGAGCGAGGCGGACACCTGTGAGCCGAAGGCGTAGTGCCGCGTCGCGACGAAGGCGAAGTCGCTGCCGAGGGCCCGCCCGCGCTCGACCCAGCTCGACCGCCGGCTCGCCGCGGAGAGGAAGCCCGGCGCCACCCGCGTGAGCACACGCGCTAGCGCGGCCGGCGCGCCGAAGGTGACGTCCGCGAGCTTGCCCGACGACGTCGACACCAGGCCGACGCCGCGGACCCGCTCCTTGAACAGGACGGGGTGGGCGTCGGCGAGCGCCATGATCGTCATGCCGCCCATCGAGTGCCCGACGAGGACGAGGGGTCCTTCCGGCGCCACCTGATCGACGACCGCCCGAAGGTCCTCCCCGAGCTGGTCGATCGCGGCGGTCTCGCGGGCGCCGCGCCCGGAGCGGCCGTGCCCCCGGTGGTCCCAGACGACGACCCGGCCGAGATCGGCCAGGGCGATGCGCTGGTAGTGCCAGGCCTCACTCGTCAGCGTGTACCCGTGGCTGAGGATGATCGTCGGGGCTCCCTGCGGCGCACCTGCCTCGTGGACCTCGACGTGGAGCAGGACGCCGTCGTCGGCGAACACGGTGCGCGGCTCGCCACGGACGCTGCCGAAGGGCGCCTGCCCCGCCGAGGCGAGCTCGTCCCGCTCCTTGTGGACCGTCCGCCGCTCGACGACGGCTCCGACGACGGCGCCGGCCAGCGCCATCCCGGTGGCGGCACCGACCCAGCCGATGCTCGCGCGGACCGGCTGGGAGCTGCCCCGGCGGGCGGGCTGACGCCCCCGGCTCGACGGGCTCATCGGTCACCACCCCGGTGGACCCGGGGCACCCGCGGGCCGATCCGGGCGACGATCTCGTAGGAGATCGTGCCGGTGGCGTCCGCCCAGTCCTGCGCCGTCGGCTCGCCGTCGTCGCCCGGCCCGAAGAGGACGACCTCGTCACCGGCGCCGGCGGGGTCGTCGCCGAGGTCGATGACGACCTGGTCCATGCACACGCGTCCGATGATCGTCCGGCGGCGTCCCGCGGCGAGCAGCGGCCCGGCGTTGCCCGCCACCCGCGGCAGCCCGTCGGCGTAGCCGAGCGGGACGACGCCCAGGGTGGTCTCGCGCTCGGAGGTCCACGCGTGGCCGTACGAGACGCTCGTGCCGGCGGGGACCCGCTTGACGAGGGCGAGCCGCGCGGTGAGGGTCATCGCCGGCCGCAGACCGAGCTGCTCGGCGGTCGAGTCCTGCGGCACCGGGGAGAGGCCGTACACGGCGATGCCGGGCCGGACGAGGTCGAGGTGCGCCCCGGGGAGGGTCAGCGTGGCCGCGGAGTTGGCCAGGTGCCGCACCTCCGGCCGGACGCCGAGCCCCTCGGCCAGTGCGACCGCCTCGGCGAAGACGTGCTGCTGCCGGGCGATGGTCGGGTGGCCCGGTGCGTCGGCCCAGGCGAGGTGCGACCACAGCCCGACGACCTCGATGAGGCCGTCGGCCTGCAGCCGCACGGCGTGCTCGACGAGGCTCGGCCAGTCCGCCTCCGTGGCCCCGCCGCGCCCGAGGCCGGTGTCGGCCTTGAGGTGCACCCGAGCCGTCCGCCCGAGGCCCCGGGCCGCGGCGGCGACGTCGTCGAGCAGCCACGTCGCGCTCGCGGAGAGGTCGACGTCGGCCGCAACCCCCGCCGCGACGTCGTCACCGGGCACGAGCAGCCACGAGAACACCCGCCCGCCGACCCCCGCCGACCGCAGGGCGAGCGCCTCATCGAGCAGGGCGACCCCAAGCCACGTGGCGCCGCTGGAGAGGGCCGCGCGAGCGCACGGGACGAGCCCGTGGCCGTAGGCGTCGGCCTTGACGACGGCCATGACCTGCGCGGTCGTGGCGGCTGCGAGCCGGGCGACGTTGGACCGGATGGCGTCGAGGTCGACGACGGCCTGCGCCCGCGGGCTGCGAGGTGCCGGTCCGGCGGCGCCCGCGCCTGCCGAAGCCGTGGTGGCGCTCGTCATGCCCCTATCGTCCCAGCCGCCACCCGGACGGCGTCGGCCCACCCCCCGGCGACGTCGCCGGCCCGGATGGGGGCCCCACGGGACGCCAGCCGACCGCTGAGGCCGTGCAGCCACGCGGCGGCAGAGGCGGCGTCCCCGGGGGGCAGGCCTCGTGCGAGGAGCGCTCCCAGCGCGCCGGCGAGGGTGTCGCCGCTGCCCGCCGTGGCGAGGAAGGGTGTCCCCGTGGGGTTGGCGCGCACCGGCCCGTGGCTCTCCGCCCTCTCGGGGACCGCGACCAGCGTCGTCGCGCCCTTGAGCAGCACCGTCGCCCCCGTGGCCGCCACCGCGGCTCGCAGGCTCCGTAGCGACGAGGCCTCGACCTCGTCGCGGCTCGTACCGAGCAGGCGCGCGAGCTCTCCGGCATGCGGGGTGAGGACGGTGCTCGCGGCCCGCTGCCGCAGGTCGACGTCGTCGAGCCCCCGCAGGCCGTCGGCGTCGACGACGGCTGGCACGGCGCTGCGCAGGACCCCCGCCACCAGCGACCGGCCGTGCTCACCGGTGCCGAGCCCCGGCCCGACCACCCACGCCTGCACCCGTCCGACGGCCACGAGGTCGGGCGCGTACCCCTCCTCGATCACGGTGACGACGGACTCGGGCCACGCCGCCTGGACGAGCTGCGCCGCTCCGGAGGGTCCGACGTAGCGCACCATGCCCGCGCCTGCCGCGATCGCCCCTCCGACGGCGAGGACCGCGGCTCCGGGGTAGGTGTCGCTGCCGGCGACGACGCCGAGGACGCCGCGGCGGTACTTGTCCGCGTCGCGCGCCGGCGGACCGGTCATCGCTGCGACGTCGGGCGCCTGGAGCACGGTCATGACGGGCGCCGGCAGGTAGGGCCCCAGCCCGATGTCGACGACGCGCACGGCCCCGGCCAGGGCCGCGCCCGGGTCGACGAGCAGACCGGGCTTGAGGGTCCCGAAGGTCACCGTCACGTCGGATCGCACCGCGGCGCCCGGGACCTCGCCGGAATCGGAGTCGACCCCGCTCGGCAGGTCCACGGCGACGACGAAGGCGCCCGACGCGTCCACGTGCGCGGCCAGCGCAGCGGCATCGGGGCGCAGCGCCCCGCGGCCGCCGATGCCGAGGATCCCGTCGAGCACGAGGTGGGCCTCGCGGGGGTCGGCGTCCGGGTCGAGGCGTCCGCCTGCCGCGCGCAGGGCCGCAAGCCCAGCCTCGTGCAGGCGTGCCCCGGTCGGCCGGACCGTGACCTGCGCCCCCCGGCGGGAGAGCAGGGCGCCGGCGAAGAGCGCATCGCCGCCGTTGTCACCGGTGCCTGCGAGCACGAGCACCCGCGCGCCGTAGACCGAGGGCAGGAGGTCGCAGCACACCGCCGCGAGCCCGTGCGCGGCGCGGCGCATGAGGGTGCCCTCGGGCATCGCGTGGCGCAGCGCGTCCTCGGCGGTGCGCACCTGAGCGACCGAGTGCGCCGACCTCACGGCTGCCCCCGGCGCTCGGCGACGACGAAGGCCAGCGCGAGGCCGCAGTCGTGGCTCAGCGACAGGTGCCAGGTGTCCACCCCGGCCGCTGCCGCCGCGTCGGCCACGGTTCCCTCGACCCGCACCTGGGGGCGGCCGGCCTCGTCGCGGACGACCTCGGCGTCCTGCCAGCGCAGCCCGCCGGGCGCACCGAGGCATTTGGCCACGGCCTCTTTCGCGGCGAACCGCGCGGCCAGCGAGCGGTTGGGCAGAGCTTGCTCGGCGGGGGTGAAGAGCCGCTGCCGGAGCCCCGGCGTGCGGGCCAGGGCCGCGGAGAACCGCTCGACGTCGACGACGTCGGTTCCCACCGCGACGATCACCTCACCCTCGACCGAGCGGGCGTCACTCGACGGTGACCGACTTGGCGAGGTTGCGCGGCTGGTCGACGTCGTTGCCCCGCACCGTCGCGAGCTCGCAGGCGAAGACCTGCAGCGGCACCGTGGCAACGAGCGGCTGGAGCAGCACCGGGCAGACCGGCACCCGGATGAGGTGGTCGGCGTAGGGGACGACGGCCTCGTCGCCCTCCTCGGCGATGACGATCGTGCGGGCACCGCGGGCCCGCACCTCCTGGATGTTGCTGACGATCTTGTCGTGGAGCACCGACCGGCCCTTGGGCGACGGGACGACGACGACGACGGGCAGCCCCTCCTCGAGCAGGGCGATGGGCCCGTGCTTGAGCTCGCCGGCGGCGAAGCCCTCGGCGTGCATGTACGCGAGCTCCTTGAGCTTGAGCGCGCCCTCGAGAGCCACCGGGTACCCGACGTGGCGGCCGAGGAAGAGGACGGCCTTGGCGTCGGCGAGCGTGCGCGCCAGCTCGCGGACCGGCTCCATCGTCTCGAGGACGACATCGACCTTCTGCGGCATGCTCGCCAGCTCGCGGACGACGACGGCGATCTCGTCGCCCCACTTGGTGCCGCGCACCTGCGCGAGGTAGAGGGCGACGAGGTACACGGCGACGACCTGGGTGAGGAACGCCTTCGTCGAGGCGACGGCGACCTCGGGCCCGGCGTGGGTGTAGACGACGGCGTCGGCCTCCCGCGGCAGCGTCGAGCCGTTGGTGTTGCAGATCGCCAGCACCCTGGCCCGCTGGTCGCGCGCGTGCCGGAGCGCCATGAGGGTGTCCATCGTCTCCCCGGACTGGGAGATGGCGATGACGAGGGTCTGCCGGTCGAGGATCGGGTCGCGGTAGCGGAACTCGCTGGCGAGCTCGACCTCGCACGGGATCCGGGTCCAGTGCTCGATGGCGTACTTCGCGAGGAGGCCGGCGTGGTAGGCCGTCCCGCACGCCACCACGATGATCTTGTCGACCTCGCGGAGCTCGTCGTCGGACAGGCGCATCTCGTCGAGGCTGAGCAGTCCGTCGGCGTCGATCCGGCCGAGGAGGGTGTCGGCGAGCGCCTTGGGCTGCTCGGCGATCTCCTTGAGCATGAAGTAGTCGTAGCCGCCCTTCTCGGCGGCCTCGGCGTCCCAGTCGACGTGGTACTCGACGGTCTCGGCGGGGGCGCCGTCGAAGGTCGTCACCTCGACGCTGTCGGCCCGCAGCTCGACGACCTGGTCCTGGCCGAGCTCGACGGCGTTGCGGGTGTGGCTGATGAACGCCGAGACGTCAGAGGCGAGGAAGTTCTCGCCCTCACCGCGGCCGACGACGAGCGGGGAGTTGCGCCGGGCACCGACGACGACGTCCGGGGCGTCGGCGTGCACCGCGACGAGGGTGAAGGCCCCCTCGAGGCGGCGGCAGACGCTGCGCATGGCCTCCGCGAGGTCGCCGTGCTCGACGTAGGCGCGGGCGAGCAGGTGAGCCGCGACCTCGGTGTCGGTCTCGGAGTGGAACGTCGTCCCCGTGGCCTCGAGCTCGGCGCGGAGGCGGGCGAAGTTCTCGATGATCCCGTTGTGGATGACGGCGACCTTGCCGGTCTCGTCGACGTGCGGGTGGGCGTTGGGGTCGTTGGGCGCCCCGTGGGTGGCCCAGCGGGTGTGCCCCATCCCGGTGGTGCTCGCGGGGAGCGGACGCTCGGCGAGGACCTTCTCGAGGTTCGCGAGCTTCCCGGCGCGCTTGCGGATGAGCAGCTCGCCGTCGGCGATGACGGCGACGCCAGCGGAGTCATACCCGCGGTACTCGAGCCTGCGCAGCCCCTCCATGACGACGTCGAGAGCCTGCTGCCTACCCGCGTAACCCACGATTCCGCACACGGCGCCAGGGTAGTCGAGCGCCGCCCGCGCACCGGCGCCCCGAGACGGCCGGACGCCGAAGGCTCAGCCCAGCGCTGCGGCGACGACGGCGGCCAGGCGCTCGGCGACCTCGCGGGCCTGCTGCGCGCTCGGCGCCTCGACCATGACCCGCACGAGGGACTCGGTGCCGCTGGGGCGCAGGAGCACCCGGCCCGTCTCCCCGAGCAGCGCCTCGGCCTCGGTCACGGCGGCACGGACCTGCTCGTCGGTGGCCGCGCGGGCCTTGTCGACGTCCGGCACGTTGACGAGCACCTGCGGCAGCCGGGTCACCACCCCCGCGAGCTCGGCCAGCGGTCGCCCGGTGGCCGCCATCCGCGCGAGCAGGTGCAGCGCCGTGAGGAC
>JBBQFP010000017.1:0-50751 GCA_038322045.1 Actinomycetes bacterium | reverse complement strand
GGGTGCGTCGTCCGGCCCGGTAGTCTTGGGGAACTGCCTCGACCCGTCGTCGCCGACCGGCGCCGCACCGTGGCAGACGCACCACGTCGCATAGAGCCCTCCTGCCACGGAGAGACCGTGGCCGCTGAGTCCACAGGAGGTGGGTCCCCGCATGCGTCACTACGAGCTCATGGTCATCCTCGACCCCGATCTCGAGGAGCGCACCGTCGCTCCGAGCCTCGACCAGTTCCTCAACGTCATCCGTCAGGGTGGCGGAACCGTGGAGAAGGTCGACATCTGGGGCCGTCGTCGGATGGCCTACGAGATCAACAAGAAGCCCGACGGCATCTACGCCGTCATCGACCTCAACGCCGAGCCTGCCGTGGTCAAGGAGCTCGACCGCCAGCTCAACCTCAACGAGGCCGTCCTGCGCACCAAGGTCATGCGACCGGACATGCGCTAACGATCCCTTTCTAGCCGGGAGCCCACATGGCAGGCGAGACCGTCATCACCGTCGTCGGCAACCTCACCGACGACCCCGAGCTGCGCTTCACCCCCAGCGGTGCGGCGGTGGCCAACTTCACCGTGGCCTCCACGCCCCGCACGTTCGACCGCAACAGCAACGAGTGGAAGGACGGCGACGCGCTGTTCCTTCGCTGCTCGGTGTGGCGTCAGGCCGCGGAGAACGTCGCCGAGTCCCTGCACCGTGGGGCCCGCGTCGTCGTCCAGGGCCGGCTGCGTCAGCGGTCCTACGAGACCAAAGAGGGCGAGAAGCGCACCGTCGTCGAGCTCGAGGTCGACGAGATCGGTCCCTCGCTGCGCTACGCCACCGCCAAGGTCACGAAGACGACCCGCTCCGGCGGGGGCTTCGGCGAAGGCGGCGGTGGCGGCTTCGGCGGCGGCACAGGTGGAGGCGGCGGCTTCGGCGCGCCGTCGGCACCGGCGCCCGACCCGTGGGCGACGGCGGCTCCGAGCTCCGGGGGCTGGGGCGGCGCCCCGGCCACCGACGAGCCGCCCTTCTAGGAGGCGCGCGCCTCGCTCGGCCTGAGGCCGGCCGCGGCGAACGGCGTCAGGCACGACCCCGGCCCGTCCGGGTATCACCGGGGCACCGCGTCAGCGCGAGGCCTCACCGACCATCCCCGTCACCACGACGGGGCTTCCGACACCACGGAGCACCACGATGGCGAAACCACCCGTCCGCAAGATCAAGAAGAAGGTTTGCGCCTTCTGCAAGGACAAGGTCACCTACGTCGACTACAAAGACACGGGCCTGCTGCGGAAGTACATCTCCGACCGCGGCAAGATCCGGGCCCGTCGCGTGAGCGGCAACTGCACGCAGCACCAGCGCGACGTCGCGATGGCGGTCAAGAACGCCCGTGAGGTGGCCCTGCTGCCCTACACGTCGACCGCGCGCTGAGGAGGAGGGACACCATGAAGCTCATCCTCACCCAGGAGGTCACCGGTCTCGGTGGCGCCGGCGACGTCGTCGAGGTCAAGAACGGCTACGGCCGCAACTACCTCGTCCCGCAGAAGTTCGCCATCTCGTGGAGCGTCGGCGCTGAGAAGCAGATCGAGAGCATCCGGCGCGCCCGCAAGGTGCGTGAGGTCCGCGACCTCGGCCACGCCCAGGAGCTGCGCACGCAGCTGCAGGCGCTCAAGGTCGAGCTGCCGGTCCGGGCTGGTACGGCAGGGCGCCTCTTCGGTGCCGTGACCGTCGCCGACATCATCGCCGCGATGAAGAAGGCCGGCGGTCCCGAGGTCGACAAGCGTCGCGTCGAGCTCGCTGCGCCGATCAAGAGCCTCGGCGCGCACACCGTCAAGGTGCGCCTGCACGGGGACATCGCTGCGACGGTCACGGTCGACGTCGTCGCCGCGTAGCTGCCGAAGCCGCACAGCGGCAGAGGTGGCCGGTCGCCCAACGGCCGCTGCGTCGTCTCGAGGCCCGGTCCCCTCAGGGGGGCCGGGCCTCGACGACGTGTCAGGCCCGGACCGCGCCGGTGACGAGCCAGGCGTCGCCCCGGGCGCGCCAGCCCAGGAGGAGCAGGCGGCTGCCGAGGAACACCCCCATGGCCCCGGCCCACAGCGCGACGAGACCGCCGCCCCACGTGGCGACGGCGAGGGCCGCGGGCACGAACGCCGCGAGGGTGACGACGGCGGCACCGGCGAGGAACCGGGCGTCGCCGGCCCCGATGAGCACCCCGTCGAGGACGAACACCGGTCCCCCGAGGGGCTGGAGCGCCGCGACGACGAGCAGCCCCGAGGCGATCGCCGTCCGGACGTCGGCGTCGGTGCTGAAGACCCGCGGCAGGAGCGGGCTGACGACGGCGAGCAGCCCGCCGAGGACCACCCCCGCGGTCACCCCCCACCACAGCATCCGCTGCGTCGCCGCACGGGCCGCGACGACGTCGCCCGCACCGAGGAACCGGCCGACCAGGGCCTGTCCGGCGATGGCGATGGCGTCCATGGCGATGGTCAGCGCCGACCACACGGTGAACGTCACCTGGTAGGCAGCCAGCGTCGTCGCCCCCATCCGTGCGGCCACCGCGGTGGCCACGACGAGCACCCCCCGCAGAGCGACGGTCCGCACGATCAGCGGTGCACCCGCGTGCCCGGCCGCCCGGATCCCTGCGAGGTCCGGCCGCAGCGGCGCACCGGTCGCTCGGGCCCCCCGGCCGACGATCCACACGTACGCGCCGGCAGCCCCGAGCTGCGCCACGACGGTGCCCCAGGCCGAGCCGGCCAGCCCCAGGTGCAGCCCGAAGACGAAGGCGACCTCGAGGACGACGTTGACCGCCGCAGCGGCGACGGCCACGACGAGCGGCGTTCGGGTGTCCTGCAGGCCGCGCAGCACCCCCGTCGCGGCGAGGACGACGAGCATCGCGGGGACGCCGATGCTGCTGATCCGCAGGTACGTCGCCGCGGCGTCAGCCACTGCGCCGTCGGCCCCCAGCACGGTGGCGAGCCGGTGGCTCAGCGTCGCGGTGAGGACGGCGACCGTGATCCCGATGCCCGCGGCGAGCCAGAGGCCGTCGATGCCCTGCCGGACGGCGCCCACGGGGTCCCCTGCGCCGAGGCGACGGGCCACCGCTGCCGTCGTCCCGTAGGCGAGGAAGATGCTGGCGTTGACCAGCGTCGCGAGGGCGGTGGCCGCGACTCCGAGGGCGGCCAGCGGGACGGTGCCGAGGTGGCCGACGATCGCCGAGTCGGTGAGGAGGAAGACCGGCTCGGCGATGAGCGCGCCGAGCGCGGGCACGGCCAGCCGGAGGATCTCGCGGTCGTAGGGATGACGCCCAGCGACCTCGACCACCCTGGCAGCCTACTTTTCTTCCTCCACAGCGCTGTGGACAGACCATCCGCTGGTCAGGCAGGTGGTCTGCGTCGGGCGGGGGCGGTCTGTCCCCAGGTTGTCCCCACCCTGTGCACATCGGCTGACCGCGCTCTGCACACTGCTTCCCCAGGGTGGTCCACAGGGGTGGTCGCGCCTTGTCGGAGCCCCCCTCTAGCCTGCGAACGACCGGTCAGCAGCGGCTGGTCACCGGCGAGGAAAGGGCGGTGCGTGCGGTGTCCGTCGCCGAGCTCGTCCCCACCTCCGGCCGTGGTGGAGAGGTCGAGTTCGAGCGTCAGCCCCCGCAGGACCAGGCCGCCGAGCAGTGCGTCCTCGGCGGAATGCTCCTGAGCAAGGACGCCATCGCCGACGTCGTCGAGGTCATCAAGGCGACCGACTTCTACCGGCCCGCCCACGAGCTCGTCTACGACGCCATCCTCGACCTCTACGGCCGCGGCGAGCCGGCCGACCCCGTGACGGTCTCCGGCGAGCTCACCAAGCGCGGCCAGCTGCAGCGGATCGGCGGGGCTCCCTACCTCCACACGCTCATCTCCTCGGTCCCGACCGCGGCCAACGCCGGCTACTACGCGCGCATCGTCCACGAGCGGGCCGTGCTGCGCCGTCTCGTCGAGGCGGGTACCAAGATCGTCCAGCTGGGCTACGCGAGCGGGGGCGGCGAGGTCGACGACATCGTCGACCGCGCCCAGGCCGAGATCTACGCCGTCACCGAGCGGCGCACGAGTGACGACTACGTCCGCCTCGGCGACGTCATGGAGTCCACCCTCGACGAGATCGAGGCGATCGGCTCCCGAGGCGGGGCCATGGTCGGGGTGCCCACCGGCTTCGCCGACCTCGACGCGCTGACCAACGGCCTGCACCCGGGGCAGCTCATCGTCATCGCGGCTCGTCCCGCCCTCGGCAAGAGCACCTTGGCCCTCGACCTCGCCCGCTCCGCGTCGATCAAGCACGGCCTGGCCAGCGCGGTGTTCTCGCTGGAGATGAGCCGCAACGAGATCACCATGCGGCTGCTCTCGGCCGAGGCGCGGGTGCCGCTGCACCACATGCGTTCGGGCACGATGAGCGACGACGACTGGAACCGCCTCGCCCGGCGGATGGGCGAGGTGTCCGAGGCGCCCCTGTTCATCGACGACAGCCCCAACATGTCGATGATGGAGATCCGGGCCAAGTGCCGGCGGCTCAAGCAGCGCCATGACCTGCGCCTCGTCGTCATCGACTACCTCCAGCTCATGAGCAGCGGCAAGCGCGTCGAGAGCCGTCAGCAAGAGGTGTCGGAGTTCTCCCGGTCGCTCAAGCTCCTGGCCAAGGAGCTCGAGGTGCCGGTCATCGCCCTCTCCCAGCTCAATCGAGGGCCCGAGCAGCGCACCGACAAGAAGCCGATGCTCTCCGACCTGCGTGAGTCGGGCGCCATCGAGCAGGACGCCGACATGGTCATCCTGCTCCACCGCGAGGACGCCTACGAGCGCGAGTCACCCCGCGCGGGCGAGGCTGACCTCATCGTGGCCAAGCACCGAAACGGGCCGACGTCCACGGTCACCGTGGCCTTCCAGGGGCACTACTCCCGCTTCGTCGACATGGCGGCGTCGTAGGTCGCTGCGTGGTGACGTGAGGATTAGACGTGACGGGGGAGCAGTCCCGGCATGGTCTACGCAACGGAGTGTCTCCGTCAGCCACCGTAAGCGCGCGTGTAGAACGGGAGGATGCCCACCACCAGGCGCGTCGATCTGCCACGGAAGCCGCAGCGGCGGGGGCACCCCGCGCTGGCCCGGATCGCCGGCGCCGCGCTGGTCGGTGTGGTCGTGGGGGTCGGGCTTGTTGTTGTCGGTGCGCCCGGCTATGCCCTGCTCGCCGGCTGGTGTGTCACGTGTGTGCTGTTCCTGACCGTGACCTGGGCGCTGGTGTGGCCGATGGACGCGGGGCGCACCGCCGATCACGCTGTGCAGGAGGACCCCACCCGGGCCGCTGCTGATCTGCTGCTGCTCGTTGCCGCGCTCGCCAGCCTCGCCGCGGTCGGGTTGATCTTGGTGAAGGCGGGCTCGGACCGAGGCGGTCGTAAAGACCTTGATGTCGCGGTCGCCGTCGTGTCGGTCGTGTTGTCGTGGTCGATGGTGCACACCGTCTACACGCTGCGCTATGCCCGCCTGTACTTCGCTGGGGGCGACGGCGGGATCTCGTTCAACCAGGACGGCCCGCCCTGTTACAGCGACTTCGCCTACTTCTCCTTCACCCTGGGCATGACCTTCCAAGTCAGCGACACCGACATCAGTGACACCACGATCCGCCGGACCGCGTTTCACCAGGCGCTCCTGAGCTACCTCCTGGGGGTGGTCATCATCGCCAGCGTCATCAACCTCATCGGCGGGCTCAGCAAATAGGCGGTGCCTGTCGACTACGGCATCCGGTGGCCACCGTGTTCTGCTCGAGAGACGGCCCCGCCCCGCGCCCCGCAGCACCGCCCTCGGCTCAGGCGTGGTGGTGAGCGGCCGGTCCGCTCCCGGGTCGGCTCAGGAGCCGAGCCGGGCCCGTGCCCGGTCAACCTCCTGGGCGGGTTCGTAGACCCGGACCCCGAGGCCGCTGCTCTTCGCGGCGTACATGGCGACGTCGGCGTGGCGCAGGAGCCCCTGGACCGTGTCGCCGTCGCCGCTGGTCACGGCCAAGCCGATGCTCGACCCGACGTCGAGGCTGACCCCCTCGACGTCGAAGGGCTGGCTCAGCGCCGCCCTCAGCCGATCGGCGACGGCGAGCGCCCCCGCCTCGTCCCCCGCGTCGGGCAGCAGGACGACGAACTCGTCGCCGCCGAGCCGCGCGACGGTGTCGCCCTCGCGCAGCTCCTGACGAAGCCGTGGGCCGACGAGCCGCAGCAGCTCGTCGCCGTGGTGGTGGCCGAGCGTGTCGTTGATCTCCTTGAAGTGGTCGAGGTCCATGAGGAGCAGCGCGACGGTTCGCCCCTGCTTCGCCGCTGCCGCGAGCGCCTTCGCGACCCGGTTCGTGAGGAGCCCGCGGTTGGCGAGCCCCGTCAGCGAGTCGTGCATCGCGAGGTGCCGGTTGACCTCCGACTGCCGGCGCATCGTCTGGCTGGCGGCCGCGACGAGGCGGAACAGGCCCAGGTAGAGCAGGAGCAGCCCGCCCGCGAGCCAGCCGAACACCATGAGCGTGTCGTGCCGGACGGCGGCTGCGATCGGCGCGTACGGCTGGGTGAACTCGATGACGACCTGCGGCGGGCCGCTGCCGGTGAGCGAGAACGGCATGTCAACGACGAGCACCTTGGAGCTGCCCTGGAGCAGGTCCTCGGTGAAGTTGTCGTTGCGGACGCGCGAGGCCTCGGCGACGGTCGCGAGGGCTGTGCCCGACGCCGCCCGGCGCGCCGTGGCCGGGAGCACCTCCGTGGTGCCGATCGCCCCCCTCTCGGTCGAGTACGCCACCTTGCCGTCGAGGGTCCAGGCGGTGGCCGAGAGGACGCGCTTGCGCACGACGGGGTTGCTGAACAGCGATCCGCCGGTCGCGCCCTGCGAGCCCAACGCCACGCGGTCCCCGTCCAGCGGGGCCGGAGGGAAGAACAGCCCGACGGCGAGCTGCATGTCGACCTCGGCGCTCTGCCGGGCGTTGAGCAGCGCCCGGTGGGTGATCACCCGGCGGAGCTGCAGGCTGAGCATCATCGCCGTGAGGACGACGACGACGAGCGAGAGCACCCCCATGCGAAGGAGCAGCGAGGGATGCCACCGGACGCCGCGTCGGCGGCGCGGTGGGCCCCCAGGGCGAGGTGTGCTCACGTGATCACCATCGGCACCACAGCACCCGGGCTGAAACCGCCGGGCGGGCACCTCCCCTGTCCGGCCCTACCGACGGTCTCCCGCGTCCGCGGCCGCAGCCGTCGCGGGAGGATCGCCCACCCGGTCCACGTGGGTCGGGCGGCCCGGGTCGTCGGTCACGTCCCGTGAGCCGCTCCGCTGCTCGGAGATGTCGACGACCGTGCCGCGGCGGTCCTTGGCGATGAGGTCGAGCGCGGCACCGGCGGCGATCTCCCCGAGCCGCCGGTACGCCTCGAACTCGCGGTCGCCGTAGAGCTGCTGCGCCGTCGAGTCGTTGGGGAACGCCTCGTGCCCCGCGGCCCAGGCGAAGACGTCCCACGAGGCGTCGGCCGACACCGGCAGCGCGAGCTTGCACAGGAGCAGGTCGGCCTCGACGCCGTTGGGGTAGCGGGCGACGCCCCGGGCGACGAGTGCCGGTGCTCGGCGCGGGTCGTCGCGAGGCCGCATCGACGTCGGGTCGAGGGCGATCTCGACGCCGAGGTCCGCGCGCGCCGTCTCCACCGCCTGGCCGAAGGTCGACCAGCTCGCCGGCGGGTCCCCGCTGGCGTCGAACACGACGATCTCGGTCGCCCCGCGGCGCAGCGCCTCGACGAGCCCGAGGTTCTCGTAGTGCCCGCCGTCGGTCACGTAGACCCAGCGCCGGTGCAGCGTCGTCCGGCCGAAGATCTCTGCCAGCAGCGCGAGGATCCCCGGCTGGCGCAGCTGCCAGCCGATCCGGGAGAGGACGCCGGCCTCGGGCGCCGGCGCGAGCGGCAGGTCGTCCCGCCGCGGGTTCGGCATCCACAGGCCGAGCCGGACGTTGGCGACCCCGAGCAGCAGCCGCAGGGGGGCGCGCGTCATCCGGCCCATGACCGGTGAGATCGCGGCCCCGCTCACGGCGACCGCTGCGGGCAGGGTGACGAGCCGCACGCCGGCCCGCCGCTCGTACTCCTCGCAGGGCACCATGAGCGAGGTGTCGGCCCCAGCGGCCTCGCCGTCGAACATCGTCCCGGCGCTGATCCCCGTCCACCGGGGGCTGAACGTCCACGGCGCGCACGCCCGGCCGGACGGGACGACGCCCTCCTCGTCGGTGTTGACGGCCGCGCAGACGACGAGCTGGGGGGAGTCCCCGGCGTAGTCCGAGAGCTCGACGCGGCGGGAGAACGGCAGCTCCTCGGCGTCGTCGACGAGGACGCCGTCCCGCTCGCGGCGTATCCGCTGGACGGCGAAGGCCGAGCAGAGCCGCTCCTTGTAGAAGGGGTGGATCGAGTTGCGGTTGACGTCGGTGAGCGTCTGCCACCCGAGGGTGAGCGCGATGGCCGCCGCGAGGGCGAGGGCGTCGCTGCGCTGGAGGCCGTGGTAGGCCGCCTCCGTCGTCCACCCGAGAAACGCGAGCAGCAGGAGGGCGACGGCGACCGCTGAGCCCGCCCAGGGGGCGAGGGCGCGGACGACGCGGGCGAGGACGCGCCCGACGGGGCCGCCGCTCCCGCCGCTCGTCGAGGTCTGGAGCTTGCCGCGGAACCGCCCGAGGGTCCCCTTGACCGCGGCGACGATGGCGACCGTCGTGGCCGCGAAGCCGGTGAGCTGGTTGGCCGCGGGGACGCCGTTGCCGGGCAGCCTGGCGCCGTCGAGCGCCGCGACGAGTGCCGGCACCCCGGCGAGGAGAGCCGCGAGCACCCCGGCGAGGACGAGCAGCCGCATCGTCCAGGCGCGGGTCAGCGACTTGAGCCAGGGCAGCGGCGGCCGGTAGACGTCGTGGACGCGGTCGACGGCGAAGGTGACCATGGCGAGCGCGCCGATGACCACGGCGACCTCGACGACGACGCCGACGTCCCCCGCCGCCCACGTGCCGCCGGTACCGGGCGCGAGCAGCTGCGTGCCGTGGAGCACCCAGCCGAGCAGCTTGGCGACGACGAAGATCACGGCGAGGACGGGCAGGAGGTTGAGGAGCAGCCCGTAGAGGATGTTCAGCACCCCGATAGCGGCGACCTTGGGGTCCTCGACGAGGTAGCGGGTGTGGGTCCGCAGGCGGTTGTCCTCGGGCGAGCCCGGAGCGTACGGCGGCAGCTCGGCTCGCTGCTCCGGGGTGAGGGAGTGGTTGACCATCGCGAAGGACGCCGCCATGTACGAGCCGCCCGACACCGCCGTCACGAGGTGCGTGCCGTCGTAGAACGACGGGGCCCCCGCGGTGCGCCGGCCGAGGCGCTGCATGCCGCCCATGGCGAACGCGGCCGCGCGGATCCCGCCGCCCGAGCAGCAGATGGCCCGGACGGGGCTGGCCGGCTCGGTGGGGTCAGCGACCGACGGGACGGGGCCGAAGCGGGTCGACCGCGCCGCCGCGGGGCTCGTCGGCGCCGGCGGGCGGCCGGGGAGCCTCCCGAGGGAGGGACGGCGGCCGAGCAGCCATCGACGCAGCGCTCTGCCGCGCGCCCCGGACGCCGGTCCGGTCGTCCCACCTGCAGCACTGGCTGTCATCGGTCCACCTCGCCTCGGACGTGGTGGCCAATGTGCCGCAGATCACTCCGCTGGGGAAGGCGCCGGGCCGGGTACGTCCTCGCGGGAGTCCCACGAGGCTCCGACGTCGCGCAGGCGGCGCCGCACCGACCACGCCACCGCGACGATGGGCACGGCGACGACCGCGCCGACGATCCCGGCCAGCACCGTGCCCATCGCCACCGACACCGCGACGGCGACCGGGTGGATCGCCACCGCGCGGCTCATGACGAGCGGCTGGAGGATGTGCCCCTCGATCTGGCCGACGATGACGATGAGGACGACGACGGCCAGGGCGATGAGAGGCCCGCGCGCAGCGAGCGCCACGACCGTCGCGACAGCCATGGCGATGGGTGCTCCCACGAGCGGGACGAACGACGCGACGAAGACGAGGAGTGCCAGGGGGAGCGCCAGCGGCACCCGGAGGACGAGCAGGCCGAGGCAGACGATCGCGGCGTTGGTCCCCGAGACGATGACGATGCCCCGCGTGTAGCCGGCGAAGGTCGCCCACCCCGCGTGACCCGCCTCGTCCCACGCCTGCTGGGAGCCCTCGGGCAGCTGGGCGACGAACCACCGCCACATCCGGTCGCCGCCGTGGATGAAGAAGATCGAGCAGAAGACGGCGAGCGCGAGCCCGGTGAGCGCCTCGACGACGACCGTCGCCTGGCCCAGCGCCTGCCCGGCGAGCTGTCCCTGGTGGCTGGAGATCCACAGCCGTACCTCGTCGACGTACCGGGCGACGTCGCCCTGGCTCAGCCCGAACGGCCCCCCCTGGAGCGCCTTCTCGATCGTCCCGAGGCCGTCGGAGAACTGCGACTGCAGCGAGCTCCACTGGCTCACGGCCGAGGTCGTGATGAACGTGACGACGCCGGCGACGACGCTGAGCCCGAGGAGCAGCGAACCGGCGACGGCGGCCGGGCGCGGGACCAGCTGGGCGAGGCGGTCGGCGAGCGGCCGCAGCAGCGCGGAGAGGACGAGCCCGACGAAGAGCGCCACCGCGACGAGCTGGACGCGACCGAGTGCGACGAAGATCCCGTAGACGGCGACGGAGATGACGATGAGCCGCCACGCGTAGGCCGCGGCGACCCGCAAGGCGAGGTTGACGGCGTCGTCCGGCGAGGGGGAGCGCCGCAGCGACAGCTCCGGCGCGCGGTCAGAGGCGGTCCGCTGCGGCACCGGCCGAGCAGGCGTCGACGGGAGTGGCGCATCATCGTGCGGCAGCTCCGCGCCGAGGGCAAAGGGCACCTCTGCGCGCCCGGCCCCGGGAGGGCGCGCTCCGCGCCGCGACCACCTGCCCACCGTCGCTCCCTCCGCCCGCCGCCGGGCCTGCCCCGGCACAGTCTCCACCGCTGCGCCACGGCGATCATCGTTGCACGGGGTCGCCGTCCGTCCGGGCGCCCAGCGTCGCCCCCAGGCTGGCGACGCACACGAGGGCGATCGCGCCGACCTCGCGCCAGCCGAGGCGCTCGCCGAGGAAGACGAGCCCCGCCAGCGCGGCCATCGCCGGCTCGAGGCTCATGAGGACGCCGAAGACCGACGTCGGCAGCCGGCGCAGCGCCGAGAGCTCGAGCGAGTACGGCACGGCGGAGCTGAGCATCGCCACCGCGAAGCCCGCTGCGAGGACGCCGGGGTGCACGAGGCCGGCGCCGCCCTGGACCACTCCGACAGGGAGCACGGCGAGCGCACCGACGCACAGCGCGATCGCCAGCCCCTGCGCACCGGGCAGCGCCTGGCCGACCCGTCGGCTCAGGAGGATGTAGGCCCCCCAGAAGGCACCTGCGAGCAGGGCGAGCGCGACCCCGACGAGGTCGAGCGCGCTGCCACCCGTGGTGAACAGCCCGACCCCCGCGGCGGCGAGCCCCGCCCAGAGGAGGTCGAGCCGGCGACGTGACCCCGCCACGGCGACGGCGAGGGGTCCGACGAACTCGATGGTCACGCCGACGCCGAGAGGGATCCGCTCGATCGCCTCGTAGAAGGTGAAGTTCATCCCGGCCAGCACCAGCCCGAAGGCGATGGCGACGCCGACGTCGCGCCGCGCCCGTCCGCGCAGCCGAGGCCGGGCCACAGCGACGAGCACGAGCGCGGAGAGCGCCAGCCGCAGGAGCACGGTGCCGCCTGGGCCGACCTCGGCGAAGAGCCGCTTGGCGACGGCGGCACCGACCTGGACCGACGCGATCGCCGTCATGACGAGCACGGGAGCCGGAACAACACCGACGACGCCGCCGGGCGGACGACGCGCGGCCCAGGCCCGTCCCCTGCGTCCGCCGGCCACGGAGGGGACGATATCGGCGACGGAATACTCGGCTCGCGCCGCATAGTTGCGATGGCAACGACCTGCTCTCGCAGAGGAGAACGCCATGCCTGCCGTCACCGCTGACACCCTCACCCTGCCTGTCGTCGCCCGCCCGGACGCCGGCGTCCCGCGGCGCCCCGTCCTGTCGGTGACGACGGCCCCCCGCGGCTTCGAGGGCGAGGGGTTCCCCGTCCGCCGGGCCTTCGCCGGGGTCGACCTGCGGGCCCTCGACCCGTTCATCCACATGGACCAGATGGGCGAGGTCGAGTACGCGCCCGGGGAGCCCAAGGGCACCCCGTGGCACCCGCACCGTGGGTTCGAGACCGTCACCTACATGATCGACGGCGAGATGGCCCACTCCGACTCCAACGGCGGCGGCGGGCTCATCAGCAACGGCGACACCCAGTGGATGACTGCCGGAGCGGGGATCCTCCACATCGAGACGCCGCCGGAGCACCTCGTCATGAGCGGCGGCCTCTTCCACGGCGTCCAGCTCTGGGTAAACCTCCCCGCGTCGCTGAAGATGGCACCTCCGCGCTACCAGGACATCCGCGGCCGCGCCTCGGCCCTCCTCGCCTCACCCGACGGGGGCGCGCTCGTCCGAGTCATCGCCGGCGAGGTCGGCGGGCACACCGGTCCGGGCACGACCCTCACGCCGATCACCCTCGCCCACGCCACGCTCACCGCCGGGGCGGAGCTCGAGCTGCCGTGGCGCGAGGACGTCAACGCCCTCGTCTACGTCCTCGCTGGCGCCGGCTCGGTCGGGACGGCTCGTCGGCAGATCGCCAGCGGCCAGCTCGCCGTCCTCGGCGCGGGCGACGTCGTCACGGTGAGCGCCGCGGGCACCCAGGACAGCCGGACGCCGGAGCTCGAGGTCCTGCTCCTCGGCGGCCGTCCCATCCGTGAGCCGATCGCTGCCCACGGCCCCTTCGTCATGAACACCCGGGCTGAGCTGGTCCAGGCCTTCGAGGACTTCCAGGCCGGACGCCTCGGCACGATCCCCGCCGGGCACGGCCCGGAGATCACAATCCGGTAACACGAGGTTCATCTCGACGCAAGAAGGCGCAGGTAGGCGGCGTGATGCCGCCTACCTGCCGCTGCGCTCACGTAGTGAACGCAGCGAAGTCCTTGACATCCGCTGTTCGGTTGGACAGGTTTACATCGTCGTAAACAACGGTGGACACGCAGGTCGCGCCTGCAGCCCGCCGACCACCGGTCGCTCGCCGAGCGCGCCGTCGAGAGCGGGCCCTCTCCTCCGGCAAGGGCCCCCGGCACCACGAGGATGCTCATGACCGACTCAGGCTCCCCCAACCCCCGCCTCGACCTCACCCGGCGCGGCCTGCTCGGGCTCGGCGCCGCCGCAGGTGCGGGGCTCGCGCTGAGCGCCTGCGGCGGGAAGTCCAGCCCCGGAGCCACGAGCCCGGCCGCGCCCGCCACGTCCGGCTCCGCCGCCGCGTCCGCCGGGTACACCGGCCCCAAGGTGACGATGCAGTTCTGGAACGGCTTCACCGGTGGTGACGGCCCGTTCATGCGCGACCTCGTGGCGACGTTCAACAAGGAGCACCCGAACATCGTCGTCACGATGAACACGCTCCAGTGGGGCGACTTCTACAGCAAGGTCCCCAACGCGGTCTCCAGCGGCAACGGCCCCGACATCGCAGCCATGCACATCGACCAGCTCGCCACCAACGCCGCGCGCCGCGTCATCGTCCCCCTGGACGACGCCGTCGCCGCCATGAAGCTCAGCAAGGACGACTTCAACCCCATCGTCTGGAACGCCGGGGAGTACAAGGGCAAGCGATACTCGGTCCCGCTCGACATCCACCCGCTGGGCTTCTACTACAACAAGAAGCACCTGACGGCTGCCGGCATCACCGAGCCGCCGAAGGACCGCGCCAGCTGGGACGCCGCCGTCGAGGGCATCAAGGCCAAGGGCGCCAACCCCAACCCGTTCTGGGTGACCGCCACGTGGCCCGCGCACCTCATGTTCATCAGTCTGCTCAACCAGTTCGGCGGCAAGCTCTACAACGACGAGGGCACGAAGGCCGAGTTCGGCTCGGACTCCGGCGTCAAGGCACTGGAGTGGTACGTCAGCTACATCCAGAAGGGCGCCAGCCCGAAGAACGTCTCCAACGACGCTCAGGCCCAGGCCTTCCGTCAGGGCAAGGACTCCCTGACGTGGGACGGCATCTGGATGATGAACGAGTGGGCGAAGGTGCCCGGCCTCGAGTGGGGCGCCGCTGCCGTGCCGACGATCGGCGACAAGCCGGCCGTGTGGGCGAGCTCGCACAACCTCACCCTGACCAGCCAGGCCGCCAAGGACCCGAACAAGCTCGCGGCCGGGCAGGCCTTCATCGCCTGGCTCAGCGAGCACTCGATCGACTGGGCGAAGTCCGGTCAGATCCCGGCCCGCAACAGCGTCCGCGAGAGCGCCGCGTTCAAGGCCCTCGAGGTGCAGAGCACGCTGGCCGCGCAGCTCGACCACGTCGTCTTCCCGCCCGCCGTCCCCGGCATCGGTGACGTCACCACCCCGACCTTCGAGACCGCGGTCAACAAGGCCGTGCTCGGCAAGGCCTCCCCGAAGGCCGCCCTCGCCGAGGCGCAGAGCAAGGCCGACGCCCTGCTCGCCGAGAACCGCAAGAAGTACGGGGCCTGATCGATGGCTGTGCCGCTGCTGGGCGACGAAGGGGTGCTCGCACCCACGGTCGCCCGGCGGCGGTCGGCCGCTCGGTCCCCCCGAGCCCTGGCTGGCCGGCCGTCCACCGCGTACCTGTTCCTCGCGCCGTACCTCGTCCTGTTCACGTCGTTCGTCCTTGCGCCGATCGTCTACGGGTTGTGGATCAGCCTGCACGACTGGGACTTCCTCCTGCCGGGCAAGCCCTGGGCCGGGCTGTCGAACTACACGGACCTGTTCACGTCGGGCTCGGTGAGCTCGGGCCCGTTCTGGTCCGCCATGCGGGCGACCGGCATCTTCATGGTGCTTGCCGTCCCCCTGCTCGTGCTGCCGGCGCTGGGACTGGCGGTCGTGCTCAACCGCAAGTTCCGCGGCCGCAACTTCTTCCGGGCCATCATCTTCGCGCCGTACGTCCTCGGCGTCGCCGTCGTCGGCCTGCTGTGGCGCTACCTGCTCGACCCCAACCTCGGGTTGCTCAACTACTACCTCGGGCTGATGCACCTGCCGACACCGGCGTGGACCAGCCAGACGCCGTGGGTGTTCCTCGCCCTGGTCATCCCGACGATCTGGTGGACCGTCGGCTACAACACCGTGATCTTCCTCGCTGGCCTGCAGGACGTCTCCCCCGAGCTGTACGAGGCCGCCGAGATGGACGGCGCCGGCCGCTGGCGGCAGTTCATCAGCATCACCGTCCCGTCGCTGCGCCCCGTGACGATCTTCATCCTCATCACGACGATCCTCGCGTCGGCCAACGTGTTCGGGCAGGCCTACCTCATCACCCAGGGCCAGCCCGGCAACGAGTCGCGGACCCTGATCATGCAGATCGCCGAGGAGGGCCTGCGCAGGTTCAACATGGGCAGCGCCGCAGCTATGAGCACCGTCATGACGGTGGCCCTCCTGCTCATCAGCCTCGCCTCCCTGGTCTTCACCCGCGAGCGGAAGGATGCCTGACATGGCGACCGCCACGGCAGGGGTGCGCCCCTCGCGCCGAGGGAAGACCCGCCGTCAGACCAGCCTCCGCGGCGCCGGGCCCTTCACCTACCTGAGCCTCGCGCTCATCGGCATCCTGTTCGCCGCGCCGTTCGTGTGGATGCTCGTGACGTCGTTCAAGTCCAAGGTCGACGCCGCAGCGGCCACGCCGACGTGGATCCCGCGCGATGCCACGACCGACAGCTACCGGTTCATCCTCGACCAGCCGCAGACCCCGGTCTTCCGGTGGTTCCTCAACAGCATGCTGGCTGCGACCGGGCAGATGCTCCTCGTCGTCACGGTGGCGTCGATGGCGGCCTACGCGTTGTCGCGGATGGACTTCCCCGGCCGCGGGGTGCTGTCGAAGCTCATCCTCGCGACGCTGTTCGTCCCGCCGATCTCGCTGCTCATCCCGAACTACGTCATCATCTCCAAGCTCGGGTGGCTCGACAGCCTGCCCGCCGTCATCATCCCGGGTGCTGCCGGGGCGTTCGGCGTGTTCTTCATGCGTCAGTTCTTCCAGTCGCTGCCCGCCGAGATCGAGGAGGCGGCGCTCGTCGACGGCGCCAACCGGTGGCGGATCTTCTGGACCATCGTCGTCCCGCTGTCACGCCCTGCCCTGGCGACCCTGGCGCTGCTGTCGTTCCTCACGAACTGGAACGACTTCCTCTGGCCGCTGTACGTCCTGTTCAGCCCCTCCCGGCTGACGCTGCAGCCGGGCCTGTCGACGCTCCAGAGCGCCTACACGACGGACTACGCGACGATCATGGCCGGTGGGGTCATCGCGAGCATCCCGGTGCTCCTGCTCTATCTCGTCAGCCAGCGCTTCGTCATCGAGGGCGTCTCGCGCAGCGGCCTGAAGGGCTGACGCCGGTGCGTCCTCGAACCCGGCCCTCGCGGGCAGCGCGAGGGCCGGCGGGAGCCGCTGCGCGCAGCTCCGCGCTGCTCCTGCGCTGCCTCCCGTTGTGCCTCCTCCTCGCCGCCTGCGGCGCCTCCGGCTCGTCCGGCGGGCCCGCGGGGATGGCCACGACACCACCCCAGGGGTCTGCCTCCATGACGAGCTCCACCGGGCCGGCGAACCGGACCTTCACCAACCCCGTCATCGACGACGACTTCCCCGACCCCGACGTCCTCCAGGTGGGTCAGACGTTCTACGCCTACGCCACCGTCAAGGTCGGCGTGGCCAACATCCAGGCCGCTCGCTCGCGCGACCTCGTGCACTGGGAGCGCCTGCCCGACGCCCTGCCGGAGCGCCCCGCCTGGCAGCCGCTCGCCCAAGGGCTCACCTGGGCCCCCGAGGTCGTGACCCAGGGCTCGGGCTACCTCATGTACTACGTCGCCCGGCAGCAGGCCTCCGGGCTCCAGTGCATCACGACCGCCGCGAGCAAGACGCCCGAGGGGCCGTTCGTCGACAGCTCGCCGGCGCCGTTCCTCTGCCAGGACGACATGGGTGGCTCCATCGACCCGTTCGTCCTCACCCGCCCCGGCGGTGAGCGCTGGCTGTACTGGAAGAACGACGGCAACGCCGTCGGCAAGGCGACCGTCATCTGGGCCCAGCAGCTCTCGGCGGACGGCAGGTCGCTGACGGGTCCGCGCGTCGACACGGGGCTCAAGCAGACGAAGGGCTGGCAGGGGCCGCTCGTCGAGGCGCCGACCGTGCTCGAGGACTCCGGGCGGTTCTTCATGATCTACTCCGCGAACGGCTACGACACCGCTGAGTACGCCATGGGCTACGCCGTCGCCGACTCCCCGCAAGGACCGTTCGTCGACCAGTCCGACGCGCCGTGGGTGGCCAGCGCGGGTCGCGCTGCCGGGCCGGGCGGGCAGGACGTCGTCACCCTCGCCGACGGCACGAGGTGGCTCGCCTACCACGCCTGGGACGCGGCGAAGGTCGGTTACGGCGCGGGGGGCTCCCGGGCGTTCTGGGTCGACCGGCTCACCATCGAGGGCGGCCGGCTCACGCTGCACGGGCCGACATCGCAGGCCCAGCCGGTGCCCCTCCAGGCGAGCGGCTGAGTCGTGGTAGCCGTCGGCGTCCTGGCGAGCGGCCGTGCGCCGGCGCCAGCAGGCCCGCCGCTGCGCGGGCGGCCGCGCCCGGCGACCTCGCTCGACGGCACGTGGGAGTTCCGGCCCGGGCCTGCCTGCTCCGGCGAGCCGTTCGGCACCCTCGAGGTGCCCGGGTTGTGGGAGGCGCAGGGCCACCTCGACCTCGACGGGGTCGCCACCTACCGGCGCACCGTTCTCGTGCCCGACGAGCCCTTCCTGACGTTGCGCTTCGGGGCGGTGATGGACGCCGCGGCCGTGCACCTCGACGGCGTCCTGCTCGGCCGCCACGACCTGCCGTACACCCCGTTCGAGCTCGACCTCTCGGGCGTGGCACCCGGCCCGCACGAGCTCGTCGTCGAGGTCACCGACCATGTGCTCCGGACCCCCGAGCACGAGCGCTCACCGCACGGCAAGCAGGGGTGGGCCAACCAGGACTTCCCTTCCCCACCGAGCCTCTACATGACCTACGGCGGGATCTGGCAGCCGGTCGAGCTGCGCTCGCACGGACCGGTTGTCCTGCGTGACCTCTGGGCCGACGGCGACCCCGCGGACCTCACCGTCGAGGCCGAGCTGCACAACGTCGACGCCGTCACGCGCGTCGTGCGTCTGCAGGTTGAGGTGCCGGGTGCCCGCCGCGAGCGCGAGGTGCGCCTGCGCTGCGGGGAGCGCCGGGTCGAGCGCTTCGCGCTCGAGGGCCTCGGGCTGCCGGGCTGGTCGCCGCGGGACCCGGTGCTCCACGACCTGCGGGCCTCCGTCGTCGTCCTCGACGCGGAGCGGCTTCTCGGCGGTGCCGCGGAGCGGCCGAGCGACACGGCCGCGACCCGCTTCGGGGTCCGGCGGGTGCGGGTCGCCGGGGAGCACATCGAGGTCGACGGCGTCCCCTGGCGGATGCGCTCCGTCCTCGTCCAGGGCTTCCGGGCAGACACCCTCTACGCCGAGGGTGACCGGGCGAGCATCGAGGCCGAGGTCCGCGCGGCCAAGGACCTCGGCTTCACGGCGGTGCGGCTGCACCTCAAGGCGTTCGACCCGCGCTACCTCGACGTCTGCGACGAGCTCGGCGTGTACGTCCACTGCGACCTCCCGGTGGCCGAGCCGATCGACCACGAGGCGCTCGACGGCACCGGTGAGCTCGCGGAGGCCTGCCGGGCGGCCGTCGTCGCCCAGGTCCGGCGCGACCGTGGTCACCCGAGCATCGTCATGTGGTCGGCCATGAACGAGATAGGCCACGACGGCAGCGACATCCGACCCACCGACGCCTACGAGCGCTTCGCGCGGTTCCTCCACGACGCGGTCGTGAGCACCGACCACACCCGCCCGGTCATCGAGAACGACTGGACCGACCCCGACCCGGCCCGCGTGTTCTGCAGCCCGATCCTCACCGCCCACTGGTACGGGCGTCTCGACGAGGCCTACCTCGACGAGCTCGAGGCCAAGGCCACCCGGTGGAGCGGGACGGGGCGCCCGCTGCTCGTCACCGAGCTCGGTGACTGGGGGCTGCCCGACATGGAGCACCGACCCGACCCGCCGTTCTGGTGGTACGGCGACCACTACGAGCGCGAGGTGGCGGCGACGCCCTACCCGGCCGGCCTCGCCGAGCTGTGCCGGGGGACCCAGCGCTACCTCGGCCTCGCCGACCGCCTGCAGATCGAGCTGCTGCGCCGGCACGCCTCGGTCGGCGGGTTCTGCCTCACCGAGCTGACCGACGTCCCGTGGGAGCTCAACGGCCTGCTCGACCTCGAGCGCCGGCCCAAGGCCCTCGCCGTGGAGGAGCTGCGCCGCGCGAACGCCGACGTCCTGCCCATGCTCGCCGTCGACCGCCTCGACGTCCTCGCGGGCGGGGAGGTCACCGGGACAGCGTGGGTCGCGAACGACGGCGACGCGCTCCCCGCGGGCGAGCTCGTGCTGCGGCTCGGCCGCTCCTGGGCCAGGCGGCCGGTGGCTCCGCTCCCGGCGCACGGGCCGACCCGGCTCGGGCGAATCGGCCTCGCCGCGCCCGAGGCACCCGGGCCTTGCACCCTCACGGTCGAGCTCCACGTCGGCGGCGACGTCGTCGGACGCAACGAGTACCCCGTCCTCGTCGTGCCTCGCCCCGACCCCGGTGCCGGCGCCTCCGCCCCGGGGGTGCTCGTCATCGAGGAGGGAGCCCTTGACGCGCACCGCGGCCGAACCCTCGCGGAGCACCTGGCCGACGGCGGGCGCGCGCTCGTCCTCGCCCAGCAGCCGCAGGCCGCCGCGCACTACCCCGTCCCCGTCACGCTGCGGCCGGTGACCACCGAGTGGGGCGGGACCGACTTCCACTTCACCACCGACGTCCCGGCCCTGCCGTTCCTCCCCCCGCGCCAGGTGCTCGCCACGGAGGACCTCGGCCTGCGGCCCACCGCCCTGATCACCGGCATCGAGGGGACCCCCTGGGCGACGACGACGGCGGTGGGGCTCTACAAGCCGCTGCCGCTGCCGAACCAGGGGACCGTCGTCGGTTCCCTCGACGTCGGGCCGGGGCGGCTCGTCGTCTGCCAGTACAGCCTCGCGAGAGCGGAGCGCCGCGGCCATCCCCTGGCCTCTGCCGCGCGCCGCGCGCTCGTCGCCTGGGCCGCGGCCGGAGCCCCGGCGACCTGACGCTGCTTGGCCTGACGCTGCTGGCCTGCCGCTCCCGGCTCGTCCAGGCCGTCGGTGTCCCGGCCAGGGCAGGATGACGCCGTGCTGCACCTCAGCGTCGTCAGCCCGGCGGCCGCCACCGAGGCCGTCCTCGACGCGCTGAGGGGCCGTCAGGGCGTGAGCAGCCTCGCCGTGCTCCGGGGTGCCGCGCTCGAGCCCCTGGGCGACGTCGTCGAGGCCGATGTCGCGCGGGAGATCGCCACCGAGGTCATGGACGCGCTCCGGGCCACCGGCGTCCACGTCGAGGGGACCGTGCGGCTCGTGCCCGTGCCGACGTGGATGTCGCAGCCGGGCCTCGACGCCGAGCAGCTGACCCCTGGCAGCAGCTCCGACGCCGTCGTGTGGGCTGAGGTCGTGCAGCGCGCCTACGACGAGTCCGAGCTCACCTGGACGTACGCAAGCTTCATGACCCTCGCGACGCTGCTCGCGTCGATCGCCATCGTCGTCGACAGCCAGGTGCTCGTCATCGGGGCGATGGTCCTCGGCCCGGAGTTCGGCGCTGTCGCCGCCCTCGGGGTGGCGCTCGTGCGCAGGAGGCGGGTCCTGCTCCACCGCGGGCTGCGCACCCTCGTCCTCGGCTTCGCGGTGGCCATCGTCATCGCGCTCCTCGCCGCGCTCGTGGCACGCGGGGCGGGCTGGGTCACCCTCGCCGACGTCACCGGCGACCGTCCCGGCACGGCGTTCATCTACTCCCCGGACCGGTGGTCGTTCGTCGTCGGGGTCGTGGCGGCGGCGGCCGGCGTCCTGTCGCTGACCTCGGCGAGGGTCGGCGGGCTCTCCGGCGTCTTCATCTCGGTGACGACCGTCCCCGCTGCGGGCAACGTCGCGCTGGCCGCCGCGTTCGGCGTCTGGCCGGAGGTCCGGGGGAGCGGGCTGCAGCTCGTCGTCAACCTCAGCGCGATGGCCGTCGCCGGCTGGGCGACGCTCGCCTTCCAACAGGGGGTCTGGCACCGGGTGTCGGCCCGCCTGCCAACTGGCCGTAGGCGGCGCGGCGGGGGCGAGCCGTAGCCTTCCCGGATGGAACCGGGCCCACGGCTGCGCGCTGCCCTCGACGACGTCCCCACGTACGCACCGGGTCGCGCGGCTCCGGTGGTCGCGGGGCTGACGAGCTACAAGCTGTCGTCCAACGAGAACCCCTACCCGCCGCTGCCGTCCGTGCAGGCGGTCCTCGCCGACGCCGCAGGGCGGGTCAACCGCTACCCCGACATGGCGTGCACCGGGCTCGTCGCCGCGCTGTCGGCAACCTTCGACGTCCCGGTCGGGGACCTCGCCACGGGGACCGGCTCCGTCGGCGTCGCCCAGCAGATCCTCCAGGCGGTCGCCGGGCCGGGCGACGAGGTCGTCTTCGCTTGGCGGTCCTTCGAGGCCTATCCCATCCTCGTGGCCGTCTGCGGGGCGACCGCCGTCCGGGTCCCTCTCCTGCCCGACGAGCGGCACGACCTCGACGCGATGGCGCGGGCGATCACCCCACGGACCCGCGCCGTGCTCGTGTGCTCGCCGAACAACCCCACGGGCCCTGCGGTGCGCCGCGACGAGCTCGAGGCCTTCCTCGACCGGGTGCCCGGCGACGTCCTCGTCGTCCTCGACGAGGCCTACGTCGAGTTCGTCACCGATCCTGAGGTCCCCGACGGCATCGACGTGTACCGGGGGCGCAGCAACGTCTGCGTCCTGCGGACCTTCTCCAAGGCCTACGGCCTCGCCGGCCTGCGGGTGGGCTTCGCCGTCGCCCCGGAGCGGGTCGCCGCGGCTCTGCGCAAGACGGCGGTGCCCTTCGGGGTGTCCACGATGGCCCAGGAGGCGGCCGTCGCCTCGCTCGCCGCCCGCGACGAGCTGCTCGAGCGGGTCGGCTCGCTCGTCGTGGAGCGGTCACGGCTCATCGAGGGGCTGCGCTCCCAGGGGTGGGCCGTGCCTGACTCGCAGGCGAACTTCGTCTGGTTGCGGACGGCGGGGCGCACCGCCGAGGTGGCCGGGGCGATGGAGGCGGCGGGGGTCGTCGTGCGGCCGTTCGCCACTGAGGGCCTGCGGATCACCGTCGGCGAGCCCGAGGCGGTCGCGCGGGTTCTCGACGTCGCGGCGCGACTGGCCGCGGTGCCGCCCGCTGAGGTCTTTACAACGATGTAATGCCCGGTACGCTGATCGGCACGGTCGACGGACCGTTCAGCGGGAGGGTCGAGGTGGCGACAAGCCTCAAGGACGTCGCACTGCGTGCAGGCGTCTCGATCAAGACGGTGTCCAACGTCGTCAACGACTACCCGTACATCTCCGACGCGACCCGCACCAAGGTGCAGGCGGCCCTCGACGACCTCGGCTACCGCCCCAACCTCGCTGCCCGCAACCTGCGTCAGGGACGGACGGGGGTCATCGCCCTGGCGGTGCCGGAGCTCGAGTCGGCGTACTTCGCCGAGCTCGCCCGCGCGACCATCAAGGCCGCGGAGAAGCGGCGCTGGACCGTGCTCATCGACCAGACCGACGGCGTCCGTTCCCGCGAGCTCGAGGCCCTGCGCGGCCTGCGCAACCAGCTCGACGGGCTCATCATCAGCCCCCTGGCGGTGGACTCCCAGGACCTCGAGGAGGCCGGGGACATGCCGGTCGTCGTCCTCGGCGAGCGGGTCGCCGGCGGCACTCGCGACCACGTCGCCGTCGACAACGTCGGCTCGACCGTAGAGGCCGTGTCGCACCTCGTGGTGCTGGGACGCACCCGGATCGCGGCGATCGGAGCCCAGAGTGCCGAGACCGCCTCGACGGCGCACCTGCGCCTCGCCGCCTACCAGCAAGCGCTCGAGATGCACGGCCTCGACGCCCCGCGCCAGCTCGTGCGTCATGCCGCGGCCTGGCACCGGGCCGAAGGCGCGGTGGCGATGGCCGCGCTGCTCGACCTGCGCAACCCCCCGGACGCGGTGTTCTGCTTCAACGACCTCCTCGCCCTCGGCGCCATGCGGGTCCTCCACCAGCGCGGCGTGAAGATCCCGGAAGAGATCGCCGTCGTCGGCTACGACGACATCGAGGACGGCCGGTTCTCGACGCCGACCCTCACGACCGTCTCACCCGACAAGGTCGACATCGCCCGGACCGCCGTGCGCCTGCTCTCCGAGCGTCTCGCCGACGGCGCGCACCTCGCCGCCCGCGGCAAGGTCGTCGAGCCCAAGGAGATCACCGCGCCGAGTCAGCTCGTCGTCCGGGAGAGCACCGTCGGGCCAGGGGCCGCCACCGCCGACTGAGCCGCGGCCGGGACAACCGTGGGCGCGCGAAAATGGTGCGACTCTGCAGCGTCCGGCGCCTACCGTTGACGCTGCCATGACCTTGCGACGCCTCCCGCTTCCGGACCCCGGCACCCCCGACCTCCGGTCGCCGGGGCGCTTCCTGCTGTGGCTCGCGCGCATGCAGTGGCGGATCCAGACCCTTGGCGTCCTCTACGGCGTCGCGTGGATGTCCGCGCAGGCCGCGGTGCCCGCGGTGCTCGGCGCTGCCGTGCAGGCTGCCGTGCGCAACGACCAGCGTCGCGTCGGGTGGTGCGTGCTCGCCGTCGTCGTCCTCGGGGTCGTCCAGGCGCTGGCGGGCGTCATGCGGCACCGGATCGCCGTCGAGACGTGGATCACCGCCGCGAGCCGCACGCAGCAGCTCGTCGCCCGGCAGGCGAGCGACCTCGGGGCGGACCTGTCCCGGCAGGTCGCCACCGGCGAGGTCGTCGCCGTCACCGCCAGTGACGTCGAGCGGATCGGCGGGGCGTTCGACGTCCTGTCCCGCTTCGCCGGCGCTGTCGTGGCCTTCATCGGGATCGCCGTGCTGCTCCTCGCCACCTCCCCGCTGCTGGGCGCGGTGGTCCTCGGCGGCGTGCCGCTGTTCGCGCTGGCGGTCGGGCCCCTGCTCAAGCCGCTCGAGCGCCGCGAGTCAGCCCAGCGGGTGACCCTCGGGCGAGCCACCGAGCTCGCCTCCGACACGATCGCGGGCCTGCGGGTGCTGCGCGGCATCGGCGGCGAGGAGCTCTTCCTCGACCGGTTCCGCGCCGCGTCGCAGGACGTCCGGGTCGCGGCGTTCGCCACCGCGCGGGTCCGCTCGCTGCTCGACTCGCTCCAGGTGGCGCTGCCGGGCGCGTTCGTCGTCACAGTCACCTGGCTCGGGGCGCGGCTCGCGCTCGACGGCTCGATCACCGTCGGGCAGCTCATCGCGTTCTACGGCTGGACGGCGTTCCTCGTCGTCCCCCTCCGGACGATCACCGAGGCCGCGCACAAGTGGACCCGCGCCCGCGTCGCGGCCGCGCGCATCATCCGAGTCCTCTCCCTGCGCCGGGCGGTGTCACCGGACGCCGCACGCCCGGAGCCGGCCGGCGTCGGCACGCCCGTGCTCCACGACCCGCTCACCGGGCTCGACGTGGCCCGCGGTCGGCTCACCGCAGTCGTGTGCGGGGACCCCGAGGTCGCGGGACGCCTCGCGGACCGGCTGGGCGGCTACGTCGCCGTCGAGAACGGCGCCCCGGCTGAGGCCAGCGCGCTCCTCGACGGCGTCCCGACCCCGGCGATCGCCACCGACGTCCTGCGCAGCCGGGTCCTCGTGCAGGACAAGGACCCCGTCCTGCTCTCCGGCACGGTCGCGGAGCTCCTCGACGTCCCGCGCTCGGGCCGGGTCGGGGCGGCCGAGGCGGTGGGAGCCGCGGCGGCGCACGACGTCCTCGACGCCCTGCGCGACCTCGACGGGACCCACGACCCGCTCGACGGACGGCTCACCGAGCGCGGCCGCACCCTCTCGGGGGGCCAGCGGCAGCGGCTCGCGCTGGCCCGCTCCCTCGTCGCCGATCCCGAGGTTCTCGTCCTCGACGAGCCCACGAGCGCGGTCGACGCCCACACCGAGGCGCGGCTGGCCCGTTCCCTGAAGGCGGTCCGCGAGGGCCGGACGACGGTGGTCCTCAGCAGCAGCCCCCTGCTGCTCGAGCACGCCGACACCGTCGTCCTCGTCGACCCGGGGCGCGCGCCGGTCGTCGGGACCCACCGCGCCCTGCTCGACCTCGACCGCTACCGCTCCGTCGTCACCCGTGAGGAGGAGGAGTGAGACCCCCCGAGGACCCGGTCGCCGTCGGCTACGGCACCGGTCAGGAGCACCGGACGACGCTGCCGGTCGGGTCCGACGCCACCGTGCGCGCCTACGTCCGCCTGCTGCTGCGCCGTCACCGGCGCGCGTTCTCGTGGGTCGTCGGCCTGCAGGCGGTCGCCGCGCTCGCCGGGCTCGCGGGGCCGGCTGTCCTCGGCCGGCTCGTCGGCGAGCTCACCCGGGGGACGACGGCGGCGCGCGTCGACCGGGCCGCGGCGGTCTTCCTCGCGGCCCTCGTCGTCCAGACGCTGTTCACGCGGGCGTCCCGGCTGCGTGCGGGGCTGCTGGGCGAGACCGTCCTCGCCGACCTCCGCGAGGACTTCCTCACCCGCGCGGTCGCGCTGCCGCCGTCGGCCATCGAGCGCGCCGGCACGGGCGACCTGCTCAGCCGGACGACGACCGACGTCGACCGGCTCTCGGTCGCCGTGCGTGACGCCGTGCCGCAGATCGCCATCACGGCGGTGACTGCGGTCCTCGTCGCGGGCGCGCTCGTCGTCACCTCGCCGCTGCTCGCCCTCGTCGCCCTCGTCGCCGCCCCGCCGATCCTCCTCGGGTCGCGCTGGTACTTCCGGCTCGCCCCGCAGGCCTACCGGGCGGAGTCGGCGACGTACGCCGCGGTCAACGCCGTCGTCGCCGAGACGGTCGACGCCGGGCGCACGGTCGAGGCCTACCGCCTCGGTCCCGACCGGGTGCGCCGCACCGACGAGGCCATCCACCGGTGGATCGCGTGGGAGCGCTACACCTTGTGGCTGCGGACGGCCTGGTTCCCCTCCGTCGACGGCGCCTACGTCGTCATGCTCGTCGCGGTGCTCGGTGCGGGCTCCCTGCTGCTCTCAGCCGGGCACGTCTCCGTCGTCCAGCTCACGGCCGGCGTCCTCTACACGCAGATGCTCGTCGACCCGCTCGATCTCCTCCTCATGTGGTACGACGAGCTCCAGGTCGGGCAGGCGTCGATGGCGCGCCTCGTCGGGGTCCGCGAGGTGCCGGACGCCGTCGTCGACCACGACCTGCGTCCCCTCGGCCAGCAGCTGCTCGTCGACGGCGTGTCGTTCGGCTACGCCGCCGGCCGCGACGTCCTCCACGCGGTGTCGCTCTCGGTGCCGGTGGGCTCGACGGTCGCGCTCGTCGGGCCGTCCGGGGCCGGCAAGTCGACGCTCGGGCGCCTCCTCGCAGGCATCTACCGCCCGGGGACCGGCTCGGTGACCCTTGGCGGGGCCCGGCTCGCCGACATGCCGGCCGAGCGGGTCCGCACGCACGTCGCCCTCGTCACCCAGGAGCACCACGTCTTCGTGGGCACGCTGCGCGACAACCTGCGCCTGGGCCGTCCGGACGCCGACGACGACGCCGTCCGGGCAGCGCTCGACGCCGTCGATGCCCTCGAGTGGGCCCTCGGCCTGCCCCAGCAGATCGACACGGAGGTCGGCTCCGGCGGCCTGCCCCTCTCGCCCGCGCGCGCTCAGCAGGTCGCGCTGGCCCGGCTCGTGCTCGCCGACCCGCACACCCTCGTCCTCGACGAGGCGACGTCGCTGCTCGACCCCCGAGCCGCGCGTCACCTCGAGCGCTCGATGGCGACCGTGCTCGAGGGCCGCACGGTCGTCGCCATCGCCCACCGGCTCAACACGGCGCACGACGCCGACCGGATCGCCGTCGTCGAGGACGGCCGGATCAGCGAGCTCGGCTCCCACGACGAGCTCGTGGCCGCCGGCGGGGCGTACGCCGACCTGTGGCGCTCCTGGCGCAGCGCGGACTGACCGGGCGACGACCCGGCCGGGCCCACGGATTGAGTGACGTCGGGCCCACAACGGGATGTCGGTCGCAATCAAGTTCGACGAGCCATCGGCCGATGGCTACCCAGTGAGCCGCGTCCTGCCCAGCCCCGGGAGCCGGGAGGAGCTGAGTCGCGCCCTGCTGGCTCTGGAGGACCGGCCTGGCCCTGGAGGAATCGCTTCCGATTCTGAGGTGATGCAGCTGGAGCTGGCGGCTCTGGCGCTCGCCGACCCGGAGCTCGTCTGGCGTGCACGGTTGTTGTTGGCCGAGCTCGCAGGCGGGCGCGGCGAGCTGGCGGACGCGATGAAGCTGCTGCGACAGGTCAACGAGTACGCCGCCGCCAACGGTCACGCCCGTCTGCAGGCGCGCAGCCACCTCGTCCTGGCCTGGACGTACCGCGACATCGGTGACCTGGCCGCCTGCCTCGAGCACGCCGTCAAGGCTGTCGAGCTGCTGGACGCCGAGGCGCCGCCCGCCGTCCGGGCGCTGTACGTGATCCGACTGGCCGACGCGCTGGACGAGTGTGGTTCCCCGCAGGAGGCACGCCTGCGCTACGAGCAGGCCGAGGAGCTCGCCGCACGAGTCGGCAACATCGCCCGGCAGGTCACCTGCTTGAACAACCGTGCGTACGGGGAGTACCTGGCCGGTGACCTCGAGGGGGCTGAGGCCACGATCAACCGGCTCGTCGAGGTCTGCCGCCTCCACGAGGTGCCCATCCGACATAACACGCTGGACACCATCGCCCGCATCCAGATCGCCGTGGGCCGGTACGAGGAGGCGATCTCGACCTCGCACCAGGCGATGGAGGGCTACCGGGCGCAGGGGGTGCTGGAGGCGATGTCGCCCGCGGAGTTCCTGCTCACGCTGGTCCTGGCCCAGCGACAGCTGGGTGATCTTGACGCCGCTCAGCGCAGCCTGGACGAGTGCCGGTCGATGGGCACGACGGCGGGGCTGGCCTCAGTGCTGGCCCGGGTGGAGGAGGAGCAGGCCGAGCTGCATGCTGCCCGCGGCGACTTCGAGCAGGCCTTCTACGGCCTCAAGGCTTTCCACGCAGCCGAGAAGAAGCTGATCTCCGAGCAGCGGGCGGCGCAGTCGAAGCTGCGCCAGGCGATGTTCGAGACGAACGAGGTCAGGGCCGAGGCCGACCGGCTCCGCGACGAGGCGCACCGGGACCCGTTGACCGGGCTGTACAACCGGCGGTTCGTCAACGAGACCCTCCCGGGGCTGCTCGCCAGACGCGCACCCGACCAGGTCATCGCTGCCGCCATGGTCGACCTCGACCACTTCAAGCGGGTGAACGACACGTGCTCGCATGCCGCGGGTGACGAGGTGCTGGTGAAGGTCGCAGAGCTGCTGACCCTGGCCGCCGCGTCCGGAGCGGATCCTTGCGCAGGGTGCTTCGCCGCGCGCCTGGGTGGGGAGGAGTTCCTCCTTGTGCTGGAGGGTCTGTCACGGGCGCAGGCGGTCCAGCGCGTCGAGGATCTGCGGCGCGCCGTGGCCAGCACGGACTGGCGCTGGATCGCTGGCGACCTGCCTGTGACCATGAGCGTCGGCGTGTCCTGGGTAGGCACGCTGGACTCCCAACACACCCTCCTGCATCGGGCGGACGAGCTGCTGCACACCGCCAAGAAGGCTGGCCGCAACCGCGTCTGCGCCGAGGACGAGGCGGTGCCCGGCCTCCGGATTGCGTGACGCGCCGAGGCCGGGCCGCCTTGCCGGTCAGCTCGCGTCGAGCCGGGAGAGCTGCTCCGCGCTGAGCGCGAGGTCGGCCGCCGCGGCGCTGTCCCGGGCGTTGTGCGGCTTCGAGGCGCCGGGGATGGGGACGACGACGTCGGCCTTGGCGAGCTCCCACGCGAGGCACACCTGCTGGGGCGAGACGCCGAGCTCCTTGGCGACCTCGGCGAAGGGCGCGAAGCGCCCACCGAGCTCGCCCGCCGAGCCGACGCCGCCGAGCGGCGACCACGGGAGGAACGCGATGCCCTGCTCGGCGCAGTAGCGCAGCTCGGCCTCGCTGCTGCGGAACGACGGCGAGAACTGGTTCTGCACGCTGGCGAGGACGCCGTCGCCGAGGATCTGCTGGGCGAGGGCGATCTGCTCGAGGTTCGCGTTGGAGATGCCGACCATGCGGACCTTGCCGGCCGTGTGGAGCTCCTTGAGGGCACCGATCGTCTCGGCGTAGGGAACCTTCCGGTCCGGGCGGTGGTGCTGGTAGAGCCCGATGACGTCGACGCCGAGAGCCCGCAGCGAGGCGTCGCAGGCGGCGCGGAGGTGCTCGGGCCGGCCGTCGACGTCCCACCCGCCGCCGGCCTGACGCGTGTGGCCGCCCTTCGTGGCGACGAGGACGTGCGAAGTGTCTCCGCCGTACTCCTTGAGCCCGCGGGCGACGAGGCGCTCGTTCTGCCCCGGGTCCGTGCCGTCCTTCGTGTAGGCGTCCGCCGTGTCGATGAGCGTGACCCCGGCGTCGAGCGCTGCGTGGAGGGTCGCGATGGAGCGGGCGTCGTCCGAGGGGTGCTCGGCCATCGACCACGGCATCCCTCCGAGGCCGATGCAGCCGACCTGTGCTGATCCGATCGTGCGCGTGCGCATGGGGACTCCTGGCTCTCTGTGCTGGGACCTTCGACCCTACGTGGTCGTATGTGTCGACCGAACACTGAACGGACGCTCTACCCCTGGGCGGCGTTCGCACGCCTCGGAACCCTCGGAAGGATCACGATCCCGTGACAGCCCTGGAGCTCGCGCGCTGGCAGTTCGGCATCATCACGGTCTACCACTACCTGTTCGTGCCGCTGACGCTCGGTCTCTCGGTCCTCGTGGCAGGCATGCACACCGCCTGGTACCGCACCGGCAACGCCAAGTACAAGGCGATGACGAAGTTCTGGGGGAAGCTCTTCCTCATCAACTTCGCCATGGGCGTCGTCACGGGCATCGTCCAGGAGTTCCAGTTCGGCATGAACTGGAGCGACTACTCCCGCTTCGTCGGCGACATCTTCGGCGCCCCGCTGGCCATCGAGGGTCTGCTCGCGTTCTTCCTCGAGTCGACCTTCCTCGGACTGTGGATCTTCGGCTGGGACCGGCTCTCGCCGCGGCTGCACCTCGCGTCGATCTGGACGGTGGCCATCGGCACGTGGCTCTCGGCGTACTTCATCCTCGCGGCGAACTCGTGGATGCAGCACCCGGTCGGCTACACGTACAACAAGGAGCGCGGCCGCGCCGAGCTCACGGACTTCCCGGCGGTGCTCACCAACAGCACGACCCTCGTGACGTTCCCGCACGTCATCACGGCCGGTCTCGTCACCGGTGGCGTCTTCGTCATGGGGATCGCCGGCTATCACCTGGCGCGCGGCAAGCACGTCGAGGTCATGCGCACGTCGATGCGCCTGGGCCTCGTCACCGTCCTCGTGGCCTCGGTGGCCGTCCTCGTCACCGGCGACATCCAGGGCAAGATCATGACCGAGCAGCAGCCGATGAAGATGGCCGCGGCCGAGGCTCAGTACGAGACCAAGCAGCCCGCGTCGTTCAGCATCCTCAGCGTCGGCCCGCTCGACGGCAGCAAGGAGACCTTCAGCATCCGGGTGCCGCACGTGCTGTCGTTCATGGCGACCGGAGACGTCAACGGGAAGGTCGAGGGCATCAACCCCCTCCAGAAGGCGTCGGTCGAGAAGTTCGGCCCCGGCGACTACACCCCGAACATCCCCGTCACCTACTGGTCGTTCCGGCTCATGATGGGCTTCGGCTTCATCGCCATGCTCGTGTCGATCGTCGGCCTCTGGCTGTTCCGCAAGGGCCGCACGCCCACGCGCCCGTTGCTCTACCTCGTGGGCGTGCTGACCATCGCGACCCCCTACCTCGCCAACTCCTTCGGGTGGATCTTCACCGAGATGGGCCGTCAGCCGTGGGCGGTATTCGGCGTCCTCCAGACCGCGGACGGCGTCTCGCCCAGCGTCAGCGCAGCGAAGGTGGCGACCTCGCTCATCAGCCTCGCCCTCCTCTACGGGGTCCTCGCCGTCGTCGAGGTCATCGTCCTGCTCCGCTACATCAAGGCAGGCCCGCAGCCCGAGGCGCCGGTCCAGTCGTCCGGCAAGGGCGGCAAGGGCGGCAAGGGCGGCTCCGGCAGCGTCGAGGACGACGAGCGCGAGCTCGCGTTCGCCTACTGATGGACCTCGCCGTGCCCACACCCGAGACGCACGCCGCGCCCGCGACTTCCGACGGAGAGACCTCACCGTGGCACTGACAGACGTCTGGTTCCTGCTCATCGCCGTCCTGTGGATCGGCTACTTCTTCCTCGAGGGATTCGACTTCGGTGTCGGGATGCTCCTGCCCGTCCTCGGGCGCACCGAGAACGAGCGACGCGTGATGATCAACACCATCGGCCCGGTGTGGGACGGCAACGAGGTGTGGCTGATCGTCGCCGGCGGCGCGACCTTCGCGGCGTTCCCCGAGTGGTACGCCACGCTGTTCAGCGGCTTCTACCTCCCGCTGCTGCTCATCCTCGTCGCCCTCATCATCCGCGGCGTCGCCTTCGAGTTCCGCGGCAAGATCGACACCGCCTCGTGGCGCGCCCGGTGGGACCTCGCCATCGTCGTCGGCAGCGCGATCCCCTCCCTGCTGTGGGGAGTCGCCTTCGGCAACATCGTCCGGGGCGTGCCCATCGACGCGACCAAGGAGTACACCGGCGGCTTCTTCACCCTGCTCAACCCCTACGCCCTCGTCGGCGGCCTGACGACGCTCACCCTCTTCCTTCTCCACGGCGCGATCTTCATCGCCCTCAAGACCGACGGCGAGATCCGGGTGCGCGCCAACGCGCTCGCGGCACGCATCGGTGTGGTCGCCGTCGTCGTCGCGGTGGTCTTCCTCCTGTGGACCCAGCTCGACCACGGCAAGGCGATCACCTGGGCGACGACCGCGCTCGCGGCGCTCGCCCTCGTCGGGGCGCTCGTCGCCAACCGGCTGGGCCGGGAGGGCTGGGCGTTCATCGCCATGGGCCTCACGCTGGCCCTCGCCGTCGCCACCCTCTTCATCGGCCTGTACCCGAACGTCATGCCTTCGACGACGGACGCGGCGTTCTCCCTGACGACGACGAACGCCTCGTCGACGGCCTATACGCTCAAGATCATGACGTGGGTCGCCGTCGTCTTCACCCCGCTGGTGCTGCTCTACCAGGGCTGGACGTACTGGGTCTTCCGCAAGCGGATCTCGGCGGCCGTCATCCCGGCCCCGCGGGTGCCGAACGACGCCGGCGCGTGGGACCCGATGCCCAAGCAGCGTGCCGGGAGGTAGCCCTCCCACGCTGACGAGCGACCCTCCACAGCCCTCGAGGCCCGTACCGCGGCAGGTGCGGTCCCGAGGGACAATGGAGGGGTGAAGCCCCTGGACCCGCGACTGCTGCGCCACGCGCGCAGCACTCGCGGGTTCCTCGGTCTCTCGGTCCTCCTCGGCGTCGCCACGGCGGGGCTGATCATCTCCCAGGCGGTGCTCCTCGGGGACTCCATCGACCGGGTGTTCCACCACGACGCCACCCTCGGAGACCTCTCCGGCGCGCTCGTGCTCCTCGCTGCCGTCGTCCTGGCCCGAGGGGTAGTGGCGTGGGCGCAGGAGGCCGCCGCGGCACGCACCTCGGCGCGGGTGAAGTCCGAGCTCCGCTCGGCCCTGCTCGAGCAGTCGGTCGCGCTGGGCCCCCAGTGGCTCTCCGGCGAGCGAGCGGGCGAGCTGGCGACGCTGGCCACCCGGGGCATCGACGCCCTCGACGGGTACTTCTCCCGCTACCTGCCGCAGCTCGTCCTCGCCGTCCTCGTCCCGGTCGCCGTCCTGGCCCGGGTCGTCACCCTCGACTGGCTCTCGGCGCTCATCATCATCATCACGCTGCCGCTCATCCCCGTCTTCATGATCCTCATCGGGCTCCAGACGAACCGGGTCATGGAGCGCCAGTGGCGGACCCTCGGGCTCCTCTCGAGCCACTTCCTCGACGTCGTCGCGGGCCTGCCGACCCTCAAGGTCTTCGGCCGCGCCAAGGCCCAGGCCGAGACCATCCGCACCGTCACCGGGCAGTACCGCAAGGCGACGATGAAGACGCTGCGCGTCGCGTTCCTCTCCTCGCTGGCCCTCGAGCTCATCTCCACGGTGGCCGTCGCGCTCGTCGCCGTGTCCGTCGGCCTGCGCCTCCTCGACGGCGGGCTCACCCTGCGCACCGCGCTCATCGTCCTCATCCTCGCCCCCGAGGCCTACCTCCCCCTGCGCGCCGTCGGGGCCCAGTTCCATGCCAGCGCCGAGGGCCTCACCGCCGCCGAGCGGGTGTTCGAGGTCCTCGCGACCGAGCCCACAGCGCCCGGGGGCGCCCTCCCGGCACCCGACCTCCGCGAGGCTGAGATCCGCCTCGACGGCGTCGTCGTCCGCTACCCCGGCCGCGAGGCGCCCGCCCTCGACGGGCTCGGCCTCGTCCTGCGTCCAGGCGAGCGGGTCGCGCTCGTGGGGCCGAGCGGGTGCGGCAAGTCCACGGCCCTCTCGGTGCTGCTCGGCTTCCTGCCGCCGAGCAGCGGTCGGGTCACCCTCGGCGGCGTCGACCTCGCCGACGTCGACGTCGAGAGCCTGCGGCGGCAGGTCACCTGGGTGCCGCAGCGGCCCTACCTCTTCGCCGGCACCGTGGCCGAGAACATCCGGGTCGCCCGCGCCGGGAGCACCGACGACGACGTCCGTGCCGCGGCTGAGCAGGCCGGCGCCCTCGGCTTCGTCGACGCCCTCCCCGAGGGGTTCCAGACCCTCCTCGGCGACGGCGGTGCGGGCCTCTCGGCCGGGCAGCGTCAGCGGCTCGCGCTCGCCCGTGCGTTCCTGCGCGACACCCCGGTGCTCCTGCTCGACGAGCCCACGGCCAACCTCGACGGTGACACCGAGCACGAGGTCCGGTTGGCGCTCGCTCGCCTTGCGGCCGGGCGCACGGTCGTCCTCGTCGCGCACCGGCCGGCCCTGCTCGAGCTCGTCGACCGGGTCGTCGACGTCGCCGGCGCGAGCTCGCCCCGGCCCGCCGAGGTGCTCGCGTGAGCCTGCTGCCGGGGGCCCTCCCCGCCCCCGACGAGCCGCCCCTCGCTGCGCAGCGCCCCCCGGCCGCATCGCCGGCGGTGCCGGCGCCGCCCAGCCCGGCCCGGGCGACGCTGCGCCTCGTGGCGATGGCGCGGGCGCACCGGTGGCAGTTCGCGCTCTCGGTCCTCGCGGGTGCCGCGGCCCTCGGGGCCGGTGTCGGGCTGCTCGCGGTGTCGGCGTGGCTGATCTCGCGGGCCTCCGAGCACCCGGCGCTGCTGACGCTGAGCGTCGCCATCGTCGGGGTGCGGGCCTTCGCCCTCAGCCGCGGGGTGCTCCGCTACGGCGAGCGCCTCGTCAGCCACGACGCGACCTTCCGGGTCCTCGGCGAGCTGCGGGTCGACGTCTACCGGCGCCTCGAGCGGCTCGCCCCGAGCGGCCTCCCTGCCTTCCGCAGCGGGGACCTCCTCGGGCGCATGGTCAACGACGTCGACTCCCTCCAGGACCTCTACCTGCGCGCGCTGAGCCCCCCGGCGGTCGCCGCCGTCGTCAGCGCGCTCGCGGTCGGGCTCGCCACGTGGGTGCTCCCGCTCGCCGGGCTCGTCCTCCTCCTCGCCCTCGCCGCGGGCGGGGTGCTCGTGCCGTGGCTCAGCGCGACCCTCTCGCGCCGGGCCGAGCACGCCGTCGCCGAGCAGCGCGGGGAGCTCTCGGCGTCGGTCGTCGAGCTGCTTCGGGGCGCCCCCGAGCTCGTCGCCTACGGCGCAGCGCCGGCGCGGCTGGCCGCCCTGGACGCCATGGACGCCCGCGTGACCAGGGCGCTGAGCCGGTCGGCCAGCACGGCCGGGCTCGGCTCCGGGCTCCTCGCGCTCGCCACCGGTGCCGCCGTCTGGGGATCGCTCGTCGTCGGGGTCCCGGCCGTGCGCAGCGGGGCCCTCGACCCCGTGCTCCTCGCCGTCCTCGTCCTCCTGCCCCTCGCGGCGTTCGAGGCCGTCGCCGGCCTGCCGCTTGCGGCGCAGTTCCTCCACCGCACCTCGCGCTCCGCCGTCCGGGTGTGCGAGGTGCTCGACGCGCCCGAGCCCGTCGTCGAGCCGGCGCACCCCCTCCCGGTGCCCGACGCCCCCTACGACGTCGAGGTCCGCGGGCTCTCGGCCCGGTGGTCGGCGTCCGGCCCGCTCGTCCTGCGCGACGTCGACCTCTCGCTTCCCGCCGGACGCCGGGTGGCCGTCGTCGGCCCGAGCGGCGCCGGGAAGTCGACGCTCGCGGCGGTGCTCCTGCGCTTCCTCGAGCCCGCGGCGGGCAGCGTGACGATCGCCGGGACCGACGTCCGGCAGCTCGACGGCGATGAGGTCCGCCGGGTCGTCGGCCTGTGCGGTCAGGACGCCCACGTCTTCGACTCGACCGTCGAGGAGAACGTCCGGCTCGCGCGGCGGGAGGCCACGAAGGACGAGCTGCGCGACGCCTTCGAGCGGGCCCGCCTGGCCGACTGGGTCCGCTCGCTGCCCAAGGGTCTCGCCACCCGCGTGGGCGAGCACGGCTCGCGGATGTCGGGCGGCCAGCGGCAGCGGCTGGCCCTCGCCCGTGCCCTGCTCGCCGACTTCCCCGTCCTCGTCCTCGACGAGCCCACGGCGAACCTCGACGTCGACACCGCCGACGCCCTGACGGCCGACCTGCTCGCCGCCACCGAGGGCAGGACGACGCTGCTCGTCACGCACCGTCTCGCCGGGCTCGACGAGGTCGACGAGGTCGTCGTCCTCGACGCCGGTCGGGTCGTCGAGCGCGGCACCCACGAGGAGCTGCTCGCCGCCGAGGGCACGTACGCGCGGCTGTGGCACCGGGAGCGCGCGGGTGACCTGCTGCTCGGCCGCGGGCCCAGCCGCCGCCACGCCCCCGACAGCAAGGGTCAGATGACCTAGGCTTCCGCCGTGCAACCGGTGACCACCAGTCCTGACGACCGGCTGCTCGACGCCGTCGTCGCGGTCAGCTCCGGCCTCGAGCTCAGCGCCACGCTGCACCGGATCGTTGAGGCGGCGAGCTATCTCGCCGACGCGCGCTACGCCGCCCTCGGGGTGCTCGGCAGCAACGGCAAGGTCGCGGAGTTCATCACCGTCGGCCTCGACGCCGCCACCGTGGCCCGGATCCCGCACAAGCCCGTGGGCCGAGGCCTGCTCGGGCTGCTCATCGAGCGTCCCGAGCCGGTGCGCGTCGCTCACATGGCCGACCACCCGGCCTCCTCGGGCTTCCCGGCGAACCACCCCCCGATGGACTCCTTCCTCGGGGTGCCGGTCCGGGTCCGCGGCGAGGTCTTCGGCAACCTGTACCTCTGTGACAAGCGCGACGCCAGCGAGTTCACCGAGGAGGACGAGCGGGTCGTCCTCGCACTGGCCAGCGCAGCCGGGGTCGCCGTCGAGAACGCGCGGCTCTACGAGGGCGTCCGTCGCCGCGAGCGCCGCCTCGTCGCGCTGCGCGAGTTCACCACCGCGGTGCTCTCCGACCGCGAGACGGGCGACGTCCTCCAGCTGCTCGTCGACCGCGTCCGCGAGCTGGCCGACGCCGACGCCGCGGGGCTCTTCCTCGCCTCGCCCGAGGGCGTGCTCGCCCTCGAGGTCGCCAACGGGGAGCCGTACTCGCAGCTGCTCGGCACGCCCGCGCTCGTCGGCGGCCTCGTGCCCACCGTCGTCGAGACGGGGCAGAGCCTCGTCGTCGACGACCTCACGCGCTCGCTGCGGCCCGCCGGCGCGGCGCGGCTCGGATACGGCCCGGCGATGGTCGTGCCGCTGGCCGAGGGCTCGACGCTCGGCGCGCTGTTCCTCACGAACCTCGCGGGCGGCCCCAGCTTCCGCCCCGAGCAGCTCGCGACCGCCGAGGCCTTCGCCGGTCAGGCGGCGTTCGCGCTCGCCCTGGCTGAGTCGCGGCGCGACCGCGAGCGGCTGGCCGTGCTCGAGGACCGCGACCGGATCGCCCGGGACCTCCACGACCTCGTCATCCAGCGCATCTTCGCCACCGGCATGAGGCTGCAGGGCGTGGCCCGTCTCGTCCACGACCGCCCCGAGGCGCTCGACCGGGTCAGCCGCGCCGTCGACGAGCTCGACGCGACGATCCGCGAGGTCCGGGCGACGATCTTCGACCTTCACCAGTCCGACTCGGGCGAGGAACCCGTCTCGGTGCGCGCGCGGGTGCTCCGCGAGACCGCGGACGCCGCCAGCACCCTGGGCTTCCAGCCGTCGGTGACCTTCGAGGGGGCGGTCGACGCGCTCGTCCCCGAGGTCGTCGGTGACCACCTCGTCGCGGCGGTCCGTGAGGGGCTCTCCAACGTCGCGCGTCACGCCCGTGCCCGGCGCGCCGGCGTCGAGATCATCGTCCGGCAGGGCCAGTGCGTGCTCACCGTCATCGACGACGGCGTCGGCCTGCAGGGATCCACCCGGCGCTCCGGGGTCGAGAACCTCGCCGTGCGCGCCCGCCAGCTCGGCGGCAGCGCCGACGTGCACTCACGGGCGGACGAGACGTCGGGGACGGTGCTCGTGTGGCGGGTCCCTCTGGACCGCGGCGGCGCCTGAGCCGCAGTGCCGGTGAGCGGCGCCCTCAGCCGGCCGCGCGGACCGGCGAGCGGAGCGCGGTGCGCACCACCATGCCGGTGACGACGGTGGGGTGGATCTCGACGAGGAAGTCCGCGCCGCGCTCGGCGGCGTGCCGGACGTCAGGAACGGCGACGAGGCGCTCCGGGGTCGGCTCGAGCGGGCGCGCAGCCCCGGTGACCGTCACCGACCAGCCCTCGCCGTCGACCCCGCCGAGGTCGTCGACCTGGAACGCGACGATGGCGTTGACCGCGGCCGCGACGAGCCGGCTGTCGGTGTGGGTGCGAAGGACGATGCCGCCGTCCTGGAGCTGGTAGCCGACGGGCACCACCACCGGCAGCGCGTCGAGGGTGAGGATCACCCGGCCGACGTCCTGGGTGCGCAGCAGCTCCAGGCACTCCGCTCGGGTGAGGTCCACGCGGGACCCCGGTGCAGTCGTCGACATGAGATCGAGGATCCCCGCCGCGCGAGACCCCCTCACAGGGCCGGACGGCCTGACCCCCATCTGGCGTCGTGCCCCCGTGCCGGGGGCAGGTCAGGAGCGCTCAGGCGCGAGACAGGCGTCTCAGGCGTCCCCGCGCCCGGTCGACTGAAGGCGCACGACATAGGCGGCGGCCTGCGTGCGGCGCTCCATGCCGAGCTTGGCGAGCAGGCTGGAGACGTAGTTCTTCACCGTCTTCTCGGCGAGGTGCATCCGCTCGGCGATCTGGCGGTTGGTGAGGCCCTCGCCGATGAGCTCGAGCACGCGGCGCTCCTGGTCGGAGAGCGACTCGAGGCGCTCGTCGTGCGGCGAGCCGTTGCGCAGCCGCTCGAGCACCCTCGCGGTGGCGACCGGGTCGAGCAGCGACTTGCCGGCAGCGACATCGCGGATCGCGTCGACGAGGGCGGTGCCGCGGATGTCCTTGAGGACGTAGCCGGAGGCACCAGCGACGATGGCGTCGAAGAGCGCCTCGTCGTCGGCGAACGACGTGAGCATGAGGCATCGGGTGTCGGGCAGTGACGAGCGGACCTCGCGGCACACCTCGACCCCTGAGCCGTCGGGCAGCCGGACGTCGAGCACGGCGACGTCGGGACGCACGGCGGGGATGCGCGCGAGCGCCTCGCCGGCGCTGCCGGCCTCCCCGACGACCTCGATGTCGGACTCGAGGGTGAGCAGCTCGTGCAGCCCACGACGGACGACCTCGTGGTCGTCGAGGAGGAAGACGCGGATCGGTTCACCATCGGTCATGGGGCTAGCGTCGCAGACGCAGTGGCTTCCCAGCGACTTCGCCACCCACGCCTCGCGCCGGCAGCCCCAACCAGGCCGTCGCGGCCGCGACGAGGCACAGGGCCCCGGCGACGACGACCGCGCGGTGCAGCGCCGGCACGAGATCGTCGCCCGCGGCCTGAGTCCCCGCCAGGCCGGAGACCAGGGGGAGCACCGCGACCGCGACGAGTCCGGCGATGCGAGCCACCGCGTTGTTCACCCCCGAGGCCACCCCCTGCCTCGTCTCCTCGACGTCGGCGAGCGCAGTCGTCGTCACGGGGGCGACGACGAGGCTGAGGCCGAGCGCGAAGACCAGGACGCCCGGGAGGACGCCGGAGACGTAGGACACCCCTGGCTCGACGAGCCGCAGCAGCACGAGGCCTGCCGCGGTGAGCACGGCCCCCAGCGTGAGCAACGGGCGCGCGCCCACCCGCGGCACCAGCGCTCCGACCCGCGAGGACAGCGCGAGAAGGACGACGGTGATGGGCACGGTGGCGGCCCCGGCCTCGAGGGCGGAGTACCCGAGACCCCGCTGGAGGGTCAGGGCCAGGAGGAACAGCGCCCCGCCGAGCGCCCCGTACACCGCGAAGGTGACGGCGTTGGCGACGACGAAGGACCGCACGGAGAACAGCTCGACGGGCATCATCGGCGCGTCGGTCCGCGCCTCGTGGACGACGAAGACCGCGAGGAGCCCGGAGCCGACGGCGAGCACCCCGAGGGCCCGCGCCGGGCCGAGGGCGCCCCACTCGATGAGCGGCAGGACGACGAGCGCCAGCCCGGACACGGTGAGCGCGGCCCCGGCGAGGTCGAGGCGCCCGAGCGCAGCCCGCGCCCCCGGGACCTCGCCGCGCGGCTCGGGGCGTGCCCCGACGGGGAGGCCGAGGACGAGGACGACGGCGGCCGCGACGAGCGGCAGGTTGAGCAGGAAGATCCAGCGCCAGCTGACGGAGTCGACGAGCCAGCCGCCGAGGAACGGGCCGGCGGCGGTCGACACGCCGGACAGCCCCGACCACGCCCCGATCGCGCGTCCGCGATCCTCGGTGGGGAAGGAGGCTGAGAGCAGGGCGAGGCTCGTCGGTACGAGGAGGGCGGCAGCGACGCCCTGGGCGCCGCGCGCTGCGATGAGCCACCCCGGTCCCGGGGCAAGACCGCACGCTAGGGACGTAAGAGCGAACCCCACGAGCCCGACGACGAACACGGCCCGGCGGCCGAGGAGATCCCCCAGCGCACCGCCGACGAGGACGAGCGATCCGAGGGCCAGCAAATACGCATCAAGAACCCACTGAAGTTCCGCGAAGTTCGCGCCGATATCACTCCCGAGGCGAGGGAGGGCAACCGTGACGACAGTGCTGTCGAGGAAGGCCGCGCCAGAGGCGAGGACGGTTGCCAGGAGCAACCGGCGCCCTGGGTGCGAGCCGTACTCGAGCAGCGCCATGGGCGGGGCAACGTCGTCCGCCGTCGGGTGCTTCCCCTGCAGTCCACCGGCATCGCTCAGCGTTACTTTTCGATCACGTCCCGTTAGGATCGCAGCATGAGGACGAGCCACCCGCGTCCGCGCGGCCGCCGTGGCGGCGCCGGTCCCGGCGTCGCCCTGGCCGCCGTGACGGCGAGCGGTACCGCCGGCCTCGTCGCGGTCTCGTTGCTCGCGCTCAGCCCGGCCGGCGGCTTCCTCCTCGACGACGCGATCTTCCGTGGCCCCCTCGCCGTCATCGGCCTCGGGGCGCCCGCCTCCCACAGTGCCGCCCCGGCCCCCGTTCGACCCCGGCGCGTCGCTCCCGTCGGCGTCCAGCTCGTCGTGGCGGTCGGCGTCCCTTCCCCCACGCGTCCCTCTGCTGCGCCAGTCGGGCCGGCGCCGGTCGCGCCGGCACCGGGCACCCCCACGCCGACGCCGACGTCCGTCCCGACGACGCCGAGCCGCCCCGTCCCGTCGACCCCGGCCACGCCGCCCGTGCCCGGGCCGACCTCCGGCCCGACCGAGGTGCCCACCGCGCCCGGACCCGTGCGCGTACCTGTCCGTCCGACGCCGCGACCCACCGCGACCCCGCCCGTGCGGGTCACGGTCCCGCCTCGGATCCTCACACGCGCCGTCCACGCCGCCGGGCAGGTCGCCCCGGCCACCCCCGAAGCCCCGGCGACGCCGCAGGCTCCTGCCGCCCCGGTGCTGCCCCACGTTCCTGTCGCCCCCGTGGCGCCGCAGGCACCGGTCGCACCAGCGGTGCCCGTCCCACCGGTCGCACCAGCGGTGCCCGAGGCCCCGGTCCCGCCCGCTGCGCCACAGATGACGGCGTCCACCTCGGCACCCGCCTCGGTCGAGGGGTCGGGCGCCCCCGCCTCGCCGCATGCGCCGACCGCGCCGCATGCGCCGACCGCGCCGCATGCGCCGACCCCGCCGCAGGCGCCCGCCGTCCCGGCACCCGCTGCCGGCGACGCCGCAGCCCGCACCTCCTGACCTCGCCGGAGCGCACGCCCCGCGTCAGGACCTGACCTCGCGCGTCGACCGGCCGCGCCGCGATGCGGCCCGGCCGAGCCTCGACCCGGCGGACCCGTGCGTGCGAGCCGCTGCGCTGGGTACGGTGACCTTCGCGTGGGAGCAGCACCTCTCGCGTCCGCCGTCCGCCCCGCACCCGGGACCGGTCGGCGGCAGCGCAACCGGCGGCGCGGTGACCCCGGGCGCCGGTGCCGAGGCGAGGAGTGCCGGGCATGACCATGGCTTCGGAGATCGAGGGATCGCAGCCTGCGCACCATGCGGCTGGGCATCCCTTCGGGCCCCCCGCGGGCCCGGCCGGCGACCCACCCCTCGTCCAGCTGCTCACCCCTGAGGGCGAGCGCGTCGAGCACCCGGACTTCCCGCTCGAGGTCACCGCCGAGGAGCTGCGCGGGCTCTACCGCGACCTCGTCCTCGTCCGGCGGGTCGACACCGAGGCGACGGCGCTCCAGCGCCAGGGCGAGCTCGGCATCTGGGCCAGCCTGCTCGGGCAGGAGGCGGCGCAGATCGGGTCAGGGCGCGCCCTCGCGCCCGACGACTACGCCTTCCCCACCTACCGCGAGCACGGGGTGGCCTGGTGTCGCGGGGTCGACCCGCTCAACCTCCTCGCGCTCTTCCGCGGGGTCCACCACGGCGGCTGGGACCCCGACGAGCACAACTTCCACCTCTACACGATCGTCATCGGCGACCAGGCCTTGCACGCCACCGGCTACGGCATGGGCCTGACGATGGAGGGCGCGGAGTCCGCGGTCATCGCCTACTTCGGCGACGGCGCGACGAGCCAGGGCGACGTCAACGAGGCGTTCATCTTCGCGTCGGTGTTCAACGCCCCCGTCGTCTTCTTCTGCCAGAACAACCAGTGGGCGATCTCCGAGCCACTGGAGCGTCAGAGCAAGATCCCGCTCTACCAGCGGGCTCGCGGCTTCGGCTTCCCCGGCATCCGGGTCGACGGCAACGACGTCCTCGCCGTGCTCGCCGTCACCCGGGCGGCGCTCGAGCGGGCCCGCGCCGGCGAGGGGCCGACGTTCGTCGAGGCCTTCACCTACCGGATGGGCGCCCACACGACCTCCGACGACCCCACGCGCTACCGCCTCGCGAGCGAGCTGGAGACGTGGAAGCTCAAGGACCCCATCGAACGGGTCAAGGCCCACCTCGCCCGCACCGGGCAGGCCGACACCGCGTTCTTCGCGGCGGTCGAGGCCGAGGCCGACGAGCTTGCCGCCCGGCTGCGCCACGACTGCCTGGCGCTGCCCGACCCAGCGCCGCTGTCGATGTTCGACCACCCCTACGTCGAGCCGCACCCGCTCGTCGCGGAGGAGCGCGAGCAGTTCGGCGCGTACCTCTCCCGCTTCGCCGAGGACCCGGCCTCCTCCTCCTCGACCGAAGGGCGCTGACCGTGTCTGCACGAGCCACGACGACGTTGGCCAAGGCGCTGAACATGGGCCTGCGCTCGGCCATGGAGCGCGACCCCAAGGTCCTCATCATGGGAGAGGACGTCGGCAAGCTCGGCGGGGTGTTCCGGGTCACCGATGGGCTGCAGAAGGACTTCGGCGAGCAGCGCGTCATCGACACGCCGCTGGCCGAGAGCGGAATCGTCGGGACGGCGATCGGGCTGGCCCTGCGCGGGTTCCGGCCCGTCGTCGAGATCCAGTTCGACGGCTTCGTCTACCCGGCGTTCGACCAGATCGTCAGCCAGCTGGCCAAGATGCACGCGCGCTCGCTGGGCCACGTCCGGCTGCCCGTCGTCGTCCGCATCCCGGTCGGTGGCGGGATCGGCGCGGTCGAGCACCACAGCGAGTCCAACGAGGCGTACTTCGCCCACACCGCGGGCCTGCGGGTCGTCGCCTGCTCGAACCCGGCCGATGCCTACTTCATGATCCAGCAGGCGATCGCCAGCGAGGACCCGGTCGTCTTCTACGAGCCGAAGCGGCGCTACTGGGAGAAGGCCGAGCTCGACCCCGAGGCCACGCCCATGCCGCTGCACGAGGCACGCGTCGTCCGGCCGGGCGAGCACGTCACCGTGGCGGCGTACGGGCCGATGGTCCGCACGTGCCTCGAGGCTGCGACCGTCGCCGAGCAGGAGGGCCGCTCGCTCGAGGTCATCGACCTGCGCAGCCTCTCGCCGCTGGACCTCCCGCTGCTCTGCGCGTCGGTGGAGCGCACCGGCCGGCTCGTCGTGGTCCACGAGGCGCCGGTGTTCCTCGGCCTCGGCGCCGAGGTCGCCGCCCGGGTGACCGAGCGCTGCTTTTACTCCTTGCAGGCGCCGGTGCTGCGGGTCGGCGGGTTCCACCTGCCCTACCCGCCCGCGCGCCTCGAGGAGGAGTACCTCCCCGACCTCGACCGCGTGCTCGACGCCGTCGACCGCTCGATGGCCTTCTAGGAGCCCCCGGTGCCCGTCATCAAGCAGTTCCCGCTCCCCGACGCCGGCGAGGGGCTCACCGAGGCCGAGATCCTCACCTGGCACGTCGCCCCCGGCGACACGATCACCGTCAACCAGGTCATCTGCGAGATCGAGACGGCGAAGGCCGCGGTCGAGCTGCCCTCGCCGTTCGCGGGGGTCGTCGTCGAGCTCCTCGTGCGGGCCGGCGAGACGGTCGACGTCGGGACGCCGATCATCTCGGTCGACACCGACCCGTCGGGCCCGGCTGCGCCCGCGCCGCCTGCCGCCCCCGCGAGCGAGCCCGCCGCCGTCGTCTCGTCGCCGTCCGGGCGCTCGCTCGCCGAGGACCTCGTCCCGGCCCTTCCTCCCGACCCGGGTCCTGCCGCGGGCACGATCGGTGGCTCGGCACCCGGTGGCCGGACGGCGGTGCTCGTCGGTTACGGCCCGCGGGTGACGAGCGCCGTGCGCCGGCCGCGCAAGGAGCCGGCCGCGCCCGGACCCGCCCCGGAGCCGGTCAAGCCGGTGCGCCACGGCGGGCTCGAGATGGGCCGGGCCGTCGAGCGCGCCCTGGCCGGCCCCTCGACCGAGCCGGTGCGGGCCAAGCCGCCGGTGCGCAAGCTCGCCAAGGACCTCGGCGTCGACCTCCACGCCCTCACGCCGACCGGTCCTGGCGGCGCCGTCACCCGGGAGGACGTCGAGCGCGCGGCGTCCGGCTTCGCCGGTCCCTCGGTCGCGGCGACGGTCGGGGTCGCGGCACCTGGCGCTCCCGCGGCGGCAGGCCTTCCCGCGGCCGCCTTGGCGCCGGCGTCCTTCGGGCCCGACCGCGAGCGGCGCGTCCCGATCAAGGGCGTCCGCAAGCACACGGCCGCGGCGATGGTGGCCTCGGCCTTCACCGCCCCGCACGTCACCGAGTGGGTCACGCTCGACGTCACGAGGTCGATGCGCCTGCTCGAGCGGCTGCGCTCCGACCGGGAGCTGCGCGAGGTCAAGCTCAGCCCCACCGTGCTCGCGGCACGAGCGCTGCTCCTCGCCGTCCGTCGCCACCCTGACGTCAACGCCACGAGGGACGAGGCCGCGCAGGAGATCGTCGTCAAGGAGTACGTCAACCTCGGCATCGCGGCGGCGACACCGCGGGGGCTCGTCGTCCCCAACGTCAAGGACGCCGGCCGTCTGACGCTGCGCCAGCTCGCCGAGGCCATCACCGCCCTCGCGGTGACTGCGCGCGAGGGCCGCACCGCGCCGTCGGACATGGCGGGCGGCACGATCACCATCACCAACGTCGGGGTCTTCGGCGTCGACGGCGGCACACCGATCCTCAACCCGGGCGAGGCCGCGATCCTCTGCCTCGGGCAGGTGCGGGAGCTGCCCTGGGTGCACAAGGGCAAGGTCAGGCCGCGCCAGGTGCTCCAGCTCGGGCTGTCCTTCGACCACCGGCTCGTCGACGGCGAGCTGGGGTCGCGGGTGCTCGCCGACGTCGCCCGGGTGCTCGAGCGCCCGGAGACCGCCCTCGCGTGGTGCTGAGCCGGAGATCGCCGGGGCCCGGGCAGCCGATCCGGCTCTCGTGCTTGACGGTCGCCGGTCGACCAGGTGCAAGATCTCCCCTTGAGGGCGACCGGCCCGGGCGGAACCGTGGAAGGTGGGCGGCATGGGCGTACGCACCTGGGTCGAGGCATGGCCGGTCTTCCGCCAGCTCACGGGCACCGACCCCCTCGGGCTCGGTGCCGCCGCGGAGTCCAGCCGCAGCGCGCACCTCACCCCTCGCACCGCGACCGCCGACCGCGTCGTCCACTCGGTGTGCCCGTACTGCGCGGTGGGGTGCGCTCAGAACGTCTACGTCACCGACGAGAAGGTCGTCCAGATCGAGGGCAACCCCGACAGCCCGATCAGCCGCGGGCGCCTGTGCCCCAAGGGGAGCGCGAGCAAGCAGCTCGTCACCGGCCCGCACCGGCTGACGAAGGTCCGCTACCGCGCCCCGTACGCGACGCAGTGGACCGACCTCGACCTCGGGACCGCGATGGACATGGTCACCGACCGGGTCCTCGACGCCCGTCGGCGTGGCTGGCAGGACGTCGACTCCGAGGGCCGCCCCGTCCGGCGCACGCTCGGCCTCGCGGGCCTCGGCGGCGCGACGCTGGACAACGAGGAGAACTACCTCATCAAGAAGCTGTTCACCGCGCTCGGGGCGATCCAGATCGAGAACCAGGCCCGTATTTGACACTCCGCAACGGTCCCCGGTCTGGGGGCCTCCTTCGGCCGCGGCGGCGCCACGAACACCCAGCAGGACCTCGCCAACAGCGACTGCATCATCATCATGGGCTCGAACATGGCCGAGGCCCATCCGGTGGGCTTCCAGTGGGTCATGGAGGCCAAGTCCCGCGGGGCGAAGGTCATCCACATCGACCCGCGCTTCACCCGCACGAGCGCGCTCGCCGACCTGTTCGTGCCGCTGCGGGCGGGAAGTGACGTCGCCTTCCTCGGCGCGGTGATCAACTACATCCTCACCACGGGCAAGGAGTTCCGCGAGTACGTCGAGGCGTACACGAACGCCGCCACGCTGGTCGAGGACGACTTCCTCGACACCGAGGACCTCGACGGGCTGTTCTCCGGCTACAACACGCAGACCGCGGCCTACGACACCAGCTCCTGGCAGTACGACGGCATGGCCGCGACGGCATCAGCCGGCAAGAACCGCGCCGAGTCGGCCAAGGAGGAGGGCTCGGGGCACAGCCACGGATCCGGCGGCCCGCCGCTGCCGCACGGTCATCCGCGCACCGACCCGACGCTGCAGGACCCGCACTGCGTCTGGCAGCTCCTCCGGCGTCACTACCAGCGCTACACGCCCGAGATGGTGTCCGAGGTGTGCGGCGTCCCGGTCGAGGCGTTCCTGCGCGTCTGCGAGGAGTGGACGTCGGCGTCCGGCCGGGAGCGCACCGCGGCGGTGGTCTACGCCGTCGGCTGGACCCAGCACTCCCTCGGTGCGCAGTTCATCCGAGCGGCGTCGATCATCCAGCTGCTGCTCGGGAACATGGGCCGGCCCGGCGGCGGGATCATGGCGATGCGCGGGCACGCGAGCATCCAGGGATCCACCGACATCCCCACGCTCTACAACCTCCTGCCGGGCTACCTGCCGATGCCGAGCGCCACCGGTCCCTCGGACCTCGCGGGCTACGTCGACAGCATCCGCGGCGAAGGGCAGAAGGGGTTCTGGCGCAACGCCGACGCGTACGCGGTGTCGCTGCTCAAGGAGTACTGGGGCGAGGCTGCGACGTCCGACAACGACTACTGCTTCGACTGGCTGCCCAAGATCAGCGGGGACCACGGCACCTTCCGCACGGTCATGGACATGGTCGACGGCAAGGTCTTCGGCTACTTCCTCCTGGGGCAGAATCCCGCGGTCGGCTCGGCGCACGGCAAGCTCCAGCGGCTCGGGATGGCCAACCTCGACTGGCTCGTCGTCCGCGACCTCGCCATGATCGAGAGCGCGACCTTCTGGCAGGACTCCCCAGAGATCGAGACCGGCGAGATCGTGCCCGAGCAGTGCCGCACCGAGGTGTTCGTCTTCCCGGCGGCCGCGCACACCGAGAAGGACGGCACCTTCACCCAGACTCAGCGGTTGCTCCAGTGGCGCGACAAGGCCGTCGAGCCCGCCGGCGACCAGCGCTCCGACCTGTGGTTCTTCTACCACCTGGGGCGCCGCCTGATTCAGCGCCTTGCGGCCTCGACCGACGAGCGCGACCTGCCCGTCCAGCACCTCGCCTGGGACTACGAGGTCGTGGGCGACGAACCCCAGGCCGACTCCGTGCTGCGGGCGATCAACGGCGTGGACCTCACGAGCGGCCACGCGCTCGACGGCTACCTCGACCTCAAGGCCGACGGTACGACGGCCTGCGGGTGCTGGATCTACTCCGGCGTCTACGCGGGCGAGGTCAACCAGGCGCGGCGGCGGGTCCCCCGCGACCAGCAGGACGAGGTCGCTGCGCTGCAGTGGGGCTGGGCCTGGCCGATGAACCGGCGCATCCTCTACAACCGCGCCTCGGCCGACCCCGAGGGGCGTCCCTGGAGCGAGCGCAAGCGCTACGTCTGGTGGGACGCCGACGCCGGCGAGTGGACCGGCCACGACGTCCCCGACGTCGAGAAGACCAAGCCCCCCGGCTACGTGCCGCCCGCGGACGCGGTGGGTCCCGAGGCGCTGCGCGGCGACGACCCCTTCGTCATGCAGGCTGATGGCAAGGGCTGGCTCTACGCCCCGGGCGGTCTGGTCGACGGTCCGATGCCGACGCACTATGAGCCGCACGAGTCGCCGTTCTCCAACCCGCTCTACGGCCAGCAGGGGAACCCTTCGCGCAAGGTCTATGGGCGTGCCGACAACCCGTCGAACCCGTCACCGCCGGAGGCGAACGCCGACGTCTACCCCTTCGTCCTCACGGCGTCGCGGCTAGCCGAGCACCACACGGCCGGTGGCATGAGCCGGCAGCTGCCGTACCTCTCCGAGCTTCAGCCCGAGATGTTCCTCGAGGTCAGCCCCGAGCTCGCACGGGAGCGCGGCCTCGATCACCTGGGCTGGGCGACGATCATCACGAGCCGCAGCGCGATCGAGGCCAAGGTGCTCATCACCGACCGGATGCACCCGCTGCGGGTGCAGGGCCGGGTGGTGCACCAGGTGTGGATGCCCTACCACTTCGGCAGCCAGGGCCTCGTCACCGGTGAGGGGGCGAACGACCTCTTCGGCGTCGCCCTCGACCCGAACGTCCTCATCCCCGAGTCGAAGGTCGCCACCTGCGACGTGCGGGCCGGACGCCGGCCTCGCGGGGCAGCGCTGCTCGAGCTCGTCGGGGCCTACAAGCAGCGCGCGGGCGTCACCGTTGACACCGGGACGCACCTCGACACCACCGGCGGCCGGCTCGGCAAGGCCCACCTCGACGACGCCCACGACCCCGAGGCCGTCCACGAGGGGATCGGGACGGGGGACGACCGATGAGCCTGGATCACCGCCTCTATGGACCGCTCCACGACGTCGCGGGCGAGGCCGGGCACGAGGACCATCCGCCGCGGATGGGCTTCTTCACCGACACGTCGATCTGCATCGGCTGCAAGGCCTGCGAGGTCGCCTGCAAGGAGTGGAACGACGTCCCGGACGACGGCTACGAGCTGCTCGGCATGTCCTTGGACAACACCGGCATGCTCGGCGCCAGCTCGTGGCGGCACGTCGCCTTCATCGAGCAGGACCGCCCGGCGGGCACCGGGGAGCAGGGTCGCTCGGAGTTCCGGTGGCTCATGGCCTCCGACGTCTGCAAGCACTGCACCCACGCCGGCTGCCTCGACGTGTGCCCGACCGGGGCGCTGTTCCGTACGGAGTTCGGCACGGTCGTGGTCCAGCAGGACGTCTGCAACGGGTGCGGGTACTGCGTGTCGGCGTGCCCCTACGGCGTCATCGAACGGCGCGAGGACGACGGAAGGGCCTGGAAGTGCACGATGTGCTACGACCGGCTCAAGGGCGACCTCGAGCCCGCCTGCGCCAAGGCGTGCCCCACCGACTCCATCCAGTACGGCCCGCTCGACGAGCTGCGCGATCGCGCGGCCGCCCGGGTCGAGACGCTCCACGAGGCCGGGGTGGCCGAGGCCCGGCTCTACGGCCACGACCCGCACGACGGCGTCGGCGGCAGCGGCGCGTTCTTCCTCCTCCTCGACGAGCCGGAGGTCTACGGCTTGCCGCCGGACCCGATCGTCCCCACGAGGGACCTCGCCCGGATGTGGCGCTTCGCCGGGGTGGCGGCCCTCGCCTTCTTCGGCGCGGCGGTGTCGGTGTTCGTCGAGGGTCGGGAGGGGTGATGGCAGGCGGGCGGCAGGGTGGGCGTCGCGGCGGCGACGACGGCTCGCGCGAGGTCCCCGTCGTCCCCCGGGCGACGTTCACGTCGTACTACGGGCGCGCGGTGCTCAAGCCGCCGGTGTGGACCGACGACATCGCCTACTACTTCTTCCTCGGCGGGGTGGCCGCGGGGTGCAGCCTCCTCGCCGCGGGCGCGGACCAGACGGCCAAGCCGGCCCTGCGCAAAGGCACCCGGCTCACCGCGCTGGGCGCGCTCGGGCTCGGCAGCGTCTTCCTCATCAAGGACCTCGGGCGCCCCGAGCGCTTCCTCGCCATGCTCCGGGTCGTCAAGCCCACCTCCCCCATGAGCGTCGGCACCTGGGTCCTCGCCGCCTACGGCGGCCCGATGGGGCTTGCGGCGATCAGCGAGGTCGTCCCGCAGCGCTACCGGGCGACCCGGGCCGGTCGGGTGCTGGCCCTGCTGGCGCGCCCCGCCGGACTCGCGGCGGCGGGCCTGGCCCCGGCGGTCGCCTCGTACACCGCCGTCCTCCTCTCGCAGACGGCCGTGCCGGCCTGGCACGAGGCCCAGGAGGAGCTGCCCTTCATCTTCACCGCGAGCGCCGCGGCCAGCGCGGGCGGCGTCGGCATGATCGTCGCCCCGCCCTGGCAGGCTGCCCCGGCGCGGCGGATGGCGATGTTCGGCGCCGTGGTCGAGCTGTTCGCCTCGCGTCGGCTCGGGACCCGGCTCGGCCTCGTCGGGGAGGTGTACCTCACGGGCACCGCGGCGCGCCACCTCGAGCGCGCGAGCACGCTGACGGCGGTCGGGGTGCTCGGCTCGATGCTTCTCGGACGACGCAGCAGGGTCGCCGCCGTCGCGTCGGGCGTGGCCCTGCTCGCCGGTGGCTTCTTCGAGCGGATCGGCATCCTCGAGGCTGGGCGGGCCTCGGCGTCGGACCCCCGGTACGTCGTCGAACCGCAGCGCGAGCGCGTCGAGCGCGAGGGTCCCACGAGGGTCGGCGAGCCGGACGAGCACGGCGCGGCCGTCACCTGACGCGCGGGCGTGCCCGCTGCCCGAGTCCTGCCGCCCGGAAGGGCTGGCCGTTGAGGCGCCGTCTTTGCAACGCTCTCTACAACGATGTAGAGCAGCCGCACGGAGGAGACCCCC
>JBBQFP010000016.1:0-51791 GCA_038322045.1 Actinomycetes bacterium | reverse complement strand
CCTCTGCGGAGCCCACCACCGCCTCACCCACCACAGCCGCTGGGACATCGACCTCGACCCCACCACCGGGCACCCCCGCTTCCGCCCACCCCGCCACATCGACCCCCACCAGCAGTGGCGGCCCTCCCACAACACCCCCGGCAGGCTCCGCACCTGACATGACCGAGCATCGACAATCAGCGGCGCCGCACCAGCGTCCGCCACGTCCTCAGCGCCTGAGCCGGTCCGCGAGCTCGGCGCCCCCAGCTAGCACGCCGTCCGCGACGGCGAGGAGCAACCGTGACAGCAACCCCACCGCCACCGCGCTCGTGACCCCGAGCGACGGCGTCAGGACGGCCACGAGGATCGGGTCCCGCACGCCTGCCCCAGCCGGGAAGACCACCGCGATCGTCCCTGCGACGAACGCGAGGGCGAACCCCCCGACCGCGACAGGCGCCAGCGAGGCAGACCCGCCGAGCGCCGTCGCCAGCACGAGCACATGCAGGCCGCACACCAGCCAGAACGCGAGCAGCCAGGCGCTGGCCCGCGCGACGCCGGCACCTGTCAGCCGCTGCTCGAGCGGCGGACGTCGCAGCACTCGCAGCAGCCAGCCCAGCGCGGCGTTGAGCACCCGAGGGTGCAGCGCCGCCAGGCCCACCGGCACCAGCAGGAGCACCCACGCCCAGGCGGAGCCGGCCAGCCCCGGCACGGCAGCCAGGCCGACGACGAGCCCCCACGCCATGGACATCGTCAGCGTGACGACGAACGCCGCCGCCATCCGCGTCTGCGGGATGCCGAGCCGCTTGCCCAGCCGCATCTGCACGACGACCGGCCACACAGAACCGGGCACGTACTTCCCCAGCTGCCCGACGAAGAACGTCCGCGCACCGGGCACGGCCGGAAGCGGTGACCCGAGGTCGGCGAGGACGGCACGCCACGCGCCGAACGTCAGCCCGACGCCGCTGGTCGCCAGCAGCCCGGCGAGGAGCAGCGGCCCGACGCCAACCCGGCCGAGCTCGTCGGCCACGTCGGACCACCGGCCGCGCAACGCCCACCCGAACGCCCCGAGCACCACGAGCGGCAGCACCCAGCGCAGCACGGCGCGCCCACGGCGCACGGCTCAGACCACGTCTCGGGAGCGCACTATCAGGTCGGCGAGCAGCGCCAGGACGACGGTGAGCAGACCTGTCACGAACAGCAGCACCGTGTTGACGGGGAAGTAGAACGGGTGACGCACCATGTCGACGACGCCCTTGACGAAGGCGATCCCCAGCAGCCAGAGGCCGACCGGCATGAGCACCTTGAGCGGGTTGAAGTACATGACCATCCGCACGACCTGGAGCAGGTAGCGGTACGCGTCCTTGGTGAAGTGGAACTTCGAGCGCCCGGCACGCTTGGCGTAGTGGATGGGCACGTAGACGACGTCGTGCTGGTTGGACAGGAACGCGAGCGTGATGGTGGTGACGCAGGAGAACCCGGGCGGCAGCAGGCGAAGGTAGGGCAGCGCCACCTCACGGCGGAACGCGCGCAGGCCGCTGTTGAGGTCGGGGATGCGGGTGTTCGTCAGGCGCTCCGCCAGCTTCCTGATGAACCACTTCGCGGGGACGCGCATGACCTTGTGCGTGCCCTCCTCGGACGTGCGAGCTCCGACCACCTGGTCGATCGTCGGGTCGTCGACGAGCATCTGCACGAGCTCGGGGATGCGCTCGTTGGGGTACGTGAGGTCGGCGTCAGTCCAGACGACGACTCTGCCGCGTGCCTGCTGAGTGCCGATCCGCCGCACCGTTCCCGACCCGCCGTTGTAGCGGAACCGTTGCACCCGCAGGTGCGGGAACCGGGCTCTCGCCGCCAGCAGGACGTCGTGCGTGCCGTCGGTCGAGGCGTCGTCGATGGCCAGCAGCTCGTAGCCGAAGGGGCTGGCATCCAGCGCCGCGCAGATCCGTTCCACCTCGGCGAGCACGTGGTCGCGCTCGTTGAAGCAGGGGAGGACGACGGTGACGTCCAGCGGGCGGGTCGTGGCAGCGGGCTCGGCCGCCGGGTCGTCGTCCATGTCGGCGGGCAGCCTACCGAGGAGGAACGGCGATCCACAGCCGGTTGCGCAGCTGCCAGGTCCGGGTCGGGCGGTGCGTCAAGGTGCGGCCGTGCTGCCTCGTCACGAGGTCGACCACCTGCACCGCACCGTCGTCGAGGGCGAGGATCCCGGCTCCGTCGTCGGCGCTCGCCAGGACAGGCGTGTACCCGGCCGCCCAGGTACGGGCCGCGACGTCGTCGACGCGCTCCGCCGACGGGCGCAGCAGGGACGCCACGGGGACGCCGCACTCACCCCGGATCGCCTGCAGCCACTGGCTGCGCGGCTCGACGTCGACGAAGAGGACGGCGGCGTCCGCGGGCAGCGCTCGGCACACGCGCTGCAGGGCTGCCCGCTGCCCCACCTCGGTGCGCTCGAGCGCCAGGGACGCCGACGCCACGAGCGCCGGCCCGAGGAGCAGCGCGACCCCGAACGCAGCCAGCAGCGCACGACCCCGGCGGCCGACGTCACGCGACGCAGCGAGGCGCAGCAGCTCGGCGAGCCCCACGACGGCGAGCAGCGCGAACGCCGGCAGCACGGTCGGCACCAGCCTGCGGTCGGCCCACGGGTGGTCCGGGGTGATCGCCGGTCGGGCCAGCGTCATCACCGCGGAGCCGAGGAGGACGGTGACGACGGCGCCCAAGCCCGGTCGCCGTCCGGACGCCGCACGCCAGACGACCCAGCCCGCCGTGACGACCGCGAGCCCGACGAGCGGCCACCCGAGCCACCACGACACCCACGACAGGCTGTGCTCGGAGTACGTGCGCGCGCCGTCGACCCGGATGCCCTCGAACCGCTGCAGCCGGGCGATGTCCTTGGTCGCCTTGCTGGCCGGCTGGCGTGCGGTGAGCAGCAGCGGCCGCAGCGCCAGCACGAGGAGGACGCCGACGGTGACCACCCCGGCGACCGCGGCCCAGCGCGGCCCCAGCCCCCGGGGCGTCGACCCGCGGCGACGCGCCACGGCGACGACTACGAGGGTGAGCAGGCTGCCGAGCGCCAACGCCGCGAGCAGGGGCAGCACCGACCCGCGGATCTCCTCGAGGTACGGGCGCGACACGAGGAAGGCCGCCACCACCGAGGCGACCGTGGCGACGGCGAGCCCCGCACCGGCGGACCCCGCGACGTGGCGGCGCCCGACGGCGAGCCCCGCACCGGCGGCCAGCCCCGCACCGGCGGACCCCGCGACGTGGCGGCGCCGCAGCGCCCACCAGCCGAGGACGGCGACGAGGAGGAGGACCTCGCGCAGGGCGTCGATGCGCACCAGGCAGGCGCTGCCGAGGACGAGCCCGGCGAGCATCGCGAGCCGCCGTGACCGGGCGTCAGCGGCGAGGACGAGCAGGGAGAGCCCCGAGAGCAGGAGCAGCATGGAGGCGCCCTCGCTGAGGGTCTGCCGCGCGACGTCGAGCACCGGGAAGGCGGCCGCCAGCACCCCCGCCCCGAGCGGGGCCATCGGCGGCCCGACGAGCCGGCCGACGAGCCCGCCGAAGGCGAGCACCGCCAGCCCCATGAGCAGCCCGGGGGTGACGAGCAGCCCGGTCCATCCGCCGAGCCACCACCCCGGCGCCAGAAGCATGGGCAGGCCAGGCATGAACTGCGGGACGACGTCGTCGCCGACCTCGAAGAACCCCGGACTGTCGAGGTTGAGCTCTGGCGAGGGACCCCCGAAGGCCGCGAGCCGTCCGGGGATCTCCATCGAGCCGTGCGCAGCGAGCCACCGCGCGCTGTTGGCGTAGGTCCCGCCGTCACGGACGACGATGACCTGCTCGCTGTGGGTGGCCGCTCCGAGCACCGCCGTCCCGGCCGCGACGGCGAGGAGGAGCCAGACCGCCCACCGCGGCCACGGCGCCTCATCCGACCCCGACGGCACGTCCGGCCACGGCGCCTCGACCGACCCCGACGGCACGTGCCGGACGACGACCCAGCCGGCCGCACCAGCCCCGGACAGGCCCAGGAGGACGACGGGTACCGGGTGCCACGCCCCCGCGAGCAGCAGCGGCAGCGTCGCGAGCAGCCACCCGGCGACCGCAGCCCCCGGCAGGGCGGACCAGCGCGTCACGACGTCCCGGACCTCAGGACGACCCAGCCCTCGCACTCGAGCACCCTGCGGTAGCCCCGCGTCTCGAGCAGCGCGAGCCGCGCCTGCTGGTCGGCGACGGAGTGGAAAGGAAACGCCCGGAACTGGGTGTCGAGCACGACCCAGGGGGCGCCGCGAGGAGTGGCGTCGAGCAGCAGCACGGGGTTGCGAGCGCTCAGGTGGGGCCCGATGTGGTTGTCGGCCTCGACCCGCACCCCGGGGGGCACGGCCGCCACGGCCGCGGCCGCGGCGACGTCGCGGGCCGAGACCCGCCACCAGTGCGGCTCGACGAGGTGGAGGAACGGGAAGAAGCCGCAGAGCACCACCGCCGCGACGAGCACCGCGCCCGACCACCGCACCGCCCAGCGCCGGGGCAGCCGCCCCGCGACGGCGACCGCGGCGAGGACGACCGTCGGCCACACGAAGGCGTTGTAGTGCTGCCCCGTCGTCCACACGTTCGGGTTGGACGAGAGCATCCGCTCGAGCAGCAGGGGGACGGCCAGGAGCAGCAACGGGCTGCCCAGGCAGAGCAGCGCGACCGACACGGCGAGCATGAGCAGCGCCTGCCACTTGACCGCCGGCGTGATCAGCACGTGGAGCGTGTCGAGGGGGTGGAGCACGACGTGGCGGAGCAGGCCCGCCGGGTCGGGGCCGAGGGCGTCGTACTCCCAGTAGTAGTCGGCACGGCCGCCGAAGGCCGGGATGACGAGCCGGATGCTCACGACCACCGCAGCGAGCCCTCCGACGACGAGGCCGATCCCGAGGCGACGTCGTCCGGCTCGCAGCGCCAGCAGGCCGAGGGCCGCGACGACCAGGCCCATGTCCTCCTTGACGAGCAGCAGCCCCAGGGAGGCGATCGCCGCCTGACCCCACCGCCCGGCCGTCGCCCGATGGAGCACCAGCGCGGTCAGGGGGACGGCGAAGGCGACCTCGTGGAAGCCGACCCCCGTCGCGGACTGGAGCGGCCAGCCGATCCCGTAGGCCAGCGCGACCGCCAGAGCCCACCGGCCCGGCAGCACCCGCGCAGCCGCGGACCACACGAGGGGGACGGAGAGCGCGACGAGGGCGGCCTGCGCCAGCAGGAGCACCCGAGGGTCGTCCCAGACCCAGTAGAGCGGCGCCAGGAGGGCCAGCACGGGCGAGAAGTGGTCGCCGAGGAGGGAGAAGTGCGGGCCGAAGCCGTTGTGGACGCCCTTGATGAGCGACACCGGCAGGTGGCCGTGGGAGTAGCTCCGCACGGCCTGGTCGAAGATCACCAGGTCGTAGCTGCCGAGGCGGAACCGGGCCCACTGCTGCAGGGCGAGGGCGGCGTGCGCGGCGAAGACCCCGAGGCTGACGACGACGACCGCGGCGCGGGTACCGACGGAGGGCCGCGTCACTCGCGCCTCAACCGCTGGTGTCGCCACGACGTGCGAGGGTATCGAGGGTGACCTCGCCCGCCGACCTCCTCCTCGCCGCAGCCACGGCCGACCCCGCGCGCCCGCTCGTCACCTTCTACGACGACGCGACCGGCGAGCGGGTCGAGCTCTCGGTGGCGACGTTCTCCAACTGGGTCAGCAAGACGGCGAACCTCCTCCAGGAGGAGCTCGACCTCGGCCTCGGCTCCACCGTCGGGGTCCGGCTCCCCGCGCACTGGCAGGCCCACGTCGTCGTCATGGCGGCCTGGCGGCTCGGCTGCGTCGTCGTGCCAGGCGACGTCGGCAACAGCGTCGACCTCGTCGTCACCGGGCCGGCGCCCGAGCCATCACCCGCCGCGGCGACGCTCGCCCTGGCGATGCGGCCGCTGGGCCTCGGCTACCTGACGACGCCGCCTGCACCGGTGCTCGACTACGGCTCCGAGGTGCTCGCGCAGGGCGACGTCTTCTCGCCGTGGGTGCCCGTGCCCCCCGGCAGCCCCCTGCTGCGCTCGGAGTCCGGCCTGCTCGACGGCGACGCCCTCGTGGCTGCCGCGAGCGCGGCGTGGCCGCTCGACACCGGGGCGCGGCTGCTCACCGATGCCGCTGCCGACGACGAGACCGGGGTGCTGCTGCTGCTCGCCGTCCTCGCCGCCGGCGGCTCGCTCGTGCTGTGCGGCCACCTCGACGCGGCGGCGGTGCCCGCCCGGCGCGGGGCCGAGCGGGTCACGGCTGTCGTCGCGGCGGCAGTGCCCTGAAGCCCGGTGCCCTGAGCCCTGAGCCCTGAGCCCAGAGCCCAGAGCCCTGCGAGCCTCAGGCGCCGCGGTAGAGCCACACCATGTTGTTGAACTGCCAGGTGCCGTAGGTCACGTACGTGTAGCCCCTGGCGCTCGCCCGACGACTGATGACGGTCGCCCAGATGTCGCTGCGGCAGGTGCGCCACGCCGTCGCCGTCGTGCACGTCGTTCGCCAGCGCCGTCCGCCCGAGAGGTGCTCGCCGGGGGTCGCGAGGACGTTGCCTGTCCAGGCCGGACCGTCGAGGTCGCGGTAGGTGAGGTTGTTGAAGACCCACCCGTTGCCCGTGACGTAGCGGGAGCCGGTCTTCGTCACCGTCGTGGCGACGATGTCGGTGAAGCACCGGATCGAACGGGCCCCGGCGTAGGGCTCGCAGCGGGTCCGCCACTGCCGGCCGTTGACGAGGTGCGCCGCGCTCGGCGTCGTGTAGACGGCGTTGACCGGGGGCAGCGGGACCGTGCCCGGAGCTGGCGTCGCGACCCAGCCAGCCGGCGGCTCCACGGCGGCGACCCACGCGGAGGGAAGCCCGAGCCTCGACCTGAGGGTGAACCCCGAGACGACGGCGGTCGTGCCGGACGACGACGTCGCCGTGACCTGCAGCGGCGTCCCTCCCGCCGTGCGACCCCCGACGACGACGGAGGCGACGTCAGGCAGGCCGAAGGCCGAGGCGACCGCGGCCTGCGTCGGCGTGCGGGTCCAGCGGGCGAACGACGGGTTCACCGCGGGGTCGGCGCTCCACGGGTCGGGCAGGCTGCGCAGGTAGCTCAGCGGCGAGCCCCCCCAGACGTCCTCGTTGTTCTCGGTCCGACCGCCCGAGGACGACGAGAAGTAGCCAGGCACGACCCGGCCGCCCGAGGTCAGCGCGAGACCGGTCCCGGCGTCGGGCTGGGTCGCGCTCACCGCGGCCACCCAGCGCGCGCCGTAGGTCGGCTCGTTCTCCTTCGACCAGCCGAGGAACACCTGGCTGGAGGTGCCGTCGTCGAGGTGGCAGGCGCAGGAGCCCTTGACCCCGGCGTTATAGGCGTTGAGCGCGTAGCTGCGCGAGGCGATGACCTGCGCCTGCAGGGCGTCGGCCGGCCACGACGACGGCATCTCGCCGAGCCCGCGCAGGTACTCGTCGTGGATCCGGACGACGTTGACCACCTCGAGCCGGCCACCGACGACGGAGACCTCGACGGTCCCCCAGCGGTAGCGGTGACGCTTGGAGTCCGCCAGCGACTCCCCCGCCGCCGGGCTCGCCAGGTTGAGCACGCTCGCCGGTCCGGCGAGGTCGCGCGTGCCCTGCCACGTGACGGCGAGCTTCGGCGCCGAGACGCTGGTGGGCGACGCCGACGGCTCGGGCCCAGCCGACGGCGCAGGGGCAGGAGCCGGGGCGCCAGGCAGGCTCGCGGTGACGACGGGGCCGGCCGGGCTCGACCCCACGGTCAGGGTGACGGCGACACCGGCGGTCGCGGGGAGCGCCGTCGCGCCGCCGGCGGTCGGCTGCACGAGCACCCCACCGCCCCCGGCCTCGACGGCCTCACCGGCGAGGACGACGGAGGAGACGGCGTGGGCGATGCTCACCCGGAGGTTGACGGCGTCGTTCACCGCGGCGACCGAGGCGCCTGTGTAGTAGTACCGGACGATGTCGGCTGCCGAGCGGCCGGCCCGGGCCTGGCCGAGTGCTCCGTACTGGGTCATGCCGACGCCGTGGCCGAAGCCCGAGCCCGAGACGGTGAAGCTCGGCGGCACGGCCGCGGCGTCACGCAGGGGCAGGGCGGCTCCCGGGCCTGCTGTCGCGAACAGGCCGGCGGCGACCGCCAGACCCGCGGCGGCGGCGAGAGCCGCCCGTGTGCCGCGGGTCATGCGGCGGTCCGCAGCCACACCATGTTGTTGAACTGCCACGTCTGGTACTGCCGGAAGACGTAGCCCTTGGGGCTGCTCTGGCGGCTGACGACGGTGGCCCAGATGTAGCTCGTGCAGGTGCGCCATCCGGCCGTCGCCGTGGAGCACGACGTCTTCCAACGACGCCCTCCGGACAGGTGCTCGCCGTCGGCCGAGAGGACGTTGGTCGCCCAGCCCGGCCCGTCGACGTCGCGGTAGGTGAGGTTGTTGAAGGTCCAGTCCTTCGTCGTCGCAAAGCCCTGGGTCGTCTTGCGGGTCGTGGTGGCGACGATGTCGGTCCAGCACCGGGTCGCCGACGTCGACGCGTAGGGCTCGCAGCGGGTGCGCCACACCCTCCCGTTGACGGTGACCGGGCCACCGGGCGTCGTGTAGACGGCGTTCACCGGCGGCAGCGGAACCGCACCTGAGCCGTCCGAGGGCGGCGTGACGGGTGCCGGGTCCTTGAGCACGACGCGAACCGTCGCCGGGAGGGCGTCACCGCTGCTCATCGAGATGTCGTAGGAACCAGCGGGGAGCTGCTGCCCCGCGGCGTCGCGGAGGTCCCACGTGCCGGAGAACGTCGCGCCCGACGTGCTGCCGCTGAAGGAGCGCACGGTGCTCCCCGTGCCGACGGAGGTGATCGTCGCCGACCAGTCGCGGTCGCTGTCGGTGCGGGCGCTGAACGTGATGGGCGTGCCGCCCGGCGTCGTCGCGCTCGACGGGCTGGCCGTGGGGTCGTAGATCATCGAGCCCATGAGCTCCGCGACCCGCGGCCGGATGCCCGGGAGGGTGGCGTAGAGGTTCCCCCCGGGGCAGGCCGTCCAGCCGGCGTCGCGGTGACCGAAGATCGTCGGCAGGCTCACCGTGACGCCGTTGGCGTAGCGCGTGAGGCTGGGGGTGCCGCCCGAGGCCGTGAGCGTCGCGCGGCCGAGCGGGTCCCGGTGGGCGACGGTGAGCCGCCAGGCGACGAGCTGGGAGATCGCCTCGACCATCGCCGGCGGCGCCGACGCCGTGTCGAAGTTGCCGAGCGCGGAGACGGCGAAGGTGTCGATGTTGAACCCGGCGGTGTGGGCCCCGATGGTGGGTTGGTCGACCCCGCCCGCACGGCCCTCGTAGACCCGGCCGAACGCGTCGACGAGGAACTGGTAGCCGATGTCCGACCAGCCCAGGCTGCGCGTGTGATAGGCGTAGATCGCCCGGATCTGCGCGGCGGCAGCATCGGCGCTGTACCCGTTGGCCGTCGCCGTGTGGTGGATGATCGCGGCCTTGACGGTGCCCGAGTACCGGGTCGACCCGCCGCGATAGCTCTCGTTGGCGCCCCACTGGGCGCGGCTGATGATCGTCGGCTGACTGCTGCGGGCGCTCGCCGTCGCCGCGGGGGTGCGGCCCTGCAGGTGCCTGTCGGCCGCCGAGGTGCCCGGGTCGACGAGGTCGAGGCGGAGGTCGGCAGGAAGCACGCCGCTCGGGCTGAAGACCTCGGCCTGGACGCCGTCCGCCGTGTCTGTGAGCAGCGGCTCGGTCCCCTGGCGGTCGACCGGCGTCGACCCGTCGGCGCCCGCCAGGGCGTCGAGGGTGGCGAGCTGGTTCCACCCGCCCCAGGCGCCGGCGGATCTCACCCTGACCTTGACGGTGAGCCCCGCGACGGTGGTCCCTGGACGCCACGTGACGCCGACGCCGACGAACGGGGCAGTCGACCGAGGTCCGGAGTCGACGAGCGGCTCGCTCACCAGCGCACGGGTGGCCGCCGGACTGCCGTCGAGAGCACGGCTCGCCGCAGGAGTCAGCGGCAGGGAGAGGTGGGCCAGCCGGGCATCCACGGGGTGCGGGCGCGGAGCCGGGGCGGTGACCGTCGGCAGGGCGAGGAACGCAGGGACGACGGCGAGGACGAGCAGGCCGGATGACTTTCGGTGCATCAGGGGCGCAACTTCCAGATAGGCAGCAGAGCAGCAGCACAGAGGCCGACGATGCGTGTCGGAACGTCCGAGGCGCGGGCACCGGTTCGCACCCGTCCGGGTGCATCTCGACAGGTCACCGGCCCCGGTTGAGGCCGGATGTGCCGGTGCCACCGCGGCTCGGGCCTCGGCACACTGGCATAGCTGGCCCAAACCGGACATCGACCCGACGACCATACCTAGCCCGTCGAGGACAGGGAACCACCGGCGCGCCAGGCGCGTCTGGACGAGGGGCGGCGAATGACCGCCAGGCACAGGTGCGCCCGTTACCCTCGCGTCAGGAGAGCGGGCGCACCCCTGTCGGGTGGGCACCAGGACGTCGCACGCCGGACGGCACGAACGAGAGATCAGGGGCACGACCACATGAGCGAGCCGGGCGAGCCCTCGCACGACCCGGTGATCCCCGCGGGCGGCGAGCCGGCAGGGGAGTCGCTGCTCCCGGGCGCGACGTCGGCCGACCTGCGCCCGGTGCGCCACCGCCGGTGGCCCAAGGTCCTCGCCTGGACGGCCGGGACGCTCGTCATCCTCCTGGGCATCACGGCGCTGGGCGGCTTCATCATCTACCGCAAGCTCGACGGCAACATCCGCACCACGGACATCAGCCAGTCCATCGGCGCGCCGTCGGAACGTCCGACTGCGGTGGCGAGCAAGCCACCAGCCGTCAAGTACAGCGCCGAGAACATCCTCCTCATCGGCTCCGACACCCGCGAGGGCGCTGACAACGCCGGCTACGGCAGCGCCTCGGTCATCGCTGGGGCGCGGTCGGACACGACGATCCTCCTGCACCTCGCGGCCGACCGGAAGAGCGCCGTCGCGATGTCGATCCCCCGCGACTCCTGGGTCGAGCTGCCCAGCTGCAAGCTTCCCGGGGGCGGGACGACGGCGCCCAGGACCGACCGGTTCAACGAGGCCTTCGCCGCGGGAGGTCCGGCCTGCACCTTCCGGGCGGTCGAGAGGCTCACCCAGATCCGGCTCGACCACTACGTCGTCATCGACTTCGGCGGGTTCAAGCGGATGATCGACGCCCTCGGCGGCGTGGAGGTGTGCCTCGTCAAGGCGGTGAACGACCCGAAGTCCCACCTCAAGCTCCCGGCTGGGCGCACCGTCGTCAACGGCACCCAGGGCCTTGCCTACGTGCGGGCGCGCTACAGCCTCGCCGACGGCAGCGACCTGTCGCGGATCGACCGCCAGCAGGCGTTCCTCTCCTCGATGGTGACCAAGGCCCGGACGAGCAACCTGCTCCTCAAGCCGGTGAGCCTCTACCAGTTCCTCGACGCGGCGACGAAGTCCGTGACGACCGACCCCGCGCTGGGCAGCCTCGACGCGATGCGCAAGCTCGCCAGCAGCGTCGCGGGCCTCAAGGACTCCCAGGTCACCTTCCTCACCGTCCCGAACCACCCCTACGTGCCCAACCCCAACGTCGTCGAGTGGAACGCGCGGGCCAGCGAGGCGGTGTTCGAGGCCATCCGCGAGGACAGACCGCTCCCGGGGGCCAAGCCGACCGCTTCGCCGTCCCCGACGCCGAGCTCGGTGCCCAGCGAGACCCCGTCGGTGACGCCGCTCGTGACGCCACCGGCGAACATCCGGGTGCGGGTGCTCAACGGGTCAGGTCGCACCGGAGCCGCGGCGGAGGCAGCGGCGAGGCTGCGTGCGCTGGGCTTCCAGGTCGTCTCCTACGCGACGGCAGACCGTAACGACTACGCGACGACGACGGTGCGTCGGGGCCCGGCCTACGACGAGAGCGGCCGCACGCTGCTCGCCGCGGTGCCCGGTGCCACCGAGAAGGTCGACCCCGCACTGGGGCGCACCCTCACCCTCGTCCTCGGCCGCGACGCCCTCGCGGTCGCCGACACCCTGCCCCTCGAGGCGCCCGGCGGCAGCGCGACCCCGACGGCGACCCCGACGCCGACGCCGTCCGCCTCGCCGTCCCCGGTACCCTCCATCGCGACCCGCACGGCTGCTGACGACATCTGCTCGTAGCCTCGCCGCGGGGGGCGACCCGCACCCGAGCGAGGACGAGGAGAAGCCGTGCCCTCGATTGGCACTGACCTGTACGTGGCCGACGACGCCCGCTACGAGACGATGAGCTACCGGCGAGCCGGCCGCAGCGGCCTGACGCTGCCGGCGGTGAGCCTCGGGCTCTGGCAGAACTTCGGCGCCGACCGGCCGCCGGAGACGAGCCGGGCGATCCTGCGTCGGGCATTCGACCTCGGCGTCACCCACATCGACCTCGCGAACAACTACGGACCTCCCTACGGCTCCGCCGAGACGACCTTCGGCGAGGTGCTGCGGACCGACCTGCGCCCGTACCGGGACGAGCTCGTGATCTCGACGAAGGCCGGCTACGACATGTGGCCTGGCCCGTACGGCGACCACGGCTCGCGCAAGTACCTGCTCGCCAGCCTGGACCAGAGCCTCGCGCGCACGGGGCTGGACTACGTCGACATCTTCTACTCCCACCGGTTCGACCCCGAGACCCCGCTCGAGGAGACGATGGGCGCGCTCGACACCGCCGTCCGGGCGGGCAAGGCGCTCTACGCGGGCATCTCGAGCTACTCCCCCGAGCGCACCCGCGAGGCCTACGAGATCCTCCGCGCCCTGGGGACCCCGCTGCTCATCCACCAGCCGTCGTACTCGATGCTCAACCGCTGGGTCGAGACCGGTCTGCTCGACACCCTCGGAGAGCTCGGGGTCGGGTGCATCGCCTTCAGCCCGCTGGCCCAGGGCATGCTCACCGACCGCTACCTCGGCGGCATCCCCGAGGGGTCCCGCGCCTCACGGCCCAGCTCGCTGTCGCCCGATCTGCTCAGCGAGGACAGCCTCGCACGGGTCCGGTCGCTCGACGCCATCGCCTCGGCGCGGGGGCAGAGCCTCGCGCAGCTCGCGCTGTCGTGGGTGCTGCGCGACGAGCGGGTGACCTCGGTGCTCATCGGGGCGAGCAGCGTGGCCCAGCTCGAGGCCAACGTCGGGGCGCTCGCCGCGCCCCCTCTCACCGCCGAGGAGCTCGCCCAGATCGACCGCTACGCCGTGGACTCGGGCATCAACCTCTGGGCGACGTCGAGCGACGCCTGACGGAACCGCGCTGCGGTGCGCTGCGTCGCAGGGTGCAGAAGCCCGCCGGCGCACCGGCCCCGGCGTCGTCGTCCACCCGTGGAGGTCCCCCGTGGCGCAGCACCTCAGCCGTCCCGCCCGAACGCTGCTCCTTGCCGTGCCGCTCGTGGGGGTGCTGGCGGCATGCGGTTCTGCGTCGGCGCCCGGCACCGCCTCCACCCGTCCCGCCGGAGTGCCCTCCTCGGCCGCATCCGGGTCGCCCTCGGCACCTGACAGCACGCGACTCGTGCTGCGGGTGGCCTACGAGGGCGGCTTCGTCAGCCCGCAGACGACGATGACGCGGGTGCCGGAGGTCAGCGTCTACGCCGACGGCACTGTCCTCGCGCCCGGGGCCATCGCCGAGATCTACCCCGGCCCGTTGCTCCTGCCGGTGCTGACGAGCCGGATCCCCGTGGGCGTCGTGAGCGCGCTCGTCGAGGCCGGCCGAACGGCGCTGTCTGCCATGCCCTCCGACCTCGGCCAGCCTCCCGTGGCAGACGCCCCGACGACCGTCGTCACGGTGCGCGACGGTGAGTCGCTGCGCAGCGTCCGCGCCGAGGCGCTGGGAATCGGCGACGCGGTCGGCGCCGGCCAGTCGGGCGCCGGCCAGTCGGGCGCCGGCCAGCCGGGCGCCGGCCAGCCGGGGGTGTCCCCGGAGCAGGCGGCTGCCCGCGTCGCGCTGACCGCGTTCGTCACGAAGGTGACCGCCGCGTCACGTGGCTCGAGCGGCGAGGAGCCCGCGGCAACCCCCGCGTCGCCGGACACCCCGGTGTCGCCAGACTCCCCCGCGGCACCGGCATCACCGGCGTCCCCGGTCTCCGCAGCCGAGTACCGCCCGGCGGCGTGGCTCGTGTGGTCGAGCGTCTACGTCGCCGACGACTCCGGGCTGACCCCGCCGCCTGCGGTCCCCTGGCCGGGCTCGACCCCGCTGCGCACGGGCGAGCAGTGGGCGTGCCAAGCGGTGACGGGCGGTGACGCCGAGGCTGTCGCCGCCGCAGCCCGCACCGCCCGATCGACGACGCCGTTCGCCTCGGGCGGCGCGACCTTCGCCCTCGCCGTCCGGCCCGTGCTGCCCGACGAGACTCCGAGCTGCCCCGCGTAGCCAGGCCCGACGGGCGACGGACGCCGGCGAGAGCGCCAGCCGGCGCCCGTCAGGCCGCCGCGGCGCGTTCGGGCAGGGCAGGGGCGGGACGCCGGGTCGCGAGCACCGACCCCGCGAGGATGAGCGTGAAGCCGACGAGAGTGCCGGCGGTGACGCGCTCGGAGAGGAAGAGCACCCCAGCAAGGACGGCAACCGCTGGGTTGACGTAGGTGACAACGGTCGGACGCACCGGCCCCCACTCCGCGATGAGGGCGAAGAACACGAGGAACGCCACCGCGGTGCACAGGACGGCGAGCACGACGACCGACCAGCTCACCTTGGCGCTGGGCCACTGCGCCGGTGCCTGGACGACGGCCAGCGGCAGGTACACGAGCGCGCAGAGCGCGAGCGATGCGCTGATGACCCCGACGCTGGGCAGGTGCGAGAGCCGCCGCGAGAGGATCACGGGCCCCATGGCGTAGCCGAACACCACGGCGACCATGGCGAGGATCGCGCCGGTCTGCGCGCCGTGGACGTCGAGGCCCACGAGCGAGGCGACACCGGCGAAGCCGAGCCCGAGCCCGGCGAGCCCGGTCGCCCCGAGGTGGTGCTGGGACCCGAGGGCGACGGCGATGAGGACGCTGACGAGCGGCACCGCGGCGACGAGCAGGCCGGCAAGCGCGCTCGGCAGCCGCTGCTCCGCCCACGACAGCGCCAGCCACGGCACGGCGACCTCGATGGCGGTGAAGAGCAGCATCCAGGGCCACACCGCGAGCAGCGGGCGCAGCGCACGACGGTGCGCCGCGATCGGCAGCAGGATGAGCGCGCCGAGCCCGGTGCGCAGGAAGACGAGCACCGCGGGGGTCAGCTCGTCGACGGCGACCTTGATGAGGAAGTACGGGATCCCCCACAGAAGGCACAGCGCGATGAACAGCGCCCCGCCGCGGCGGCTCACCGCTCCCCTCGGCCGGTCGCACCGGCGACTGCCGGCGCGGCCCCGACACCGGCCGGCTCAGCCACCGATGACGACCCGACGGACCCCGGCCCAGCGCGTGGCGTCGGTCGTGCGGCGTCCGTCGACGAGCACGGTCAGGCCGGGCAGCTGCGAGGGCTCGAGGTCGCGGTACTCGGGGTGATCGGCCTGGAGGACGGCGGCGTCCACCGGCTCGCCGAGGCGGTAGGGCTCGAAGCCCGCTGCGACGACCTCGTCGTCGGTGAACATCGGGTCGTGCACCACCGGCGTCGCGCCGCGCGCGCGCAGCGCCTCGACGACGGGGAACACCCCGGAGAACGCCGTCTCCTTGACCCCTCCTCGGTAGCTCATACCGAGCACCGCCACCCGGACGCCGTCGAGGGAGCCGAGCGCGCCCTCGAGGAGCCCGATGGCATACCCCGGCATGGCGGCGTTGGCCTCACGCGCGGCCCGAACGACGGTGGCCTCGGGGTCCTTCCACAGGTAGAGCCGCGGGTAGACCGGGATGCAGTGCCCGCCGACGGCGATGCCCGGCGTGTGGATGTGGCTGTAGGGCTGGGAGTTCGAGGCCTCGATGACCTTCATGATGTCGACGCCGACGCGCCCCGCGAAGCGCGCGAACTGGTTGGCCAGGCCGATGTTGACGTCGCGGTACGTCGTCTCGGCGAGCTTCGCCATCTCGGCGGCCTCGGACGTGCCGAGGTCCCAGACGCCGTTGGCGCGCTGCAGGTCGGGTCGCTCGTCGAAGTCGAGCACCTGCTCGTAGAACGCGACACCGCTGGCACCGGAGGCGTCGTCGAGGCCGCCGACGAGCTTGGGGTAGCGCCGCAGGTCGGCGAACACCCGCCCGGTGAGGACGCGCTCGGGGGAGAACACGAGCGGGAAGTCGGCGCCCGCCTCCAGGCCGCTGCCCTCGGCGAGCATCGGGGCGTAGCGCTCGCGGGTCGTGCCGACCGGGAGCGTCGTCTCGTAGCTGACGAGCGTGCCGGGACGCAGCCCCTGGGCGATCGCGCGGGTAGCGGCGTCCATGGCGCGGAAGTCGGGCAGCCCCTCGGCGTCGACGAACACCGGGACGACGACGACGACAGCCTCGCTCTCGGCGACCGCGCCAGCTGTGTCGGTGGTGGCGCGCAGCAGGCCCGAGGTCACGACCTCCTTGAGGCGGGTGTCGAGCTCGGCCTCGCCCGGGAACGGCTCCGTGCCGGCGTTGACGAGCTCGACGACGGCCTCGGAGATGTCGGCGCCGACGACGTCGTGGCCCTTGCTGGCGAACTGGACAGCCAGCGGCAGGCCGATCTTCCCGAGGGCGACGACGCAGATCTTCACAAGGCAGCCTTACCTGGAGGGGTTCGTGGGATCGCCATCTAGGCTACCGGCCGGGCGCGTGACACCGGTCGTGGCGTGCCACCCGCCAGCCAGCCGCAGAGCCCGTCGTGGAGGTCCAGTCGTGAAGGTGCTGTCGTGAAGGTGCTGTCGTGAAGGTGCTCAGCGTCGTCGGGGCCCGGCCGCAGTTCGTCAAGCTCGCGCCGGTCTCCAGCGCGTTGGCGGCCGCCGGGGCCGAGCACGTCATCGTCCACACCGGTCAGCACTATGACGCGGCGATGTCCGACGTCTTCTTCCGCGACCTCGGGATCCCCGACCCCGACGTCCACCTCGGCGTCGGCTCGGGCAGCCACGGCGTCCAGACCGGCGCGATCCTCTCGGCCATGGACGCCGTCCTCGTCGAGCACTCTCCCGACTGGGTCCTGGTCTACGGCGACACCAACTCCACCCTGGCCGGAGCCGTGGCCGCGGTGAAGATGCACCTGCCGGTGGCCCACCTCGAGGCGGGGCTGCGCTCGTTCAACCGGGCGATGCCCGAGGAGCACAACCGGGTGCTCACCGACCACGCCGCCGACCTCCTGCTCGCCCCCACGCAGGTCGCCGTCGACCACCTCGCCCACGAGGGCCTCGCCGAGCGCACCGTGCTCGTGGGCGACGTGATGACCGACGTGCTCTTCCAGGTGCGCGACCGTGTCGCGGGCGAGCTGCCGACCCTGCCTGAGGGCGTCAGCGCGGCCGAGGGCTACCTCGTGGCGACGATCCACCGCGCCGAGAACACCGACGACCCGCAGCGCCTGGCCGAGATCGTCGCGGCGCTGGGCGCCCTGCCGCTGCCCGTCGTCCTCCTGGCCCACCCCCGGCTCGTGGCGCGCTGCTCGGCAGCCGGGATCTCCCTCGAGCAGGGGGCCATCCATCCGGTGCCGCCGCTGGCCTACCCCGAGATGGTGGCTGCCGTCATCGGCTCCGCCGGCGTCGTCACCGACTCCGGAGGCCTGCAGAAGGAGGCGTTCCTCCTGCGCGTCCCGTGCACCACGCTGCGCACCGAGACGGAGTGGACCGAGACCGTGGACCTGGGCTGGAACGTCCTTGCCGGTGACCTGTCGGGGCTCGGGTCGCTGGTCACGAGGGCGCAGCCGGCCGCGACCACCGTCGCCCCCTACGGCGCAGGTGATGCCGCGGTCCGGGTGGCGCAGGTGCTCGCGGAGCGCCAACGGTGAGCGCGAGCTCGGCGCCTGGGCCGCGGGACCTTGCCACCCATGTCGTGCTGCTGCGTGGGGCCGACATCACCTCCGACACCCGGGCGAAGAAGATGGCGCTCTCCTTGGCCCGGCTGGGTCTGCGGGTCACGGTGGTCTGCCGGGCCCCCGACGGGGAGCGCCGGGAGTCCCGTCTCGGGCCGGTGCGGGTGATCCGGGTTCCCGTCCCGCCGTACTACTCCGACGCACTGGGGGTGGAACGTCGACGGCGTCGTCGGTGGCGGGCGCGCCTGGCCCCGACCGAGCACGGCGTCCGCAGCCTGTGGTTGACGACGACGCTGCAGCAACGACGGGTGGAGGCGCTGGCTGGCCGTCGTCGGCGAGGCGCGGCACCCGTGTGGACCCGGCTCGTGACGCGCGCCAGGCTGACGGCGCTGGCCGGACGACGGCGCAGCCACAAGGGACGCGCCTGGGCCGAGGAGCAGCTCAACGAGCGGGTTGAGGCGGCCTGGGAGCGGTGGGACGCGACGCTGCCCCGATGGGGGCGGATGCCAGCCTGGCAACGGACCCTCGTGGGGGTGCGCGAGCTGGAGATCCGCTTCGCCCCCGTGCTCGACGAGCTGGCTCCCGACGTCCTGCACGCCCACGACCTCGACGTCCTGGGTATCGCCGTCGACGCCGCAGACCGAGCCCGCGTGTCGGGCCGCCAGGTACCGGTGATCTACGACGCGATCGAGAACTGGGCCGGGCTGCCCCGGGAGAACTGGGGCTCCGACCGGCTGCACGCGGCCTACCTCGCGCTCGAGGGTGAGTACGCGCCGCTGGCAGATGCCGTCATCACCGTGAGCGAGCCGATCGCCGAGGTGCTCCAGGCGCGGTACCGGCTGGGAGAGCGGCCGACCTTGATGCTCAACGTCCCGGTGCGGCGCGCTCCGGTCCCGGGGCTTCGCACCGTCCGCGAGGTGGTCGGCCTGGCCGAGGAGCTGCCCCTTCTGGTCTACTGCGGGCGGGTCAGCGAGGCCCACGGGGTCCCGCTCCTCGTCGAGTCGCTGGCCTACCTGCCCGGGGTCCACCTCGCCCTGGTCGCGGTGCCGTGGCCCAACGCCCTGGCCGAGCGGCTGCTCGCCCAGGCCCGCGAGAGCGGGACGTCGGACCGGTTGCACCTCGTCGCGCCGGTCGACCCCGAGCTGGTCGTGCCGTTCCTGACCAGCGCCACGGTCGGCGTCTCGCCGATCCTGTCCGGCTCGGACAACCACGAGATGGCGCTGCCGAACAAGCTCTTCGAGTACCTGCACGCGGGGCTGCCCGTCGTGGTCGGACCGGCCCGGCTGTGCGCTGCCCTGGTGCGCGAGCGCCGGCTGGGTGAGGTCTACGACGCCGACAGCCCGCAGGCCCTCGCCGCGGCGGTGCAGCGCCTGCTCGCAGCAGGGACGACTCGACAGGAGCAGGCGCCGCTGCGGCGGCTGCAGGAGACGTTCTCCTGGCAGGCGCAGGAACCTGCGCTCGGCGGCCTGGTCTCCCGACTGCTGGGCCGGCCGGTGCCGCCTGCGTCTGAACCCTTCCCCTCCCTGGCCGAGGTGGCCGAGGTGGCCGAGGTGGCCGAGGTGGTGCAGCCGTGAGCCCGAGCGAGCGCCCGCGGCTCGTCGTCGTCTCCCGTGCCGCGCCCTCAGCCGCCGTGGTGGCGACGGCCGCGGGTTTCTCCAGCCAGGGCTACGAGGTCGTCGTCGTCCATCCCGGTCCGCGGTGGGCTGAGCTGCTCCTGCCCGACACGGGCGCGCCCGTGTCGGTCCTCCAGGTGCCTTCGACCCCACCCGAGGACCCGTACCGGGATCCCTACCAGCGCGCAGACATCGCCCGCGGGGCGCTGCTGCGGGCGGGCCCGAGCCTGCGTGCTCGCACCGAGGCCCTGGCGCGAGTCCTGGCTGCCGCACGGCCCGGCGCGCAGCAGCAGACGGCGGCGGCCCGATGGTCGCTGACCGAGGCGGTACGAGCGCTGCAACCCGACGCCCTGCACGGGGTCGACGACGCCACCCGCAGCGTGGTCTCCGACGTCGCCGACCTGATGGCTCTCGCGGGTGCAGTACCGGTGCTGGTGACCGGCGCGACAGCCCCGGTGCCGGGAACCCTGACGACCAGGATCCCGACCGGAGCAGGACGTCAGGCCCCGGTTCCGGGCTTCCGGCTGCCGGCTCAGGTGCCCGGCACCGCTCCGCACGTGGTCCTGGTACGACCGGTCGACCTCGGGATCGACACCCGTGCCAAGCGCATCGCGCTCTCGCTCACCAGGGCCGGCTACCGGGTCACGGTGCTCGTCTCGTCGTCCGCCCCTCCTGCGGGTCCGGTCCGGCTGGGAGCGGCCGACGTCCGCAACGTCGCGCTGGTGTGGCCGCATCGGGACGCCGCCCGGGTCGAGATGGCGCGTCTGGCGGAGAAGGCGACGCGTGCCACGGCGCCGGCGTCGCCCCGAGCACGCGCGCGCAGGTGGGGTCGCGACAGCATCAGCCGGGCACTGGACGCCGGAGCGACCCGGCTCGCCCCGGAGTGGCGACTCGCGCTGCCCCAGCCGCTGGACCTCACGACGGCCTTCCTTCCGGCGGTGCTAGAGCTCGACCCCGACGTGCTGCACGTGCACGACCCGTGGGCTCTCGCGATGGGCTGGGAGGCCCGGGCGATCGCGCACGCCCGTGGACGCGAGCTGCACCTGGTCTACGACGCTCGGGAGAACTGGGCCGGCATGCCGCTGGAGGAGCAGGGGAGCCCCGAGCGGCACGCGGCCGAACAGGCGCTCGAACGAGAGTTCGCCTGCCGCTACGACGCCGTCACCACCGTCTCGGAGCCGATCGCCGAGGTCATGGTGGCTCGCCTCGGGCTGCGCGCCCGCCCCACCGTGGTCGCGAACATGCCTCCCTACCGGTCCTCGCCCCGACGCTCGGCACCCGACCTGCGCGAGCGTGCAGGCCTCGCGCCCGGGCTGCCGTTGCTCGTCTACTCCGGGGCGATGAGCAGGGCGCGCGGCGTCGAGACCCTGGTACGGGCGCTGGGCGAGCTTCCCGGGGTGCACCTGGCCCTGATGACCGTCCCGTTCCCGCACCCGCTGCTGCCCGAGCTGCTCGAGGCGGCCGACGAGGTGGGGGCCCGCGAGCGAGTGCATCCGTTGGCACCGGTCGACGCCGAGGACCTCCTCCACGTGCTCTCCGGCGCCGACGTCGGCGTCCACCCGATGGTCGGCGGCGCACCGAACCACGAGGCAGCCATGCCCAACAAGCTGTTCGAGTACCTGCACGCGGGTCTGCCGCTGGTGGTCAGCGACGTCCGGGAGATGGCTCGGTTCGTGCGCGAGAACGGCATCGGCGAGGTCTTCCGCAGCGGGGACGTGTCCGACCTGGCCCGAGCCGTGCGGGCGGTGCTGGCCGAGCCGCAGCGCTACGCCGAGCCCTCCCGCCGCGCGGTGGTCTCCGCCATGATGTCGTGGCAGCACCAGGAGCAGATCCTGCTCGGGGTCTACGCCGCGCTCGTCCCGGCACCGGAACCCGGTCCCTGGCCAGAGGAGTTCCCGCCGATGGACGTCGTCCCGGCCTAGACCAGCCGACGCACCACCGGGATGCGCACGGCGACCAGCCCCGCGGCAAACATGACGACCGTCGTGACGACCGCCGTGATCGCGACGTCGCGAGGTCCTGCCACGACAGGCCCGAGGCTCGTGTTCCGCATCAGCCACGCCAGCAGGAGCGGGTGGGCGAGGTAGACGGCGAACGAGGCGCCGGCCAACGCCCTCCAGGCCCGACGTGAGCGGTCCCCCCGCACCAGCAGCGGCCACCACCGCTGTCCGACGACGACCAGCGCCACCGTCATCGCCATCGTCGTCTCTGAGAACTTCGTCATCGGGTAGGCCCAGACCCTGATGTGGTGGCTGTTCAGCAGCGCGTACACCTCAGCCAGCTGTAGCAGCCAGGCACCGACGAACACCCCCGCCGCCAGCACCGCGTCGCGACGGCTCGGACGCCAGGTGCGTGCCAGGTAGCCCAGGAGGAAGTAGCCGAGGTAAGGAAGGAAGTAGGTCAGCGCCCAGGCGCCGGAGCCGATCCGCAGCAGCATGGTCGAGGCGTTGTTGGCCCAGGTCACGAACAGGGCGATGCCGACTGTCAGCCACAGCTGCTGGCGGGTGGCCGAGGCGATGAGCACGCGCAGCACCGGCGTCACGGCGTACAGCCCGAGGATCACGAACAGGAAGTACAGGTGGTAGTAGGGCAGCCCACCGACGACGACGTCGACCATGCGCCGCGGCGACAGGTTCTCGTGGAGATACTCCCGACGGAACAGCAGGTACAGCGGGACCCAGAACAAGGTGGGGACGCCGACCCGCATGAACCGCCGACGGTAGAACGAGCTCAGGCTCTCCTGCCTCCCGGACCCGAGGAGCAGGGCGCCGCTGAGCAGGGCGAACACCGGCACCGCGGCGCTGGAGAACGAGTCCAGCCCGGCGGAGAAGATCCAGTCCCAGCTACCAGGACGCGCCGCCTTCACCTGCGGCCCGCTGGAGTGGATCAGCACCACCATCAGGATCGCGACCACCCGCAGGACGTCGGCCCAGGCGAGGTCGCTGCCGCCGGTCGTGCCGGGAGCGACCTCGGGCGCCGGCAGCGGTGCGGGGCCTCCCATGGCTGGCGTGGCTGGCGTGGCTGGCGTGGCTGGCGTGGCTGGCGTGGCTGCCTGGGTGGCGCGCGCCACGGTCAGCCCGGAAGGACGACGTCGACCGTGCGTCCGCTGGTCGAGGACTCGATGACCGCCTCGGCCACAGCCACCGTCGCCAGGCCCTGGCGCATCGTCACGACGTCGGCGTCCTTGCCCAGCACGGCGTCGCGGAAGGCCTCGTGCTCGACCTTGAGCGGCTCCGGCTTGGCGATGGCAAAGCGCGTGACGTTGCCCTCGCTCACGCCCCGGAACTTCGCGATGTCATCCCAGGTGGTCGGGACCAGGCCGTTCTCGTAGAGGGTGAGGTCGGCCGTCAGGGTGTCGGCGACGAACGTGCCGCGCTCACCGGTGACGATGGTGACCCGCTCCTTCATCGGTGAGAGCCAGTTGACGAGGTGGTTGGTCACCGTGCCGTCGGTGAGCTCACCGACGACGGCGACGAGGTCCTCGAACTCCCGGCCGCTCTTGTACGCCGTGCGCGCAGCCACCGAGGCGAACTGCTGGCCGGTGACCCAGGCGGTGAGGTCGATGTCATGGGTGGCGAGATCCTTGACGACGCCGACGTCGGCGATGCGGGCCGGGAACGGGCCCTGCCGCCGCGTGATGATCTGGTAGATGCCTCCGAGCTCCCCGAGGCGAGTCCGGAGGTTCTGCAGGGCCGGGTTGTACCGCTCGATGTGCCCGACGCAGCCGACGAGCCCGCGCGACTCGAACGCGTCGACGAGCCGCTTCGACGCCTCGACACCTGGGGCGAGCGGCTTCTCGATCATGGCGTGGACACCAGCCTCGGCGAGGGCCACTCCGACGGCCTCGTGAAACGCGGTCGGGACGGCCACCATGCACATGTCGAGCTTGGCCTCGATGAGCTCCTCGACCGAGGAGAGCACCGGCAGGTCGCCCGACACCTGGTGCGGGTCACCACCGGGGTCGGCGACGGCGACCAGCTCGACGCCGTCGAGGGAGCGGAGCACCCGGGCGTGGTGACGCCCCATCATGCCCAGGCCGATCAGCCCGGCGCGCAGGTTCGCCATCAGGCGTTCACAGCGGCGACGACGGTCTCGAGGTCCTGCGCGGACAGTGCCGGGTGGACCGGGAGCGAGAGCACCTCGAGGGCAGCCCGTTCGGTCTCGGGGAGGTCGAGAGTGAGGGCGAACGAGGGGAGCCGGTGGATCGGCGTCGGGTAGTAGACGCCGGAGCCGACGCCGTGCGCGGTGAGCTTCTCGACGAGGGCGTCCCGCTCGGCCGACCGCACCGTGTACTGGTGGTAGACGTGCGTGGCACCGGACGCCACCGGCGGGACGGTGACCCCGCGCAGGTTGGCGTCGAGGAACGCGGCATTGGCCTGACGCGCGGCGGTCCACCCCGCGAGCTTGCGCAGCTGGACGCGGCCGATCGCGGCGTTGATGTCGGTCATCCGCGTGTTGAAGCCGATGACCTCGTTCTCGTAGCGCCGCTCCATGCCCTGGTTGCGCAGGAGCCGGGCCATCCGGGCGACCTCGGCGTCGGGCGTGACGATCATGCCGCCCTCGCCGGTGGTCATGTTCTTGGTGGGGTAGAAGCTGAAGGCGGCGACAACGCCGAACGCCCCCACCGGCGTGCCGTCGAGTGCGGCCGCGTGCGCCTGCGCCGCGTCCTCGATGATCGCGAGGCCGTGGGCCTCGGCGATCGCCGTGAGCTCGCGCATGGCCGCCGGGTGGCCGTAGAGGTGGACCGGCATGATCGCCGTCGTGCGGGGCGTGATCGCTGCCTCGACGGCGGCCGGGTCGAGGCAGAACGAGCCGCGCTCGATGTCGGCGAAGACCGGGGTGGCGCCAGCGAGGCCGACGGCGTTGGCGGTGGCGGCGAAGCTGAACGAGGGCACGATGACCTCGTCGCCGGCCGCGATCCCGGCGGCGATCAGCCCCAGGTGCAGGGCCGACGTGCCCGAGTTCACCGCCACGCAGTGCCGCCCGCCCACGATCTGGGAGAACTCCTCCTCGAAGGCCGCGACCTCGGGGCCCTGCGCGATCATGCCGCTGCGCAGGACGGCGTCGACGGCCGCCCGCTCCTCGTCGCCGACCAGGGGCTTGGCTGCGGGAATCATGCGGGGACCTCCGTGAGAGTCGCTGTCTGGCCGGTCAGGGTCTGCTGGTACGTCTCGCCCGTGCGCGGGCACCGCCACCGGCCGCCGCCGGCGTCCTCGAGCGGCTCGCCTGCCTTGCCCACCCAGCGGATGCGTCGGGCGGGCACGCCCGCCACCAGGGCGAAGTCGGGGACGTCCGCGACGACGACGGAGCCGGCGGCGACCAGCGCCCACCGCCCGATCGTCACCGGTGCCACGCACACGGCCCGGGCGCCGATGGAGGAGCCCGTGCGGCAGGTGACGCCTACGGCCTCCCAGTCCTCGCCGCGCTTGAGCCGGCCCTGCGGGTCGACGGCTCGGGGGTAGTGGTCGTTGGTGAAGACCGCGGCGGGGCCGACGAAGACGCCGTCCTCGAGCACCGCGGGCTCGTAGACCAGCGCGAAGTTCTGCAGCTTGCAGCGGTCACCCATCCGCACGCCGGTGCCGACGTAGGCCCCGCGCCCGATGATGCAGTCCTCGCCGAGAACCGCGTGCTCGCGGACCTGTGCGAGGTGCCACACCGACGAGCCGGCGCCGATGATGGCGCGGTCGTCGACGTCGGCGCTCGTGGCGATCCGCACGTCCTCACGCGCAGTCAGTGTCACGGGGAGGTCCCTCCATCGTTCGGGGCGCCAGCCAGGCGGGCGACGCGTACGGCCAGCTCGTCATAGGGCGAGGGACCGGCCAGCTCGGTGGCGGCCCACCGGAGCGCGTTCGCCCGGTGCTGGTCCACGAGCTCAGGCCGCGCCGACCACTCGTGAAGGGTAGCGGAGACGGCGTCGACCCCCAGAACGGTGCGCCCCGCGCCAGAGGAGTCGACGATGGCCGTCATCCGAGGCAGCGGCGAGGCCACCACGGCCAAGCCGCACGCGAGGTACTCGTAGAGCTTGGTCGGGACCGCAGCGAGGAAGGCCGGCGTCGGGTCGAGCAGGGCCAGCCCCGCCCAGGCGCCGTCAGCGATCGCCCAGGCCTGCCTCGGCGGTCGTCGTCCGTGCCAGCGCACCCGCCCACTGAGGTCCGACTGCCCCACGCGCGGCAGGAACCACTCCTGCTCGACCGCCGCCATCGGCCCGACGAGGTCCAGCGACCACTCCTGGCTGACCGCGACCGCCTCGACCATCGTGTGCAGCCCTCTGCTGCGGCGCAGGTCACCGATGTGGACCGCCCGAGGAGTCCCCACCCGCGGACCAGGCTGGGGCAGGTGGGACAGGTCGGGCAGGTTGCGCACGACCAGGCGCGCCCGGGCCTGGGCCGGCGGCACGTGCTCGTCGGCCACGACGGTGAGATCGGCGCGTCGCGCGAGAGACGTGGCCCCCCGAGCGAGGGCCCGGGCCACCCGCCCGACCGGGCCAGCTGCCCAGGACCGGTCGGCGAGCAGGGCGAGGTAGTCCTCGTGGACGTCCACGACGGTGGCGCAACCGCGTCCTAGTGCCCGGCCCAGCAGCGCGGCAGGCACCGTGTCCGGGTCCACCACCAGCAGGACGCTCCCCCGGGCCTGCAGCGGCCAGGTGAGCGCCCGGGCCGCCCGCACGGCCTTGCCACGGCGAGGCCGGGTCATGACGGCGACGCCGTCCGGACCGCCTGTGGGGTCGCCCAGACCGACCATCTCGACGCGGAGGCCCGCCCGCAGCAGCGCGGCCACGATGCGGTGCAACCTCGCGTCGGCGACGTCGTGGCCAGTCGTGACCAGCGACACGTCCGGACGGCGCGGCACGCTCAGATGTCCTCGAGGGTGGTCATCGACGTCTGCTTGACGTGGAGGAAGTCGGTATAGGCCTTGCAGACCTCCTTGGGCTCACCCCGTTGGATGAGCTCGCCCTTGTGCAGCCACATCGCGTCGTTGCACAGCTCGGTGACGGTGCCCAACGCGTGGCTGACCAGGAAGATCGTCGACGCCTGCTCGCAGAGCTCGCGCATCTTGTTGAACGACTTCTCCTTGAAAGCGGCGTCGCCGGTGGACAGCGCCTCGTCGACGAGGAGGATGTCGGGGTCCATGTTCACCGAGACGGCGAAGCCGAGGCGGCCGTACATGCCCGAGGAGTAGGTCCGCATCGGCATGTCGATGAAGCCGTCGGGCAGGTCGGCGAACGCGGCGATCTCGTCGTACTTCGCCTCGACCTCCTCGCGGGTCAGTCCCGCCGCGAGGCCCCCGAGGATGACGTTCTCCCGGCCGGAGAGCGCCGCGTTGAAGCCGACGCCGAGCGCGAGCAGCGTGCTCACCCGCCCACGGACCTCGATGCGCCCCTCGCTGGGAGCGAGGATGCCGGCGAGCGCGCGCATCAGGGTGGACTTGCCGGCGCCGTTGGAGCCCACGATGCCCATCACGGTGCCTCTGGGCACCTCGGCGCTCACGCCGCGTACCGCCTCGACGATGCGGATGTTCCGTTCGCGGGTCTTCTTGCCCATGCTGGTGAAGGCCTTGCGCATGGTGGGGTTCGGGTCGAAGGAGGTGCGGTAACGGATCCAGACGTTGCGCATGCTCACCGCGACGTCCTGCGGCGGCGCGTCCGGCGGCTCCTGCTCGGCTGGCACGAGGCTCGGGTCGGACAGGTGAGGGTCAGAGACGGACGGCAAAGTCACGCTCCCGGGTGACGAAGACCCACGCGCCGATGAGCAGCGTGACGATGGCCCAGACGACAGAGGCAAGGATGAAGCTCGCTCGGGGCCACTCCCCGTTGATCCAGATCTGGGTCACCGACCCCACCACCGGACCGAGCGGGTTGAGGTAGAGGATCCATTGGAAGCTGTGGCCGATGAAGCGCTCGGGGAACCAGAGCACCGGGCTGAGGTAGAGCCAGATCCGCAGGATGTAGGAGAGGAACTTGGTGGTGTCCCGGAAGTAGACCTGCATCGTGCCGAAGATCATCGCCAGGCCCATGTTCTGCACGGTCTGGATGACGAACAGCACCGGCAGCAGGAGCATCGGCCAGGTCAGGCCCTGCAGCTGCGGGTCGATGACGTTGAAGCCCACATAGAAGGCGACCGTGACCGGGAGCGTGGGCCAGTACTGGAGGAAGGCCGAGATGAGGGCGGACATCGGCAGCAGGGTGCGCGGGAAGCTCTGGTTGAGGATCAGCCGCCCGCCCATGGTGATCGACGTCGCGCCGATGGTCATGCAGTTCTGGCTGTAGTACCAGGTGAACAAGCCCACGATGATGTGCATGAACGTCGTGATGCCGGCGCCAGGGAACGCGGTCTTCGACTGCGAGGAGAGCACCAGCACGAGCAGGTAGTAGACGAAGGCCAGCAGCAGCGGGTTGAGGACGAGCCAGAGGGCCCCCAGCGGGCTGTCGAGGAAGCCCGAGCGCTGCCCGGTGCGGGAGAGCTCGTACGCGAAGCGCCTGCGCGCCCACAGGTCGCGCACATAGGGCCGCATCGGCGGGAAGTTCGCCTTGTGCGGCTCGTAGATGTGCAGCTCGTTGCGCTTGGCCTGCAGCGCCTCACGAGCAGCGGTGTCGGTATCGGTCACGACCTGGTCCCTGTCCTCGACACGGTGGTCTCGGCGCCGACGAACTCGGCCAGCACCTCAGCAGCCAGTGTCCCATCGTGGAAGCGTCCGACGAACTCTCGCCCCTTGGCCGCTTGCGCGCGGGCCGCGTCGCGGTCTGCCAGCAGCTCGCGCAGCCGAGCCTCGAGGGTCTGCGGGGTCACCTCGACGATCGGGATCTCGGCGGGCACCTTGGCGCGCAGCCGGTCCCCGACGTAGGAGAGCACGAGCCGCTCGGTGGCCATGGCCTGGCACGCCTGGACTCCGTAGAGACCGAGACCAAACTGGTCGAACATGATGTCGGCATCGCGCACCAACGCCGGCATCTCGTCGACCGGCACGTTCTCCGCCCGGCGGTACTCCACCAGTCCGGCGTCGTGCAGTCGCCGACCGATCGGGTCGAACACGTCGGAGCCCTTGAGCCGCGGGCTGGACGGCACGTGCACCAGAACGGGGCGCTCGCGCTCGAGCACCGGCTTGCCGGGGGACCACAGGTCCAGGTCGACCACGACCGGCAGCCAGGTGCCGTTGGGCACGTAGTCGAGCTGGTCGGGGGTGCTGACGTACACCGGGCCGTCGAAGGCTGCCGCCATGGCCAGGTTGCGGTCGACGTTGACCTGGAGCTTCTGGGCGAGGTCCCACGAGGTGTCGCGGAACGGGGACGTCGCCTCGAGCTCGCGGTGGATCCGGGGACTGCGCACCTCCGAGCCGTGGAAGACGACGGCGGCCTTGATCCCGGCGATCCGCAGCTGGTCGAGGTCGCCCTGCGTGTACCCGCCGTTGAGCGTGCCGAAGATGCCCAGCCCGGACTCCAGCAGGACGTGGCTGTAGCGACGCCGCACCCGGTCCACCTGGCGCAGCTGCCAGTCCGACGCCCGCCAGTCCTCGGGGGCGATGCGCACGTCGGTGGGGAACACGAACGCGGAGATCTTGCCGAGGGTGAACACCTCGGTCTCGACCTCGGGGCACCGCGACTGGAGGGCCTTGGCCCAGGCCCAGCCCTGCCCTGCGCTGTTGGTCGGCCCGACGCCCAGGACGATGCGCCCCTCGGCCACCGCGCTGGCGGGGACGTGGCCGCCGATCTCGGTCAGCGAGGTGACCCGGCGCCGCAGAAAGCCAGGTGCCTGGTCAGGAAGGGGTCCGAGGAGGTCGCTGTAGACCTCGTGGAGCACCTCGGCTTGGGCGTCCCACGAGAACTCGTGCATCAGCGCCACGTCCTCGAGCAACGGACGGCGGAGCCGGGGCAGGTCGGCGAGCATCCGGGTGACCGCCGCCGCACAGCTCTCGGGGTCTCCCGCCACGAAGACGTCGCCGATCCCGTGCTTGCGGACGAGCTCCTCCTGCACCTCGGTGTCGCTCGTGAGGATCGGCAGGCCGGCCTGGGCGTACTCGAAGAACTTGTTCGTCAGCGCCCAGTCGTGGTTGCCGGCATGGAGCAGCGGGATCACCCCGATCGTGGCGCTGGTCAGGTACGCGACGACCTGGTCGGGGTCCACGAAGGGCACGAGGTGCATCCGGTCGGACACCTCGAGCTTGGCGGCGAGGCGCTCGAGGTGGACGGTGTAGCTGCTGACCCCGCGCGAGACCACCGCGAGGTGGACGCCGGGGAGCTTCGGCAGGGCCTCGACGACGGTGTGGACCCCGCGCGGGTGCGCGAGGCCCCCGCTGTAGAGCAGGAGGGGGACGCCGTCCGGCAGGCCGGCAGCGGCACGGACCGACGGCGCACCCTCGACGTGGCGGGCCTCGTCGAGCTCGCCGATGACCGGGGCGTTGAGCACGAGGTCAGGCTTGCGCGGCAGGCGGTGGGCCCGCTGGAGCTCCGCGGCGATCGGCTCGGAGACGGTGATGACCCGGTCGGCGCCGCGGATGGACTCGCGCTCGAGGTCGCGGTAGGCCGCGACGATGCGGGCGGGCGGGATCGCGAGGCCACGGACGTACTCCCGGGCGTCATAGACCCAGGGGATCCTGCGCCCCTCGAGCCGGGCTCGGGCCACGGCCCGCTCCGCCACACCGATGAGGTAGACGTCGTGCGGGTGGATGAGGTCGGGGCGCAGCTCGTCGACGATCCAGCCGAGGCACGCCTCGTAGTCCTCGATCTCGGGCACGACCCGCCGCCACCGCGCAAGGAACGGCAGGGCGACGTAGAAGGACAGCAGCACCTCGCGGGCCTGGCCGCGCAGCTTCGAGTGCCGGCGCAGCCGCCGGTTGAGCAGGCCCTCGCGGACGTAGATCCAGAAGCGGCGCACCTTGAGGTAGCGCCACCACAGCGCCCGGCGCAGCCGCCCGATCTGGGCGGCCCGGCCCTCGATCGTGCGGCCCTGGTCCTCGGCCACCAGCAGCCGGCCGCGCTCGGCCCGCAGCTCACGGGTCCGCAGCGCGTGCTCGAGCTTCGCGACCGTGGCGTCGTCGCGCGAGGCGTAGCCCGGGCGGGCCCGACCCAGGAGCCCGCGCAGGCCGCGCCTGCGGTGGTAGTCGCGGATCCGCCAGGGGACCGGCTCGCGGATCACCCGGGCACCGCCGACGACGCTCTCCGAGCGCTCCTTCTCGGCGGTGATGCCCAGGACGGTCACCCGGAGGCCGAACGAGGACAGCGAGGCGGCGTACTTGAGGACGCGGGTATCTGCCGTGACGTCGTTGGCGATCAGGAGCAGGACGTGGGGGGCGGCCTCGCTGGGCTCGCTCGACATGGTTCTACTTCCTGACGGGACGGCCGGAACCTGGCAAGACTACTCGCGCACCCCGGAGAGCAGGTCGGAGTAGACGCCGCGCAAGGCCTCCTCCTGGGCCTCCCAGGAGTACTGCCGCAGCAGCTCGGGGCTACGCGAGGCGCTCGCGTAGCGCTCCCGGTCGGCCAGCACCCGGCGCACGGCGTCGGCCAGCGAGGACGGGTCTCCCGCGGTGTAGACCTCCCCGATCCCCAGCGCGGTGACGAGCTCCGACATCGCCTTGACGTTGCTGACCACCATCGGCAGGCCGGCGTGGAGGTAGTCGAAGAGCTTGTTGGGCAGCGCCATCTCGTGGTTGGGGACGTGGGACAGGCCGTGCACCCCCACGCTGGCCGATCCGAGGTAGTCGATGATGTCGTCGCCCTCGACGTAGGGCGCGAGGTGAAGCCGGTCGCCTGCTCCCCCGGCCGCTGCGACGCCACGCAGCGTCGTCACGTAGCGGTTGTCCTCCGGCGCGTTGGTCACGATCACCGCATGGACGCCGTCGAGGTGCGCGAGGGCCTCCACCAGCGTCGTCACCCCCCGGTCAGGGTCGATGTTCCCGCTGTAGACCAGCAGCGGTACGTCGTCGGAAAGGCCGGTCACCGCGCGCACCGAGGGTGGCTGGGCGCTGCGGGGGCGGGTGAGCGCCGGCACGTTGAGGACCACGGTCGGGCGGACCGCGAGGTGGCAGCGCTTCTGGATCGCGTCGGCGATCGGCTCCGAGACGGTGATCACCCGGTCGGCCCGCCCGATGTACTCCAGCTCGAGATCGGCCATCGCGGCGATCCTGGTCGGGGAGTAGCGCGACATGCCGGCGACGAACTCGTGGGCGTCGTAGATCCACGGCACGGTGCGCCCCTTGGCGCGGGCCCGGGCCACGGCGCGCTCCGCGATCCCGATCATGTACAGGTCGTGGGCATGGACCAGGTCAGGGTCCAGCGAGTCGATCAAGGGGCCGTAGGCGATCTCCATGTCGTGCATCTCGGGCATCAGCCGCCGCCAGGAGCCCAGCGGACCCACCTGGCGCACCCGGCGGGAGACCGCCCCCCCGAGCCGGTCGAGCGGCGCCTGCTGAGAGGTGTAGAGCCGCTGCAGGCGGGTGCGGGCGTAGGTGACCTTGCGCAGCGCCTTGTTGCGCGCACCCTTGGCGCTGCGCAGCACCTGACGCGCCGGGGTGTCCGACACCTGACCGGCCAGGACTCGTCCGGTCTCGGCCAGCAGCTCGCGCTCGGCCAGGTTGCGCCGTCGCAGCGCCGCCATGGCGACCTCGCGGGTGGGGTAGCCGAAGGGCATGAGCAGGCGCCGCCGCACGCGCTGGCGCTCCTTGATGCTGTCCGCAAGCAGGCCGACGACCTCGACGTTGACCAGACGGACGGGTCCGAAGGACTCCTCGAAGGCGCGGCCGTCGGGCGAGAGCCCCAGCACGGTCACCCGGTTGCCCATGGCGGCGACGGAGAGCGCAGCCTTACGCACCCGGGCGTCGTTCTGCACCGGGTTGCCCACGGTCATCACGACGTGGGGACGACGGTCGGCGGTGAGGGGCTCGGTCATCGCTTCTCCTCTGGCAGCCGGGCGTAGACGTCGACGAGGGCGGCGGCGTCGTGCTCCCACGAGAGCTCCGGGGCGGCGACCCGCACCGCCTCGAGCAGCGCCGGGTACTCCGCGACGGCGGTCCGGACGGCGGCGACGAGCGAGGCGACGTCGCCGGGGCGGTACAGGGTCCCCAGCCCGCGACCCTCGACCATGCGACGCAGCTCCGGGAGGTCCGCCGCGACGACCGGGATGCCGGCTCGGACCGCGTGGAACAGCTTGTTGGGCAGCGCGACCCGGTGGTTCTCGCAGGAGTCCTCGAGGGTGACGATCGCCAGGCCGAGCTCGCGCAGCAGGTCGTCGACGTCGTCGACCGGCCGAGACTCGGCCAGCTCGGCCGCACCGAGGTCCCGCCCGCCGAGCCAGGTGCGGTCGGCGGGTCCGGCGAGCACCGTGCGCAGCGGGCTCAGCGAGCTCGAGGCCCTGATGACGGTGTCGAGGTCGCGACCCGCAGCGACCCGGCCGGCGTAGAGCACCCCACGCGGCTGCGCGGGCGGACGCGGCGGCTGCGCCGGCGCCGGGAAGGTGTTGCGGACGACGGTGACCTCGGGCCACCCGCGGTCGCGCAGGCGCTCGGCGATGCTCTCGCTCACGGTGAGCACAGCTGCTGCCCGGCGTGCCAGACGGTCCTCGGCGCGCTGCTCGACCCGGTGCTGCCACGGCGTCGGCCGTCCGTGGCGCGCCCGGCCGGTCCACAGCTCGTGGCTGTCGTAGACGAGGAGCGCGCCCCGCTCGGCGGCGAGCTCGGCACCGACCCCGAGCGCGGTGTAGTCGTGGGCGTGCAGGACCTCGAAGCTCACCCCGCGGGCCCGTTCGCGGACCCCGGCGGCGAAGGACGCGCGCACCGAGCGGTTGTGCCGTGGCAGCAGCGCCCACCGTGCGGCGCGCATCGGCGGGGAGAGCCGCCGCCCCTGCGTCGTCCGGCTCGTGGGTGCGGTGCTCGACGGACGACGGAAGACCGACCCGGGGCTCGTCGAGGTGACGGTCACCCCGCTCGGCGGGATCCAGCCCAGGGGGACGTCCTTGCCGATGACGTGGACGGCGTGCCCCGCGGCGGCGAGCGCGGCGGCCTCTCGCAGCACCCGGGAGTCCCCGGCGACGTCGGTCATGACGACCATGAGGACCTTCACGCGACGTCCGCCGGGACGTCGTCCTCCATGAGCCAGCGCGGCGAGGTGAGGAACCCGATCCCCCACGAGCCGTGCATCATCGCGAGCACGGCCGGGAGCATCGCACGCGAGCGCAGCGGAAGCCCACGCCCCGCCCAGAGCGACGCCACGCTCACGCCGGCGGCGTAACCGGCAGGTGCCAGCCAGCCCCAGCGACGCCCGCGCAGGCCGAGCGCGACCCCAGCGGCGACACCCACGACGGCGGTCGGCGGAGCGAGGTAGCGCAGGTTCACCGTGTCCGGGTGCTGGCGCATGATGACCCGACGCCAGCGGCCGTAGTGCAGGTACTGGCGCGCCAGGGATGCCGGCGTGCTGCGCGGCCGGTAGGTGACGGTGAGCTCCGGGCTGAAGTAGACGAGCCCGCCGCCGGAGCGGATCCGGTAGTTGAGCTCCCAGTCCTGCGCGCGGACGAACGACTCGTCGTAGCCGCCGAGCCGCTCCAACGCCTCCCGGCGGAAGACCCCGAGGTAGACGGTGTCGGCCGGCCCCTCCTGCCCGCCCGTGTGGAACCGGGCGGCCCCGACCCCGAACGGCGAGCGCATCGCCGCGGCGACGGCCTTCTCGAAGCCGGTGACGCCCTCGGCGGCCATGATCCCGCCGACGTTGTCGGCCCCGGTGCGCTCGAGGAGGAGGACCGCCGTGCGGACGTAGTCGGGCGGCAGGTGCCCGTGCCCGTCGACCCGGACGACGATGCCGTGGCTGCTCGCCCGCAGCGCGGCGTTGAGCGCCGACGGGGTGCGCCCGGTGGGGTTGGGCACCGTCCGCACCCGGGGGTCGCGGGCGACGAGGGTCGCCGCGACCTCGTCGGTGCCGTCGGTCGAGGGGCCCAGGGCGAGGACGACCTCGAGGTCGCCGTCGTAGCGCTGGTCGAGCACCCTCGTCACGGCTTCGTCGAGGTGAGCCGCCTCGTCGAGCACCGGCATGATGACGCTCACCGCGGGCCAGCCGCCGGTGGGCGCAGAGGGCTCAGGTGGCGCGGGTGGCTCGGCGGGATCGGCGGGCTCGGGCGGCTGCTGGCTGGACATCGCCTGAACCGTACCGGGCGGACGACGCGCGCCCGACGCCACGGCCACCGGCCGGCGGCGTGACGCGGCGGGGAGCACCTCGGCACCTACCCTGGACGGGTGCCGACGCCTCCGCCGCCCTCCGGCGACCCCTTCGAGCGGTACTTCCGCCCCGAGGCCACCGGGACGCCCGGGCCCTCGTCGCCCGCCGGTGCGGGGTCGGTGCCGCCGTCGCTGCCGCCGGAGCTCGACCCGCGCGGTCCTCGCCGTCCGACTCCTGGGCCTCCTCCGGGCACGGGCGGACGTGGCCGCGGGCGACGGCTGCTCGGCTGGCTCGCCTCCGTCGTGGCCTTCGGCATCGTCTCGGTCTCGGCCGGAGGGTGGGCGCTGGCCGCCTACACCGACAGCAAGATCACTCGCGTCAACCCGTTCTCCGGCCTGAAGCACCGGCCGGAGAAGGTCTCCGACGCCGTCAACTACCTCATCGTCGGCTCCGACGTCCGTGACGGGCTCTCCCGCAACGAGCTCGCGAAGCTCCACGTCGGCTCCCGAGCAACCGCCGAGGGCGCCCGCTCGGACACCCTCATGCTCGTCCACATCTCCAAGCACCGTGACAAGGCCGTCGTCGTCAGCATCCCGCGCGACTCCCTCGTCAAGATCCCCGGCTGGGTCGACAGCCAGGGCGTCGCGCACGAGGCTCGCTGGAGCAAGGTCAACGCCGCCTACGGCCTCGGCGGCCCGGCGCTCGTCGTCGACACCGTCGAGCAGGCCACCGGCGTCCACGTCGACCACTACGTCGAGGTCAACTTCGCCGGCTTCGTGCGGATGGTCGACGCGGTCGGGGGCGTCGACGTCTGCACCCCCCGCGCGGTCTCCGACCCCAAGAGCGGGTTGCGCCTGGCTGCAGGGACGCACCACCTCGACGGCGTCGACGGGCTCAAGTACGTGCGGGCGCGCTACATCGACGGCAGCGCGGACCTCGGCCGGATGAAGCGGCAGCAGAAGTTCGTCGGGTCGATGCTCAAGGAGGCGACGAGCTCGGGGGTGCTGCTCAACCCCGTGCGGCTGACGTCCTTCGTCAACGCCGTCCTCGACGCCGTGACGACGGACGAGGGCCTGAACCACACCGACATCCTCGACCTCGCCACGCATCTGCGGCGGCTCGACCCAGCGCACGTCACCATGCTCACCGTCCCCATCGCCCGCGACGACTACCGCCCCGACCGCGACCCCGCCTCGGGCGTCACGGTCGATCTCGGGGTCACGATCCAGTGGGACTCCGCCCTGTCCACCCAGCTGTTCACGGCGCTGCGCGAGGACGGCGACGTCGTGCCGCCGGCCAAGCCCGGTGCGTCGCCCGCCCCGGCCGCCGTCGAGGTGCCGCCGTCCTCGGTGCGGGTCCGCGTGCTCAACGGGGCCGGCGTCAAGGGCCTCGGTGCCCGGGCCGCAGCCGACCTCGCGGGTGCCGGTTTCGCCGTCCAGGGTGCGCCGGGCAACGCCGCGACGAGCAGCGCCGCGGCGACCGTCGTCCGCTACGACCCCCGCTGGTCCCGGTCGATCAAGACGGTGCTCGCCGCGGTCCCCGGTGCGACGGCGCAGCCCGTCCCCGGCCTCGGCGCGACGATGGAGGTCGTCGTGGGCAGGTCGTGGAAGGGCGCGACCAAGGTCACGGTCGCGGCAGCCGCCCCCGCGGCGTCGGGCTCACCGGCCCCGAGCCTTCAGACGACGACGGCCGCCCAGGACATCTGCGGCTGAGGGTCGCGCGGCACCTCCGGACGGGCGGGAGCGATCAGCCCCGTCCGGGGTGCTCGGGCACGGGCTTGGCCCGTGAGGCGAGGATCGCCTTGCGTCGAGCGAGCCGGTGCTCACGACGGATCGTCGCCTCGTGGAACCGGCGTCGCTCCGCCTCGGTCTCGGGAAGCACCTCCGGCACCGAGCGCGGCTGCCCCTGCTCGTCGACGGCGACGAAGACGAGGTAGGCCGTCGCCACCCGGGTCGCCGGCGTCGCCTCGTTCCACCGCTCGGCGAGCACCCGGACGCCGACCTCCATCGACGTCCGCCCGGCCCAATTGACCTGAGCCTCGGCGTGGACGAGGTCACCGACCCGCACGGGGACGAGGAACGCCATCTCGTCCATCGAGGCCGTCACTGCCGACCCCTCGCTGTGCCGGGCGGCGACGGCGCCGGCGACGTCGTCGACGAACTTCATGACGACGCCGCCGTGGACGGTCCCGAGGAGGTTCGTGTCGGCGTTGGTCATGATCCGCGACAGTCGCAGCCGCGCAGCGCTCGTGGGCTTGGGCTCAGACACGCCGGAGACAGTACGGGGTCCAGCGGTCACGGGTGGGCGGTCGCTGGGCGGAGCCGGTCGACTGGCTGAATGATTCTTCATGTGCAAAACTCGACACTTCATCCCCTGTCGAGGAGTCGCCGTGTCGGTGCCGCTCTACCAGGCCAAGGCGGAGTTCTTCCGCACTCTCGGCCACCCGGCGCGCATCCGCGTCCTCGAGCTGCTCAGCGAGCGCGACCACGCCGTCCACGAGCTTCTCGAGGAGATCACCATCGAGCCGAGCAACCTCTCTCAGCAGCTCGCCGTCCTGCGGCGCGCGGGGCTCGTGACCCAGCGCCGGGTCGGCGGCGAGGTGCTGTACTCCGTGCGGATCGCCGAGGTGCGCGACCTGCTCCTCGCTGCGCGCACAATCCTCCTCGGCATGCTCACCGACGCCGACACGCTGCGGACCCAGCTCGAGTCCCCGACCGCGGCGCACGCATGACGGCGCACCCGCTCGACGCGCTCCGCACGGCCAGGTCCCGCACCAGGGCGCTGCTCCCTGCGCGCGACGACCTGCGGGCGGCCCGGCGCAACCCCAGGGCCGACCTCTTCGCCGGTGCGACGGTCGCCATGGTGGCCCTGCCCCTGGCGCTGGCCTTCGGCATCTCCTCGGGCCTCGGCGCCCGCGCCGGGCTCGTCACCGCGGTGGTCGCCGGCGTGCTCGCCGCCGTCTTCGGGGGCAGCAACCTCCAGGTGAGCGGACCGACCGGCGCGATGACCGTCGTCCTCGTGCCCGTCATCGCGACCTTCGGTGCTGCGGGGGTCCTCGTCGCGGGCGTCATGGCCGGCGCGGTCCTCATCGCCCTCGCCTACGTCCGGGCTGGCCGGGCCATGCGCTACGTCCCGCTGCCGGTCGTCGAGGGCTTCACGCTCGGCATCGCGCTCATCATCGCCCTGCAGCAGGTGCCCTCTGCCCTCGGCCGGCACGGACACGGCGAGAAGGTCCTCGCCGTCGCGGTCGACTCGGCCCGGCTCTGGCTCCAGCGACCCGACGTCGCGCCGCTGTTCGTCGCGCTCGGGGTCGCCGCAGCCATGCTTGCAGCGGCGCGTTGGCGCCCGGGCTGGCCTGTGTCGCTGCCGACCGTCGTCGTCGCAACCGTCGTCTGCGCCGTGACCGGCCTCGACGTCGCGACGATCGGGAAGATCCCCTCAGCGATCCCCGCGCCAAGCGTCCCGCACGTCCCGCTCGACCAGCTCGGCTCGCTCGTGCTGCCCGCGGTGGCCATCGCTGCGCTGGCGGCGCTGGAGAGCCTGCTGTGCGCGGCAGTCGCCGACGGCATGAGCGTCGGGGAGCGCCACGACCCCGACCGCGAGCTGTTCGGGCAGGGCGTCGCCAACCTCGTGACGCCGCTGTTCGGAGGCATCCCGGCGACCGCGGCGATCGCCCGCACCGCGGTCAACGTCCGCTCGGGCGCCCGCTCGCGGCTGGCAGCGGTGTGGCAGTCCGTCGTCCTGCTCCTCGTCGTCCTCCTCGCCTCACGCTGGGTGGGGCACATCCCGTTGGCCGCGCTCGCGGGCGTGCTCATCGCGACCACGGTGCAGATGGTCGAGGTGTCGAGCCTGCGGGCGCTGATGCACTCGACCCGGGGTGACGCCGTCGTCCTCACCGTCACCGCCGTCGCCACCGTCGCCCTCGACCTCGTCCGCGCGGTGCTCATCGGGATCGTCGTCGCGGGGGCGTACGCGCTCCAGCAGATGGCGAAGGCGGCCCGGATCGATGAGGTGCCGCTCGAGGGCGGCGACCACAGCGCCGAGGAGCGCGCGCTGCTCGCCGAGCACGTCGTGGCCTACCGGCTCGACGGCGCGCTGTTCTTCGGGGCGGCGCACGCCTTCCTCCTCGGGCTCTCCGAGGTCAGCGACGTCCGGGTCGTCATCCTCCGGATGAGCCGGGTGACGACGCTCGACGCCACGGGGGCCTCCGTGCTCGCCGACGTCATCAAGCGGCTCGAGGCCAGGGGCGTCACGGTCCTGCTCTCGGGCGTGCGCGGCCCGCACGAGAAGGTGCTCAGCAGGCTCGGGGTCTTCGACGAGCTGGCCGCCGAGGAGCACCTCTTCGCCACGACGCCCGAGGCCATCGAGCACGCCCGCCGGCACGCAGCCCGCCACGGGCACCGGTCGACGTCGGCCCCGGCGCGCGCGCCGCGCTGAGCCCCGCGCCGAGGCTCAGCGCCCCGGCGATGGCCCGGGCGCGGGGGCGGGCGATACCGTGGCGGGATGGAGGAGAACCGGGCCCGACGGGTCGTCGACGCGCTGCGGGCCAGGGGCACCGACGCCCGGATGGAGAAGGCCTCGGTGTACCAGTTCGGGATCTACGTCCCGCTCTCCGCCGGTCGCACCGCGGTGTGGGACACCGACGGGACGGCGGGCCTCGAGGCGCAGGTCATGCGTGACGGCGTCCTCGTCGGCTTCGTGCCCTCCATCCCCGGCTCCGAGGACTTCGACGAGGCGCAGGTCCTCGAGGCGATCGCCCGGACGGACTACGACCAGCCGGTCGCCACCCAGCGAGCGACGGCCCCTCCCCCGAGCGCACCGCTGCCGGCGACCGGCGGTCTCTTCCGCCGGTTCTTCGACGGGTTCCGCTACCGCGACTGACTGCCCGGATGCCCGGTAGCCTCCTGCGCATGTCGACCCCCCGCATCACCGTCCTCGGCACCGGCTACCTCGGCGCGACCCACGCCGCGTGCATGGCCGAGCTCGGCTACGACGTCCTCGGCCTCGACGTCGACGAGGCGAAGGTGGCCTGCCTGTCACGCGGCGAGCTGCCGTTCTACGAGCCCGGGCTCGAGCCGCTGCTGCGCAAGCACGTCGAGTCCGGCCGGCTGCGCTTCACGACGAGCTTCGCCGAGGTCGCGGAGTTCGGCGACGTCCACTTCATCTGCGTGGGCACCCCGCAGAAGAAGGGCGAGTACGCCGCGGACCTCACGTACGTCCACGCCGCCGTCGAGGCCCTCGGCGCGCTGCTGACCCGGCCCGTCCTCGTCGTCGGCAAGTCCACCGTCCCGGTCGGCACGGCCGCCGCGGTCGCCGATCGGATCGCCGAGCTGGCGCCCGACGCCGGCGCCGAGGTCGCGTGGAACCCCGAGTTCCTCCGCGAGGGCTTCGCCGTCGAGGACACCCTCTCCCCCGATCGGCTCGTCATCGGCGTGCGCTCCGAGCAGGCCGAGGCCCGCCTGCGCGAGGTCTACGCCCCGCTCATCGACGCCGGCATCCCCCTCGTCATCTGCCCCGACTTCGCGACCGCCGAGCTCGTCAAGGTCGCCGCGAACGCCTTCCTCGCGACGAAGATCTCGTTCATCAACGCGATGTCGGAGGTCTGCGAGGCCAGCGGTGCCGACGTCGTCCTCCTGTCGAAGGCGCTGTCCTACGACACCCGGATCGGCGGCCGGTTCCTCAACGCCGGTCTCGGCTTCGGCGGCGGTTGCCTGCCCAAGGACATCCGCGCCTTCATGGCCCGCGCGGGCGAGCTCGGCGCCGACCAGGCCCTGACCTTCCTCCGCGAGGTCGACGACATCAACATGCGCCGCCGCGCGCGGATGGTCGACCTGGCCCGCGAGCTGCTCGGGGGGTCGTTCATGGGCCGCTCGGTCGCCGTCCTCGGGGCCGCGTTCAAGCCCGACAGCGACGACGTCCGCGACTCGCCGGCCCTCAACGTCGCCGGGATGATCCACCTCCAGGGCGCCGCCGTGCGGGTCTACGACCCGAAGGCGGTCGAGAACGCGCGCCGACTCTTCCCGCAGCTGGACTACTCGGCCTCGGCCGTCGAGGCCGCCACCGGCGCCGACGTCGTCCTGCACCTCACGGAGTGGTCGGAGTTCCGCGAGATGGACCCGGCGGCGCTGAGCGCGGTCGTGCGCCAGCGCAACATCGTCGACGGGCGCAACGTCCTCGACCCGGCGCGGTGGCGTGCGGCGGGGTGGACCTACCGGGCGCTGGGCCGACCCCAGGGCTGAGCCTCGGCTGCTGCGGGCGCCTGGCTCGGCGTCGCCGCGCTCCCAGGCCGGCGCGGCGTCAGCCGCGGGCGACCCGCTGTCGCAGCGCCACGCCCTTGGCGCGCGCGACGTCGGCCAGGCTGTCCTGGAAGACCTCCATCGCGCGCCGCAGCGCGGGGTCGCCGGCCGCAAGGATGCGCACCGCGAGCAGCCCGGCGTTGCGCGCCCCTCCGACCGACACCGTCGCGACCGGCACGCCGGCCGGCATCTGGACGATGGAGAGCAGCGAGTCGAGCCCGTCGAGGTGCGCGAGCGGCACGGGGACGCCGATGACCGGCAGCGGCGTCACCGAGGCGAGCATCCCCGGCAGGTGGGCGGCTCCCCCAGCCCCGGCGATGATCACTCGCAGGCCGCGCCCGGCGGCCCGCCGTCCGTAGTCGATCATCTCCAGCGGCATCCGGTGCGCCGAGACGACGTCGACCTCGTGGCTGACGCCGAACTCGGCGAGGGCCTCGGCCGCAGCCTCCATGACCGGCCAGTCGGAGTCCGAGCCCATGACGACGCCGACCGCGGGACTGCTCATGATCGCCTCATTCGCTGATGTCTCCTCGGAGGTAGGCCGCCGCGTGCCGGGCGCGCTCCTGGCAGTCGGCGAGGTCGGTGCCGAGGACGGTGACGTGGCCGACCTTGCGCCCCTTGCGGACGTCCTTGCCGTACATGTGGATCTTCAACCCGGGGTCGCGCGCCATGCAGTGCAGGTAGGCCGGGTACATGTCGTGGTGGTCGCCCCCGATGACGTTGACCATGACCGCGTGCGGGGCGGTCATCCGGGTCTCGCCGAGCGGCAGGTCGAGGACGGCGCGCAGGTGCTGCTCGAACTGGCTCGTCCGGGCGCCCTCGATGCTCCAGTGCCCCGTGTTGTGCGGACGCATCGCCAGCTCGTTGACGAGCACGCCCGAGGGGGTGTCGAAGAGCTCGACGGCCATGAGGCCCGTGACCTTGAGCTCACCGGCGATGGTGACGGCGGCCCGCTGCGCGGCGAGGGCGTGGTCTTCGGCGAGGCCGGGCGCCGGGGCGTAGACCTCCCGGCAGACGCCGTCGACCTGGACGCTCTCGACGACGGGGTAGACCGCCGCCTGCCCCGAGGGGCTCCGCGCGACGAGCACCGCGAGCTCGCGGGTGAAGGACACGTAGGCCTCGACGATCAGCCGGGCGCCCTGGGCGAGCACCGGCCGCGCCTCCTCCAGCGACGAGACGACCCACACCCCGCGTCCGTCGTACCCCCCGCGGACCGTCTTGAGGACGACGGGCCAGCCGGTGACCTCGGCCATCGCCGCGACGTCGGCCTCGCCGGTGACCTTCGCCCACCGGGGCACGGGGACCCCAACAGCCTCGAGCCGTGACCGCATGACCGCCTTGTCCTGCGCGTGGAGCAGCGCCTCAGGGCCCGGGCGCAGCGTGACCTTGGCTGCCTCGAGTGCGGCGAGGTGCGCCGGGGGCACGTGCTCGTGGTCGAAGGTGACGACGTCGCAGCGGGCGGCGAACTGGGTGAGCTCGGAGAGGGTCCGGTAGTCGCCGAAGGTGACGTGGCTGGCGACCTGGGCGGCGCTGTCGTTCGCCGCGCCCGCGAGCACCCGGAAGGTGATCCCCAGCGGGATGCTCGCCTCATGGGTCATCCGGGCGAGCTGACCGCCGCCGATCATTCCTACCGTGGGGAAGGGCACGGCCGCAGCGTAGTGCTGGCGGCCGGACCCCGACCGGCTCAACCCTGCGGCAGCCCGAGGTCGCGGGCGATGAGCATCCGCTGGACCTCGCTCGTCCCCTCGCCCACCTCGAGGATCTTCGCGTCGCGCCACATCCGCGCGACGGGGTAGTCGTTGATGAAGCCGTAGCCGCCGAAGACCTGCGTCGCGGCGCGAGCGTTCGTGACGGCGCACTCCGAGGCGTGCAGCTTGGCGATGGCTGCCTGCCGCTTGAACGGCTCTCCGGCCGCCATCCGCGACGCCGCGTCGTACCACGCGACGCGGGAGGTGTGCGCGCGGACCTCCATGTCGGAGATCATGAACGCGACCGCCTGGTTGGCCCCGATCGGGCGTCCGAAGGCGTGGCGCTCCCCCGCGTAGCGGACCGACTCGTCGACGCAGCCCTGCGCGAGCCCGGTGGCGAGCGCAGCGATGGCGATGCGTCCCTCGTCGAGGGTCGAGAGGAACTGGGCGTAGCCGCGGCCGCGGGTGCCGAGGAGGTTCGACGCGGGGACCCGGACGTCGGTGAGGCCGATCTCGTGGGTGTCGGAGGCGAGCCAGCCGACCTTCGAGTAGCCCTTGGCGACGGCCACCCCGGGGGTCCCGGCGGGGACGAGGATCGCGGAGATCTGGGGTCGGCCGTCGTCGGTGCGCCCGGTGACGGCGGTGACGGTGATGAGGCCGGTGATGTCGGTGCCTGAGTTCGTGATGAAGGCCTTGCTGCCGTTGATGACCCACTCGTCGCCCTCGAGCCGGGCGGTCGTGCGGGTCGCGCCGGCGTCCGACCCGCCGCCGGGCTCGGTGAGTCCGAAGGCGCCGAGCATCCGCCCCGACAGCAGCTCGGGGAGCCACCGGGCCTTCTGCTCCGCGGTGCCGAAGCGGTGCACCGGCATGGCACCGAGGGAGACGCCGGCCTCGAGGGTGATCGCCACGGAGGAGTCGACCCGGGCGAGCTCCTCGATGGCGACGCAGAGGGCGAGGAAGCTGCCGCCCATGCCGCCGTGCTCCTCGGGGAAGGGCAGCCCGAACAGGCCCATGTCGCCCATGGCCCGGACGATCTCGTAGGGGAACTCGTGCCGCTCGTAGAGCTCCCCGATGACGGGGGCGACGACGTCGCGGGCGAACTCCGCGACGGTGGCACGCAGGAGGTCGAGGTCTTCGCCGAGCCGGTGGTCGATCATGGGGCCATCGTGCCACCGCCCGCCGACATGACAAGAGGCCTGCGGTCACGTCGTCCTCCGGGCTGGCCTACCCTGGAGCGGTGAGTATGAGCGTCCCCGCGGCGGTGCGACGCCTGATGGCCGAGCTGCTGCGCTTCGGCGTCGTCGGCGGTCTCGCCTTCGTCGTCGACGTCGGCTTCTTCAACCTCTTCCGCTTCGGCGTCGGCCTCGGGCCGCTGACGAGCAAGACGCTCTCGGTCGTCATCGCCACGACCTTCTCCTACGCCGCGAACCGCCAGTGGACCTTCCGCGACCGCGCGCGGTCGGGCATCCGGCGTGAGTACGTCCTCTTCTTCGTCCTCAACGGCATCGGCCTGGCGATCGCGCTCGTCTGCCTGGCGACCTCGCACTACCTCCTGCGCCTGACCTCCCCGTTGGCCGACAACATCTCGGCCAACGGGATCGGGCTCGTGCTCGGTACGGCCTTCCGCTTCTGGTCCTACCGACGGTTCGTCTTCCCCGAGGTCGTCGATGCCGGCTCCATCGCGCCGGCGGCTCAGACGACCTCGCCGGTCGACGTCGCCTGAGCCGCCGGGGCGAGGAACAGCGCGAACACCGGCGGCCTCGGCGCGACGAGCGCGAGGCGCCCGCCGTCGGCCTCGGCGAGGTCGCGCGCGAGGGCCAGGCCGAGCCCGGTGCCGCCCCCGCCGCTGACCGAGCGCTCGAAGATGCGCTCGACGAGCTCCTCCGGGACGCCCGCGCCCTCGTCGGTCACCTCGACGACGACGCCGCTGCCGCGGCTGCGGGTGCGCACCGTCGCCGTTCCTGCGCCGTGGACGAGCGAGTTCTCCAGCAGGGTGGAGACGACCTGCGCCAGCCCACCCGGAGATGCCACCGCCCGCAGCGGCACCGGGTTGTCCAGCCGGACCCGCCGGTCCTCCGCCGCGTAGGCGCCACCCCACTCGGCCACCTGCTGCTCGAGGACGGCGTCGACGTCGATGTCGCCCGTGAGGCCCGTGCGCGCCGTGCGGCTGCGGGCGAGCAGCTCGCCGACCACCCCGGCGAGCCGCTCGACCTGGTCGAGCGCTACCTGGGCCTCGGAGCGGACGACGTCGAGCTCGTCGGCTCCCGCGATCTCCTCGAGCCGCATCGACAACGCCGTCAGCGGGGTGCGCAGCTGGTGCGAGGCGTCGGTGGCGAACCTGCGCTCGGCCGCGAGCGTCTCGGCGATCCGTCGTCCGCTGCGCTCGAGCACCTCGCCGACCCGGTCGACCTCCGGGATGCTGCTGCGCACGACCGGGGGGCGGGCCTGGCCCGAGCCGAAGCGCTCAGCGGCGTCCGCGAGCTCGACCAACGGTCGGGAGAGCCGGCGGGCGACGACGAGACCCACGGCCGCGGCCGCGGCCAGCGCCACCGCGGAGGCGGCGCCCACGAGCAGGACCAGCGCCCCCCGCCTGTCCCGGATGACCGAGCCGGGCTCGCTCACCGTCACCGTCGCGCCCCGCGGCGTGAGCGTCGTCGTGCTCACGCCTCCGCCGCCGTGCCCGGGGGCTGGACCGGCGACGAGCACCCGTCCGTCGGGCAGGAGGACGTGGGCCTCGAGACCACGCCCCACCTGCGCCTCGAGCGTCTCCACGGTGATCTCGCCCTGCTGGGCGAGCCGGGTGTCGACGAAGCGGCTGACCCGGACGGCGACGTCGTCGGCCGTGCGCTGGGACTCGTCGTCGATGAGCCGCAGCCCCGCCACGGCCAGCGGGATCCCGAGCATGACGACGGCCACGAGGGCGACGGTGAGGGTCGACAGGACCAGCCGTCGGCGCACGAGGCTTCGCAGCCTCAGCCGCGCTCGAAGCGGAAGCCGACTCCCCGGACGGTCGTGATGTAGCGCGGCTGGAGCGCGTCGTCGCCGAGCTTGCGGCGCAGCCACGAGACGTGCATGTCGAGGGTCTTCGTCGAGGAGAACCACGCGGAGTCCCACACCTCGCGCATGAGGTCGTCGCGGGTGACGACCTTGCCCGCGTCGCGGGTGAGGACGCGCAGCAGGTCGTACTCCTTGGCCGTGAGGGTCAGCGGCTCGTCGGCGAGCCACGCGCGCCGGGATTCGACGTCGACCCGGATGTCCTGCACCTCGATGACGGTGCCCTCGGCCGGCCCTCGGCGCAGCAGCGCACGCACGCGGGCGAGCAGCTCGGCGAGGCGGAACGGCTTGGTCACGTAGTCGTCGGCGCCCGCGTCGAGGCCGACGACGGTGTCGACCTCGTCGGCGCGGGCGGTGAGCACGAGGACGGGGACGCCGCGCCCGTCGGCGCGCAGCCGGCGGCAGACCTCGAGGCCGTCCATGCCCGGCAGCCCGAGGTCGAGCAGGACGAGGTCGACGTCGTTCTCGCCCGCCCGGGCGAGGGCTCGTTCCCCGTCGGCCTGCACGTCGACGTCGTAGCCCTCGCGGCGCAGGGCGCGCGCAAGCGGCTCGGAGATCGTCGTGTCGTCCTCGGCGAGCAGGACCATGGTCATGTCCTGATGCTAGGCCTGCTCAGACGGGCGTCACGCCATGGTGCCGCCAGGAGAACGTGCGGTCCTTGCCGACGGCGAGGCGGAACCGCCGGACGAGCTCGTCGCGAAGCTCGTGCGGCTCGACGATCGCGTCGATGACGAGCTCGCTCGCGAGCCGGACAATGTCGATGTCCTGCTCGTACTCCGCCTTGCGCGCAGCGACGAAGGCCGCGCGGACCGCGGGGTCGGGCATCGCCGCGATCTTGTTGGCGTAGACGGCGTTGACCGCCGCGTCAGCGCCCATGACGGCGATCTTCGCGGTCGGCAGCGCGATCGTGGCGTCGGGCTCGAAGCCCGGGCCCGCCATGGCGTAGAGCCCGGCACCGTAGGCCTTGCGGACGACGACGCAGATCTTCGGCACCGTCGCCGAGGCGACCGCGCTGATCATCTTGGCGCCGTGGCGGATGATGCCCTGCCGCTCGACCTCGGCACCAACCATGAACCCCGGGACGTCGGCGAGGAAGAGCAAGGGGACGTTGAAGGCGTCGCAGTGCTCGACGAAGCGGGCGACCTTGTCGGCGGAGTCGACGAAGAGCACGCCGCCCTTGTTGAGGGAGTTGTTGGCGACGACCCCGACGGTGTTGCCCTCGAGCCTGCCGAGCCCGACGCAGACCTCGGGGGCCCAGAGCGCCTGGATCTCGAGGAAGGTCCCCTCGTCGAGCACTGCGTAGACGACCTCGTGCATGTCGAAGGCGCGCTTCTCGTTGACCGGGATGAGCGCGGCGATGTCGACGTCCGGCGCGTCGACCGGGTCGATGGCCGGCGGGACGTCGTTGCAGTGGCCGGGCAGGTAGGACAGCCAGTGGCGCACGAGGTCGAGCGCCTCCTCCTCGTCCTCGGCCAGGATGTGGCCGACGCCGGACTGCTCGCAGTGCAGCCGCGCCCCACCCATCGCCTCGAGGGTCGTGCGCTCTCCGGTGACCATCTCGACCATGCGGTCGGAGGCGAGATACATCGAGGCGTTGCCCTCGACCATGATGACGATGTCGCAGAACGCCGGGATGTAGGCGCCTCCCGCGGCGCTCGGGCCGAACAGCGCGCACACCTGGGGGATCGCCCCGCTCGCCCGGATCTGGTTCCAGAAGATCTTCCCAGCGCCTCGACGGCCCGGGAAGAGGTCGACCTGGTCGGTGATCCGAGCCCCGGCGGAGTCGACGAGGTAGACCATGGGGACCCGGGTCCGGTAGGCCGTCTCGATGATCCGGATGATCTTCTCGACCGTGCGCGCGCCCCAGGAGCCGGCTTTGACCGTCGAGTCGTTGGCCATGAGGCACACCGGGCGACCGTCGATGGTCGCGGTACCCGTGACGACGCCGTCGGCCGGCAGGTCACCGGCGAGGACGTTGGCCAGAGCGCCGTCCTCGACGAAGGAGTCCTCGTCGACGAGCAGCCGCACCCGCTCCCGTGCGAAGAGCTTGCCCTTGGCGGCGTTGGCGTCGTGGTAGCGGGCGGCACCACCGGCGGTGACGCGCTCGCGCAGCTCGGCGACCGGCACGGGCGGGGCGACAGGGGACGACGAGTCGGGCATGCCCCGCAGTATCGCCGTCACGCCCGGCCGGCGATACGGGAGGGGTCGTGCGGCGCCGGAGGTGATCGGCAGTGTCGGAGGGCTGCCCTAGCCTTCGGCGGTGCCCCGCCCCACCCCTCGCAGCCCCGCGCCGCCCGTGCTCCGGTGGTGGCGGACGCAGGTCGAGGGCCTCCCGCGGGCGTTCTGGGTGCTGTGGACCGGACAGCTCGTCAACCGGCTCGGGTTCTTCGTCGAGCCCTTCCTCGCCCTCTACCTCGTCCGCGGCAGGGGCCTCTCGACGGCGACGGCAGGGCTCGTCGTCGCCGCCCTCGGGGCCGGTTCCGTCGTCTCGCAGCCCCTCGGCGGCTACCTCGCCGACCGGGTCGGCCGGCGCGTCACGCTCACCGGGGGCCTGCTCGCGAACGCGGCCACGGTCCTCGCTCTGGGTGCGGCGACCCGGCTGCCGCTCATCGTCGCCGGCGCCGTGCTCGTCGGGCTCGCGCTCGACCTCTACCGGCCGGCGTCGGCCGCGCTCGTCGCCGACCTCGTCGCAGCCGACCGTCGCCCGCAGGCCTTCGCGCTGCAGTACTGGGCCATCAACGTCGGGGTGTCGGTCTCCGCCGTCCTCGGCGGCGTGCTCGCCGAGCAGGGGTTCTGGTGGCTCTTCGGGCTCGACGCGCTGACGTGCGTCGTCTGCGCGGGCGTCGTGTGGCGCGGGATCCCGCCGACCCGCCCGGGGGTGCTGGCGCCGCACCTCGCCGCTGAGGGCTGGGGGGTCGTGCTGCGCGACCGGCTGCTGCTCGGTCTCACCGCCGCGACGTTCCTCGGAGCCGTCGTCTACCTCCAGGGGTTCGTCGCCCTGCCGCTCGCCATGCGCGACGACGGACTCGGACCCTCGGCCTACGGCCTGGCCTACGCGACCAACCCGATCCTCGTCATCGTCGCCTCGCCACTGCTCCTCCCGCTGCTGCGCCGGGCGAAGCCGGTCACCGTCTACGTCGGGTCGGCGCTGCTGCTCGGCGTCGGGTTCGCCTCGACGGCGTTCGTGTCGACGACGACGGGCTACGCGGTGACCGTCGCCGTGTGGACCCTGGGAGAGATCGGCAACGCCGCAGTCGCGCCCACCCTCGTCGCGGCCATCGCCCCGGCGCACCTGCGCGGCAGGTACAACGGCACCATCGGCGTCGCGTTCGGAGCGGCGGCCATCGTCGGTCCCATCGTCGGCACCCTCACCCTGGCGCACCTGGGCAGCACGACGCTGTGGCTGGGCTGCCTCGTCGTCGCCGCGGCCGGGGCGGCGGTGCTCGTCGTCCTCGGCCCCGCGCTGCGGCGGCGGACCGGACCGGCGGGGGCGGTGGCCTGACCCCGCGCTGACCGGCGGCCGGGCTGCCGGGCCGCCCGGACCCGGTCGCTGGGGCGGGGCCGCGCCGCCGGGCTGGGCCGCCGGGCCGGGGTCAGGCGCGCGGCTGCGTCAGCACTCGCCGGTCGTCGGCGCCGCGACGGGTCACCCCGCGGCGGTCGAGCTCGCCGAGCAGGGGGAGCGCCACCCGACGCGACGTGCCCCAGGCCTGCTTCGCCTGCGCGGCGGTGAACGGCTGCTCCAGGCTCTCCAGCCTGGCGGCGGCCTCCTCGGGTGCCGACGGCAGCAGCAGCACGTCGCCGATCCGGAGCAGGACCCCCGCACGGACGAGCACGGCCACCTGCGCCGGGCCGAGACCGAGGGCCGAGAGCGCCTCGGCGTCCGGAGCGGCGAACGGGTCGGCGTCGAGGCGCGCCTTGAGGGTGGCCCAGGCCGCTGCGACGTCTGGCGGCAGGCCGGCTCCCGCGCGCCGGACCCGGCCGTCGCGCACCTCGAGCGGTGGCCGGACGGCGACCTCGACGAGCCCTGCCTCGGGCAGCCCGAGCCGCTGCCGCGCGACGTCGAGGGGCAGCCCCGCGCTCAGGGGGTCGGCCGCGGAGCCGTCGTCGACGAGCGCCTCGAGCCGCCCGCCGAGGTCCTCGGCGACGCCGGGCGCCAGGACCCAGGGACCCACGCGCAGCGCCCCGAGCGGGACGTCGTGGCCCATCGCGGCCAGCTCGGCGGCGGGCAGCCACCGGCGGGCGGCGAGGACGTCGGCGCCCGTGATCCCCGCAGCCAGGCGCGCACCCCGTTCACGTGCCTCGCCCCGACGCCGGAGCGGCAGCGGGTCGACCTCGTCGACCTGAGCTCCGAGCAGGGCGGTTCCCCCAGGGTCCCGCAGCACGCAGCGGTCGCCCGCGCGCAGCGGCAGCGGTGCCGTGAGCGCCAGTCGGGCGGCGCCCTCGCCGAGCAGCCGTACCCGCACGGGCACCGCCGCCGAGCCGACGTGGAGGACCAGCCGCTCGGGGATCCCCCCGCCCCGACGTCCCGGCGCCACGGGCGGGCGCCCGACGAGCCGGACGTCGACCGCCCAAGCCTGCACGAACGCCCCGGGGGTCAGCAACGAGTCGCCGCGTCGGACCTCCGAGCGCTCCACCCCCCGCAGGTTGACGGCGACCCGCGCCACGGCCCGCACCGCGTCGCGCGGGCGTCCGAGGGCCTGCACGCCGCGCACAACCACCAGCCGGTCGCCGAGCCGGAGCCGGTCACCGACCCGCACGGTGCCGGCCCCGAGGGTGCCGGTGACGACGGTGCCCGAGCCGTCGATGGTGAACGAGCGGTCCACCCACAGGCGTACCGGGGCATCGACGTCCGGCTCGGGCAGAGCGGCCACCAGCCGGGCGAGAGCTGCGCGCAGGTGCGGGATCCCCTCACCCGTCGTGGCGCTCAGCGTCACCGCCTCGGCGCCCGCGAGCGGGGTGCCGGCGAGCTCGGCCTGCGCCTCGGCGAGGGCCGCGGAGGGGTCGGCAAGGTCGCTGCGGGTGACGGCGAGCACCGCGTGCCGGACGCCGAACGCCGTGAGCGCGGCGAGGTGCTCGGCGGACTGCGGCATCCAGCCGCCGTCGGCCGCGACCACCAGCAGCGCGGCAGGCACCGGGCCGGCCCCAGCGAGCATCGTCGGCACGAACCGCTCGTGCCCGGGCACGTCGACGAAGGCGAGCTCCTCGCCGTCGGGCGACGTCGTCCACACGAACCCGAGGTCGAGCGTCATGCCGCGCCGCCGCTCCTCGGCCCAGCGGTCCGGCTCCATCCCGGTCAGGGCACGCAGCAGCGTGGACTTCCCGTGGTCGACGTGCCCTGCCGTCGCGACGACGTGCACCTCAGACCTCGGCCGCGAGGCGCGCTGCGGCCTCACGGACGGCGAGGACGAGGACGTCGTCGTCCTCGGGCAGGACGCTGCGGAGGTCGACGAGGCAGCGGCCCCGGGCGACCCGCGCCAGGACCGCCGGCCGGCCACGGCGCAGCTCGTCGGCGAAGGCCTCCGGCAGCGCCACCGCCCAGCCGGGCAGCGCGACGCCCGGTGCGCCGCCACCACCGACCGCTCCCTCGCTCGGCCGCACCTGACCCCCGACGAGCTCGGCGATGCGCTCGGTCCTGGCTCGCAGCTGCGCGGGGGTCGCGTCGAGCATCCGGCGCACCGGCGTCGTCGGCCCGCGCAGCGTCGCCTCGAGGGCCGCGAGAGTGAGCTTGTCCACCCGCAGCGCGCGGGCGAGGGGGTGGCGGCGCATCCGCTCGACGAGGGCCGCTCGACCGGCGACGAGGCCCGCCTGGGGGCCGCCGAGCAGCTTGTCACCGCTCGCCGTGACCACAGCTGCGCCGTCGCGCACCGCCGTCGACATGTCGGGCTCGTGGGGCAGCGCCGGGTCCGGGGCGAGGAGCCCGGATCCGACGTCGGCCAGCACAGGGACGCCGAGGGACGACAGCTCGGCGACCTCGACCCCCGCGGTGAAGCCGCCGAGCCAGAAGTTCGACGGGTGCACCTTGAGCACCATTGCCGTCCGGGGCGTGAAGGCATCGGCGTAGTCGCGCAGGGTGACGCGGTTGGTCGTGCCCACCTCGACGAGCCGAGTGCCGGTCGAGGTGAGCAGCTCGGGCAGCCGGAATCCGTCGCCGATCTCGACGAGCTCGCCACG
>JBBQFP010000015.1:0-59105 GCA_038322045.1 Actinomycetes bacterium | reverse complement strand
GCGGCGCGGTGCCTCACTCGTCCGAGGAGGCCTTCGAGCCCTTGCTGATCAGGTCCATCACCGAGGAGTCGGCCAGCGTGGTGACGTCGCCGACCTCGCGGTTCTCGGCCACGTCCTTGAGCAGACGGCGCATGATCTTGCCCGAGCGGGTCTTGGGCAGCTCGGCCACGACCATCACCTGGCGCGGCTTGGCGATCGGCCCGATCTCCTTGCGGACGTGGTTGCGGAGGTCCTCGATGATGTCCTTGCCGCCGTCGCCGGCCTCGTCGGTCAGGATCACGAACGCGCACACCGCCTGGCCGGTGTCCTCGTCCTTGGCGCCGACCACGGCCGCCTCGGCGACCTTCGGGTGCGAGACCAGGGCGGACTCGATCTCGGTGGTGGACAGCCGGTGCCCGGAGACGTTCATGACGTCGTCGACCCGGCCGAGCACCCACAGGTCGCCGTCGGTGTCCTTCTTGGCGCCGTCGCCGGCGAAGTAGTAGCCCTGCTGGCGGAACCGCGACCAGTAGGTGTCGACGTAGCGCTCGTCGTCGCCGTAGATCGTGCGCAGCATCGAGGGCCACGGCTTGGTCAGCACCAGCAGCCCGCCCGACCCGTCGGGGACGGGGTTGCCCTCGTCGTCGACGACCTCGGCCGAGATGCCCGGGATCGGGATCATCGCCGATCCCGGCTTGCCGTGGGTGACGCCGGGCAGCGGGCTGATCATGATCGAGCCGGTCTCGGTCTGCCACCAGGTGTCGACCACGGGGGCCTTGTCGGCGCCGATGACGTGGCGGTACCAGACGTACGCCTCGGGGTTGATCGGCTCGCCCACCGAGCCGAGCAGCCGCAGCGAGGACAGGTCGCGCTCGTCGGGGATCTCGCGGCCCTGCTTCATGAAGGAGCGGATCGCGGTCGGGGCGGTGTAGAAGAGGGTGACGCCGTACTGCTCGACGATGTCCCACCAGCGGCCCCGCTCGGGACTGTCGGGCGTGCCCTCGTAGAGCACCTGGGTGGCACCGTTGGCCATCGGGCCGTAGGTGATGTAGCTGTGCCCGGTGATCCAGCCGATGTCGGCGGCGCACCACCAGAGGTCCGTCTCGGGCTTGAGGTCGAACACCGCCCAGTGGGTGTACGCGGCCTGGGTGAGGTAGCCCCCGGTCGTGTGGAGGATGCCCTTGGGCTGCGCCGTCGTCCCGGACGTGTACATGACGAACAACGGCTGCTCGGCGTCGAAGGCCTCGGCGGCGTGCTCCGGGCTCGCCGTGTCGACGACGTCGTGCCACCAGACGTCGCGGCCCTCGGTCCACGCGACCTCCTGCCCGGTACGCCGGACGACGAGGGAGTGCCGGACGTCGGGGCAGGACTCCAGGGCCTCGTCGACCGCGGGCTTGAGGGCTGAGGCGGAGCCCCTGCGGTAGCCGCCGTCGGCCGTGATGACCGTCGTCGCGCCGCAGTCGAGGATGCGGCTCTTGAGGGCATCGGCGGAGAAGCCACCGAAGACCACCGTGTGCGCGGCCCCCAGCCGGGCGCAGGCGAGCATCGCGACGACCGTCTCGGGCACCATCGGCAGGTAGATGGCGACCCGGTCGCCCCTGCTCACGCCGAGGCCGGCCAGGGCGTTGGCCGCGCGGCAGACCATGTCCTTGAGGTCGGCGTAGGTGATGGTGCGGGTGTCGCCGGGCTCGCCCTCCCAGTGGAAGGCGACCCGCCCGCCGTTGCCGGCGGCCACGTGGCGGTCCACGCAGTTGACCGAGGCGTTGATCGTGCCGCCGACGAACCACTTGGCGAACGGCGCGTCGGTCCAGTCCAGGGCGGTGTGCCACGGCTGCTCCCAGGTGAGCCGGCGGGCCTGCTCCTCCCAGAAGGCGATGCGGTCCGTGGCGGCGACCTCGTAGGCCTGCGCCGTGACGTTCGCCTGCGCGACGAAGTCGTCCGCGGGCGGGAAGCTGCGGGTCTCGTGGAGGAGGTTCGACAGCGTCTCGCGGGATGCCTCTGTCACGGGTGCGCACTGCCTCTCTGGGGTGGGGCGGCTCGGGTAGCGGGGTCGGCTCGTGCTCAGGCGCGCGGCCAGGTGGGGAGCACCGTACGACGCCACGTCGCGTTGGTCACCCCCGCGAAGCTGGCGTACCAGGCACCCAGCGCGGTGATGATGCCGAGCCACCCGCCGATCTTCGTGATGCCGCTCGTGCCGGTGTACTTGCCGATGGTGAGGAAGACGAAGGTCGCCGACAGGACGACGAAGACCCCGAAGATCGCGCCGGTCGTGCGCGCCGCTGCCACGGTCATGTAGAGCGTGAAGATCGTCCAGGCGAGGAGGAAGAACGCCACGGCGTGGTTGACGTCCGTGGCGGGGACGCCGTCGGGCACGGTGAGGAACCGGTTGAGCCCCCAGAACGACAGCCAGAACGCGCCGTAGGAGGTGAAGGCGGTCGCGGGGAACGTGTTGCCCTTGCGGAACTCCCACATGCCGGCCAAGACCTGCGCCGCGCCGCCGTAGAACAGGGCGAGGGAGAAGACGACCGACTCGAGCTTGATGTTGAGCAGGCCGGCGTTGAAGGACGACAGGACGAACGTCGTCAGCGCGAACGCGGCCAGGCCCAGCGGGCCGGGGTCGGCGATCGTCGCGGCTGGCAGGTCCGTCGCGGCCTGGGTGGGTGCGTTGCCCCGCTGAGCAGGGGTAGTGACGGCCACGGGCTCTCCTCTGGGTCGGGCAGGTGGTGTGACGGGCGTCACGGTGGGCGTCACCGTAGGGATCAGGGGCCGGGTGCCGGGAGACCTCGGCGGACGTGGCGCGTCGAGCGGTCGGGGGTCTGCGACGAGCGGTCCAGAGGGGGGCGACTGCCGCGGCCGAGCGGATGGCTTCGATCCGGATGGCGCTGGCAGCAGTCACCACGGAGTCGGTGGCAGGGACGGCGTCGCGCACGTTGAGCGACGACGAGGTCGTCGCCGTCATCACGCGCGAGGTGAAGAAGCGCCGTGAGGCGGCCGAGGCGTTCACCGCGGGCCGGCGCCCCGACCGTGCCGAGGGCGAGCTCCAGGAGGCGAACGTCCTCCTCGCCTACCTGTCCGAGCAGCTCTCCGACGGGGAGCTCGGCGCGCTCGTGGCCGGGGTCGTCGCCGAGACCGGGGCGCAGGGCCCCCAGGGGCTCGGCGTCGTCATGAAGGCCCTGACGCCCCGAGTGGCCGGGCGTGCCGACGGGCGCCGGGTGTCCACCGAGGTCCGTCGCCAGCTCGGCTGACCATCACGCCGGGCGGGGAACCCCAGCCCCGCAGCCGTTAGCCGATCGTTACCGCAGCCCTCTGGACGCACGCCCGTAGCAAAGTATGTTTAACGAATTAACCAAGTGGCCGTGAGCCACCACGAGGAAGGGTCCCTGATGCGGATCAGCAAGATTCTTGTCACTGTCTCGGCAGGGGCCCTCGCGCTCAGCGTGGGCGCCTGCAGCAGCTCGCGCTCGACGGGGAGCACGACGTCGACCCCGGGCACCGCTGCGGCGTCGTCCGCTGCCAGCGCCACGACCGGCTCGGCCGGTGCCGGCGCGCTCATCGGCATCGCGATGCCGACTCGCAGCCTCGAGCGCTGGAACAACGACGGGTCCCACCTGCAGGACCTGCTCACCAAGGCCGGCTACAAAGTGTCGCTGCAGTACGCCGACAACAAGGTCGAGTCGCAGATCACGCAGATCGAGAACATGGTCAACGAGAACGCCAAGGTGCTGGTGGTCGCCTCCATCGACGGCACGGCGCTCGGCCCGGTGCTGCAGAAGGCGGCGAGCCAGAAGATCAAGGTCATCGCCTACGACCGACTCATCAACAAGACGCCGAACGTCGACTACTACGCGACCTTCGACAACTACAAGGTGGGTCAGCTGCAGGGCCAGTTCATCGAGTCTGCTCTGGGCCTCAAGGACGGCAAGGGGCCCTTCTCCCTGGAGCCCTTCGCCGGCTCCCCGGACGACAACAACGCGAAGTTCTTCTTCGCCGGGGCATGGGACGTGCTCTCGCCCTACGTGGCAAGCGGCAAGCTCGTCGTGCCCTCCGGCAAGGCCCCGGCGACGAACGCGGACTGGAAGAAGATCGGCATCCAGGGCTGGAGCTCCCAGACGGCGCAGTCGGAGATGGACAACCGGCTGAACTCCTTCTACGCCAGCAAGAAGGTCGACGTCGTCCTGTCGCCGAACGACTCCCTGGCGCTGGGCATCGAGCAGTCCCTCGTCTCCAAGGGGTACAAGCCCGGGGCCGGCTGGCCGCTCATCACCGGGCAGGACGCCGACCTCGCCAACACCAAGAGCATCCTGGCCGGCAAGCAGTCCATGACGGTCTGGAAGGACACCCGCGCCCTCGGTGACCAGGTCGCCAAGATGGTCACCCAGATGATGACCGGTGCCGCCGTCGAGACCAACGACGACAAGACCTACGACAACGGCGTCAAGGTCATCCCGTCGTACCTGCTGCTGCCGCTCGTCGTCACCAAGGACGACGTGAAGACGAAGCTCGTCGACTCCGGCTTCTTCAAGGCGAGCCAGCTCGGTCTCTAGCATCGACCTGATCCCGCCGTCCGGCCCCGCGCCCCGTCACGCGCAGGGTCGGACGGCGGGCACCGCGTGCTCACCCTTCGACGACAGGACGATGAGCAGGATGGCGAGCGACGACCACACGATCCTGCAGATGCGTGGGATCACCAAGACCTTCCCGGGCGTCAAGGCGCTGCAGGACGTCACCATGACGGTGCGCCGCGGAGAGGTCCACGCGATCTGCGGGGAGAACGGCGCCGGCAAGTCCACGCTCGTTCGCGTGCTCTCGGGGGTCTACCCGCATGGCAGCTATGAGGGCGACATCCTCTTCGAGGGAGAGCCGTGCCGGTTCCGCAGCATCCGGGACAGCGAGGCGGTCGGCATCGTCATCATCCATCAGGAGCTGGCCCTGAGCCCGTACCTGTCGATCGGCGAGAACATCTTTCTCGGCAACGAGCGCTGCACGCATGGGGTCATCGACTGGACAGCGACGAACAAGGAGGCCGCGGCGCTGCTCGCGCGGGTGGGCCTCGACGAGTCGCCGGACACGAGGATCGTCGACGTCGGAGTCGGCAAGCAGCAGCTCGTGGAGATCGCCAAGGCCCTCTCCAAGCGGGTCAAGCTCCTGATCCTCGACGAGCCGACAGCGGCGCTCAACGACGACGACAGCGCGCACCTTCTCGCGCTGTTGAGGCACCTGCAGGGGCAGGGCATCACGTCGATCATCATCTCTCACAAGCTCAACGAGATCGCGGCGATCGCCGACTCCACCACGATCCTGCGCGACGGCCGAACGATCGAGACCATCGACATGCACGGTGCGGTCCCCGTCACGGAGGACCGGATCATCAACGGCATGGTCGGTCGCGATCTCGCCCACCGCTTCCCGCCGCACACCTCGCACATCGGTGAGGAGGTGCTGCGGGTCGAGGACTGGACCGTGCATCACCCGATCGACCGCAGCCGAGTCGTCGTCGACCACGCGAACGTCACCGTCGCGGCCGGTGAGATCGTCGGGCTCGCGGGGCTGATGGGTGCGGGACGCACCGAGCTGGCCCGCAGCGTGTTCGGGCGCAGCTATGGCACGAGCATCAGCGGGCGCGTGCTGGTGCACGGCCGAGAGGTGCACCTGCGCAGCGTCAGCGACGCGATCTCGGCGGGACTTGCCTATACCACGGAGGACCGCAAGCGCTTCGGCCTCAACCTCATCGAGGACATCAAGCGCAACGTCACCTCTGCCGCGCTGCACAAGGTGTCGCGCCGCGGCGTCGTCGACGCCAGCGGCGAGGTCACGAGCGTCGAGCGGTACAGGCGCGAGCTGTCCATCAAGGCGGCGAGCCTCGACGTGCTGACGGGGAAGCTCTCGGGCGGGAACCAGCAGAAGGTCGTGCTGAGCAAGTGGCTGTTCACCGACCCTGACGTCCTTATCCTCGACGAGCCGACCCGCGGCATCGACGTCGGTGCGAAGTACGAGATCTACGAGCTGATCAACCGCCTGGCCGACGCCGGCAAGGCCGTGCTCGTCATCTCCTCAGAGCTGCCCGAGCTCCTCGGGCTGTGCGACCGGATCTACACGATGAGTCAAGGCCGCATCACCGGTGAGGTGGCGCGCGTCGACGCAACCCAGGAGACCTTGATGCGCTACATGACCGTGGAGAAGCGCGGGGCGGCGCTGTGAACGCCCTGTCGACGCTGCCGAAGGGCAGCCAGCCCTCAGACGTCGAGGAAGGCGGCCTGGGCGAGTACCTGGGTCGGAACCTGCGTCAGTACGGGATGATGGCGGCCCTGCTGGTCATCGTCGCGCTGTTCCAGGTGACGACCGACGGCCGGCTGCTCGTGCCGAACAACGTGGCGAGCCTCATCCAGCAGAACGCGTACGTGCTGATCTTGGCCATCGGCATGGTCATGGTGATCGTGGCTGGTCATATCGACCTGTCGGTGGGTTCTGTCGTCGCGTTCCTCGGTGGCCTGTGCGCGCTCATGATCAGTAATCACCATGTGCCGTGGCTCCTCGCCGTGATCCTCACGATCGTGCTGGGCGCGGTCGTCGGATGCTGGCAGGGCTTCTGGATCGCCTACGTCGGCATCCCCGCCTTCATCGTCACGCTCGGCGGCATGCTGATCTTCCGGGGGCTCGCGATCGTCCTCGTGGGGACGACTGTCTCAGGCCTCCCTGACGGGTTCAACGCCATCAGCAACAACTCGTTGCCCAGCTGGCTCGGCTTCGTCGGCGGACTGGACGGCGTCACGCTCGTCATCGGCCTTGTCGCGATCGGAGGGTTGGTGCTCTCCAACGTCAGGGCGAGGCGTGACCTGGTTCGCAACGAACTGAAGACCGAACCCTTCGTCGCGTTCGTGGGTCGTCTGGTGCTCGTGGGGCTGCTCATCGCCGTCGTCAGCTATCTGCTGGCGAAGAGCACGGGTGGCATGCCCATCGTCCTCGTGGTGGTCGGCGCGCTCGTCGTCATCTACACGTTCATCATGGGCCGCACGGTCTTCGGGCGGCACATCTACGCCATGGGTGGGAACCTCCACGCCGCTGAGTTGTCCGGGGTCAAGACCAAGCGCGTCAATTTCATGATCTTCGTCAACATGGGTCTGCTCGCCGGTGTCGCTGCGGTGGTCACCACCTCGCGCGCCGGAGCTGCCGTCGCCGCGGCCGGCACGAACTTCGAGCTCGACGCGATCGCCGCCGCCTTCATCGGAGGCACGGCAGTCACCGGTGGCATCGGCAAGATCTCGGGCGCGATCATCGGCGCCCTCATCATGGGCGTCCTCAACATGGGCCTGTCCATCATGAACGTCGATACCGCGTGGCAGATGACCATCAAGGGCTTGGTGCTACTCGCAGCAGTGGCCTTCGACATCCTCAACAAGCGCCGCGCCGGCACGCAGTAGAGGGGCACCGCGGGGCCGAGGCGGTCAGGCTGCTCCGAAGGCGGCCGGATCGTCCACGATCTCCGTGAGCAGCGTCATGGCAGCGCCCAGCATGGCGGCGTCCTGACCTGTTCGCGACACTTCGACGGTGACGTCGGTCCACGGGCGCGACAGCACCCGCGTGCGCAGCTCGTCGAGAACGTGGGGGACGAGCTGGTTGGCGAGCTCGACGTAGATGCCGCCGAGCACGACCTGCGGCACGTCGACGAGATTGACGAAGTTGCCGAGGGCCACGCCCAGCGCCCAGCCTGCGCGTCGTACGGCTGCCGCCGCGAGGCGAGAGCCGCGCTCGAGTGCGTCGGTGAGCTCCTGAACCGGCGAGTCCACCGGCAGGCGCGCAGCTCGCATCAGCGCGTCCTTGCCCGCGTACTGCTCGAGGCAGCCCAGAGCACCGCAGGCGCATCGAGGCCCGCGGGGCTCGACGCAGGTGTGACCGAGCTCGCCGCTCCAGCCGTGCTGGCCGAGGAAGACGTCGCCGTCGCTGACCAGCGCTGCGCCGATCCCGACGTCGGCAGAGACGTAAAGGAAGCTCGACACCTCGCCACGCCGGCGCCGCAGCTCGGCGCGCGCGGCCAGATTCGCCTCGTTGGCCGCTCGGGCCGGCTGCCGGTCCAGGGGCGGCTGTCGGAAGAAGGCCGTCAGGTCGACATCTCGCCATCCCAGATTCGGAGCCATCCGCAGGGGGCCGTGGGCACCGTCGACCAGGCCGGGGAGCGCGAGACAGACCCCGACCACCGCGACGCCGGCGCGGTCGAGCTCGGCGATGACCTCGGCCGCGAGAGCCACCACTTGACCGAGCACCGCGTGCGGCTCGCTGCGCCGGAAGTCCGCGGCGACAGTCCGCTCGGCGACGACCCGTCCGCTGAGGTCGACGGCCCGGGCGCCGAGGTAGTCGACGTTGACCTCCAGGCCGACGGCGGCGAGGGTGCGGCGTGCGGGCACCAACGGCACGGCGGGGCGCCCGACCCGACCCGTCGCCGGAGGCAGCTCGGCAACCATGCGGGCAGAGATCAGCCGGTCCACCAGTGCCGACACGGTCGCGCGGGTGAGGCCGGTCGCACCAGCGATGTCGGCGCGCGACGGGGGTTCGGCGCACTCCAGGACATGGCGGAGCACGACACTGAGGTTGTGCTCCCGCAACGCTTTCTGGCTCACCCCGTTACGGCCGGGTGCCGTCAGGCCTCGCCCGGACGAGCGCGATGAGGTCGATGCGCTACCGGTCACCCCTTGACCATAACCGTCGGGTGTCGTAAGTTCACCCAATCAACAAACATGTGGAGGCTGCCATGCCCGTCCCCTCTCCTACGCCTGCCGACAAGTTCTCCTTCGGCCTCTGGACCGTCGGATGGGCTGCCCAGGACCAGTTCGGCTCGGCGTCCCGCCCCGCCCTCGACCCCGTCGAGGGCGTGCATCGGCTGGCCGAGCTCGGCGCCTGGGGCATCACCTTCCACGACGACGACGTCGTCCCCTTCGGTGCCGAGCCCGCCGAGCGCGAGGCGATCCTCAAGCGCTTCCGCGCCGCGCTCGAGGAGACCGGCCTCGTCGTCCCCATGGTGACGACGAACACCTTCTCTCACCCCGTCTTCAAGGACGGCGCCTTTACGTCCAACGACCGCGGCGTCCGGCGCTACGGGCTGCGCAAGGTCATCCGCAACGTCGACCTCGCCGCCGAGCTCGGTGCGAGCACCTTCGTCATGTGGGGAGGCCGCGAGGGTGCGGAGTACGACAGCTCCAAGGACCTACGTGCAGCGCTCGACCGCTACCGCGAGGGCATCGACACCGTCGCCGGCTACATCAAGGAGCGGGGCTACGGCCTGCGGATCGCCCTCGAGCCCAAGCCCAACGAGCCCCGCGGCGACATCCTCCTGCCGACCGTCGGCCACGCGCTGGGCTTCATCGCCCAGCTCGAGCACGGTGACATCGTCGGGGTCAACCCCGAGGTCGGGCACGAGCAGATGGCCGGGCTCAACTACACCCACGGCATCGCCCAGGCGCTGTGGGCGGGCAAGCTCTTCCACCTCGACCTCAACGGGCAGAAGAGCATCAAGTACGACCAGGACCTCGTCTTCGGCCACGGCGACCTGCTGTCGGCGTTCTTCACCGTCGACCTGCTGGAGAACGGCTTCCCCGGCGGCGGCCCGAAATACGACGGCCCTCGCCACTTCGACTACAAGCCCTCGCGCACCGAGGGGATGGGCGGCGTCTGGCAGTCCGCCGCTGCGAACATGTCGATGTACCTCCTGCTCAAGGAGCGGGCAACGGCGTTCCGTGCCGACTCGAGGGTGCAGGAGGCCATGGCAGTCGCGGGAGTGGGCGAGCTGAGCGCACCGACCCTCGCTCCGGGCGAGACCCTGGCCGACGTCCTCGCCGACAGCGCGTCGTTCGAGGACTTCGACGTCGACGCCGCGGCGTCCCGCGACTACGGGTTCATCCAGCTCCACCAGCTGGCGATCGAGCACCTGCTCGGCGCCCGCTAGAAGGCACCGCACCGCTCACGTCGTGGCGGCGTCGTCATCGTCGCGACGGCGCCGTCGCGGCGTGGAGAACTGACCGAAGGACGTCTCATGGTGCTCGTCGCAGGGGTGGACTCCTCGACCCAGGCCTGCAAGGTCGTCGTCAGGGACGCCGAGACAGGTGCCCTCGTGCGCGAGGGCAGGGCCTCGCACCCGGACGGCACCGAGGTCGCGCCCGAGCACTGGTGGAGCGCGCTGCGCAGTGCGTGCGAGGGAGCGGGCGGCCTTGCCGACGTCGACGCGGTGGCGGTGGGCGGCCAGCAGCACGGGATGGTGTGCCTCGACGGCAGCGGCGCGGTCGTGCGCGACGCGCTCCTGTGGAACGACACGAGATCCGCCGGAGCGGCCGCTGACCTCGTCGCAGAGCTCGGCGACGGCGACGTCGAGGCCGGGGCGGCGGCCTGGGCGGCCGCTGTGGGCTCCGTACCGGTGGCGTCATTCACCGTGACGAAGCTGCGCTGGCTCGCGGACGCCGAGCCCGAGGCCGCCCGACGGGTCGCTGGCGTGGCTCTCCCGCACGACTGGCTCACCTGGCGGATGAGTGGCGCTGCGTCGCTCGGCGACCTCGTCACCGACCGCTCGGACGCCTCGGGCACCGGGTACTGGTCGCCGCTGTCAGGCACCTACCGGGAGGACCTCCTCACGCTGGCTCTCGGTCGCACGGTCGCCGTCCCCCGGGTCGCCGGGCCTGACGAGCTCGTGGCCAAGGCGATCGGCGGTGCTCTGCCGGGCCTGCGCTCGGGCACGGCGCTCGCCGCTGGCGCGGGCGACAACGCCGCCGCGGCGCTCGGTCTGGCACTCGGGCTCGGTGAGGTCTGCGTGTCGGTCGGCACGTCGGGGGTTGTCTCGGCCGTCAGCGCGACCCCGACGGCTGACCCCTCGGGTCTCGTCAGCGGGTTCGCCGACGCGACCGGGCACTTCCTCCCGCTGTGCTGCACCCTCAACGCCTCCCGAGTGCTCGACGCCGCCTGCGCGCTGCTCGGCGTCGGTCACGAGGAGCTCTCCCGCATGGCCCTCGTGGCCCCCGTCGGCGCCGAAGGCCTGACGCTCATCCCCTACCTCGACGGCGAGCGCACCCCGAACCGCCCCGACGCGACGGGCGCCCTCCACGGCGTCCAGCGGGCCAACCTCACCCCGACGAACGTCGCCCGCGCGGCGGTCGAGGGGATGCTCTGCGGCCTCGCCGACGGCCTCGACGAGCTCCGGCGGCACGGTGTCGCCGTGGCCCGGGTCTCCCTCGTCGGCGGCGGGGCGCGCTCGGAGGCGGTGCGCTCGCTAGCGCCGATGTTCCTCGGTTGCGACGTCGACACCCCCGAGCCCGGCGAGCTCGTCGCTGACGGCGCCGCCCGGCAGGCCGCCTGGGCGCTCTCGGGTGCTGCCGAGCCGCCCCGCTGGCAGCAGGTCGCGACCGAGACGACGACAGCGACGTCGGAGCAGCGGGACGGGGCGGCCGCGGTGCGGGAGCGCTTCGCCGGGCTGCGCGACCACGTCGAGCAGGTGCGCCGCTGACGTCGTCAGGGCGCGGTCAGTCCTGGCGGCGGCCCCGCGGCTGCCACGGCCCTCGGTCGAGGACCACCTGCTCCGGGGTGTGCAGCCGCACCATCGTCCGCGAGACGTCCTTGGCCACCCGTCCTGGGGTGAGCAGCGACACCGCGACCATGACGGCGAAGGTCGCGGGGACCGCCCAGGCCGCCGGCTGTGCGAGCAGCGTGCCGGGCCAGCCCGAGGGACCGTGCCCCGACAGCGTCGTGAGGACGGCCGCGGTCGACAGCGTGCCCCCGACGACGAGGCCCGCGAGCGCTCCCGCGTCGGTGAGGCCGCGCCACCAGATGCCGAGGACGAGCAGGGGGCAGAACGTCGAGGCCGCGACCGCGAACGCCAGGCCGACGACGTCAGCCACCGACAGGCGCGCCGCCAGCCCGCTGAGAGCCAGGGGGACGCCGAGCGCCGCGACCGCAGCCAGCCGGAACCCGCGCACCCCGCCGCGGGCGAGGTCCTGGTTGAGCACCCCGGCGACGGAGACCGTCAGCCCTGACGACGTCGACAGGAACGCCGCGAAGGCACCTGCGGTGAGCACCGCCCCGAGCACCTGACCGGTGGTGCCTCCCACGAGACGCGAAGGAAGGAGGAGCACGGCGGCGTCGGTGCGCCCGGTGAGCAGCAGCTCGGGGGAGTAGAGGCGTGCCAGGGCGCCGTAGGCCGTCGGCAGCAGGTAGAACGCTCCGAGCAGGCCGAGCACGAGCAGGGTCGTGCGTCGGGCCGCGCGGCCGTCAGGGTTGGTGTAGAAGCGCACGAGGACGTGCGGCAGCCCCATCGTGCCGAGGAAGGTCGCGAGGACGATCGACCACGTGCCGTAGAGGGGGTGCTGGCGGCCCCCGGCGCCGGATAGCGGCTGCGACCACGACAACCCGGTTGCCGCCTCGAGCCCGACGAGATGGGGCACGGCGTCCCCGGCTGCGAAGGTGAGCCGGGTCCCGGACGTGAACCGGTGCTCGCCCGCGGTCAGCGCGACGGGGCCGTCGACGTCCAGGCCGTCGACGGTGCCCGAGGCCATGGGTGCCACCGGCACGGTGACCAGCACCCGGGTCGGCTCGCTGACCGTGACGACGGTCCGCTCGCGGAACACCGGCACCGAGGACGTCGCCGCCGATGGTGCGCCGTCCGCCTGCCATGCCAGTACGAGGAACACCACGGGGACGCCGATCGCCGTGAGCTTGAGCCAGTACTGCATCGCTTGGGTGAAGGTGATGCTCCGCATGCCGCCGGTGACGACGGTGACGAGGACGACGGCAGCGACGAGGACAGGCCCCACCCACGAGGGCGCACCGGTCATCGTGCGCAGCGTCAGCCCCGCACCCACGAGCTGCGGCACGAGGTAGAGCCACCCGATGAGCACGACGAGCAGGCTCGCTGCACGGCGTACGGCCGTCGAGCCCAGGCGTGCCTCGGCGAAGTCGGGCAGCGTGTACGCGCCGGACCTGCGCAACGGGGCAGCGACGAGCACGAGGAGGACGAGGTACCCGGCCGTGTAGCCGACGGGGAACCACAGCATGTCGGCGCCGTAGGCCATGACGAGCCCGGCCACGCCGAGGAAGGACGCTGCCGAGAGGTACTCCCCGCCGATCGCCGAGGCGTTCCACCAGGGCGAGACCGAGCGGGACGCCACGTAGAAGTCGCTCGTCGTCCGTGACCAGCGCAGGCCCGCCGCCCCGACGGCCGCCGTGAGGACGACGACGACGGCGACGGCTGCCCAGGGCAGGGTCACGGCCGCTCGACGAGCTCGGTGAAGTCCCTTTCGTTGCGCTCGGCCTGGCGGACGTAGAGCCACCCGCCGAGGACGAGCACCGGGTACGCGGCGCCGCCCAGCAGGAGCCAGGGCAGGGGCACCCCGGCGAGCCGGGTCGTCGTCAGGGCCGGCACGAGGGCGAGGAGCAGCGGGAGTCCCCCGAGCAGGACGGCGAGACCGGCGCAGACGAACAGCGCGAGGCGAAGCTGGGCACGCACGAGCGAGCGCACGAAGACGTCACCGAGCGTCGTCTGCTCGTCGATCTCCCGGGCGGCAGCCACGGGGGTCCGTGCCCGGAGCACGGTCGCGGGCGCCCGTACCGCGACGCGCGCCGGGCGGGGCGGCCGACCGGACGGCGGGTCGCTCACGGCACTCTCCCGCGCACCGGCCTCGTCCCGAGGCCCGCCCGGCGGGCGAGCAGCGCGCGCAGGTCGCGGTGGTGGCGTCGGCTCACGTCGAGCACCCGGTCGCCGAGGCGGACTGAGGCGTGCCCGGCGTCCATCCGCACCTCCTCGACGTGGGCGAGCGCGACGAGGTGACGACGGTGGATGCGCACGAACCCGGCGTCACGCCAGCGCTCCTCGAGCGTCGCCAGCGGAACCCGCACGAGATGGCTTCCCGTCGCGGTGAACAGCCGCGCATAGTCCCCGTGGGCCTCGACGAAGCGGACCTCGGAGCGGGCGACGAACCGGGTGACGCCGCCCAGCTCGACGGCGATCGCCTCGTCGTCGGGCGGGTCGGGCCGTGCGGGCTCGACTGCCGCCGTGGCCGCCACCTCGGCGATCCGGCGCACCGCCTCGGCCAGCCGCTCGGTGCGCACCGGCTTGAGCAGGTAGTCGACGGCCTCGAGCTCGAAGGCGGAGACCGCGTGGTCCTCGTAGGCGGTGACGAAGACGAGCGCCGGGCGGTGCGCGAGCCCGTCGAGGGCCACCGCGAGCTCCAGACCGGACATGCCCGGCATCCGGATGTCGAGGAAGACGCCGTCGACGCCGGCAGCGCCTGGCGCACCTGCAACCGCCGTGCCGCCGCCGAGGAGGTCGAGCGCCTCCTGACCGCTCCCGGCGCTGAGGACCTCGCCGACCCGGGGGTCCTGGCCGAGGAGGAAGACGAGCTCCTCGCGGGCTGGCGGCTCGTCGTCGACGACGAGCACCCGCAGCCTCGCCGGCGTCACCGGTCTCATCGCGCGTGCACCCCCGCCCGGTACTTGGGCACCCGCAAGGTCACCTTGGTGCCGGCTCCGGGGGCCGTCTCGACGAGCAGCCCGACGTCGCCGCCGTAGGCCTGCCGCAGCCGCGCGTCGACGTTGCCGAGCCCCACCGAGTCCCCGTCGGCCTGCCCGACGAGCGCCCGCAGGACGACGTCGGGGTCGGCGCCGGCTCCGTCGTCCTCCACGGTGATGACGGCCTCGGAGCCGGCGTCCGCGGCCACCACCGTGACGTGGCCGGGGCCGGCGCGCCCCTCGAGCCCGTGCCGGACGGAGTTCTCGACGAGGGGTTGCACGCAGAGGAACGGCACGGTGACCGCGAGGACCTCCGGGGCGATGCGCAGCGTGACCTGGAGCCGATCGCCGAAGCGGGCTCGTTCGAGCACGAGGTAGTGCTCGATGCTGCGGAGCTCCTCGGCGAGCGTCGTGAACTCCCCGTGCCGCCGGAACGAGTAGCGCGTGAAGTCGGCGAACTCGACGAGCAGCTCGCGGGCGCGCTCGGGATCGGTGCGGACGAACGAGGCGATGGCCGTCAGGGAGTTGTAGATGAAGTGCGGGCTGATCTGCGCGCGCAGGGCGCGGACCTCGGCCTCCATGAGCCGCGAGCGGGAGGCGTCGAGCTCGGCGAGGTCGAGCTGGGAGGAGACCCAGGCCGCGACCTCCTCGGTGGCGCGGACGAGACCGGCGGAGGCGTGGGAGTCGTAGGCAACGAGGGTGCCGACGACGCGGTCCTCGACGACGAGCGGCGCGACGATGGCGTGGCGCAGGGGGCACCGGGCCTCGGGGCACGGGTCCAGGCGTCGAACCTGCGCCCGTCCGCCCGCGAGCACCTGCGAGGCGTGCTCGGCGACGTCGGCGCGGTGGTGCTCCCAGGCGCCGTCCCAGGCGACGGGCACCTCCCCGACGCTCAGCGCGACGGCCGCCGTGCCGAGCAGCGCGCGGAGGTGCTTGGCTGCGCGCGGCACCCCCGGGCCGGTGAGCCCCGCGCGCAGGAGGGGAGAGGCAAGGGCCGCGGTGTGCAGCGTGGCGAAGGTCGCCCGGTCGGCGGACGTGCCGAGGTCGCGACGGCCGCGGACACCGAGCCAGACGACGAGCGCGACGCCCAGCGGTGAGGCCACGACGAGGAGCACCACCGCGACGAGCTGCGACGCCTGCACGGGCGCACCGTACGCCGAGGCCCCGCCGCACGTGGGGTGGCGCTCCGGCGGGCTGCTGCACGGGCTGCGCTCGCGCTCCGGCCGGTGCGGCGGCGTCGCGGCGTAGGGTCGCCGTTCGTGCCCGACTCCGCTGCGTCGCCGTCCGATCCGCTCCTCGCCGTCGCCGCCCTGCCCGGGGTCCCCGACGCCGTCGCGGCCGCGCGCACCGCGGTCGACCGGCTGCTGGGCCACCGGGTCCTGCGCCGGCGCAGCGCGGAGGTCAGTGCGGAGTCCGCGCTCCGGGGGGCGCGCGCGTCGGCGGCGCTCGACGGGGCCGACATCGTCCTCGAGGCGTTCCGTGCGGGTGCTGGCTTCACCGACGACCCCGACGGCGACGTCGCGCGTGCGGCGCTGCGGGTCTCGGCGGAGGTGGGCTCGTTGCTCGACGTCTGGGGGCGCGCCCCGCTGCAGGCGCTGGCGCGGCTGCACGCCGTCGCGGCGGCCGACGTCCGGCCCGAGGACGAGGTCGGTCGGCCCCGCACGGGGCCCAGCGCGCTGGACCCGCTCGACCTCGGGTCTGCGCCGTCGCCGGACGAGGTCTCCGCGAGGCTCGACGGGCTGGCCGCCGTGCTCACCGTTCGGTCCCAGGCGCCGGCCGTCGTCGTCGCCGCCGTCGTCCATGGCGAGCTCCTCGCGCTGCGCCCGTTCACCTGGGGCAACGGCCTCGTGGCGCGCGCGGCGTCGCGGCTCGTCCTCGTCACCAGGGGGTTGGACCCGAAGGCGTTGTCGGTTCCCGAGGTCGGGCACGTCGAGCTCGGGGGGCGCACGGCGTACGTCGGTGCGCTGAGGGGCTACCTCTCCGGCGCGCCGGACGGCGTCGCGGGCTGGGTCGCCGCGTGCGCCAGGGCGGTCGAGCTCGGGGCGCGCGAGGGTCTGGCGGTGTGCGAGGCGATCGAGCGCGGCTGACCGGGGGACGGCCGCGCCGACGCGACGACGGCGCCCCGGCAGGGACGCCGTCGAAGGACAGCCGGGTGATCAAGCGTGCACCTACTCGTCGGAGCGGGTGTTTGACGCCCGTCCTGACTGGTCCTCACGTGGACTGGTCGCGCGTGGGTGCCCTGCTGTCGTAAGACATGTCTAGACCCTGACGACCCTCTTGGGAAGGGCCGCACGCGGCGAGATGGCCCGAGGCGCGAGGGTCAGCCTGGGTGAGCGCCACGACCGGCGTCGCGGGACACCACCCACACGGTCGCCGCAGCGGCGAGGGCTGCTGCACCGGCGGCGAGGGCGAGCGTCGTCGGCCGCGGGATGCTCACCGAGGGCATGCGGTCGCGCAGCCGCACGGGCCTGCGGAACTCGAGCACCGGCCAGCCCCTCGCGGCGGCCTCCCGGCGCAGCGCCCGGTCGGGGTTGACGGCGAAGGGGTGCCCGACGGCCGCGAGCAGGGGGACGTCGGTCGCCGAGTCGGAGTAGGCGTAGCACCGCGCGAGGTCGTAGCCGCGCTCGGCCGCCAGGGCCCTCGCCGCGGTCGCCTTGTTCTCGCCGTAGCAGTAGAAGGCGATCTCGCCGGTGTAGCGGCCCTCCTCGACGACCATCTGTGTCGCGACGACGGTGTCCGCGCCGATCATGGCCCCGATCGGCGCGACGACCTCGGCGCCCGAGGTGCTGACGACGACGACGTCACGTCCCTCGGCGTGGTGGCCCTCGATGAGGCTGGCGGCCTCGTCGTAGATGTGCGGGTCGATGAGCTCGTGCAGGGTCTCGGCGACGATCTCGTTGACCTGGGCGACCGGCCAGCCGGCGCACATGCCCGACAGGTGAGCCCGCATGCGCTCCATCTGGTCGTGGTCGGCGCCGCCGAGGAGGTAGCCGAACTGGGCGTAGGCGCTGCGGAGCACCGCGGTGCGGGTGATGAGGCCGCCCTTGTAGAACGGCTTGCTGAACGCCAGCGTGCTCGACGTCGCGATGATCGTCTTGTCGAGGTCGAAGAAGGCCGCGGAGCGAGTCGCGAGAGGCGTCGTCATGAGGAGAGAAGGATAGGCATCGGGTCGGTCGAGGGTGTTTGGCAGGCTCCACGTATCGCCCAACAGCCCACATCGGTATCGTCTGAAAGGGTGACACGCGCATCAACCGTTAGTTGCCAACAGTGCATCGCAAGGGCCACCATATGCATGCGGGGCCTTCGTGGCGCCCGTTCCGCGGCGCCGGCTCATCCCCCCCGAGCCGGACCGCGTGATGACGGCCCCCGCCCTCCCCCCGGCGGGGGCCGTCCTGCGTCCGGGGGCGGGTGTGCGTCGCGCCGGACCACGTCGCGGACGACGATCCACAGGCGCCGCGCCGGCTGCCCCTTCGTCCACAGGGCGGGCCCTCGCCCGCGGGAACCGCCTCCCTCTCGCGCCACGGTGTGACCTCTGCTGCCCACCGCCTGCGAGGTCACCATGGCTGCACCACCGACCCGTCGTCCTCCGGCGCCTGCCCGGGTGCTCGTCGTCACGGCCGACCTCGAGCTCCTCGACGAGGTGCTGCGGCTGACGGCGGTGTCCGGGGTCGAGGTCGACGTCGCGCACGAGGCCTCGCTGGCTCGGTCGCGGTGGACCTCGGCGTCGCTCGTGCTCGTGGGCGCGCAGGCGGCCGGAGCTCTCGCGGCGCAGGGCCTGCCCCGTCGCGACGGCGTGGTCGTCGTGGCGGGCGAGGCCAGCGGTGACCTCCCGTGGCGTGCCGCGACCGAGCTGGGTGCCGAGACGGTCGTCGTCCTGCCGGAGGCGCAGCCCTGGCTCGTCGGGCGCCTCGGCGACGCTGCTCACGGCGACGGCTCCCGTGCGCTCGTGCTCGCGACGATGAGCGGCCGAGGTGGGGCTGGCGCGTCGACGCTCGCGGCGGCGCTCGCGCTGCGTGCACAGGCCTCGGGGTGGCCCACCATGCTCATCGACGGGGACGCAGGTGGCGGTGGCATCGACCTGCTCCTCGGCGCCGAGGAGGCCGCCGGACTGAGGTGGAGCCAGCTGCGATCGGTCCGGGGCAGGGTCGACCCGGAGTCGCTGCGCCAGGCGCTTCCCCGGATCGGTCGGCTGCACCTGCTCTCGTGCGACCTCGCGGGGGCCGCGGAGCTCGACCCCGAGGCGTTGAGAGCAGTCCTGCACGCGGCGGCGCGCACGGAGGACGTCGTCGTCGTCGACCTGCCGCGCTCGGACGACGGCGCGACCCGCGAGGCGCTGCGAGCCGTCGACCACCTTCTCCTCGTCGTCCCCGCTGAGGTGCGTGCGGTCGCGGCGGCGCGCGGGACGGTCGCGCGCCTGGTCGGGCTCGGTGTCGACGTCCGGGCCGTAGTTCGTGGGCCGTTGCCGTCAGGCGTCGACGCCGAGATGGTGGCCGAGGGTGTCGGGGCACCGCTCATGTGCTCGCTGCGACCCGAGGCCGGCGTCGTGGCCGCGGCGGAGCGGGGCGAGGTCCCCGCCCTGGGTCGGGGAAGCCTGGCGAGAGCGGCCCGAGCGATCCTCGAGGCCACGCTCCCCGAGCGGGCAGCGGCATGAGGCCCGCAGCGACGTCCGGTGCCGGGGAGCCGGGGAGCGCACCCGGCTGGAGAGGCTCCGTCCCGCCCTGCGCCGAGGACAGGGCTGCGGCCGAAGCCGTCCCGGTGGCGGCGCCGCCCGGAGGCCGAGCTGGCGGCATGGCCTCGCCCGTCCTCGTCGAGCGGGTGCGCCGTCGTCTCGTCGCGTCGGGGGCGACACCGACGCACGCGGCGGTCGCTGCGGCGCTGCGGGCCGAAGGGGTCGTGCGCGCCGATGTCGAGGTCCTCGCCGTCCTCGACGCCCTCCACGACGAGCTCACCGGGGCCGGCGTGCTCGCGCCTCTCCTGCGCGACCCTTCGGTGACCGACGTCCTCGTCAACGGGCCCGACGACGTGTGGGTCGAGCGCGCAGGGAGGCTGGAGCGCTGCGCCATCCGCCTCGATGGTGAGGCCGCCGTCAGACGGCTCGCGCAGCGGCTGGCGCAGGTGGGAGGTCGGCGGCTCGACGACTCGACACCGTGGGTCGACGCCCGGCTGCCCGACGGCGTCCGCTTGCACGCCGTCCTTCACCCCATCGCGACAGCGGGCACCTGCCTGAGCCTGCGGGTGCCCCGCCGCACCGGGTGGGACCTCGACGAGCTCGCCGCGGCCGGGATGGTCTGCGACGTCGCGGCGACGACGCTGCGCCGCCTCGTCTGCGCGCGGGCCGCCTTCCTCGTCACGGGCGGGACGGGGTCGGGCAAGACGAGCCTGCTCGGCGCGCTGCTGGCGCTCGTCCCGGCCGGCGAGCGGGTCGTCGTCGTCGAGGAGGCCTCCGAGCTGCGTCCTCGACACCCGCACGTCCTCCTCCTCGCTGCACGCCCGGCCAACGTCGAGGGCGCGGGAGCCGCCACCGTCCGCGACCTCGTCCGTCAGGCCCTCCGGATGAGGCCGGACCGGCTCGTCGTCGGAGAGGTCCGCGGCGGCGAGGTGGTCGACCTGCTCGCCGCGCTCAACACCGGGCACGAGGGTGGCTGCGGGACCGTCCACGCGAGCTCACCGCAGCAGCTGCCCGCTCGGGTCGAGGCGCTCGCGACGGCCGCCGGGCTGCCCCGCGACGCCGCGCACAGCCAGCTCGCGGCAGGGGTCGACGTCGTCGTGCACCTGAGCCGGCGGGACGGACGCCGCGTGAGCAGCATCGGCGTCCTCGTCCGGGCACCGTCGGGTTTCACCGAGGTGCGTCCGGCGCTCGTGCTCGACGCCACCACCAGGCGGCTGCGCCCGACGGCGGACATCGGCCTGCTCGACGACGTCCTCGACCGGTCCGCGGCGTGATGGGCGGGACCTCGGTGCTGCTGGCCGTCGGAGGGGTCGCCGTTCCCTTGCCGAGCACCGCGGGTGCGTGCGCCGCCCTGTGCGTCGGGGCCCTGGTGCTGGGGCGCGGCGGGTGGTCGCGGCTCGCCGAGTCCCTGGGTGGCCATGGTGGTCCCCCGGCAGCCGCGTCACTGCTGGCGCGGCTCGGCAGGGGCCTCGCTGCAGCTGCACTCGTCTGGGTCGCCGCAGGGCCTGGTGCCGCGCTCATCGCCGCGACCGCGTCGGCCGTCGCTGTCCTCGTCATGGGCGCCCGTCGGCGACAGGCCGCGGCTGACCTGAGGGGTCGAGAGGTCGTCCGGCTGTGCGCGGCCCTGTCCGCTGAGCTTGCGGGTGGCGTCGCTCCTGTCGATGCGCTGCGTCGCGTCGTGGTCGTCGACCGCGCACTCGAGCCGCTGGTGGCACCGGTCCTGCGCGCCGACGACCTCGGTGGCGACGTCTCCGACGCCTGGCGTCGACAGGCGAGCCGTGTCCCCGGCGCCGAGCGGCTTGCGGACATCGGCACCTGCTGGGCGGTGAGCGCACGCACGGGCAGCAGCTTGGGCCGTAGCGTCGGCGCGCTGGGCGAGTCCCTGGGACGCCGTGCCCGCCACCGGGCCGAGGTCGACTCGCGACTGGCAGGGGCACGGAGCACCGCCAGGCTGCTCGCAGCACTGCCGCTCGCGGGCATCCTCCTCGGCTCGTCGATGGGCGCGAGCCCGCTCGAGTCCCTCATCGGGACGGGGTGGGGGCGAGCCTGCGTATTCGCAGGGATCGTGCTGGACGTCGTCGGCTTGAGGTGGTCGGCCGCGGTGCGGCGCAGGGCCGCGCAGGCGTGACCGGGCGAGGCGGTGCCGGCCCGTTGACCACGCTGATCCCGGGAGAAGCGACGGGCTGGTTGGTGGGCCGGCAGGGCTGGGCGGCGTGGGTCTGCGTGCTCACGGCCGCAGCGGCGCTGATGCTCTGGGCGGCCCCACCCGGCCTCCGGTGGCTGCGCGACGCCGCTGGGAGACCGGCTGGCAGAGGAGCGGTGGTCAGGGGTGCGACCGACCGAGGAGCCGCTCTGCGCGTGAGGGCCCTCGAGCCACCCGAGGGTGGCGCGCGCTCGCCGGTGGTGACCAGGGCGCTCGCTGGGGTGCTCGCCGGCGCGGGCGTCCTTGCCCTGGCCCCCTCACCGCTCGGCGCGCTGGCCGGTGCAGTGGTCGCGGCGGGTGCCTTTCGCTGGCTCGGCTCGCTGGAGCCGGCCCGGGTTCGAGCCGCGCGCGAGGCCGCGTCGGCGGAGCTGCCACTCGTCGCCGGTCTGCTCGCGGCCTGCGTCAGCTCGGGCGCGCCCTTGGAGGACGGTCTCGAGATCGTCGCCTCGTCCGCGTGCCCTGCGTTGCGTCAGCGGCTCGCTCCGGCCCTCGCGGCCACCTCTCTGGGGCGGGACCCAGCCGTCGTGTGGGCCGAGCTCGGCAGTGACGAGGTCCTCGCGCCCCTTGCCAGGCCCCTGGCCCGAGCCCATGCCAGCGGGGCTCCCCTCGCAGCCGCGCTCACGCGCGCGGCTGACGACGTCCGCGCAGCTCAGCGAACCCGGTCCGAGGCGGCGTTGGAGCGGGCGTCGGTCCAGGTCGTCGGTCCGCTGGGGCTGTGCTTCCTGCCTGCGTTCGTCCTCGTGGGCGTCGTGCCGCTCGTCGTCGCGGTGGGGCAGGGGGTCGCCCGATGGTGATGCCGGGTCGACGGCCCGCCCTCGCCTTGGCCGGTCGGCGCTCCACAGGCCGGCACCTCCGCCGCCCGGTTGTCCACAAGCCAGGCATCGCAGGACCCGGCCGAGGGCGGCTGGGACGAGTCTCGGAGGAGCCGCGAGGGCCGCGGCAGCGGGTCGAAGGAGGACCGATGACCGGTAGGACGACAGGCCGTGCACTAACGAAGGTCGCCGCGTCGAGGGTCGATGCTGTCGTCGCCGGCGGCGATGCCGGGATGAGCACCGCGGAGTATGCGGTGGGGACCGTCGCGGCGTGCGGGTTCGGCGCTGTCCTGTTCAAGATCGTGACGAGCGACGCCATCGCTGAGCTGCTCAGCGGGCTGCTTCGTCATGCGCTGACGGTGCTCTCGTGAACGACGTGCCTTCTGGTCGTCGGTGTGCCCGTCGAGGCAGGCACAGGGCGTCCGAAGCAGGCATGGTGACGGCCGAGGCGGCTGTCGTCCTGCCCGTGCTCGTCCTCGTGCTCGCCGCCCTGCTCCAGGTCGTTGCTGCTGCCGGGGCGCAGCTGCGCTGCGTCGACGCAGCTCGGCTCGCGGCGCGTGCGCTGGCCAGGGGTGAGGACGAGCAGGCTGTGCGCCGCGCTGCTCGTGAAGCGGCGCCCGCGGGCGCCGCTCTGCAGGTGGACCGCCAGGCCGGGATGGTGCAAGCCACGGTCAGCGTCCCTGCCTCCGGCGCCGGGTGGCTGCCCGGGCTCGTTCCCGGCGTGACGCTGACGGCGTCGGCCCGAGCGGCGGCCGAGGGCGGCGAGCCGACGGCCGCGCCATGACCGACGACGGCCGCGCCGAGCCCGTCATCGCCCCGGCACCACGTCGGGGGATCCGACGCGCCCGCGCCGAGCCGGAGCGCGGGTCGGCGACCATCTACGTGGTCGCTGAGCTCGTCCTCTTGGCGATGGCGGCGGCAGCCGTGCTCGGCGTCATCGGCATAGCCGTCGCTCGACACCGAGCCGAGACTGCGGCCGACCTTGGCGCGCTGGCTGGCGCCGACGTGCTCGGTCAATGGCTGCGCACGGGCGCCGCCTCCGCGTCCACCGCGACGGCTCAGGCCGCCTCAGCAGCGTGCGCGAGAGCCGCGGAGGTCGTGGTCGCCAACGGTGCGGCTCTCATGTCGTGCGAGAGGAGGGGCTCCACGCTGCAGGTGATGGTTCGCCGCCCGCTGCCATGGGCGGCGCGCTGGTCGCTGCCCCCGGCTCAGGTCAGCTCGGCAGCTGAGGCGCTGCCGGATGCCGCGCGGTTGGTGGATTCGCCAGCAATCCCCGCCCCGCCCTAGCTGCGGCCCTCAGGGCGAACCGGCCGGTCGCTCGAGGCGCCGTCGCGCACGTCGATGACCTCGTCGCGGACGACGTGCTCATCGTCTCGGTCCATCCGTTGGGGGCGGGCAGCGAGGTTGGCCTGACGCTCCTGCTCGAGGTTGGCCTGGAGGTCGGACTTCTGGGTCGCCAGCGACTCGCGCTCGCGCTCGAGGCTGCGCTCACTCTCGCGGTGCGCGCGTGCCTTGCGGCGCTTGCGCGCTGCGGACGTCGTCATCATCCACAGGCCGAGGAGAAGAAGCGTGGCTGCTGCCGCCCCGGCGAGGAAGAGCTCGGCGACATGGAGGTTCGTGATGGACACGCCGAGCGTGTCGAGGGTCGTCGTCCCGCCGGAGCCGAAGATGACGGCTGCAGCGACGGCGACGGCGAGGATGACAAGCAGAAGGCCGAGGACGACCATGACCAGCTCCCTTGGGTGCTCTGGAGCGGAGCGGGGTGGTGCGGCACTCGGTCGACGCTCAGCGGCTCCCCGCCCCAGCGAGCAGGACGTCGAGCAGCCGGATGGCGCCCACCTTGTGCAGCGGTTCGTTCCCGTTGCCGCACTTGGGCGACTGCACGCACGAGGGGCAACCGGCCTCGCACTCGCACGAGGAGACGGCGTCCCGCGTGGCCTGCAGCCACTGACATGCAGCCTCATACCCCCGCTCGGCGAAGCCTGCACCTCCAGGGTGACCGTCGTGGACGACCACCGTCGTCACGCCGGTGTCGGGGTGCGCCACCGTCGAGACCCCGCCGATGTCCCAGCGGTCGCAGGTAGCGACGAGTGGCAGCAGCCCGATGGCGGCGTGCTCTGCGGCGTGCGCCGCGCCTGCGAGGTCACCCTCGTCGATGCCTGCCCTCAGCAGCTCGCGCGGCTCGACGGTCCACCACACCGCCTTCGTGCGCAGCTGCCTCGGCGGCAGGTCGAGCGGCTCCTCTCCGAGCACCTCGCCGGTCACGAGCCGGCGCCGCAGGAACGCCACGACCTGGCTGGTGACCTCGACGACCCCAAACGACATCGTCGCGACGCCCCACGCCTGCGTTCGCTCGGTGTCGAGGATCCGCAGGTCGGTGACCTGCCGCGCCGAGGTGCTCCACCCTGGGTCGTCCGCCCGCACCAGCGCCACCGACTCGTCAAGATCCAGCGCCTCGACGACGTAGGACTCGCCCTGGTGCAGGTACACCGCACCCTGGTGGACGGCTGCGTGCGCGGCTGTGGCGTCGACCGTGCCGAGCAGGCGGCCGGTGTCGTCCTCGACGACGCGGACAGCCGGGGCCCCGGCTCCGCGCAGGTCGGCCAGGTCGCAGGCGCGCTCCCGGCTCGTCCAGTACCAACCGGTGGATCGTCGCCGAAGCTGGCCGGAGGCCACGAGCCGGTCCAGCGTCGGCCGGGCGGCGGGACCGAACGACGCGGCGTCGTCGTCGGTGAGCGGCAGCTCGGCAGCGGCGGCGCACAGGTGCGGGGCGAGGACGTAGGGATTGTCCGGGTCGAGGACCGTCGCCTCGACGGGCCGTCCGACGACCGCCTCGGGGTGGTTGACGAGATAGGTGTCCAGCGGGTCGTCGGAGGCGATGAGGACGGCGGCACCGTCGCGACCAGCCCGGCCCGCCCGCCCGGCCTGCTGCCAGAGCGAGGCCCTGGTGCCGGGCCACCCCGCGATGATCACCGCGTCGAGCCCGGCGACGTCGACCCCCAGCTCGAGTGCCGAGGTCGAGGCCAGCCCGAGCACCCGCCCCGAGCGCAGCCCCGCCTCGAGAGCGCGGCGTTCCTCCGGCAGGTAGCCGGCTCGGTACGCCGCCACCCGGTCGCACAGGGACGGGTCGACTTCGGCGAGCAGCCTTCGGGTGCTCATGGCGACCGCCTCCGCGCCCTTGCGGGAGCGGACGAACGCCAGGGTGCGCACCCCCTGGACGACGAGATCCGTGAGCAGGTCGGCAGCCTCCGCCGTAGCGGTCCGGCGGACCGGTGCGCCGTGCTCGCCGGCCGCACCGGTGAGCGGCGGCTCCCACAGGGTCAGCGTCGTCGCCCCACGTGCCGAGCCATCCCGGGTCACCGCGCTCACGTCGAGGCCGGTGAGGCGGCTCGCCGAGCGGGCCGGGTCGCTCACCGTCGCCGATGCCAGGACGAACGTCGGCTCGCTGCCGTAGCGGGCGCAGACCCGTCGGAGCCTGCGCAGGACGGCGGCCACGTGGGAGCCGAACACCCCTCGGTACACGTGGCACTCGTCGATGACGACGTACCGCAGGGCGCGCAGGAACGATGCCCACCGAGCGTGCCCAGGCAGCATCGAGCGGTGGAGCAGGTCGGGGTTGCTCAGCACGACCGAGGCGTGTGCGCGTACCCACTCCCGCTCCTCCGTCGGCGTGTCGCCGTCGTACGTGGCCGCGCGCAGCGCGCCGAGGCCGAGCGCCTCGAGTGCGTGGAGCTGGTCGGCCGCCAGCGCCTTCGTCGGCGACAGGTAGAGGACGCTCGCGCTCCTGCCGTTGGGTGCCGCTGCGCCCTCGAGGACGTCGCAGAGCGCTGGCAACCACAGGGCGAGCGACTTCCCGGAGCCGGTTCCTGTCGAGACGACGACGCTGCGTCCGGCGTGGGCAAGGTCGGCGGCCTCGACCTGGTGGCTCCACGGCTGCCGGACGCCGACCCGCTCATAGGCCTCGACGAGCTCAGGCGGTACCCAAGGCGGCCACGGCGCCGGGGAGCCCCCCGAGGCCGCGACGGTGTGCACGTGCCGCACGCGCCCAGCGCGTCCCGGCGCGACCCCGAGCCGCACCACCGCGCCGACAGCCCCGGCGGCGCCCGCGCTCGAAGCCCCGGCGGCGCCCGGCCTTACGGGGACGCCGGAGCCGGCCTGGCCACGCCGCGCGGCCGAGCCGACGCCCCGGGCCCGCGCGCTCATCCCTCCAGTGTCGCCTCCCGCGAGCCGTCCCCCAGCGCACCGACGTTTCGTCGACACCCGGCGGTGGTGGTTGGATGTCGGCTACCTGGTCACGTGATCGAAGGCCGAGCGCCTCGGTGTCCCTGTCCAGCCCTGCTCTGAACTGCCCTGGAGGCCTCCGTGGATCTGTCACTGTCGACCCGCACCGAAGGCGACCGCACCGTCGTCGAGGTCGGCGGCGAGATCGACGTCTACACCGCTCCGAAGCTGCGCGAGCAGCTCGTCGAGCTCGTGCAGGACGGGAAGTACCACCTCATCGTCGACATGGAGAAGGTCGACTTCCTCGACTCGACCGGCCTCGGCGTCCTCGTCGGCGGGCTCAAGCGGGTCCGTGCCCACGACGGGTCCCTGCGCCTGGTCTGCACTCAGGAGCGCATCCTCAAGATCTTCCGCATCACCGGGCTGACCAAGGTCTTCCCGATCCACGCCTCGGTGTCCGAGGCCGCGGCCGCGGTCGACTGACGGATCCCCGGTGCCCACGGTCTCGCTGCGCTTCTCTGCCCTCCCCAGCCACGTCCGCACCGCTCGTCTCGTCGCCGCTGCGGTGGCGCGCCGCTCCGGCCTCGACGAGACGCTGCTCGACGAGGTGCGGCTGGCCGTCGGTGAGGCGTGCTCGCGAGCCGTCGAACTCCACCGCCGTCACAACCCGCACGAGCCGGTCCTCGTCGAGCTCACCGACTCGCCCGGGCGCTTCGCCGTCGCTGTGACCGACGCCGGGGGCACCGACGGGCCCCCCGATGTCGACGCCCTCGACGAGCTCCGTGACTCCCTCAAGCCTGCGGTCGACTCAGCAGGCGAGCCCGACGGCGACATCCCCGTGGGGCTGCCCGCGGGGATGGGGCTCGCGGTCATCAGCGGGCTTGTCGAGGACGTCACGGTCGTCCCGCAACGATCCGGGCTGACCATCGAGATGGGTTGGCCGCTCAGCGCCGTCTGAGCCGCTCCTTCCGGAGCCGCCCTCCGAGCGCCCGTCCCGCGACGCCAGACGCCCTCCCTACGTGTGACCCAGGTCACTCCCTGTGATTGCGGCGGTGCTGTTCAGACCGGGGCACTCCGGTCATAGACTCCGCCCACTCCACCCGGCTGGGACCAATGGCGCCTGCCCAGGGGGACTTCCGACGTGCCAGGAGGCCCGATGTCCCAGCTCAGCACTGCCGCTCGAGACACCGGCGTCCACCTGGCCGCGGGCAACCTGACGATCGTCGCCGTCATTGCGGTGATCGCCCTGCTCGCCCTCGTCGTCGCCGTCTTCCTGCGGCGTGAGGTGCTTGCCGCGCCCGAGGGCACGGCGAGCATGCGTTCGATCGCTGGCGCCGTCCAGGAGGGCGCAGCGGCCTACCTCCACCGGCAGTTCCGCACGATCGGCGTCTTCGTCGCGCTGCTGTTCTTCTTGCTCTTCCTCCTCCCCGGGACCACGGACATCAGGATCGGCCGGTCGATCTTCTTCGTCATCGGCACGATGTTCTCCGGCGTCACGGGCTACCTCGGCATGTGGCTCGCCGTCCGGGCGAACGTCCGGGTCGCCAACGCGGCCCGCGACGACGACGCCGCCGGCGCCGTGCGCATCGCGTTCCGTACGGGTGGCTTCGTCGGGATGCTCACCGTGGGCCTCGGCCTGTTCGGGGCCGCCGTCGTCGTCCTCATCTACAAGGGCGACGCGCCGAAGGTGCTCGAGGGCTTCGGCTTCGGAGCGGCCCTGCTCGCCATGTTCATGCGTGTCGGCGGCGGCATCTTCACCAAGGCGGCGGACGTCGGCGCCGACCTCGTCGGCAAGGTCGAGAAGGGCATCCCCGAGGACGACCCCCGCAACGCCGCGACCATCGCTGACAACGTCGGGGACAACGTCGGTGACTGCGCCGGCATGGCGGCCGACCTCTTCGAGTCCTACGCCGTCACCCTCGTCGCCGCCCTCATCCTCGGCCGGGCCGCGTTCGGTGCCGAGGGGCTCGTCTTCCCGCTCATCGTCCCTGCGGTCGGGGTCCTCACGGCGGTCTTCGGCGTCTTCTACACCCGCCTGCGGGCCGGCGAGTCGAGCGCCATGACGGCCATCAACCGCAGCTTCTACACGACCGCGATCATCTCTGGTGTCGTCTGCGCCGTCGCCGCGTTCGTCTACCTGCCGGGCTCCTTCGCCAAGCTCGACGGCGCCATCGCCTCGACCCGCGACCCCCGCATCGTCGCCACGGTCGCCGTCATCCTCGGCATCGCCCTCGCCGCGAGCGTCCAGGCCCTCACGGGGTTCTTCACCGCCACCGACAAGAAGCCCGTCCAGGACATCGGCCGGACGACGCTCACCGGTCCGGCGACGGTCATCCTCTCGGGCATCTCCATCGGCCTCGAGTCGGCGGTCTACACGGCGATCCTCATCGGCGCGACGATCTACGGCGCGTTCCTCCTCGGCGGCGGCTCGATCCTCCTCAGTCTGTTCGCCGTCGCGCTCGCCGGCTGCGGCCTGCTGACGACGGTCGGCGTCATCGTCGCCATGGACACCTTCGGCCCGGTTTCTGACAACGCTCAGGGGATCGCCGAGATGTCCGGCGACGTCCGTGGCCACGGCGCGCAGATCCTCACCGAGCTCGACGCGGTCGGCAACACGACGAAGGCAATCACCAAGGGCATCGCCATCAGCACTGCCGTCCTCGCGGCGACGGCGCTGTTCGGCTCGTTCACCGACGCCATCACGACGGCTGTCGCCGAGTCCGGCGCGTCGGCGACCACCGCGGCCAAGCTCGAGTACGTCGGCGTCCTCAACGTCGGGGACCCGAAGAACCTCATCGGCCTGCTCATGGGCGCCTCCGTCGTCTTCCTCTTCTCCGCGCTGGCGATCGAGGCGGTCTCCCGCGCCGCCGGGGCGGTCGTCCACGAGGTGCGTGACCAGTTCCACCGGCACCCCGGGATCATGGACGGCACCCAGGTGCCCGAGTACGGCCGGGTCGTCGACATCTGCACCCGGGACTCCCTGCGCGAGCTCGCGACGCCAGGGCTGCTCGCCCTCATGACGCCGATCGCCGTGGGCTTCGGCCTCGGCGTCGGTGCCCTGGGTTGCTATCTCGCCGGATCGATCGCCACGGGCATGCTCATGGCGGTGTTCCTCGCGAACTCCGGCGGCGCCTGGGACAACGCGAAGAAGATGATCGAGGACGGTCTCCACGGCGGCAAGGGCTCACCGGCGCACGAGGCCGCGATCATCGGCGACACCGTAGGCGACCCGTTCAAGGACACCGCCGGCCCGGCGATCAACCCGCTCATCAAGGTCATGAACCTCGTGTCGCTGCTCGTCGCGCCGGCGATCGTCAAGCTCTTCATCGGCACGCAGGAGAACACCCCCGTCCGCGTCACGATCACCGTTCTTGCCACCGCGGCCGTCGTCGGAGCCGTCCTCAACTCCAAGCGGCGCAGCATCGCGGTCGAGGCCGAGGAGCCCGCCGCTGTCGTCTGACCGTCCCGGAGCGCACCCGTCGCTCGGCCCGCACGACGTCGACGTCGTGCGGGCCGCGCTCCTCGCTGCCGAGTACACCGTCGACGGCGTCCCCGGGCGGCTCGGCTCGGTGGCCGACGCCGCCCTCAGTCGCGGAGAGACCGTCCCGGTGCGCCGGGTGACCCGTGGGCTCGACGCCCTCGACGTCTGCATCCGGCTGTTCCTCCTGCTCGACGCCGTCCCGCTCGACGCCGCGGCGGCCGCGCTCCCGGTCGAGCTCATGGCGCGCGGCGGGCTGCTGCGTCACGACGACGGAGCCGTCCGCGCCGCGGTCGACGTCCGGCCCTACACCGAGCCGGGGTGGTGGGTCGTCAGCGACCACGGCACCGGCTACGACGGCCGCTCCCACCCGCTGCCCGCCGACCACGTCCTCGGCATCGGCGGCGCGAGCACGACGCTCGCCACGGTCACCGTGCGCCCGCGGGTCGAGCGCGGGCTCGACCTCGGCACCGGGTGCGGCGTCCAGGCGCTGCACCTCTCGCAGCACTGCTCCCAGGTGGTGGCCACCGACCTGAGCCCCCGGGCGCTGGCTCTCGCCCGGCTGACCGCGCAGCTGTGCGGGGTCAGCCTCGACCTCCGCGAGGGCAGCCTGTTCGAGCCGGTCGCGGGTGAGCGCTTCGACCTCGTCGTCAGCAACCCGCCGTTCGTCGTGTCGCCGTCCGGCGGGCACACCTACCGCGACTCCGGCATGCCTGCTGACAGCCTCTGCCGGGCGCTGGTGATGCGGGCCCCCGAGCACCTGGCGCCGGGCGGTTGGTGCCAGCTCCTGGCGAACTGGCTGCTCGTCGAGGGTGAGGACTGGCGCGAGCGAGTCGCCGGGTGGGTGGCCCCGACCGGCTGCGACGCGTGGGTGGTCCAGCGCGAGGTGCAGGACCCGGCCGAGTACGCCGCGATGTGGCTGCGCGACGCCGGCCTCGACGACGGCGACGGCACTCATGGTTCGCCAGGTGCACGCGGGGGCTACCGCGCGGCGTACGACGAGTGGCTGTCCTACTTCGACCGGCTGGGGGTGCGTGGCGTGGGATTCGGCTGGATCACGCTTCGGGCCTCCGGCGCGACCGACCCCGTCCTGCGTCTCGAGGAGCTGCGCAGGTCCCCGCTGCCGCTCGGCTCCGACGTCGAGGCGTGGTTCGCGCGGCAGGACTGGCTCGCCGGCACGTCCGACGCAGCCCTGGTGTCCTCGGTCCTCGTGGTGGCTCACGACGTCGAGCTGCACCAGGTGCTCGACGCCGGGACCTCAGGCTGGCAGCCGCGGCCCGCGCGCCTGCACCAGGCCGCAGGGTTCGGACGCGAGGCCGGCATCGACCCCGTGGGCCTGGCCGTGCTCTCGGCGATGGACGGACGCCGGCCCCTGTCGGCCGCCCTCGACGCGGCGGCTGCGGTCACGGGCGCCTCTGCCGACGAGCTGAGGACCGCTGCTCCCGGCGTCGTCCGGGGTCTTGTCGAGGACGGCTACCTGCTGCCTGTGCGGTAAAGGCCGGCCTGCGGAGGCTCTGGTCCCATGGCTGCGTCGGTGGGACGCTGGCAGGTGGTCACGTGACGCCATCCGGACGCCCGGACCACCTGGAGGTGATCACCGTGATCACAAGCCGCCTCAACTCCCTCGACCACCGGTCTGCCCGCGTCGCGGCCGCTCTCCTCGCCGTGCTCTCGCTGGTGGCCGTGTCCGTGCTCACCGCGACGACGAGCGCAGCGGCGACGCCGACGTCGACCCTCGTCGCCATCCGCGCCGCATCCCACCCGGGCTACGACCGCGTCGTGTTCGAGCTCACCGGGCCGCTGCCCAGCCGTCGGTCGGTCGCCTACGTGCCCCAGTTGCTCGCTGACGGGTCCGGCCTGCCGGTGCCTGTGCCGGGAGGCGCCGTCCTCCGCGTCGTCATGAGCTGGGCCACCGGTCACTCGTCCTCGGGCAGCGTCACCTACGGTCCCGTGCGCCGCACGTATGCCCTCCCCTCGGTCCTCGCCGTGGTCAACGCTGGCGACAACGAGGGCGTGCTCACCTTCGGGATCGGGACGTCGACGGCGACGGCCGTCAGCGTCATGACGCTGACCTCGCCCAGCCGGCTCGTCATCGACGTCCGGCACCCGGCGGTCACCGAGAAGGGCTCGGTCGCCCTTCTGGACAGCCGCCGGTACGCGACCGGGAGGACGCCCTACGTCGTCGCGGTGCCGCGGACGCTGACCCGTCCGGCCAATGCGGTCTCGGCCCTGCACCTGCTCTTCGCCGGCCCAACGGCAGCGGAGCAGGCGGCCGGCCTGCGGTTCGTCAGCTCGAGGGCGACCGGCTTCACCGGCCTGAGCATCTCCGGCGGCGTGGCGAAGGTCCGGCTCGTCGGTGGCTGCGCGAGCGGAGGGTCGACGTTCACGGTGGCGGACCACCTCACGGCGACGCTGCGGCAGTTCGCCTCGGTCAGGTGGGTGAAGATCTACGACCCGAGCGGTCGCACCGAGTCGCCTCTCGGCACCGTGGACTCGATCCCGCTGTGCTTGGAGCCGTGACCCAGGCGCTCGCCCGAGCCTGACGGCCTGGGCGCAGTCCAGTGCGTCGGCCTGTCCAGCGTGCCCGCGAGCCTCGTCATGGCGTCTCCACGCGCAGCGTTCACCTGGGACTGGGTGAGGTAGAGGCTCGTGCTGACGTCGGCCGCGCGCAGGTCGCACCCGCGCAGGTCCGCCCCGACGAGGTCGGCACCCCGGAGGTCCGCGCCGCGGAGGTCGCTGCCGATGAGCAGGGCGCCCCGGAGGTCCGCGCCGCGCAGGTCGGCCCCCCGCAGCCGCGCGCCGACGAGGCCGCCGCCACGGCGAGCCTCGGCGCGCTCGGCGTCACGGCCCTGGCCCGCCTCGGCGCGCACCAGCGCGCTCGCGTGCCGCAGCAACGGGTCCACGGCGTCGCGAACAGCCCCGAGGTCCAGGGCGGCGAGCGCCGGAGCGGGCGAGGCAGCCAGGCGCCGGTGCTCCGCGAGCGCCGCCTCGCCCGCGGGGTGGAGCGCTGCGGCGGCGTCGCGGGCGAGCAGGTCGGTGAGGTACCACATGAGCTCGTACAGGGCACGGACGACGGGGAACGCCGACGCCATCCCTGCGGCGGTCGCCGCGTCGCCGCGCCAGTCGGCCCCGTCGAAGGTCGCCTGCGTGACCTGCTGGCCGGCCCCGAAGCAGTCGTAGACCGTGCAGCCGGGGAACCCGCGGCGCCGCAGGTCGGCATGGATCGCGCAGCGCGAGTCGCTGCGGAGGTTGGGGCACGCGTGACCCGCGGGCTTGTCGATCGCGAACTCCGAGGACGCCGAGAACGCCGGGACGACGCAGCACAGGCCGACGCAGCGCGAGCAGTCCGCCCGTAGCGCTCCTGGGCCCGTCACCTGCGCATTCTCGCTCACGTGCCGGCCGGCGAGGGCCTTGTGGACGGCCGAGAGCGTCCACCGAGCGACCAGAGCTGCCGAGCAGCACGACCCCCGCTCCGAGCTCCGGCAGCAAGCCGAGATAGCTCGTGCTCCCGGTCCGGAACCGGCTTGCCTCCCCGCGAGTGCGCTTGCACGTACCGGTCGGCAAGCTCGTGGCGGCGATGCAGCGGACGCATGGGCGTCGAGAGCAGCGACGCGAGGGGGGTGTCCAGGGAGAGCTCGCCGGACGTGAACGCGTCTGCGAGGGCCAGGGCCGTGAAGACCTTGGTGACAGAGCCGATCTGGAAGATCGCACCAGCCCGGGGCTCGGCCTGACCGCGACCGGCGAAGGCGGAGACGACGCGAGCGATACCTGTCGTCGCTCCGACGACGACGCCCACGTGCTCGGGAATGAGAGGCTGGGCGATCGCCTCGACCATCGCCCTGAGATCCTCGACCGACGCGGCCGAGCCGTGCCCGCTCTTCGTGACCACTCCCGTCTCCTCGTGGTGGGTCAGGCTCTCGACGTCAGGAGCCTGGTCGGTCGACCATGTCGATGAGTCGGCGCACTGCCGCGACATGGTCGCGAAGCGCCTGCCTGCCGGCATCGGTCAGTCCGACCCAGGTCGTCCGCCGCCCCGCGTGGACGCCCTTGCGGCTGTGCACGTAGCCGGCATCGACCAACGCCGAGACATGCTTGGACAGCACCGAGTCACTGACCTCGAGAACGGTTCGCAACGTCGCGAACTCCGCCTCCGAGACGGCAGACAACGTCGTGACGAGCTGAAGCCGCGTCGGGGCATGAATGAGCAGGTCGAGCCCCTCCATCAGCCGAAGAACAGCAGCCCGGCGAAGCCGAGGCACGCGGCCGCGGCGAGGGCGCCGAGCATCCGCGGGGAGGCGCCGTGCGCGTGGGTGGCAGGGTCGTGCCGATAGGTGTTCCACCAGTGGCGGGCGCCGAGCGCAGAGCCGAGTCCTCCGAGCGCAGCCGCCACAGCGACGAGCCACCACTGCGAGCCGAATGCCGCCCACAGCGCTCCGGCGAACGCGCCGAGATAGACGAGCGAGCGGGTGGCCCCTTCCCCGAGGACGACCTGGCTGGCGAGACCGTCGACCCTGACCCCGTTGATCCGGCGGAACTGGTGGAGCATGAGGGCTGCCGCAGCCAGGAACACTGCCAGCCCGGCCACCACGACAGCGAGCCCGGCGGTCGTCTGCGCGGCGATCCCGTAGGCGGCGCTGCTCATCTGCACCGCGACCGCAGTGGCGAGCACCGGGGAGAACCCGGCGGGTAGCCGTAGACCGTCAGTCAGCCGCCGCCGCGCCTCCTCCGCCCCCGAAAGAGCGGTGTGCTGGTCGTCGGGGTCTCCGTGCGCCTGGATACTTTCCATGATGGAAACCCTAACCCGTACTTTCCCAGACGGCAAGTACGGGTCGAGCCGTGGCCGTTAGGCCCCCTGGCTGCGCATCGGCTCCTGTCGCTGCTCCCCAGCCGCGGCCCCGCTGCGGGCGGTCGGCGGCAGGAGTGGCTACCGTTGCGGCGGCTGCACGCCCCGGCTGGGGCGCCCGGCCCGCCCGTGATGTCCCGTCTGGGCACATCTGCACGTGCAGGACAAGCACAGGAAGAGGACGACCAGTGGCAGCGACCCCCGACCGCCCCGAGGAAAGGAGCGGCACGCGGCGCCTCGTGATCGTGGAGTCCCCGTCCAAGGCCAAGACGATCCAGGGCTACCTCGGCCCCGACTACGTCGTCGAGGCCAGCGTCGGCCACATCCGGGATCTCCCCAAGCGCGCCACCGACGTCCCCGCCGAGCACAAGGGCAAGCCCTGGGCGCGGCTCGGCGTCGACATCGACAACGACTTCGCCCCCGTCTACGTCGTCGACGCCGACAAGAAGGCGAAGGTCGCCGAGCTCAAGCGCAAGCTCAAGGACGCCGACGAGCTGCTGCTCGCCACCGACGAGGACCGCGAGGGCGAGGCCATCGCCTGGCACCTGCTCCAGGTCCTCAAGCCCACGGTGCCGGTGCGGCGCATGGTGTTCCACGAGATCACCCGTGAGGCCATCCAGCGGGCGGCGCGCGACACCCGCGAGCTCGACCTGCGGCTCGTCGACGCCCAGGAGACCCGCCGCATCCTCGACCGCCTCTACGGCTACGAGGTCTCTCCGGTGCTGTGGAAGAAGGTCATGCAGGGCCTCTCCGCAGGCCGCGTGCAGTCGGTGGCGACCCGCCTCGTCGTCGAGCGCGAGCGGGAGCGGATGGCGTTCCGCACCGCGAGCTATTGGGACGCCAAGGCCGCGCTGGCCCCCGGCCCGTTCACCGCCGCGCTCGTCGCCGTCGACGGTCGGCGGGTCGCCCAGGGGCGCGACTTCGCCCAGGACGGCTCCCTGCGCAGCTCCGACGTCGTCCACCTCGACGAGCCGGCGGCGCGCACGCTCGTCGACGGGCTCCGGGCGTCGACCTTTACGGTGCGCGCCGTCGAGGACAAGCCCTACAAGCGCTCGCCAGCCGCACCGTTCATGACCTCGACCCTGCAGCAGGAGGCCAGCCGCAAGCTGCGGATGTCCTCGCAGGTCACCATGCGCGTGGCGCAGCGGCTCTACGAGAACGGCTACATCACGTACATGCGCACGGACTCCATCCAGCTCTCGGAGTCCGCGATCTCGGCCGCCCGCAGCCAGGCCCGCGAGCTCTACGGACCCGAGTACGTGCCCGACACGCCCCGCCGCTACACGAGCAAGGTCAAGAACGCCCAGGAGGCGCACGAGGCGATCCGTCCCTCCGGTGAGACGTTCCGCACCCCGGCGCAGGTCGCTGCCGGGCTGGGCCGCGACGAGTTCGCCCTCTACGAGCTCATCTGGAAACGCACCGTCGCCTCGCAGATGGCCGACACCCGCGGTCAGACGGCGACGCTGCGGATCGCTGCGACCGCCGCCGACGGGCGTGCCGTCGAGCTCAGTGCCAGCGGCACGGTCATCACCTTCCGTGGGTTCCTCGCCGCCTACGAGGAGGGGCGCGACGAGGCCCCGGCCGGTGACGACGAGGAGCGTCGGCTGCCCGCGCTGAGCGTGGGGGACGTCCTCGAGCTGCGCACGCTCGAGGCCGAGGGGCACGCGACGACCCCGCCGGCGCGCTACACCGAGGCCAGCCTCGTGCGGGCGCTCGAGGAGCGCGGCATCGGCCGGCCGTCGACGTACGCCTCGATCATGGGGACGATCCTCGACCGGGGGTACGTGTTCAAGAAGGGCACCGCCCTCGTCCCCGCGTTCCTCGCCTTTGCCGTCGTCACCCTGCTCGAACGCCACTTCTCCCGGCTCGTCGACTACGACTTCACCGCGGCGCTCGAGGAGGAGCTCGACCTCGTCGCCTCCGGCCAGCAGAAGGGCAGCGCCCGGCTGCACCGGTTCTACTTCGGTGACGGTGACCAGAACCCGGGGCTGCGCGACCTCGTCGGCAACCTCGGCGAGATCGATGCGCGCGACCTCAGCTCGATCCCCATCGGCGAGGGGATCGTGGCCCGCGTCGGTCGCTACGGCCCCTATATCGAGCGCGGCGAGCATCGGGCGTCCGTCCCGACCGACCTGGCGCCCGACGAGCTCACCGTCGCCAAGGCCGAGGAGCTCCTCGCCGTGCCGTCCGGCGAGCGCGAGCTAGGGGTCGACCCGGTCTCCGGGCACGAGATCGTCGCGAAGGCCGGTCGCTACGGCCCCTACGTCACCGAGGTGCTGCCCGAGGGCTCGCCGAAGTCGGCGAAGCCCCGCACCGGCTCCCTGTTCTCCACGATGTCGCTGGAGACGGTGACCCTCGAGGACGCGCTGCGGCTGCTCACCCTGCCGCGGGTCGTGGGTGCCGATCCCGCGGACGGCGCGGAGATCACCGCGCAGAACGGTCGCTACGGGCCCTACCTCAAGAAGGGCAGCGACTCCCGGACGATCGAGTCCGAGGAGAAGCTCCTGAACATCACCCTCGAGGAGGCGCTGGCGGTCTACGCGCAGCCCAAGCAGCGAGGCCGCGCCGCAGCGGCCGGACCGCTTCGCGAGCTCGGCGCCGACCCGATGACCGGGCTCCCCGTCGTCATCAAGGACGGGCGCTTCGGTGCCTACGTCACCGACGGCGAGACCAACGCCACGCTGCGCTCGTCGGACAACGTCGAGACGGTGACGATCGAGTGGGCCTCCGAGCTGCTCGCCGACAAGCGGTCCAAGGGGCCGTCGACGAAGAAGACGACGCCACGTCGGGCACCGGCGAAGGCGACGAAGGCGGCGAAGAAGCCAGCCGCGAAGACGGCGACCAAGACCGCGGCGAAGAAGGCGACCGCGAAGAAGGCGACGGCGAAGAAGGCGACGGCAGCGGCGGCGACGACGGCCGGGCGGGGATGACGGGTCTGTTCCTCGCGTTCGAGGGCGGCGAGGGCGCGGGCAAGACGACCCAGGCCGCGCTGCTCGCCGGGTGGCTTTGTGAGGTCGGCCGGGAGGTCGTTCTCACCCGGGAGCCCGGCGGGACCCCGCTCGGGGCCCGGGTCCGGGACATCGTCCTCGACGTCGCCTCGGCAGGGCTCGCGCCACGGGCCGAGGCGCTGCTCTACGCCGCCGACCGGGCGCACCACGTGGCCACCGTCGTCCGCCCGGCGCTCGAGCGTGGGGCGGTCGTCCTCACCGACCGCTACTCCGACTCCTCGGTGGCCTACCAGGGGGCTGGACGGGTGCTCTCGGCCGAGGACGTCGCGTGGATCTCCACCTGGGCCACCGAAGGGCTGCGTCCGGCGCTGACGGTGCTGCTCGACGTCGATCCGCAGGTCGGGCTGCGCCGGTTCAACGAGCCCGCCGACCGCCTGGAGAGCGAGCCCTTGGAGTTCCATCACCGGGTCCGCCAGCGGTTCCTCGACCTCGCCGCGGCAGCGCCGGAGCGATACCTCGTCCTGCCGGCTTCCGACCCAGCCGAGGCGCTCGCGGCGCGCATCCGGGCCGCCGTCGAGCCACTGACCGGTGCTGGGGGCGTCACCCCGGCCGGCGTGGCCCCGGCGACGCCTCCGGAGGTCGGCGCATGAGCGTGTGGGACGACGTCGTCGGCCAGCCTGCCGCGGTCGGCGAGCTGCGGGCGGCAGCGGCGAGCGCGGCAGAGGCGGTCTCCGGGGTCGCCGTGCCCGGCATGACGCACGCGTGGCTGTTCACCGGCCCCCCAGGCAGCGGTCGCTCCGTGGCGGCCCGGGCGTTCGCCGCGGCGCTGCAGTGCACCTCCGGGACGGGCTGCGGCGCCTGCTCGTCGTGCGTCAGCACCCTGCGCGGCAGCCACCCCGACCTCACCGTCGTCAACACCGCGGGGCTCTCGATCAAGGTGGACGACGTCCGGCTTCTCGTCCGGTCCGCGAACCTCTCGCCCTCTCTCGGGCGCTGGCAGACCATCGTCGTCGAGGACGCCGACCGGCTGACCGAAGTGGCCGCCAACGCCCTGCTCAAGGACGTCGAGGAGCCGGCCAGCCGCACCGTCTGGCTGCTGTGCGCGCCGACCGTCGAGGAGGTGCTGCCGACGATCCGGTCCCGCTGCCGCATGGTCGCGCTGCGCATCCCGCCGAACGATGCCGTCGCCGAGGTCCTCGTGCGCCGTGACGGGATCGACCCCGCGATGGCAGCGTTCGCCGCGCGCGCCTCGCAGGGGCACATCGGGCGCGCCCGTCGCCTCGCCCGCGACGAGGACGCCCGGCTGCGCAGGGCGGAGGTCCTCCGGGTGCCAGCCTCCGTCCGCGACATCGGGTCGGCCATGGTCGCCGCTGCCAACCTCGTCGACACGGCCACCGAGGACGCCAAGCAGCGAGCCGAGGAGCTCGACGCTGCAGAGACCGAGGGCTTGCTCCGGTCGCTCGGCGTCGGGGCCGGGGCGCGTCGCCCCCGCGGGCTCGAGGGGCAGCTCAAGGAGCTCGAGAAGGCGCAGAAGGCGCGCTACACCCGCACGCTGCGCGACTCCCTCGACCGGGCGCTCGTCGACATCGCCGGCTACTACCGCGACATCCTCACCCTCCAGCTCGGGGCGAGCGTTCCGCTGACGAACGACGAGATGCGCCCGACCCTCGAGGGGGCCGCTCGCCGGAGCACGCCCGAGGCCACCCTGCGGCGGATCGAGGCGGTCCTCGAGGCGCGCGCCGCGGTCGAGGCCAACGTCGCCCCGCTTCTCGCCGCGGAGCGGATGACCCTGGCCCTCCAGGCTGGCTGAGCCCTCCACGTCGGCGCGGCGGGCCGCCCGAGGCGCGGCGGCATCCGAGGCTGTCGGTAGTCCCGGTTAGCCTTGCGGCATGTCATCTCGACGGCGCATGGGCGCCGCGCTGCTCGTCGCCGCCCTCGGGATGACGGGGCTCACCGGGTGCTCCGGCGGCTCGTCGAAGGGTGCTGCCGGCTCGTCTTCGCCCGCAGCGTCCTCCCCGCCGCCCTCCTCGCCCGCGGCGAGCCAGATGCCGGCGTCCTCGGCGCCACCCGCTCCCGACCTTCGTCGCTACTACGACCAGACGCTGCGCTGGAGCGGGTGCGGGGGCGACTTCCAGTGCGCCAGGCTCGCCGTGCCGCTGGACTACACCGACCCATCCGGCGGCGACATCACCCTGTCGGTGATCCGGCTCCGGGCCGAGAAGCCGTCTGCGCGCATCGGCTCGCTCGTGCTCAACCCGGGTGGCCCGGGGGGCTCGGGGGTCGACTATGCGCGCGCGGCGAGGGCGGTCACGAGCGACGCCCTGCGAGCGCGCTACGACATCGTCGGCTTCGACCCCCGGGGCGTCGGCACGAGCACCCCCATCCGTTGCCTCACCGACGCCGAGACCGACGCCTTCCTCGCCATCGACGGGTCTCCTGACACCCCGGCGGAGGAGCAGGCCTGGGCCGAGGAGAGCCGCCTGCTCGGTCAACGGTGCGCCCAACGCTCCCCGAAGCTGGTCGGGCACATCAGCACGCAAGAGGTCGCCCGCGACGTCGACGTCCTGCGCGCCGCGCTCGGGGACTCGACGCTGCACTACCTCGGAGCCTCCTACGGCACCTACATCGGCGCGACCTACGCCCAGCTGTTCCCGACCAAGGCCGGCCGGCTGGTGCTCGACGGTGCGCTCGACCCGGCTCTGCCCAGCGAGGCGGTCAACCTCGGGCAGGCGACCGGCTTCGAGGCCAACCTCGGCGACTTCGTCGACGACTGCCTGCGGAAGTCCGACTGCCCGCTGCCGCGCCCACGCGCGGCCGCCCTCGCGCGCATCGCCAGGCTCCTCGACGACTCCGACCGCACCCCCCTGCGCAGTGAGAGCGGACGGAAGGTCACCCAGGCGCTCGTCGTGCTCGGGATCATCTACCCCTTGTACTCGCCGTCGCTGTGGCCGCAGCTCCGCGACTCGCTGCCGCCAGCCTTCCGCGGGGACGGCACGGGGCTGCTCGCCTCTGCCGACGCCTACGCCGACCGGCGGCCCGACGGCCGGTTTGCCTCGAACTCCAACGAGGTCGGCTACGCCGTCAACTGCCTTGACCATGCCGAGGGAAGCCCCGACCTGGCCCGGTACCGCGCGGACGCCACCGCCCTGACGAAGGCCGCCCCGCTCTTCGGCGCCTACCTCGCCTGGGGCTCGCTGCCCTGCGCCACGTGGCCGGTGCAGACCGCCCCGAAGGCCGCGCCGATCACCGCCAAGGGGGCGCCGCCGATCGTCGTCGTCGGGACCACTGGCGACCCAGCGACCCCGTACGCGTGGGCCGTCTCGTTGGCGCGCGAGCTGAGCTCCGGGGTGCTGCTCACCAACGTCGGCGTCGGTCACACCGCCTACCAGACGGGCAACGCCTGCATCGACCGGGCGATCGACCGCTTCCTGCTCACGGGGTCCCCGCCGGCCGACGGCACGCGCTGCGCCTGAGGCTCCGGCGTCCGTTAGACTCCCACCGCTCCGCAAGGAGCAGGCCGCCTTAGCTCAGTCGGTAGAGCGATTCACTCGTAATGAATAGGTCATCGGTTCGATTCCGATAGGCGGCTCGCGAAGAACCCCAGGTCAGAGGCTTAGTGACCTGGGGTTCTCGGGTTCAAGATCCGGGCTTGCTCACGGTCGTGCTCACAGGGCCGCCGTGCTTGAGGCTGTGCCTGGGTCGGTAACGCCGTCATGGCCAATCTGCTCACACGCTGCACGAAGTTGCGTCAGTGGTTCGCGGATCGTCGCGAAGATGATCTCCAGGTCGCGGCGGTAGTAATGGTGCCCGATGAGGTCCCGCATCTTCGCGATGTTCGACCACGGCACGTTGGCACGTTGGGGTGCGCGTCCTTGGCTTCCGGTGACAGTTCTTTGGTCGCCTCGCCGATCGTGAACTCGCGGTAGGTCATGGCGTCGATACACACGGCCGTGATTCGGTGGTCGCCATCGTGTGAGGTCATGACGCCCTCTGCCAGGGTGATGGCCTCGATCGCCTCGACGATGTCTTCGGCGCGCTTCGCGTCATCCCCATCGTGACCGGTACACCCGCGGGGCAACGGCAATGAAAGGCTCCGCATCATCCAGCGAGACCGCGCCGACGCTCGGCAGGGCGGTCGTCCCGGCTGGTGGCAGACAACGCTAGGTGCGGGCTGGCAGGCTTTCACCATGCCTACTCCTGGTGCCTTCCGTTTCCACAGCAAGCGCGGTTGGCTGCGCTACACGGGACGAGGTTGGGCACCTGCTCCGTTCTCGCTCTCGCCACCGCGTTTGCTCGACCCGCGGCCGCCGAACGAGGACCCTCCGGTCGATGATCAACGACGTGAGTCAGAGCCCGTTCTACTCATCGTGTGACGGTTTCACGTCGTAGACCAGTGAGCCACGGCGCTCACCTCGTGATGACTCTCATAACCTCCGGCGTCTGGGCCCTCATCTGGTTGATCATGGTGATCGCTCGAAAGGATGAGATGCTGGCCTACGACATTGATCTACAGGGGAACGTCTGGCTGATCGAGGGTGGCGTCGCGGGCTAATCCCTTTCAGGCCGGGTGCCTGGGTGCCCAGTGGGCCCATTGCAGGCTGGGCGGCTGACGCGATCCCTCCACCCGATCGATCGTCAGGAGCGCCCTCGTGGCCGCCGGTAGGAACACCGCGCCGGAACTGACTCAGGAGCATGTGCTCGCCGCACACCACTCCGAGTGGCGCTGACTGCCGCAACGGCCTGCTGTTCACGTCCACCCTTCACGACCTGAGGCACCACGCCCCGTCCAAACTGCTGGCACGGTGCGTGCCCGTGGCGACCTTGGCCAAGATGCTGGGTCACTCGGTGGCGGTCCTGCTGGACACCTACGAGCACGCCAGCAGGTCAGACACGGAGGTGGCTCGGGATGCCGTGGAACGTGTCTGGTCCCACGATCGTGTCATGTCTGTGTCACGTACCGGCCTGTCGGCGCTGTAGCAACGCCGTGACCAGGCCAACCAGAGTGCCTCCCGGTCCCGGCCAAGAATCCGTCTGGGACTTCCCCCGCCCGCCCCGGGTCGAGCCCAGCACCGAGCGGGTGGTCGTCCGGTTCGCCGGGCAGGTCCTCGTAGACAGCGCGGAGGCCGTGCGGGTCCTGGAGACGAGCCATCCGCCGGTCTACTACCTGCTGCGGTCAGCATTTCCCGACGGGGCGCTCGTTGCGGCTCCCGGCTCCTCGCTGTGTGAGTTCAAGGGGGCGGCGAGATATCTCGACCTGCGGGTGGGCGAGACCGTCGCGCGTGGCGCAGCCTGGTACTACCCCGAACCATGGCCCGGCTACGAACAGCTCCGCGACCGGGTGGCCCTGTTCCCGGCGGCGGTGGACAGCTGCGAGGTCGACGGTGAGCGGGTGATCCCGCAGGACGGCGGGTTCTACGGGGGCTGGATCACGTCGGCGGTCGTCGGCCCGTTCACGGGGGGACCCGGGACGCTCGGATGGTGACCGGCGGATTTTGCCCGGCGAGATCGATGAGGATGAGAAGCCCAGCCGCGCCGTCAGATCGGCCGTCGAACCCGCAGCACGCGGCCGCGGGTTGCTACCACAAAGACGCGATCAACTAGGGGATGTTGCAACCGTGTCGTTCTGATCTACGCTGCCTCCAGTTCGTGCAGGTCGCCGTCGGTCCCGCCGATGAGATGCGCGAGGAGGTGTGCCCCATGGCCGGACGACGACGCCCCCGGCGACGTCCTGCGAGCGCGGCTATCGCGCTCGCCTGCGCGGGCGCCCTGCTCGTCGGTGCCGCTGCCGCTGGCACCGCCTCGGCCGCCCCCCCGCCCTCGCCGGGTGCGCTGCCGAGCGAGCAGCAGATCGCCGCGAGCAGGGCCCACGAGTCGAGCGCCGCCGCTGCGATCGGCGCGCTCGAGGGCCAGATCGCCCTGGCCGACGCCCGTACCACTGCCCTGCAGGACGCCGCCCAGGGCGCCGCGGAGGCCTACAACGGTGCCGTGTACCGGTTCGAGCAGGCCAAGGGCGACGCCGCGGACGCCCGGTCCCGCGCGCAGGCCGCTGAGGCCGACGTCGTCACGGCCCGCGCTGACATCGGGCGACTCGCCGCCGACAGCTATCGCAGCGGCGGGGCGCTCGGCGGGCTCTCGCTCGTGCTCTCTTCGGACGGCCCGGCCGAGCTGCTCGGGCGCATGTCGACGATGGAGGCCCTCGCCCGGAACCAGGACAGCAGCCTCGACCGGCTCGGCGTCTCCCAGATCGTCGCGCGGGTCCTCCGGGCGCGGGCTGAGGCTGCACTCGAGCAGCGGGCCTCGGCGCTGACGGCGGTGACCCGGGCGAGAGCGACTGCGGAGTCGGCAGTGGCCGCCCAGCGCGACCAGTCGGCCGCGCTAGCCACGAGCCGCCAGGCGCTCGTCGCCCAGCTCGCGACGCTGCGGCGAACAACCGTTGCTCTCGAGACCGCCCGCGAGCGGGGGCTCGCGGAGATCAAGGCGGCTCAGGAGGCCCAGGCGCGTGCGGCGAGGGCTCGAGCCGCCGCTGCTCAGGAGCGACGACGGGCTGCGGAGCGGGCAGCAGCCCGACGTGCCCCCTCGGTCGCGACGAGCCCTGGCGCGTCGGCGTCGGGCAGCAGCAGCGACAGCGCCCGCCCCGCGGGCGTGGATCCCGCGACGTGGAGCGCGTCGTCGTCGCAGGGGACGGCCTCCGGCGGTGCTGCTGCTGTGGCCTATGCCCGGGCGCAGCTCGGCAAGCACTACGTCTGGGGGGCGGCCGGGCCCGAGACGTTCGACTGCTCGGGGCTGACGATGATGGCCTGGGGGCAGTCCGGCGTGGCGCTCGGGCACTGGACCGTGGCCCAGTTCCAGCAGAGCCGCACGGTGTCCGTCGACGAGGCGCGGCCGGGCGACCTCGTGTTCTTCGCCACCGACTTCACCGACATCCAGACGATCCACCACGTCGGGCTCTACGTCGGCGGCGGTCAGATGATCGAGGCGCCGTTCACCGGGGCCGACGTCCGGGTGTCCTCGATCTACCGGCCGAGCCTGTTCGCGATCGGGCGTCCGTGAGCACCGTCGGGCGTCCGTGAGCACCGTCGGGCGTCCCTAGCCACCGTCGGGCGCCGGCGCCGCCGGCGCCCCAGGGTCACTTGTCGTCGGGGGAGTCCACGTGCTCCACGGAGAGCGGGACGCTGCCCTGGGTGAGGAGCGGGTGCCCGGCGTGGCCCTCGGTGCGGAACCGCTCCCACGAGGCGTGGATCTCTTTCTCGGCCTCGACGCGTCCGACCCACGTCGCGCCCTCGACGGACTTGCCGGGCTCGAGGTCCTTGTACACCTCGAAGAAGTGCTGGATCTCGAGGCGGTCGAACTCGGGCATGTGGTGGATGTCGCGCATGTGCTCCTGGCGAGGGTCGGCCGAGGGCACGCAGAGGACCTTGTCGTCGCCGCCGGCCTCGTCGGTCATCCGGAACATCCCGATCGCCCGGCACCGGATGAGGCAACCCGGGAACGTCGGCTCGTCGACGAGCACGAGCGCGTCGAGCGGGTCGCTGTCGAGGCCGAGCGTGCCGTCGATGAAGCCGTAGTCCGAGGGGTACCGGGTGGCGGTGAAGAGCATCCGGTCGAGCTTGATCCGCCCGGTCTCGTGGTCGACCTCGTACTTGTTGCGGCTCCCGCGAGGGATCTCGATCGTGACGTCGAACTCCACAGGTCCTCCAGGCGCGTCGCGTGCCGCTGCTCTCGCGGCCTAGTCTCGCTCACTCGGGGCGGCGCGGCGCACACCGGCCACCGTGTCGGCCGGGTGCGCGGCCCCTCCGGCCCGTCCGCGCACCTGGCGGCGTCGACCTCTGCCGCCCGCAGACGTGAGGAGGACCTGTGCGACGCCGTAGCCCGCGACGTCGCACCCGCTGGTGGCGCCGCCCGTTCGTCGTCACTGCGCTCGTGCTTCTCGCGGCCGTGGCCACTGCGGGTGGGCTCGTGGCCGCGGGCGTGCTGCGGCTGCCCGAGGGGAGCCGTGACGCACCGGCGGCGGCCGAGCCCGTGCTGCGGGTGCCTCCGGTGCCGACGCCGTCCCCCGTTCTCGACGCCGCAACGGGACCGCCGCTGACCCCGGGCGGTGTCGCCGCAGCGGTGAGCACGCTCGCCCGCGACCCTGCGCTCGGGCGCTCGGTGGGGATCAGCGTCACCGACCCGGCGACCGGCGCGGTGCTGTTCGCGCAGGGCGCGACCTCGGGCCGGACGCCGGCGTCCACCGCCAAGCTGCTGACCGCTGCGGCGGCCCTGCGCATGCTCGGACCGGACACCCGCCTGGCGACGAGGGTCGTGCAGGCCGCGCCAGGCGTCCTCGTGCTCGTCGGCGGAGGGGACGCGACCCTGCGCAGCACGCCGGAGGCCGTCGGCGAGACTCCGCGTCGCGCGTCCCTGGCCGAGCTGGCTCGCTCGACGGCTGTAGCCCTGCGTCGAGCCGCCGTGGCATCGACGTCCGGGGCGACGGCGGCTTCGGCCGCTGCGCCCGTTGCGCCGGCGGCCCCCGCGGCCCCCGCGGCGCCGGCAGCCCCCGTCACGCCCTCTGCGCCCGTCGCGCCGCGATCGGTCGTCGTCCGGGTCGACGACTCGCTGTTCTCCGGCCCCACCGCATCGCCCGGGTGGCCAGCGGGCTACGTCGCCTCGGGCGTCGTCGCCCCGGTCCACGCCCTGTCCGTCGACTCCGGGCGGGCCCCGGTTCCGGCGGGCGCCTCCGCCGCCGCTGCCGCCACGGCGCCCCGGGTGCCTGACCCCGCCCTGACCGCGGGACAACGCTTCGCGGCTCTGCTGCGCGCCTCCGGCGTGCCGGTCGCCGGCACCGTCACCCGCGCGGTGGCCCCGCGACGCGCCCTCGAGCTCGCCCAGGTGCAGTCGCCGACCGTGGCCGAGCTCGTCGAGCTCGACCTCGAGACCTCCGACGACGACCTCGCCGAGGCGCTCGGCCACCTCGTCGGTGCTGCTGACGGCCGGGCCGGCACCTTCGCGACGGGTGCGGTCGGCACGACCGCGGCGCTCTCGGCCCTGGGGGTGCCCACAGCAGGGGTCCGCCTGCTCGACGCCTCAGGCCTCGCCCGGGGCAACGCCGTCCCCCCGGCAACCCTCACGTCTCTGCTGGCGACCGCGGCGCGCCCCGGTCACCCCGAGCTCGGCGCCCTGCTCAGCGGCCTTCCGGTCGCGGGGTGGAGCGGCACGCTCGTCGACCGCTTCTCCGTGACGCCTCTCGGGGTCGGGCCGCCGGCCGCCGTGGGGCGAGGTCGGCCTGCGGCGTCCGGTCCGAACCCGGTGCCCGCCGCCGAGGGCCGGGTGCGGGCCAAGACAGGCACGCTCACGGGGGTCAGCGGGCTCGCAGGGACGGTCCTCGACTCCGCCGGCCGGCTCAGCGTCTTCGCCGTCCTCGCGGACGCCGTCCCGGGTGGTGCCGGCACGCTCGAGGCCAGGGCCGCCCTCGACCGGTTCGCCGCCGCGCTTGCCTCGTGCGGCTGCCGGACGCCGCCCACCGCCGTACCGTCGTCCCCATGACCGGTGCCCGCGCGATCGACCGCCTCGTCGACTGGGACCTCGCGGCGGCGACCGGGGCTCGGCTGGCGCCCGCCGGACCCTCCGTCACCCCCGGCGAGGCGGCCGCGGTCGTGTCGGCGCTGCGTGCCAGCGCGCTCGAGGCCCAGGAGCACGTCGCCCGGATCTCACGGCTCGAGGCGGCCCGCGGCACCGAAGGCGTCGCCGTCATCGACCGCGCCGGTTGGTCGAAGATCAATGTCGAGGCCTTCCGCGAGGTGCTCGAGCCGTTGGCCGCCTCGCTGCTGGCGCGCCGCAGCACCCCGGCACAGAGCCTCAGCGCCGTCGGGGCTGCGGCGACCGGCCTCGAGACCGGAGCACTGCTGGGCTACCTCTCGACCAAGGTCCTCGGGCAGTACGAGGCCTTCGGCAGCGGGCCTGGCCGCCTTCTCCTCGTCGCGCCGAACATCATGGCCGCCGAGCAGGCGATGGGGGTCGACCCGGCGGACTTCCGGCTGTGGGTGGCGCTGCACGAGGAGACCCACCGGGTGCAGCTGACGGCGGTGCCGTGGCTGCGCGAGCACCTTCTCGGGCTCGTCCGCGAACTCGTCGACGCGACCGAGCTCGACCTCGGCGAGCTGCTCGCGCGGGTGCGCTCAGCGGCGGGAGCGGTCGGTGACGCCGTTCGGGGTCGCGACGGGCTCTCCCTCGTCGAGGCGGTGCAGTCCCCGGAGCAGCGGGTCATCATGGCGCAGGTGACCGCTGTCATGTCCCTCGTCGAGGGACATGCCGAGTTCGTCATGGACGCCGCCGGTCCGGCGGTCATCCCCACGGTCGCCGACATCCGCGCCCGGTTCGAGCGCCGCCGGGACACCCAGAACCCGCTCGACCGGGCGCTGCGCCGCCTGCTCGGCATGGACGCCAAGATGCGCCAGTACCGCGACGGGCGCCGCTTCGTCGGCGGTGTCGTCGACCGGGTCGGCGTCGACGGACTCAACGTCGTGTGGACGTCGACGGAGACCCTGCCGACCCTCGCCGAGCTCGCCGAGCCGCACGACTGGGTGGCCCGGGTGCACGGCTGAGCCGGTGAAACCCGCCCCGGAGGTCGCGACCACCCGATCCGCCGTCCGTGACGCTCTCAGAGGCCTGCCGGTGGGCGCGCTCGTCCTCGTCGCCTGCAGCGGGGGTGCCGACTCCCTCGCGCTGGCCGCGGCCACGGCGGGCGTCGCCCCTCGGCTGGGACTGAGCGTCGGCGCGGTGGTCGTCGACCACGGCCTGCAGCCCGGGTCCGCCGACGTCGCCGCGACGACTGCCGCAACGCTGCGCGCGCTGGGCGTGGACCCGGTCGAGACGGCTCGCGTGGCCGTCGGCAGCGCCGGGGGGCCGGAGGCCGCCGCCCGCAGTGCGAGGTATACCGCGCTCGACGAGGCCGCCGACCGGCTCGGGGCGAGCGCCGTCCTGCTCGGGCACACCCTCGACGACCAGGCGGAGACGGTGCTCCTCGGGCTCGCCCGGGGTTCGGGGGCGAGGTCGCTTGCCGGGATGTCGCCCCGCAGCGGGCGCTACCTGCGCCCGTTTCTCCGGCTGCCCCGAGCCATCACCGTCGGCGCCTGCCGCGAGCTCGGGCTGGCCCCGTGGTCGGACCCGCACAACGACGACCCCAGGTACGCCAGGGTGCGGGTGCGTGGCTCGGCGCTGCCGGCGCTCGAGTCTGCGCTCGGGCCCGGGGTGGCCGCGGCTCTCGCGCGCACCGCGCGGCAGCTTCGGGCGGACGCCGACGCCCTCGAGGGCTGGGCGCGCGTCGAGCTCACCGCGTGCGCCGCCGGATCGCCTGCTCCCGGTGCGGCCGGGGCCGTGCCGCACCGGGACCTCGATTGCGACCGCCTCGCCCGGCTGCCGGAGGCGGTGCGCACGCGGGTCCTCCGGATGCTCGCGCTCGAGGCCGGGTCCCCCGCGGGGTCGCTCACGGCCGAGCACGTCGCCGCCATGGACCGGCTCGTCGTCGCGTGGCGCGGCCAAGGCCCGGTGGCGCTGCCCGGGCCACGCAGCGCTGCCCGCCGCTGTGGGAGGCTCGTCGTCGAGCAGGGCGGCGAGCAGGCGTCACGGTGAAGGAGACGGTGTGGACGGCAGCGACATGGGCGCAGACCTCGAGAAGGTCCTCATCTCCGAGGAGGCGATCGCCTCTCGTCTCGTCGAGCTCGGCGCCCAGATCGACGCCGACTACGCGGGCAAGGACATCCTTCTCGTCGGCGTCCTCAAGGGTGCCGTCATGGTCATGGCCGACCTCGCGCGCGTCCTGCACTCCGACGCCGAGATGGATTGGATGGCCGTGAGCTCCTACGGCTCGGGGACGCAGTCCTCCGGCGTCGTCCGGATCCTCAAGGACCTCGACCGCGACATCACCGACCGCCACGTGCTCGTCGTCGAGGACATCATCGACTCCGGGCTCACGCTGTCGTGGCTGCTGCACAACCTCGGTTCGCGGGGACCGGCGTCGGTCGAGGTGTGCGCCTTCCTGCGAAAGCCCGACGCCGTGCGGGTCCCGGTGGAGTGCCGCTATGTGGGCTTCGACATCCCCAACGAGTTCGTCGTCGGCTACGGCCTCGACTACGCCCAGCGCTACCGCAACCTGCCGTTCGTCGGGACACTGGCCCCGCACGTCTACAGCGGCGGCTGAGCGGGTCCAGCGGCGGCTGAGCGGGTCCAGCGGCGGCTGAGCAGGTCCAGCGGCGGCTGAGCGGGCAGCATTCGCCCAGACCCGCGCGGAACACCGGCTGGCCTGTCCACGTTCCTGCGGGGGACACTCCTCGCACATCCCCAGCACAGCCCACCGACCGGCAGGAGGGACGGAGCCGAGAGGCTCCGATTCGATGGACGTCAAACGCATCTTCCGGGGCCCGATCATCTGGATCGTCCTCGCCGTGCTCGCAGTGATCACCATCAGCCAGATCGCGTCGAGCGGCGGTGGCTACAAGAAGGTGGACACCGCGACGGTGGTCTCGGCCATCACGACCGACAAGGTCGACTCCGCCCTCCTCGTCGACCGCGACCAGCGCATCGAGCTCACCCTCAAGCCTGGCGTGAAGATCGACGGTTCCAACCGGATTCGGGCGTCCTACCTCGACGGCCAGCAGCCCCGGCTGCTCGACGCACTCGCCGCTCACATGCCGCCGAAGAACTACGACGTCAAGGTCCCGACGCAGAGCTGGCTCGTCAGCTTCCTCATCACGATCCTGCCGATCGCCTTCATCGTCCTCATCTTCTTGTTCTTCATGAACCAGATGCAGGGCGGCGGCTCCCGGGTCATGCAGTTCGGCAAGTCCAAGGCGAAGATGCTCAGCAAGGACACCCCCAAGACGACCTTCGCCGACGTCGCCGGTGCCGACGAGGCGGTCGAGGAGCTCCACGAGATCAAGGAGTTCCTCGAGAGCCCCGCGAAGTTCCAGGCGATGGGCGCGAAGATCCCCAAGGGTGTGCTCCTCTATGGCCCCCCCGGGACCGGCAAGACGCTGCTCGCCCGTGCTGTCGCCGGCGAGGCGGGCGTGCCGTTCTACTCGATCTCCGGCTCGGACTTCGTCGAGATGTTCGTCGGCGTCGGTGCCTCCCGGGTCCGTGACCTCTTCGAGCAGGCCAAGGCCAACGCACCCGCGATCGTCTTCGTCGACGAGATCGACGCCGTCGGCCGTCACCGTGGCGCAGGCCTCGGCGGCGGGCACGACGAGCGCGAGCAGACCCTCAACCAGCTCCTCGTCGAGATGGACGGTTTCGATGTCAAGGGCGGCGTCATCCTCATCGCCGCGACGAACCGGCCCGACATCCTCGACCCCGCGCTCCTTCGGCCGGGCCGCTTCGACCGGCAGATCCCGGTCGAGCGCCCCGACCTCAACGGCCGTCTCCAGATCCTTCAGGTGCACGCCAAGGGCAAGCCGATCAGCCCCGAGGTCGACCTCAAGACGATGGCGCGACGCACGCCCGGCTTCACCGGCGCCGACCTCGCCAACGTCCTCAACGAGGCGGCGCTGCTCACGGCGCGCGCCGACCGCAAGCTCATCGACGGCCCGGCGTTGGACGAGGCGATCGACCGCGTCGTCGCAGGACCGCAGAAGCGCACCCGGCTCATGAACGAGAAAGAGACGAAGATCACGGCCTACCACGAGGGCGGGCACGCCCTCGTCGCTGCGTCGCTGCAGAACACCGACCCCGTGCACAAGATCACGATCCTGCCGCGCGGCCGGGCGCTGGGCTACACGATGGTGCTGCCCGACGAGGACAAGTACTCCACCACCCGTAACGAGATGCTCGACCAGCTCGCCTACATGCTCGGGGGACGGGCGGCCGAGGAGCTCGTCTTCCACGACCCGACCACCGGTGCGGCCAACGACATCGAGAAAGCCACCGGGGTGGCCAGGGCGATGGTGACCCAGTACGGCATGACCGAGCGGATCGGTGCGATCAAGCTCGGCCAGGAGAACGCCGAGGTCTTCCTCGGTCGCGACATGGGCCACCAGCGCGACTACTCCGAGGAGGTCGCGGGGGTAGTCGACGACGAGGTCAAAAAGCTCATCGAGCAGGCGCACCAGGAGGCCTGGGAGATCCTCGTCGAGAACCGTGACGTCCTCGATGCGCTCGTCCTCGAGCTGCTCGAGAAGGAGACCCTCGACAAGGGCCAGGTCGCCGAGATCTTCACCCCGGTCAAGAAGCGCGCCCCTCGCCCGGCGTGGACGGGGTCGGTGCGCCGCCGTCCCTCCGACCGGCCGCCGGTGACGAGCCCCAAGAAGCTCGCCGTCGCCAACGGCTCTGCCAACGGGGCCACGGCCGCCACCCCCGGTGGCGGGATGCCGCCGGCGGACCCGCACCTGCCGCCGGTCGTCGACGTCCCCGGCGTGGGCGACCTGCCGCACCTGTGACCGCCGCGCCGGGCACCGCTGCTGTGGGCCGGTTCGACCGTGACCGGGCCGAGGCGGCCGTCCGCGAGCTGCTCCTTGCGATCGGCGAGGACCCGACCCGGGAGGGACTGCTCGAGACCCCTGCCCGGGTCGCGCGTGCCTACGAGGAGATCTTCTCCGGGCTGCACGCGTGCGCCGAGGACGTCCTCCTGACGACGTTCGACCTGGGCCACGACGAGCTCGTCCTCGTCAAGGACATCGAGGTCTACTCGACGTGCGAGCACCACCTCGTACCGTTCCACGGCGTTGCCCACGTCGGGTACATCCCCTCGCCCGAGGGGCGCATCACGGGGCTGTCCAAGATCGCCCGCCTGGTCGACCTCTACGCGAGGCGACCCCAGGTGCAGGAGCGGCTGACCACGCAGGTCGCCGACTCCATGGTCAGGTTCCTCCAGCCGCGGGGGGTCATCGTCGTCGTCGAGTGCGAGCATCTGTGCATGTCGATGCGCGGCGTCCGCAAGCCCGGCGCGCGCACAGTGACCTCGGCCGTGCGGGGACAGCTGCTCGCACCCGCGACCCGGGCCGAGGCCATGAGCCTCATCCTCCACCGGTGAGCGCGGTGAGCGCGGTGAGCGCCGTGGGTGCCGCGCCCTCGACCGAGGCCACCGACCCGGCCGGGGCGTCGGCACGCAGCGTCGTCCGGGCGGGGCCGCGCGGCCTGCCGGCGCGACTGCACGGCACCGGCCGCTGCCTCGTCATCGGCGTCCTCAACGTCACGCCCGACTCGTTCTCCGACGGCGGTCGCTGGCCGGACGCCGAGGCCGCCGTGCGCCACGGCCTCGAGCTCGCCGAGCAGGGGGCCGACCTCGTCGACGTCGGTGGCGAGTCGACCCGCCCCGGTGCGGAGCGGGTCCCCGAGGACGAAGAGCTCCGGCGGACCATCCCCGTCGTCAGGGCGCTCGCGGCCGCCGGCGTCGCCGTGAGCGTCGACACGATGCGTGCGGTCACCGCGCGTGCCTCGATCGAGGCGGGGGCCGTGCTCGTCAACGACGTGAGCGGTGGGCTCGCCGACCCTGGCATGCTCCCCGTCGTGGCCGAGCTCCGGGTGCCCGTCGTCCTCATGCACTGGCGCGGGCCCAGCGCCGTCATGGCCGGCCTGGCCCACTACGACGACGTCGTCGCGGAGGTCTGCGGCGAGCTCTCCGCGCGGCTGCAGGCCGCGGCGGAGGCCGGAGTGGCACCGGAGCGCGTCGTCCTCGATCCCGGTCTCGGCTTCGCGAAGGACGCCGGGCACAGCTGGGCGCTGCTCGCCCACCTCGACGCCCTCCTCGCCGCGGGGCGCCCCGTTCTCGTCGGGGCCTCGCGCAAACGGTTCCTCGGCTCGCTGCTCGCCCGCAACGGCGAGGCGCCCCCGCCCGAGCAGCGCGACGAGGCGACCTGCGCGGTCAGCGCGCTCGCCGCCGCCGCCGGAGCCTGGGCGGTGCGGGTCCACGACGTCCCCGCCGGGGTCGCCGCCGTACGGGTCGCCGCAGCCTGGGAGGCAGCCCGATGACCGAGCGACCCAGCGACACGGTAAGCGTGCTGGGGCTGCGCGCCCGCGGACGTCACGGCGTCCTGCCGGAGGAGGCCGTGCTCGGGCAGGAGTTCGTCGTCGACGTCACGCTGCACCTCGACACCGCCGACGCCGCTGCAGGTGACGACCTCGACCGCACCGTCGACTACGGCTCGCTGGCGGCCGAGGTGGTCGCCGTCGTCGAGGGACCTCCGGTCGCCCTCGTCGAGACCCTCGCGCAGCGGGTCGCCGACGTGTGCCTGGCTCGCTCGCGGGTGGACCTGGTCGACGTCGCCGTCCACAAGCCGCAGGCGCCGGTCCAGGTGCCCTTCGACGACGTCGTCGTCCGGATCAGCCGGGCTCGGCGACCACGGCGCGTCGTCCTCAGCCTCGGCAGCAACCTCGGCGACCGGATCGTCGCGTTGGAGCACGCCCTCGTCCGCCTCGAGGCGGCGGGGCTCCCCGTCGAGATCGTGTCCCCGGTGTACGAGACCGACCCCGTCGGCGGGCCGGAGCAGGACGCCTACCTCAACGCCGTCGTCGTCGTGCGCACCGGGCTGAGCCTGCCCTCGGTGCTCGCACGCACCCAGGCGGTCGAGGCGCTCGGCGGACGCATCCGCGACGTGCGCTGGGGGCCTCGGACGATCGACGTCGACATCGTCGCCGCGGGCGAGGAGACGCTGTTCGACCCGATCTGCCTCGTGCCGCACCCCCGCGCCCACGACAGGGCCTTCGTCCTGGCGCCCTGGTCCGACGTCGACCCGGGGGCGACGATCCCAGGCCACGGCCCGGTCGCCGAGCTGCTCCAGACGCTGGATCGCACGGGCGTCCGCCGGCGCGACGACCTGCACCTCGAGGTCGGGCGATGACCCCGACCCGCCTGAGGACTCTCGTCGGTGCGGCGGTCGTCCTCGGTGCGCTCACCTGGGGCCTCCTCCACGTCCTCGACTCCAGCGGCGACGCCTCAGGCATCCCGGCCGTGCCGTGGACCGGTCCGCTGGGTCTGCTCCTCCTCGCGGTCGGCATCGCCGCGCTCGCGCTCTCGCTGCGCTCACGGCTGCGGGGCGACGTCGGCACCAAGCCGATCCCTGCGCTGGCGGCGGCGCGCATGGTCGTCCTCGCCAAGGCGACGTCGCACACCGGTGCCGTCCTCTGCGGTCTCTACCTCGGCCTCGCGGCGTTCGTCCTCGTCGACATCGGCCTGTCGTCCAGCGCCGCGCGCTCGCTGACCGCCCTCGGAGGCGTCATCGCGTCGGTCCTGCTCACCGTCGCCGGGCTCGTCCTCGAGCGCGTCCTCCGCCTGCCCGACGACGACGTCCCGCTCGACCCCACCGCGCCCGCCGGCGGCGCCGTCCGCTGAGCGGCAGGGGCCGACGTCGCCGCGACCCAGTGGCCGCCCGACCACGCCGCGTTGCCTGGCGGTCGGTGCGCTGTGCAGGCCCGTACGCTGAGCGCCGTGCCTGCAGCCACCGACCGCAGCGCGCCCGGTGCGCCGGACCCTGCTGATGTGCAGCTGCCCCAGCTGCGCTTCCGCGACCCCCTGCCCGAGCCGCTCGCCTTCGCGGTGCTCCCGGCCGAGACGGCCCTGCCGAGCCTGCGCTTCCGCGACCCGCTGCCCGAGCCGCTCCCGGTGCTTCCGGCGCCGCTCGCCCGGGTGCCGGCCCAGCGCCCGCACTCGCCCGTTGCGCAGGCTGCCGCCGCGGAGCCGCTGCCCGCGGCGCCCCCCGTCGCGCCCGCCCCCGCCGAGCCGTCTCCTGCGGCCCTGGCCACAGGCGAGCACCGTGTCCCCGTCGTGCGGTTCGTCGCGCTCCAGTGGCTGCTCGCAGGAGCCCCCGACCCCCTGAGCTGAGCCGGGCCGCCGACCGCTACTTGTCGATGTCGCCGATGACGAGGAACAGCGACGCGAGCACTCCGGTGAGCTCCGCCAGCGTCACCCCTGGCAGGACGACGGGCAGCACCTGCGCCGTCGCGTAGGACGGCGTCCGCAGCTTGACCCGCCACGGCCTGGGCTCACCCGTGGAGACGACGTGGACCCCGCTGATCCCGAGCGGCGCCTCGACCCAGGCGTAGCGGTCGCCCTCGGGCAGCCGCAGCACCTTGGGCAGGCGCTGGTTGACCGGCCCTCGTGGGGTGCGGGCGAGCCGGTCGAGGGCCTGCTCGACGAGGCCCAGCGCGGCCTCGGCGTCGGCGGCGAGGCACGCGAGGCGGGCCGGGACGTCGCCGGCCGTCGACGTCGTGCTCGGCACGTCGAGGTCGGCGTAGCCGAGGTAGGGGTCGGCCGTGCGCAGGTCCAGCGGCGCCCCCGACGCGCGGGCGACGGCGCCCGAGAGCCCGTAGGGCTCGACGAGCTCTGCAGCGAGGACCCCGACCCCGCGCAGGGGCTGCGCCGCCTCGGCCGCGGCGGCGGCGACGGCCGGCAGACCCGCCCGCACGGCCGCCACCCCTGCTCGGACGGCGTCGGTCCAGCCAGCCGGGGCGTCCTCGTGCAGCCCACCGACCCGGGTGATCATCGGGTGCATCCGCCCGCCGCTGACCTGCTCGAGGAGCCCTTGGAGCACCTCCCTGAGCGCGGTGGCCGCCCGCAGCCGCTCGGCCGTCTCGGTCGCGTCCGCCCCTGGGAAGGTCCCGAGGAACAGCAGCGCCGGGAGCGGGCGAGTGAGCTCCGCGAGCACGGTGCGCAGCCACAGCGCCCGCTCCGGCAGCACCATCCCGAGCAGCCCCTCGACGGCCAGGGCCAGCACCGTCTCGTTGGCGAAGGCGCAGTGCCAGTCGTGGCGGTCGGCGAGCATGATCGCCTGGCGGTAGTCCCGGTGCTCGAAGAGCTTCTCGGCGCCGCGGTGCAGGTGCCCGACCTCGGGATCGGCCTGCCGGACGACGGCGTCCGGCCCTTCGCCCTCGACGACGAGGCGCAGCCGCAGGGCCCCGTGCGCTGACGGGTGCGCAGGTCCGAGGGGCAGGACGAGCGTCGTGCCGGGCAGTGCCCCCGACGCCGCGCCTACGCCGACGACGAGCTCGCGCTGCCCCGACCCGTCGCCCACGGCACGCATCGTCCCAGACAGCGCACCGGGCTACCCTCCCCGTCATGGACGTCGACCTGGCCCCCGACGCGACGTGGGTGCCGGTGTCGCCCCGGCTGGCAGCGATGCGCCGCGTCTACGTCCTCGGCGCCGCGATCCTCGGCTGCCTTCTCGCCGTGGCCCTCCTCCTCAACCTCGCCTGGCCATGGGGGAGCGCCGTCCTCCTCGCCTCCCTCGGCGGGGCCGTCTGGGGGTGGGTCGTCGTCGGCCGCAACCAGCGGTCGTGGCGGTACGCCGAGCGCGAGAGCGACCTGCTCATCGCCCACGGGGTCATGTTCCGCAGCCTCGTCGTCGTGCCATACGGCCGGATGCAGCTTGTCGACGTGACGGTCGGGCCCGTCGAGCGGCTCTTCGGCATCCGCAAGGTTCAGCTGCACACGGCGTCGGCCACGAGCGGAGCACTCATCGTCGGGCTTCCTCCCTCGGAGGCCGAGCGGCTGCGCGACCGCCTCGCCTCGCGCGGCGAGGCCGAGTCGGCGGGGTTGTGAGCGAATCGATCGGTGGTGCGGTGAGCGACCCGAGCGTGCCGCCGGACGTGCCGTCGACGAAGCCTCCCGGGGGTGCCGCGCTCGGCCCTTCCGACCCCGCGGCGTCCGTCACGGGCAACGCTGCGCTGCCGCGTGCCGACTCCCAGGGCATGCGGCGCATGCACCCGCTCACGCCGGTCATCAAGGGCTGGTACGTCCTCGCGGTCATGGTCGTCGCCTTCGGTCGCGACAACGTGCAGAGCCTCACCCTGACCCGGCTGGGGGTCGTCGTCGGCATCGCGATCCCCGCGGCAGCGCTCTACGGGTACCTCTCGTGGCGGTTCACGCGGTTCTGCTTCGACGGCGAGGACATCCGGGTCGAGACCGGGGTGCTCTTCCGGCGGTCGCGGCGGGTCCGCCTCGAGCGGCTCCAGGCTGTCGACGTCGTCCGGCCGGTGCTCGCGCGGGTGTTCGGCGTCGCGGAGCTGCGGCTGGAGAGCGCGGGCGGGCGCGGCTCCGACGCCCGGCTCGCCTACTTCGACGAGCGCTCCGCGGCCGCCCTGCGGGCCGAGCTGCTCGCCCGGGCGGCAGGCATCGACGCCTCGACGCCGGAGGCCCCGGAGCGAGTCATCGCCCACGTGCCGCCGCTGCGTCTGGCCGTGAGCCGGCTCCTCTCGCTGCCGATCCTCCTCATGCTCGTCGCCGTCCTCGCCCTCGTCGGCGTCGCGGTAGAGCAGGGCCACCCCGCGATCCTCCTCGGGGTGCTCCCCGCCCTCCTCGGCTTCGGCCAGGCGCTCCTTCAGCCCTTCTTCGCCCACTTCGAGTTCACCGTCGCCGAGTCCCCGGACGGGTTGCGGCTGCGTCACGGCCTGCTCGAGACCCGCGCGCAGACGGTCCCCCCGGGCCGCATCCAGGCCGTCCGGCTCGTCGAGCCGGTTCTCTGGCGGCTCGTCGGCTGGGCCCGCCTCGACGTGACCGTCGCGGGGTACGCCGGCGAGAAGCAGTCCGAGACGACGTCCTCGCTCCTGCCGGTCGCGCCGGTCGCGGAGGCGCGGGCGCTCATCGAGCGGGTCCTCCCCGGCCATCGGGTCGCGGAGGTCGAGCTCGTCGGCGTACCCCGCTCGGCGCGCTGGCTCGACCCGCTCGGCTGGCGGCGCCGGGCCGCCGGGCATGACGGCGCGGTCTTCGTCGCCCAGCGCGGGTGGGCGCACCGCGAGCTCGACGTCGTCCCCCACGCCCGGACCCAGTCGCTTCGGCTGACGCAGGGACCAATCCAGCGGGCGCTCGGGCTCGCGAGCCTGCGGCTGGACACCTCACGCGGGCCGGTCCAGGTGACGGCCGAGCACCGCGGCGTCGACGAGGCCCGCGCCATGATCGTCGCGCAGGCCGACCGGGCTCGGGCCGCCCGGGCGAGCGACGCCACGGAGCGGTGGATGATCGAGTCATGACCGGCGACGCCCTCGCCGGGGGCTTCGACCCGGCGGCCTTCGCCGAGCCGGGCCGCTTCGACGTCGGCCGTGCGGACAACCCGCACATCACCTTCGGCGCCGGGATCCACTTCTGCCTCGGGGCGCCGCTGGCACGCCTCGAGCTCGTTGCCTCGTTCGGCGCGCTGCTGCAACGAGCCCCCGCCCTCGCCCTCGCCGCGGAACCGCGCTGGGCGCCCGGCTACGTCATCCGGGGGCTCGAGCAGCTGCTCGTCACGGTGCGACGACGTCCGCGGCTGCACCAGCGGGCGGCAGACGCTGCGGCAGGGGGCAGCCCTTGGCCTGGAGCAGCCAGGTGAAGCCCCCGAGCCCGGCCGGGTCGGTCAGCTCGGCGAGGTCGGCTACCTGCCGGAGGGCGGGCAGGCCGAGGGCGGCGTCCTCCGCCCGGCCGAGCAGCGTGAGCAGCGCGGCGCGCTGAGTCGTCAGCAGAGTCGCCGTCGCGCCGGCACGGGTCCCGGCCTCGGCGACGGCGTCCATGGCGACGTGCGCCGTGAGGTCGCACGACCCGTC
>JBBQFP010000014.1:0-61342 GCA_038322045.1 Actinomycetes bacterium | reverse complement strand
GGCCCAGGTCAGCGGAGAAGGTCACCGCCGCCGCGGCCGAGGAGGTGGTGCTGCTCTGGGTGAGCGCCGCCACGGGGTTGGCGTCGACGAAGTGCGTCGGGTCGGTCATGACGATCGAGGCGATGTAGGTGCCCAGAGGCGTCGACTGGATCGGGGCCCGGCAGATCATGGTGAAGTCGTAGCGCCCGGTCAGCGTCGGCGCCGGATTGAGCTCCAGCCGCAGGTTGTCCAGGGTGTTGCGGATCGGGATGGAGTAGCCGCCAGCGGCGTTCGCCGGCTCGCTGGCGGTCGTCACGTTGGGCACGGCGTAGAACCCGATGCCGCCGTTGGCGGTGTCGAAGCCGCCGGCACCGTTCATCCGGACCAGCAGGTTGGTGGCCCCGGGCGCGTCACACGGCCCGGAGGTCTCCAGCGACTGCGTGCCGAGGGTGCTTCCGGACTGGGGGGAGATGTGAGCGGTGCCCGCCGTTCCCACCGGCGGTGCGGCATTTGCAGCCGTCGTCGTCAGGGCAACGGAACCCGCGGCGGCGAGCAGGGCAACTACCCCGGCTACGGGGCGGGTGATGCGCATGGTCTTCATGAGCTCTCTCTCGTCTCTCGTGTCTGAATCAGGAGGTCAGGAGTGCTGGGAGGTGTCGCCACAGGCGAGGTCCCCGCCCACGCCGGTCTTGAGGCCGAAGCCGAACTGTTGGATCAGGGCGGAGTTCTGGCAGACCTGCGAGCCGGGCCCGACGAAGACGTTGGCCACGGTGGGGTCGGTCAGCTTGCTGGTGGGGACCACGTTGTAGACGTCACGCTTGAGCGGTGCACTGTTGTTCAGCGACACCGACGCGACGCCGTCGATCGTCCCGAGCTGCGCGGAGCCCCGCAGGTCGGGGATCGTGCTGCTGGCCTGGGAGATGTACTGCGCGATGGAGATGGGAGCGATCGAGAGCGGGTCGAGCACTCGGCCGTCGTGCTCCTCGATCGGCGTGGAGCCCACCTTGTCCTTGATGCAGGGGAAGCTCCCCGCATTGATCTGAGCCTCGGTGATGCTGAGCTTGCCGAGCCAGAACGCCCTCGTGCCGGAGCCTGACTGCGGGATGAGCGGCTTGATGGTCGGGTCGCCCTGGCACATGTAGATCGCCTTGAGGTCGGCGAGCGACAGGCTTCGGGGAAGAGTGCTGGCACTGGTCACCATGTACGTCACGGCGTCCACGGCGTAGGGGATGTAGGTGAGCCCGGGGGTGGTCGCCGTCGTGCTGATGCTGGACGAGCGGGCGAACTGGAGGCAGCCGTCGTTGGCGTTGACGGAATTCATCAGGGCGGTACGCCCGGCACCGGAGCCGTTCGGCCGAGCGATGCTGTCGCAACCGGTCGCCTTCGTCTTGATCGTGGCGCTGCCGACCGCGTCGTAGGAGGCGATGAGCTTGTTGCCGCTACCGTCCTTGATGACCTGTGCCAGGCCGTTCATGACGCCCTGGGTCGTGTCAGACCCGACGCCGGCGAGGGCACGGAAGGTGGGCGTTCCGCTGGGATCCGCCTGCGCCATCGAGACTGTGACGCCGGTGGCCAGCATGCCGACGCCTAGGCCGACGCCGAGAATTTGCTTGATCTTCATGTGCGGGTGTTTCCTTTCGGGTATGGAGTTGCCGTTCGGGGGTCCATCCCGGACGGCGGACGCTTCGGGAACTACCGCTTGGTGAGCTCGGTGGGCGGGGTCGGGGGCATCACCTCCCGGCCCTGCTCGCCAGCCAGCGCATGGCTGGACCCACCCCGGCAGCGGCGCCGCCGAGGAGCAGGAGCGCGACCGGCCACAGCCGCACGGCGCCGACAGGCTCAGCCGGAGTCAGCGCAGCAGCCGGGGTGCTCGCCGGCTGGGGCAAGGGCGCCGTGGGCACCGGTGCCGGTGTCGTCCGGACGGGTGTCGGCGGAGCGGTACTGCCTCCGGCGACCGGTCCGGCCACGCCACCGCCGGTGACCGGCCGACCCTGGACGCCGGTGGTGACCGGCGGAGTCGAGGCGGGTGCGGTCGAGGACACGGGGGCCTGCGACGGTGACAGCGACGGTGACGGCTCGGGCAGAGTGAGGGATCCCCGGGGACGCCGCGCGATGGCGTCGGCCGCTGCCAGCGCCGCGTCGGTGAGCTCCGCCGGCAGCGGGGCATAGCCGTAGGGAAGCTGCCCGACCGCGACCCCGCTCGCCTGCCCCGGACCCACCGCGAAACGGATCATCTCGGCGTAGTCGTGCCGCGCCGCCGGCGCGAGCCGGCCCGGCACGGTCGCCGCGTACGTGAGAGTGGTCAGCGGGTAAGCCGCAGGAGCAGGGGCACCAGTCAGGGGCTGGAGCACCCCCTGGTCGTCCGGCTGCATCGCCGCGACTCCGGCCCGCAGGCTTTCCGGTGTGGGAGCGACGAAGGCTCCGCCGGTGTTGAGCAGCCGCGCGGTCTGCAGCCCGTACCGCTCGGCCGACGCGGTGTCGGTGATGACGATCATGGCCTTCGACCCGCCAAGCTGGATCGGGCTCCGCTTGTAGGCAGGCGGCAGTGCCGTCCGGTCCCAGTAGGTGCGCTTGAGCTCGTCGCCACGCCCCGCTGCCAGGGCTGCCGTGTGCATGTCGGGCGCGTAGGGGTGCGCGTCGAACGTGCACAGGTCAGGCTGGCCGTCGATCTTCTGGCAGAACGGGTCGTTCTTGGGGAAGTCCGGCAGCGGCAACATCGCCCCGAGGTAGTTCTTGTTGACCTTCATCCCCCACGGGTCGGCCTCACCGGCAAGGAACGCCCGGGCGCCGGCGTCCTGGCTGATCCACGTCCACACGGTGCTGGACGCGTCGGAACGGTTGGCGGGGACGAGCAGGTCCGCGATCGCCGGGAACAGCAGCGGGACGAAGCTGGGGTTGAGGCGGAGGAACTCCGGGTCGCGCGTGAGGTCGCGCGGGTTGCCGGTCAGGTAGTCGGCCTGCGGGCTCACGCTGAGCTGGTAGGACTGCGTGAGCAGCTTGGCCACCAGCCGCGCGTTGAGGTTCAGCTCGGTGAGCCGCGTGCCGTCGCGCCGCTTCACCTCGGGCGGCGCCTTGATCGCCGACTGGCTCTCGATGTCGAAGGCGATCGTCACGCCCGAGAGGGCGATGGGCGCGTACACCGCAGGGTGAGCCGGGTCGGCCTGCGTCGTCGGCAGGGGCCGGCTGACGTAGACCAGCCCGGGGGAGTCGGATCCCAGCTGGGAACGGGCCAGGTCGTCGGAGACCTGGGAGTAGCCGTAGATGGTGCCCGACTGCGGGCACAGGGCTGGCTGCCAGCGGCCGATCGCCTCGGCGACCTGCTCCTGGCCGGCCGTCGGCCGCTCCGAGCTGCCGATGGGGCAGAAGAGCCCGACCGGCTCGAACTGCAGCGGGACCGCCACGTGGTAGCGCCAGTTGCTCGCACTCAGCGGCGAGGACTTCAGCGACACGCTGCCGAGGCTGTCGAGCTTCGTCCCGTTGGACTCGACGTCACTGCGCGGGACGACGACGAGCCAGCAGCTTCGACCGGTCACCGAGCCAGCGGGATCGACCTGAGGTGCGCCGCAGCCGAGACCGGGGGCCTCCCGGGTGGTCTGGGTCTCCAGGTACTCCAGGCCGCTGCCGTCGGCACGGGTGCGAGCGAAGGGGATCTCGTTGGTCGAGTACGCGTCGAAGAACTCGTTCTCCGGCCCGGTGATGACCTTGCCGTTGACGGCGCGGAACGGGACGTAGGCCTGAGTGAGGGCATCACTGGGCTTGTACGTCTCGATCGGGTCGACGATGCTGCCCAGGCTGACCTGGCGGGTCGAGGCGAGCGAGCCGCCGCGTGAGTCGCCGGTGAGGCCGCCGTACTGGCACTGCTCGCGGTCGGGCCCCTCGGGGCCGCCCCAGCACTGCATGAGCTGGAGGTAGTTCAGGGCGAAGGAGCCGGTGTCCGGGACGGTCGGCGTACCGCCGGTCCACGACACGGCGATCACCTGGTTGATCAGGTGCTTGGTCTGGCTCACGGAGATGCGCAGGGACGAGAACGGTCCCGTGCCCGAGACGGTGACGGCGGCGGCGTCCGTGGTGGTGCCCGGCGGTGCCCAGACGTTCACGGGCGCCGCAGCCGGTGGCCCGGTCGCCGTCGGGGTCGGCGTCGGCGACGGCGTCGGCGTTGGGGCCACGCTGGAGGGCTCGGCACTCGGTGTCGGGTCGGGGATGCTCACCGGTGCGGGCGTGCTGACCTCACGCGACGGCGCAGGGACGGACGGCGCCGCCGCCTCGGCTGCGCGCGCGTCGCTGCTGGTCGCCGACGACCCGTCGCTGACGGTCATCGCCCCGGCCGGGATGCTGCCCAGCAGAGCGGCGACGACGAGCGCGAGCAGCCCCGCGACGAGTGCGGAGAGTGCCGGACGGCGGTTCATGAGGCCTTCCTGCGGGCGAGGAACCGGGACATCACGGGCGGGCCGACGGTCACGAGCACGAGCAGCGTCGCCGCGAGGACGACCAGCGCCTGCTGCACTCCGGAGCTCGATCCGACCGGGGTCACGAGGGAGACCGCTTGCACCGAGCCGGCTGCGACGGCGTCCACCTGTCCGGTCCCGCCCGTGCCGCCGGTCCCGCCCGTGCCGCCGGCCACACCAGTCCCCGTCCCCGTCCCGGGGATGACCTGGCCGGTGTCGGGATCGATGCGCGGCTTGGCGGACGCCGAGGGCGTGCCGGTCACTACACCAGGGCGCGCGCCGCCGGGAGCGACTGCACCCGTCCCTTGACCTGGGGTGCCTCCTGCTCCGCCTCCGCCGACGACGGCTCCCCCTGTCGTCGCCCTCGGACCGGCCCCGGTGGTGGTGCCACCACTGCCGGCGGCTCCCACGGTCGGTGCCGCCGCCTGGCCACCCGCCGTCGTCACCCGGGTCTCCGAGCGGTTGCCGGCGGTCCCCGTCGAGCACTGGTTGCCGCCCTGCTTGTCGCACGGCGCGGGCTGCGGGGCTGTCTGCGCCAGGGTGTTCGTGCCGTCGGCGGAGAACGTGGGGTTGTGGCACTTGGCGATGTCAATGCTCTTGACGTCGACGCCGGGGATCCTGCGCACCTGGTCCAGGCCCGCCTGGACGAGGTTGATCGGCAGCGGGGAGTAGCCCAGCAGGGGCGCCTGCTGCTGCCCCTCGCACAGGAAGTAGTAGGTGAAAGCACCGAGAGTCTTGCCCTTGGCTTCGCTGAAGGACTTCTCCACCGCGGTGGGCAGGATCATGTAGCTGTAGCTGGACAACGGGTACGTGCGCGGGTCGCCGTCGTTGTAGACGCCGTCGAGGATCTGCGTGAGGTAGTTCGACGAGCTCTCGTCCGTGTTGATCCTCGCCTGCTGAAGGGCGACCGCGACGCTCTGCGCGGTGGGCTCGACGTAGTAGCCGGCCTTGTTGAGGACCTTGACGACGGGGAACCCGCTGTTGAGCGCGTAGGAGTACTCGACGTAGCCGATGGTGCCCTCGCTCGACCGGGCGCTGACATAGCCGGCGACGTTGAGCGATCCGGACTGCGCCGTGAACCCGAGACCTGGCACGACCGGGTAGGACGACGTCAGCCCGCACGGCGAGCCCACACCTGCGCGCTGGCAGTAGGCGTTCCAGATGTCCGGGTACTGCTTGGACATCCACAGGGTGAACTGGGCCGTGGTGCCCGAGCCGTCGGACCTGACAACAGGCACGATCTGCCGCGCGGGCAGCGTCAGGCCCGGGTTGTCAGCCTTGATCGTGGGGTCGCTCCAGTTCGTGATCGCACCCGTGAAGATCTTCGCGATGACGTCCCCGGAGAGCCTCAGGTTCGTCACCTGCTGGCCGTTGACCTTGAGGTTGTACATAAAGGACGTGCCACCGGCGACGATCGGCATGTAGGCGTACTTGCGCGAGGGCGGCGGGTCGACGACACCGAGGTCCTTGAGGCCATAGGGGATCTCCGAGACGCCGAAGTCGACGGTCCCGTTGCGGAACTGGTTGCGGCCGTCAGAGGAGCCCGTGCCCTGGTAGTTGACCTCCATGCCGTACTGGTTGACGTTGCGCCGCCACTGGTCGATGGCGTTCTGGCTCCAGCTCGAGCCCGCACCGCTGATGGGCACGAAGCCGTCGGCGTGCGCCGCGCCGGGGAGCCCCAGCAGCGCGGCGAGCGCGGCGAGCGTCGCGACGAGGACGGCGGTCGCCGTCCGGGTCTGGGTCCCTGTGGTGCGGGGACCCGGGTGGGTCTGGGTGGTCATCACTGTCCCTGTCGGGTGCGCCGGAACGGCAGGCGGGTGCGGGTTGGCCGCTGCTCGGCGAGCAGCTCGGAACCGTCGGCGAGGAGGAGGGGGCCGCTCGCCGCACGCTCGGCGAACCGCTGCGAGTCCCGGCGGGAGGCCAGGACCCTGCGGTGCTCCTGGCGGCGCGTCAGGTCGCCGGGTGCCCGGCCACCGATGACCCGGGCGATGACGAACAGCACCAGCACGAGCATGAGCAGCACGGCGGCCGTGGCGAACCCGCGGGCGATCATCGTGGGCTGCGGGGACCTGACGAGCTCGAAGGTCGCCAGCGGCAGGGAGACCTGGGGGCCGGAGAACGGGTTGTGGTTCATGGCCGCGGTGTAGCCCGCCGTCAACAGCACGGGGGACGTCTCGCCGATCCCTCGTGCCGTGCCCAGGATGACCGCGGTCGTGAGTCCGGACCGCGCCGTCGGAAGCACGACATGCCACACCGTGCGCCACTGGCCGGAGCCCAGCGCCCGGGAGGCCTCCTTGAGCGAGCCCGGGACGAGCCGGATGACGACGTCGGCGGCCCGGATGATGATCGGCAGCATCATGACGCTGAGCGCGAGGGACGCCGCGAGCCCGGACTTGCCAAAGCCCAGGATGAGGATGAACGTGGCGTAGATGAACAGTCCCGCGACGATCGACGGCAGCGCTGTCATCGCCTCGACGATCGTGCGCACGAAGCGGGAGAAGGCACCGGGGATCTCGTTGAGGAAGACGGCGCACGTCAGGCCCAGCGGCACCGTCAGGACCAGGGCGATGCTGATCTGTTCGAGGGTGCCGACGATCGCGTGGGTGATCCCCCCGACCGTCAGAGGCTGCAGCGGACCGGCGTCGCGGAGGTCCTGCGTGAAGAAGTTCAGGTGCGGCAGCGCCTTCATGCTGCGGCTGAGCGTGTAGACGATGACGAACACCAGTCCGGCCAACACGAGGAACGCCAGGCTGTGCACGAGGACCCCGGCCAGGCGGTCGCGGACCGCGGAGCCGTTCTCGTCCATCGACACGAGCAGCGCGTAGAGCCCCAGGAAGAGCACGTAGCTCGTCACCACGAAACCGACCGCCCCCGAGAACGGGGCAACCTGCGTGAACAGCAGGCTGGTGAGGCTGATGGCGGCTGTCGCCGCTCCGGCCAATGACAGGACGTCGGAGGTGCGCACCGAGGCCAGGCTGACGCGACGCTCGCGCCCGGCCACCGGTCGGGCGTCCACCACGGTCGTCGGCGCCGACAGCACGGGTCGCTCGTCGATCATCGTCATCTCAGGCCTCGCTCGACGCGCCGGAGCGGCTTCGCGCGACGATCGAGGACGCGGCGAAGTTGATGACCAGGGTCATGAGGAACAGCGCCAGCCCGGCAGCCATGAGCGCCGACGTCCCGAACGTCGTCGCCTCGCCGTAGCGCAGTGCGATCAGCGAGGAGATCGAGCTCGCGCCGTTCTGGAGGATGTGCGGCTGAATCGCCAGGACCAGCGAGATGATCATGTAGATGGCGATCGTCTCGCCGAGGGCGCGCCCGAGGCCGAGCATCGACCCGCCGATGATGCCGCCGCGCCCGAACGGCAGGACGACGGTCCGGATCATCCCCCAGCGGGTGGCCCCGAGGGCGTAGGCGCCCTCCCGCTCCCCGATCGGCGCCTGCGAGAAGGCCTCCCGCATCACCGAGGTGGCGATCGGGGTGATCATCAGGGCGACGACGACGCCCGCGATGAAGGTCGAGGACGTGTACACCGTGGAGGTCGCCAGCGGGTCGTGCGCCTTGACCCCGTCGACCCGGAGCAGCGGGATCCAGCCGAGATATTCGGAGATCCATCGCGCCGTGCCCACGATGTTGCCCTGGAGGAAGAAGAACCCCCAGAGCCCGTAGACCACGCTGGGCACAGCGGCCATGAGGTCGACGATGCTCACGAAGGTTCGCTTGAGCCGCCGCGGCGCGTACTCGGAGATGTAGAGCGCGGAAGCCACCGACAGGGGCACCGCGATGAGGATCGCCGTCAGGCCGATGAGGATCGTGCCGATGAGGACGGCGGCGATGCCGAAGTCGTGCGCGTCCGGAGCCCAGCGCTCGGTGGTGAGGAACGACAGGCCGGAGACGTGCAGGGCCTGCAGCGCCCGGTAGCCGAGGAACAGGCCGACGCAGAGCATGATCACCAGCACAGACCATCCGCTGCCGCGAGCCGTCGCCCGGAAGGCAGAGTCGGCGGCACCGAGCCGTTCGACGACGCGCCGCGGGGAGTCGGTGGCCGTGTCTTTCGGCCCGACCACCGTCGTGGCGCTCATCGGACCACCGACAGCGAGCGCCGGGGCGCCGGAACCAGCGGCACCAGCATCGCGAGGGGGAGCAGCGTCGCGAGGGGGAGCGCGCCCTGGAACTGGGTGAGGTTGTACTGGCAGTCCCGGCGCCGCTGGTAGGTGCGGCTGGCTACCGCCACACCGTCCGCGCCGAGGTCGACCCGCCATGACCACAGGCCCGTCGAGCGGCTGGAGGACACCGTCGGCACGACCTCGGCGCGACGGGCCACAAGCTCGACCATGGCCTGGCGGGCGGCCGAGGCATCGGCGAAGACCCGCGGGCTCCGGCCGAGCTCTCGGTTGTTCGCTCCCAGGAGGCGCCAGGCGACCCACGCCCCGGGCACGCCCCGGTCCGCCAGGTCGTCCCAGCCGAAGTCCGCCGCGCTCCCCCCGGCGAGCACGTGCCAGCGTGCGCCGAGACCGCGGTCTGTCTCGGTCCCGGTGACCAGCATGAAGCGTGCCGAAGCCATGGCCGTTCCCCTCTATCCGAGGGGAGACAGTTCAGGGTCCGGGCGTCCGACGGGTCAGCCCTGGGTGAACGCCAGACGGTGCGCAGCGGAACCATAGGTCCGCGCAGCGATGACTCACGGCATTACGTGGGCTGTGCCCCTTTCGTGCCTACGGCGCACCTGGCTCGACCAGCGGTCAGATAGGCGTCGCCAGCCAGAGACGCGACCCGGGGGAATGGCCTCCCGCCGGGTCCGAGCACCCGCACGCGCTCGACGTCACTGGGATCCTGCTGGTCCAGCCGAGGGTTGCATCGGCACCGGCGCGGCGGACCTTGAGCGTCCCGCCACCGCGAGATGGTGGAAGGCGCGCTCGGCCACCGAGGTACCTGCTCGCACAACGACGGTGACCGTGACGGACGTTCCCGGCGCCGCCGCCACGGTGAGCCGACAGTGCAGGCGAGTCACGTGCCCGGGCCGCAACGGCCCGGAGGAGCAGCCCCGGACGACGGCGCCACGTGCCGACACCGTCGCCGACGCCGGCACGACACCGCGGGCCACCCAGACGGGCACCGAGCTCACCCAGGTTCGAGGTCCGGTGAGTCGGTACGGCAGGCCGTCAGCCTGTCCCACCGCCACTGCCGGGACCGTCACGCTGATGCCGGTGCCCCGGGGATCCCGCTCACGAGGCTCCTGGCTCGGGCTCGGTGCCGGGGTCACCGGACCCGGGGACGCTCCCGCCGACGGCGAGGGACCGGTGGGTTCCCCGACCTCGAAGGTCGCACTCGGGCGCGGGCTCGCGGAGGCGGCATGGCCACTGACCGTCGCGGTGCCGGCGATGGCGATCAGGCCAGCGAGCCCGAGAGCTGCGGCGCGGGTCATGGCGTCCTCCGGGATCCCGACGATGCTCGTCCATGGATCACTTCGACGCCGGCGACTACCGGGTACAGCCTGCGAACGGGTGACAGTCAGTCCGGCCGGGCAGACCGGGCGCTCCGAAGCTCGCGGTCAGGCCAGAGCCGCCGCCAGGCCGCCGCGGCGGCACGCCGATCGTGCGAGGTCAGGCCAGAGCCGCCGTCGCGGCGTCCAGCACCGAGGTGGCCAGCGCCCCGGCGAAGCCCAGGCCGTGGAGGGTCCGCACCTGCCCGGCGCGGCCCGTCAGGTAGCCGGTCGCGCCCGGTCCCAGGGTCGTCGGGGTCGCTGTGAGCAGGATGACCTGCTGACGGTCGCCCGCGACCGGACCCGCCGCCAGAGCGTCGGCGAAGCCCGTCCCGCTGCTCACCCAGATCGTGCTGCCGCGACCTGACCAGCCCGGCAGCGGGGCGAGCGACTTGTAGGCATCCGACGCCGGCAGGCCCACCGTGGCCCAGGTGGCGACGGCGGCCGAGGTCCCCGTGCGGTCGGCCCCGGCCACCCGGTGGTCGACGGTCACTCCCACCCCCGCCAGCGCCGCCTCGGTGGAGGCGCTCACCGCGCCCAGCCCGCCCACGATGACGACGTGAGTCACCCCCAGCGCCGCGATCGACCGCTTCGTCGACTCCAGCAGGCTCGTGCTGTCGGTGAGCAGCAGGGGCCAGCCCTGGTCGTAAGCCAACGGCCCGACGCTGAGGGCGTCCGCGAAGCCCGAACCGGTTGCCAGCACCGCGGTCGGGTGGGCGGTCTTGACCAAGGTCGCGTTCACCGCCGCATTGGTCTCGTAGCGGTCCTGGCCGGCCAGGCGCACGACGGAGATCAACGGTGCGGACGCCGACGAGAGCTGGTGCATGCCCGCGATCTGCTTCTCCACCGCCTCCGAGACCGAGGCCGGGCCGCCGACGACGTAGACGGTGTCGATCGCGTCCGTGGTGAGCAGAGCGCTGACATCAGGAGCAAGCCGCCCCGGCGAGGTGAGCAGCACGCCGGTCCCGAGAACGCTGGCGAGGCTCTCCGCGGACAGCGGGTCGGCGAAGCCCACGCCACCGGTGAGCACGGCCGCGTGCGCACGGCCCGAGTCAGCGAACTGCTCGCGGAAGAGCGCGGCCGCCGTCCCGTAGCGGTCGTTGCCCGCCGTCCGGCGCTGCTCCGCGGTCACGGCGACCACGGCAGGCAGCCCCACCGCCGTCGCGCTGTCCGAGCCGGTGGTCACCGTCACCGTGTGCGGGCGCGCCACCGACGCGAGGGTCACCGCCGCGCCGGTCGCCAGCAGCACCCCGCCTGAGGGCACACCGGAGGTCAGGGTGTAGGTCAGGGTCGTCGTCGGGAAGGTCGTCTCCGTCGGCGCTCCGAGGACGGTCCCCGCGGAGCTGGCCAGCGTGGCCGGTGCGGTGAACGCGTCCCCGCCGCTGACGGCCAGCCGGAGCGTCCCGGTGAGCTGACCACCAGTGATGTCGGTGATCGTGAGCGCGCCGAGCGGGACGGCGCTGCGGCCGTTGGCGGCCCCCGCCACCGACGACGCGCGCACGGAGGTCGTGGCGATGCTCGCGACCCGGACCGAGCCTGAGGCGCTCGCGCTGGCAGAGGAGCCGAACGGCGTGCCCGCGGAGGCACGAGCTGACAGGTGGACGGTGGTCCCGGCGGTGAACCCGCTGCCCAGGTCGACCACCAGGCCGGAGACGGCGATCGTCGTGACGGACTTGTCGCGCGGCGCGGCGGCGCCGAGAGTGATGGTGACGACATCCTGCGCCGAGCACCCCGCGCCGGAGCTGGCGGCGGCGGTGACCTGGCCGACGGTCGTCGTCCCGCTGGTCGCCGTCACGGCAGGAGACTTGGCGAAGCCGGCCGAGGCAGCCGGAGTGGCCGTGCTCGCGCACAGCGGCGCGAGCCCCGCCGCGTCCGTTGTCAGGCGCAGCGTCACCGAGTCGCCCGCGGCCCAGCCGTCTCCGTCGGCGGCGAGACCATCGGGGAGACCCAGCGTCACCGTGGGCAACGCCTGCGTGGTGCCCGACACGATGAGGGCAGCTGGAGGACCCGCGGTGAGCGTCGCACCGCCGCCGGCGCCGAACGCGAGCGCCGGTGGCGCGCCCAGCGTGGCGGCGGCGAGCGCGGCGACGAGGAGGGCGCCGACAGCGCGGCGAGATCGGCGCGTCAGGGCAGGCTTGGGCACGGGACCTCCACGGCTTCGCCGCCGCGGGCCGCGGCGCATGAGCGCGAAGGGTAGGCAGCGCACGCAGACTCGAGGTGAACGGGAGGTCGCCGTCCGGGAAGCACCGAACGGCGACCCGTCATGTGCGGGGTGCGCCGGTAGCAGGGTCAGATGGACCTGCTCCGCAGGAAGACGTCGTCGGGCAGCACCAGGCCCGCTGCAGCCAGGCGCCTGAGCCGGACGACGAGGTCCTGCCTGGTCCGCGACGGGGCGATGCCCACCGGACGTAACGGCAGGCCGAGCGCCCGGGAGGCATCCTGCACCCGCTCGTGGAGGAGCGCCTCGACGGTGAGCAGCCGGCGGCCGCCCCGGGCTCCTGAGGGGTCGCGCAGCAGTCGGTCGTGCTCGCGGAGGAGGCGGCGGAGCTCGGAAGCGAGCTCCTCGATGGGCATGACGCCGCGGCGCCTGCGCCGCGGCCCTGCGGCGGACGAAGCGCGGCGCGCTCTGCGCGCTCCCGCCGAGAACAGCGTCGTCGTCATGACGACGACGCCGATCAGGATGGGGAGAGCCACGAGGGCGACAGCGACGGCTTGCCGGAGCATGCCAGAGGTGTTCCCTGATGACGGGAACTCACGCCCGTCTCGGCCTACTATCACGAACAGGGCACCCTTTGAGGGACGTCACCCCTATGGGCGAGTCGACCTCGTGCCTGCCAGCCGGCGCGGTCGGCGCGGTCGACTCGGAGGAGTGGAGACGAGGGGACTCGAACCCCTAACCCCCGCCTTGCAAAGGCGGTGCTCTGCCAGTTGAGCTACGCCCCCGGGAGAGGCCGCCGTGCGGCGGCACTCACATGGGGAAACCGCTGCCGTGCCTCAGACCTCGTCGGTGGCTTCGGCCCACAGGGCCTGCTCGGCGCGACCAGCCCGGACCCGCCTGAGGGCGACCCCCAGCGAGCCGAGGACGGCAACCACCACGAGGACCTTCTTCACCGACGGACGCCTCCTCACTGTGCGATGGTTCCGGGGTGGGCCTGGATGGACTTGAACCATCGGCCTCTTCCTTATCAGGGAAGCGCTCTAACCGAGCTGAGCTACAGGCCCCGGACGTGCCGGGACAGCCTAGCGCAGCGCGCCGGAGGCTCCCAATCGCCTCCGGCGCGGGCGAGGCGGCTCAGACGTCCTCAGCGAGGGTGACCTCGAGCCCGCCGGTGATGCCGGCGCCGAGGTTGTAGACGAAGGCACCGAGGGTGCCCAGCGCGGTGATGAGGATGACGTCGACGAGGGCGATGATGCCGATCACCGTGAGCACCTTGCCGAGCCCCACGTAGTCCATGAGGACGAAGCCCGTGCCGGCGCCGTCCTTCGTCACGCCGGCGATGGTGCTCGACAGCGACTCGAAGACGCCCATGGCGTCGAGGACGTACCACAGGACCGTCACGGCGACGAGGAGCAGGATCGCCGCGACCAGGGAGAAGACGAACGACAGCTTGGTGACCGACCACGGGTCGACGTGGGTGAGCGCGAGGCGGGCCCGACGCCGGACCGCAGGTGCTGGTGCCTGGCGGACGGCGGCCTGCTGGGGCGGCGGTGCCGGGGGCGGCCCATGGCTGCCCGCCGTCGCGCTGGGCGTAGAGGTCGCGGCCGAGCCGGCGTAGCCGGAGCTCCAGCCACCACCGGTCGCGGTCCCCCCAGGTCGGGGTGGGCCGCTCCCGGTGTCGCTCACTCGGAGTCCTCCTCAGGCGTGACCGCCGGACCGTCGTCGCCGTCGGCGCCCTCAGGGCCCTCGGCGTCCTCAGGTCGCGCGGCGTCGTCTGCGTTCTCGGCATCATCCCCGACGAGGGCCTCGGACGCATCCTCCTCGACCGTGTCGGCGGCCTCGGTGTCCTCCGCAGCCACCCCGTCGGGGCCGGCGTCGTCGCCGTTGTCCGCGTCGTCGGCGCCCAGGGCGTCGGGCCGCTCAGCGTTTCGGGCGATGGCGACGACGGAGTCGCCGTCGGCCACGGCCATGAGGGCCACCCCCATGGTGTCGCGACCGGTGCGGCGGACCTCGGCGGCCCGGGTCCGGATGACGCCGCCGTTCGTCGTGATCGCCAAGACCTCGTCGTTCTCGTCGACGATGAAGGCACCGACGAGAGAGCCGCGGTCCTCGACGATGCGCATGGCCTTGACGCCGAGCCCGCCTCGGCCCTTGGCCGCCCACTCCGAGACGGGGGTCCGCTTGGCGAAGCCCGCGTCGGTGGCGGTGAGCAGATCGACGTCGCCGCGGTCGGCGCGCACGACGTCCATCGCGAGCAGCTCGTCGCCGTCGCGGAACCTCATGCCGATGACCCCGGAGGTCGCCCGGCCCATCGGACGCAGGACGTCGTCAGTGGCCGAGAAGCGCACAGACTGCGCCTTGCGGCTGACAAGGAGCAGCTCGTCGTCGTCGCCGACGAGCCGGCAGGAGATGAGCTCGTCGTCCTCGCGAAGGTTGATGGCGATGATGCCGCCGGCGCGCGGGCTGTCGTACTCGGTGAGGCGGGTCTTCTTGACGAGCCCGCCCTTCGTGGCGAGCACGAGCGACGGGGCGACCTCGTAGTCGCGCAGCACGAGCACCTGCGCGATGGCCTCGTCGGGCTGGAAGGCAAGGAGGTTGGCCACGTGCTGACCACGGGCATCGCGCCCGGCCTCGGGCAGGTCGTAGGCCTTCGTGCGGTAGACCCGGCCCTTGTTCGTGAAGAACAGCACCCAGTCGTGCGTCGACGTGACGAAGAAGTGGTCGACGAGGTCGTCCTGGCGCAGCTGAGCGCCGCGGACGCCCTTGCCGCCACGCCGCTGCGAGCGGTACAGCTCGGCCCTCGTGCTCTTGACGTAGCCGCCGCGGGTGATCGTGACGACGACGTCTTCCTCGACGATGAGGTCCTCCATGGACATCTCACCCTCGGCCGGGATGATCGTCGTCCGGCGCTCGTCACCGAAACGCTCGACGACCGCTGCGAGCTCCTCGCCGATCATCTGGCGCTGGCGGGTCTCGGAGGCGAGGATCGCCTGGAGCTCGACGATCCTCACCATGATCTCGTCGTACTCGTCGATGATCTTCTGGCGCTCGAGGGCCGCGAGGCGCCGCAGCTGCATCTCGAGGATGGCGTTGGCCTGCAGCTCGTCGATCTCGAGCATCGACATGAGACCGGAGCGGGCCTCGTCGACGGTCTGGCTCGCACGGATGAGGGCGATGACCTCGTCAATGGCGTCCAGCGCCTTGAGGTAGCCGCGGAGGATGTGCGCCCGCGCCTCCTCCTTGGCCAGCCGGAACCGGGTGCGCCGGACGACGACCTCGACCTGGTGGGCGACGTAGTACCGGACGAACTCGTCGAGGCGCAGGGTCCGGGGCACCCCGTCGACGAGCGCGAGCATGTTCGCGCCGAAGGTGTCCTGGAGCTGGGTGTGCTTGTAGAGGTTGTTGAGGACGACCTTGGCGACGGCGTCGCGCTTGAGGACGATGACGAGCCGCTGACCCACGCGCTCGTTGCCCTCGTCGCGGACGTCGGCGATGCCGGCGATCCGGCTGTCCTTGACGAGGTCGGCGATCTTCAGCGCGAGGTTGTCCGGGTTGACCTGGTAGGGCAGCTCGGTGACGACGAGGCACGTGCGGTTGTTGATCTCCTCGACCTCGACGACCGCGCGCATCGTGATCGAGCCGCGCCCGGTGCGGTAGGCCTCCTCGATCCCGCGGTGGCCCACGATGAGGCCGCGCGTCGGGAAGTCCGGGCCCTTGACCCGCTCGATCATGGCGTCGAGCAGCTCCTCCGAGCTGGCCTCGGGGTTCTCGAGGAACCATGCGACGCCGCTCGCGACCTCGCGGAGGTTGTGCGGCGGGATGTTCGTCGCCATGCCGACGGCGATGCCGGCCGAGCCGTTGACGAGGAGGTTGGGGAATCGCGACGGCAGGACGTTGGGCTCGAGCGAGCGCCCGTCGTAGTTCGGGGAGAAGTCGACGGTGTCCTCGGAGATGTCGCGCATCATCTCCATGGCCAGCGGCGCGAGACGGCACTCGGTGTAGCGCATCGCGGCCGCGGGGTCGTTGCCCGGTGAGCCGAAGTTGCCGTTGCCGTCGACGAGCGGGTAGCGCAGCGCCCACGGCTGAGCGAGGCGCACGAGGGTGTCGTAGATCGCCGAGTCGCCGTGGGGGTGATAGTTGCCCATGACGTCGCCGACGACGCGCGCGCACTTGCTGTAGCCGCGATCCGGCCGGTAGCCGCCGTCGTACATCGCGTAGAGCACCCGGCGGTGCACCGGTTTGAGGCCGTCACGCACGTCAGGGAGGGCGCGGCCGACGATGACGCTCATGGCGTAGTCGAGGTAGCTGCGCTGCATCTCGACCTCGAGCCCGATCGGCTCGATCCGCTCGGCAGGAGGGCCTGGCGGGGTGGTCATGTCAGTCATGAGGTTCCTGTCGGCGCGAGGTTCGTGTCAAGCAGAGGTGCTGTCGGTTCTTGTCAGGACCTGTCAGTTCTTGTCAGGGCCCGTCAGATGTCGAGGAACCTGACGTCCTTGGCGTTGCGCTGGATGAAGTGACGACGCGCCTCGACGTCCTCGCCCATGAGGACGCTGAACAGGTCGTCCGCGCTGGCGGCGTCGTCGAGCGTGACCTGGAGCAGCACGCGGGTCGCAGGGTTCATCGTCGTCTCCCACAGCTCCCTGGCCGGCATCTCACCGAGACCCTTGAAGCGCTGGATGCCGTCCTTCTGCAGCTTCTTGCCCGACTCGGTGCCGAGCCTGAGCAACCCGTCGCGCTCCTTGTCGGAGTACGCGTAGCTGTCAGGCTCCTTGCCCTGCCACTTGAGCTTGTAGAGCGGCGGCTGCGCGAGGAACACGTGGCCGGCCTCGACGAGGGGCCGCATGAACCGGAAGACGAACGTCAGGAGCAGGGTGCGGATGTGCTGACCGTCGACGTCGGCGTCAGCCATGAGGATGAGCTTGTGGTACCGCAGCTTCGCGAGGTCGAAGTCCTCGTGGATCCCGGTGCCGAGGGCCGAGATGAGCGCCTGGACCTCGTTGTTCTGCAGGACGCGGTCGATGCGCGCCTTCTCGACGTTGAGGATCTTGCCTCGGATCGGCAGGATCGCCTGGAACTTCGAGTCCCGGCCCTGCTTGGCCGAGCCGCCGGCGCTGTCGCCCTCGACGATGTAGAGCTCGCACTTGTCAGGCTCGGTCCACTGGCAGTCGGCCAGCTTGCCCGGCAGGCCGCCTGACTCGAGCAGCCCCTTGCGGTTGCGGGCGAGGTCACGAGCCTTGCGGGCAGCCATGCGGGCGCTCGACGCGGCGATCGCCTTGCGCACGATCTCCTTGCCCTCTGCCGGGTTCTCCTCGAACCACTGGCCGAGCCGGTCGTTGCAGACCCGCTGGACGAACGTCTTCGCCTCGGTGTTCCCGAGCTTGGTCTTCGTCTGGCCCTCGAACTGCGGCTCCCCGAGCTTGACGGAGACGATCGCCGTCAGCCCCTCGCGGATGTCCTCGCCGGTGAGCCGGTCCTCCTTCTTCTTGATGAGGTTCCAGTCTTCGGCGAACTTGTTGACGAGCGTCGTCAGCGCCGAGCGGAAGCCCTCCTCGTGGGTGCCTCCCTCGACGGTGTTGATGGTGTTCGCGAAGGTGTAGACCGACTCGGCGAACCCGCTGTTCCACTGCATGGCGACCTCGGCCGAGATCATCCGGTCGGGGTCCTCGGACTCGAAGTCGATGATCGTCGGGTGCGAGGCACCCTTCTTGGCGTTGAGGTGCCGCACGAAGTCGGAGATGCCGCCCTCGTAGTGGTAGGTGACCTCGCGGACCTTCTCCGGCTTCGGCGCGCTCGCCTGGTCGTCGGTGCTGGCAGGTGCCGCGGCTCCGTCGTCCTCGACGACGTCGACGTGGCTCGGCCGCTCGTCGCGCATCTTCAGGGTGAGGCCCTTGTTGAGGAAGGCCATCTCCTGGAAGCGGCGCGAGAGGGTCTCGAAGGAGTAGTCGGTCGTCTCGAAGATGTCGTTGTCAGCCCAGAACGTCACTGTCGTGCCTGTCTCGTCGCAGTCCTCCTCGCGCGAGAGCGGCGCCATGGGGACGCCGCGGGCGTAGGACTGCCGGTACACCGAACCGTTGAGGCGGACCTCGACGTCGAGCCGGGCGCTCAACGCGTTGACGACCGACACCCCGACGCCGTGCAGGCCGCCGGAGACCGCGTAGCCGCCGCCACCGAACTTGCCGCCGGCGTGCAGGATCGTGAGGACGACCTCGACCGCGGGCTTGCCCTCGCTGGCGACGATGTCGACGGGGATGCCGCGGCCGTTGTCGCTCACCCGGACGCCGCCGTCGGCGAGGAGGGTGATGCCGATGGTGTCGCAGTGCCCCGCGAGGGCCTCGTCGACGGAGTTGTCGACGACCTCGTGGACGAGGTGGTGAAGACCCCGCTCACCGGTGGAGCCGATGTACATGCCGGGCCGCTTGCGTACGGCGTCGAGCCCTTCGAGGACGGTGATGGCGCTGGCGTCGTACGCGGTCTGGACGATGTCGACCACTAAGGACCCTTCGGCACGGCTCGACCCTGCGCTGGGTGTCCCCACGGCGCCGGTCTCGAGAAGAGGTGAGCCTCGACAGTCTACCGCCCAGCGGGCTCGGCGCTGGTCCTGGCGGGGCTGAACCGAGGCTCTGATGCCCCTGCGCGCCGCACCAGCGCCGCCGAGGCTCGCGAACTCCCCATGGTGAAGGTCCCCCTACTGCCCGCCCGGTGCTCGGGCGCCCACGATCCTGCGGATCAGCCGTAGGTGTCGCGCGGGCCACGACCGCGGACCGAGCGGCCACCGCGGCGCCACGAGGGCACGTCGGGACCGAGGACGACGAGGCGGGAGATGCTCCCGGCGCCGGACGACTCCTCGACCCGCGCGACGATCGAGGCCGTGAGCAGCCGCACCTGGGTGGCCCACGCGGTCGTCTCGGCGCGCACGGTGAGCACCCCGTCGACGAAGGACTCGGGCCGGACATGGGCGGCGAGCTCCGCACCGACGACGTCGGCCCATCGACCGATGACGCTGCCCGTGGCGACGTCGGTCTCCCAGCCTCGGTCGGCGACGAGCCGGCGCAGCGTCGCGCCCAGGGGCTGGGGGTCGCGCTCGTCAGGGCCGGCCCCGCTGCGCGCGCCCGTGGCCCGGCGGCGCACCGGTGCCGTCGTCGTCCGGCGGGCGGCGTCGCGAGACCGGGCCCGGGCAGCGGCGAGGACGCTGCGTGCGAGGTCCACCCCCGACGGCGGAGGCACGGGCCGGTCGGCCTTGGTGGCGGCGTCCGCGGCGTCGTCCGCGGCGGGGGCCGGGTCGCGCGGCTCAGGCACGGCGCACGGTGCCGTCGGAGACCTCGAGCCGGGCGCCGGCGAGCTCGGCCGGGACGTCGGCGTCGACGGCCGCGGTGACGAGGACCTGCTCGGCGCCGGCCACGAGGGCACCGAGCCGCTCGCGTCGCCGAGTGTCGAGCTCGGCGAACACGTCGTCGAGCATGAGCACCGGCTCGCCGCCGTCGGAGCGCAGCAGGTCGTAGGACGCGAGCCGCAGCGCCAGCGCGTAGGACCACGACTCGCCGTGGCTCGCGTACCCCTTGGCCGGCATGCCCCCCAGCATGAGCCCGAGGTCGTCGCGGTGGGGCCCGACGAGGGTGATGCCTCGCTCGAGCTCGCTGGGCCGCAGTCGCGCGAGCTCGCTGAGCAGCACGTCGCGCAGCGCCGCCGGGTCGGCAGGCAACGGCGACCCGTCGCCGGCGGTGCTGCGGTAGCTCACCGACGCCGGGCCACGGCCGCCGCTCACGGCGTCGTAGGAGGAGGCGACGAGCGGCTCGAGAGCCGCGACGAGCTCGAGGCGGGCGGCAACGACCTGCGCACCGGCCTCGGCGAGGTGGGAGTCCCAGACGTCGAGCGTGCGCAGGTCGGCGCCGCCGCTCCGACGAGCCGCGCCAGCGCTCTTGAGGAGGGCGTTGCGCTGCTTGAGCACCCGGTCGTAGTCCGAGCGGACGCCGGCCATGCGGGGCGCCCTCGCGACGAGCAGGTCGTCGAGGAACCTGCGGCGTTCACCAGGGTCGCCCTTGACCATGGCGAGGTCCTCGGGGGCGAAGAGCACCGTGCGCAGCACCCCGAGAACCTCACGAGGCCGCGGGACCGGCGACCGGTTGAGCCTGGCCCGGTTGGCACGCCCCGGGGTGATCTCGACCTCGACGAGCGTGGTCCGCCCGTCGCGCACCACCGCGCCCCGGACGACGGCGTGCAGCGCACCCTGGCGCACGAGCGGCGCGTCGAGCGCGACCCGGTGGCTGCTCAGGCTTGCGAGGTAGCCCGCAGCCTCGACGAGGTTCGTCTTGCCCTGCCCGTTGGGCCCGACGAACGCTGTCACGCCCGGCTCCAGGGGCACCTCGGCGCTGGCAAAGGACCGGAAGTCGGTGAGCGAGAGGTGCGCTAGGTGCACGGCAGTCCCCGGTTGGGGCGACGACCCGCCCCGGAGCGGTCTACTTGACTGCGACGACCGGGTGGCCGCCGAACTGGTTGCGCAGGGCGGCGACGGCCTTCATCGCCGGGGAGTCGTCCTGGCGCGAGGCGAACCGGGCGAAGAGCGCCGCGGTGATCACCGGCATGGGGACGGCGTGGTTGATCGCCTCTTCGACGGTCCACCGGCCCTCTCCGCTGTCGGCGACATACCCCTGGATCTTCTCCAGCGCCGGGTCCTCCTGGAGGGCCTTGACGAGGAGGTCGAGCAGCCATGACCGCACGACGGTGCCCTGGGTCCACGAGGCCAGCACTCCCGTGACGTCCTGGACGAGCTCGTTGGCGGCGAGCAGCTCATAGCCCTCGGCGTAGGCCTGCATGAGGCCGTACTCGATGCCGTTGTGGACCATCTTGGCGAAGTGGCCCGCCCCGACCGGCCCGGCATGGACCAGGCCGGCCTCGCCCTCGGGCTTGAGCGTGTCGAGGACCGGTCGGACGGCGGCGACGTCGGCCTCGCTCCCGCCGACCATGAGCGCGTAGCCGTTGTCCAGACCCCAGATCCCACCGCTCACGCCCACGTCGACGTAGCCGATCCCCTTGGCCGTGAGGGCCTCGGCGTGGAGGAGGTCGTCGGTGTAACGCGAGTTGCCGCCGTCGACGACGACGTCGGCGGCCTCGAGGAGGTCGGCGAGCTCGGCGACGGTGGCGCGGGTCGGCTCGCCGGAGGGAACCATGACCCAGACGACCCGCGGTGTGGGCAGGGCGGCGGCGAGGTCGGCCAGGGTCGCGACGTCGCTGACCTCAGGGTTGCGGTCGAAGCCCACGACGGTGTGCCCGCCCCGGCGCAGCCGTTCGCGCATGTTGCCGCCCATCTTGCCCAGGCCGACGAGTCCGATGTGCATGGGATTCCTCTCGAGAGTCGACTGACGGCTCAGCCCGTCAGGCGCACCGGCATGAGCAGGTAGCGGTAGCGCCCCTCGGGCTCGGCCCCGATCTCGGACAGCCCGGTGAGCACGGCGGGCTTCGTCGAGATGGTGAACGTCAGGCGCGCGTAGGGCTCCTCGAGGGCACCGAGCCCCTCGAGGAGGTACGTCGGGTTGAACGCGATGTCGATCGCGTCGCCGTCGACGGTGGCCGGGGCGGTCTCCGAGGCCTGCGCCTCCTCGCCGCTTCCGGCCTCGAGGCGGACCTCCTCGCCGTCGAAACGCAGCCGCACGGGCGTGTTGCGCTCGGCGACGAGCGCGACGCGCTTGACGGCCTCGGCAAACGGCGTCACCTCGACGACGGCAGCGGTGCTGAACGACGTCGGCAGGAGGTTGCGGTACGGCGGGAACGCCTGGTCGATGAGGCGGGTCGTCGTGCGACGGCCGTCGCCCTCGAAGCCGATGACACCCTCGCCGGACTCGGCGAGACCGATGACGACCTTGTCGCTGCGCACCAGCGACCTCGCGACCTCGGCCAGGGTGCGGGCGGGGACGAGCGCCGAGGTGCTGGCGCCCGACTGCTCCGGGGCCCACGTGAGCTCGCGCACGGCCATCCGGTAGCGGTCGGTGGCCGCCAGGGTGAGGGTCTCGCCGTCCATCTCGAGGCGGACGCCGGTGAGGGCGGCGAGCCCGCTGACCTCACGCCCGGCCGCGAAGGCGACCTGGGCGACGGCGGCGGCCAGCGCCTCCCCGCCGATGGAGCCCGCCGGAGCAGGCATGTCGGGGACGTCGAGGAAGTCCTCCGACGGCAGCGTCAGCAGCGTGAAGCGCGACGAGCCGCAGGTGAGGACGACCTTGGAACCGTCGCTGGCGAGCTGAACCGGCAGGTCGGGCAGGGACCGGGAGATCTCGGCGAGTAGCCGGCCGGAGACGATGACCCGCCCCGCCTCGGCGGCGTCGGCGTCGATCTCGGCACGGGCGCTGACGTCGGCGTCGACCCCCGCGAGGACGAGGCGGGAGCCGTCGGTGTCGAGCAGCATCCCGGCTCGGGCGGGCGCCGAAGGGCGGCTGGGAAGGCTGCGGGCCGTCCAGGCGACGGCATCGGCGAGCACGTCTCGTTCGACGCGAACCTTCACTGGGTGGAGCCTCCGATCGTCGCCGTCCCCAGGTCGGGGTCGTCATCCTGCCGTGCTGTCTGTGTCGAGGAAGAACAGTCAGGCGCAGTAGTAGCACCGGTGGATACTGGGGACAACCCACGTCTGCGCAGGTCACGACCGTCGACGGCCTGTGGACGCCCTGGGGGTGACCCGTGCGTGGCCGTGCTGCGCCGGTGGACGACCCGGGCCGGACGCACCGTCATCCCCAGGCCCGCGGAGCCGTTGTGGACGACGACGGCGCACCCGTCCACATGGTTGTCCACATCCTGTGCAGAGCGTGACGAACCCATGACAGAGCCGTCATGACTGCCGAGACTGGGACTTGATCCGGTTGGTGAGCTCGGTGACCTTGTTGTAGGTCGAGCGGCGCTCCGGCATCTGCGTGCGGATCTTGCGGTCTGCGTGCATGACCGTCGTGTGGTCGCGGCCGCCGAAGAGCTGCCCGATCTTGGGCAGCGAGAGGTCGGTGAGCTCGCGGCAGAGGTACATGGCGATCTGCCGGGCCTCGACGAGCACCCGGGAGCGGGAGGAGCCGCAGAGGTCCTCCATGGACAGCCCGAAGTACGCCGCCGTCTGCGCCATGATCGTCGCAGCGGTGATCTCGGGCCCGGTGCTGTCGGGGATGAGGTCGCGCAGGACGATCTCGGCGAGCTGGAGGTCGACGGTCTGGCGGTTGAGGCTGGCGAACGCCGTCACCCGGATGAGGGCGCCCTCGAGCTCGCGGATGTTCGTCGCGATCCGGCTCGCGATGTACTCGAGGACCTCGGGCGGGGCGTTGAGCCGGTCCTGGGCGGCCTTCTTGCGGAGGATGGCGATCCGCGTCTCGAGGTCCGGGGGCTGGATGTCGGTGATGAGGCCCCACTCGAACCGGCTGCGCAGCCGGTCCTCGAGGGTCGTCAGCTGCTTGGGCGGCCGGTCGCTGGAGATGACGATCTGCTTGGTGGCGTTGTAGAGCGTGTTGAAGGTGTGGAAGAACTCCTCCTGGGTCCGCTCCTTGTTCTCGAGGAACTGGATGTCGTCGACGAGGAGGATGTCGACGTCGCGGTGCCGACGCTGGAACGCCGCCTGCTTGTCGTCGCGGATCGAGTTGATGAAGTCGTTGGTGAACTCCTCCGAGCTCACGTAGCGCACCTTGACCTGGCCGTAGAGGTTCTTCGCGTAGTGGCCGATCGCGTGGAGCAGGTGCGTCTTGCCCAGCCCTGACTCCCCGTAGATGAACAGCGGGTTGTAGGCCTTCGCGGGGGCCTCGGCGACGGCGACGGCGGCGGCGTGGGCGAAGCGGTTGCTCGAGCCGATGACGAAGGTCTCGAAGAGGTACCGGGCGTTGAGCCGGGTCGGCTCGGTCTCCCGGCGCCCCCCGGGGTCGCGACCGGTGCCGGGCTGGGTGCGGGGGTTGGCGAGTCCGCGCAGGTCGAGGGGCAGACGCCCGTCGTCCGGGTCGGGGTGCACGGTGCGCACGCCCGGGAACGAGTCCCGGTCGGCGTCGTCATCCGTTGTTGCCGGGCCCGCAGGCGCGCCGGCCGTGGAGGCCGCCGACGCCGTGGCCCGTCGGGTGGACGGCGTCTCGTCGGGGGCGCCGTCGAGCTCGGGGTCGACGGTGACGGCGATCCGCACGTCTCGACCGAGCTCGCGGGAGAGGGCCGCACTGACGGTCACCCGCAGGCGGGTCTCGAGGACGTCCTTGGCGAAGTCGTTCGGCGCGGCGAGCAGCGCGGTGTCACCGACCAGCCCCACAGGGCGGGTGAGCCGGATGAACGCACGATGCTGCGAGCTCACGGAGTCGTCGTCGAGGGAGGCGAGCACCGAGTCCCAGACGTCGGCGAGGTCGGCGGAGCCGTCGGCGGGACTCGTCACAACGGCTGTCTCCGATCTGTCCGGTCGGGCTCGTGCGACCGGGCGGCCGACCGGTTGTCCACACCATGGTCCACAGGCTGTGCACGACGACGGGCGAGCTAGGCGCACCCGGCAGGGGCGAAAGCGTCCTGGCCGAGCGAAGCGTGGTCGTCGTGGTGCCGCGTGCCGCGGAGCGACAGTCTGACAGGTGGCCGATGACCCGGCGCCCGCGCCGCTCCCACTCCCCAGGTGTCCCTCGGCCCCCCGTGATCGCCGGTGCTTCCGCGCCCTCCCGGGTGGCCCCGGGCGACTGCTGCGCCGACGGTAGTGCCTGCCGCTCGACAGCGACAAGGCGGGTGACGCATCCCTACGGCCCGGCTTCGGCGTGTCGTCGTGGCTGCGGTGGCGGGATGTGCTTGGGTGACCCGCCGCACACGCGGCTGGCCTCGGCGGAGGGGTCTGCCCGTTTGACCGTCCGGTGCGCACGCCCGTACCGTTGCCAGGTCGAGTCGTCGGCGGCTGCTGCCGTGTGTCTGCGACGCCCCCGCTGGTCACGATGATCGGCGGTGCGGCGTAGGCGTCCGGTGGCGGCCGGCGGAGTTCTCGCGCCGGCGCTCCCGGCACGAGCTCGACGATCGTCGTCCTGCCCGTCCTCTGGAGTCTGTCCCGGTGCACGTCGCCTGGACGCAGCCTCCTGCCTGTCTCGACCAGCCTCGGAGCCCGCCGTGAGCAAGCGCACCTTCCAGCCCAACAACCGTCGCCGGTCCAAGACCCACGGCTTCCGGCTGCGCATGCATACCCGCGCCGGCCGGGCCATCCTCTCGGCCCGCCGGGCCAAGGGCCGCGACAGCATCTCGGCCTAGCCCGATCGGTGCTGCCTGCCGGGTCGCGGCTGCGTCGGCGTGAGGACTTCACCGACACCGTCCGTCGCGGTCGCCGTGCCGGTCGTGGCGGACTCGTCGTCCACGTCTACCCTGGACCCGGTGCCTCCGACTCGGTGCCGCAGGTGGTTCCCATCCTTCGCGCTCCGCTTCCAGCCTCGTCCGTGCCTCCGGCCCGGGCGGGGCTGATCGTGTCCAAGGCAGTCGGCGGAGCGGTCGTCCGCAACCGGGTGGCACGCCGCCTCAGGCACCTCCTCGTCGGTCGCGTCGAGAGCCTGGAGCCAGGCACTCGCCTCGTCGTGCGGGCGCTCCCGGGTGCTGCGGGGGAGTCGTCGGCAGCACTGGCGCGCGACCTCGACGTGGCGCTCGCCGCGGCGGTTCGCGGGCCGGTCCGGGGGCGGTCGGCATGACGCGCCTCCTGCTCCTGCTCATCGGCTTCTACCAGCGCTGGATCAGTCCGGCCTTCGGGCCTCGCTGCCGCTTCTACCCCTCGTGCTCGAGCTATGCCGCCACGAGCCTCACGCGGCACGGCCTGCTCCACGGCGGAGCCCTCGCCGTCCGGCGGATCGGGCGCTGCCACCCGTGGAACCCCGGCGGCCCGGACCCGGTGCCCCCGGTCCCCCGCCACTCCTACTCCCGGACCCCGTTGCCGCCCTGCGAGGGCGACAACCACCGGGTCCGTCTGCTCCACCCCACCGCGCAGGGAGCCCGCTCGTGAGCTCGATCCTCTCGCCGCTCTACGACGTCGTGTCGTGGATCATGGTTGTCTTCCACAAGGTCTTCACCCCGGTGTTCGGCACCTCGAGCGGGGTCACGTGGTCGCTGTCGATCATCGGCCTCGTCGTCGTCATCCGGATCCTGCTCATCCCGCTGTTCGTCAAGCAGATCAAGAGCCAGCGCGGGCTCCAGCTCCTCCAGCCGGAGATCAAGAAGCTGCAGGACAAGCACAAGGGCGACCGGGAGAAGCAGTCCCAGGAGCTCATGAAGCTCTACAAGGAGACGGGTACCAACCCGCTGTCGAGCTGCCTGCCCATCCTCGTGCAGGCGCCGATCTTCTACGCGCTCTTCCACGTCCTGCGCGGCATTGCCCAGGAGCCGGTCAAACCCGCGGGCATCCTCACCCAGGCGCAAGCCGAGAGCGCCGCTGCTGCGCACTTCTTCGGCGCGCGGCTCTCGGAGAGCTTCACCTCGACGACGAGCACGTCGACCCGTGTCGTGACGATCCTCATGATCGTCGCCATGTCGCTGTCGCAGTTCATCACCCAGCGCCAGCTCATGGTGAAGAACGTCTCCGCGGAGTCGGCCGCGGCCAACCCGCTCGCCCAGCAGCAGAAGCTGCTCCTGTACGTCTTCCCGATCATGTTCGCGGTCTTCGGCATCAACTTCCCGGTCGGCGTCCTCCTCTACTGGCTGACGACGAACCTGTGGTCGATGGGCCAGCAGTTCTACGTCATCCGGAACATGCCCTCCCCCGGAACCCCCGCCGAGGCCGCGTACCTCGCCCGGATGGCCGCCAAGCAGAGCGCCGGTCGTCGGTCGCTCCTGCGCCGCGCCCCGGCCGCGAGCACCGACTCAGCCTCGGGCGCTCCCGGTGGACCCCCGACCCCGGCCGCCCCTGCCGCCCCGCGCGGCCAGCGTCAGCAGCCCTCACGGAGCACGAAGCGCAATCGCCCGACCGGCGGGGGCACGGCCGCAAAGCCGTCCAGCCCCGCCCGGCCGCCGGGTGGCTCGACGCCCGCCGCGGGTCCTGCGCCCGGGCCGAGCGACGCCGGCTGACCGCCGACCAGACCTGAGCACGGAGCGACCGCCGCCGAACGCCGTCGGTCGCCCATCCCACTGACCCGGAGGACCCTTCGTGAGCGACGGAATGCCGACCACCCCCACTGACGAGCTGTCCCGCCTCGAGCAGGAGGGTGAGGTGGCCGCGGACTACCTCGAGGGCCTGCTCGACATCGCCGACCTCGACGGTGACATCGACATGGACGTCGAGAACGGTCGTGCGGCGGTGTCCATCGTCGGCGGCGACCTCGAGATGCTCGTCGGTGACGACGGTGAGGTGCTCGAGGCGCTCCAGGAGCTGACCCGCCTCGCCGTCCTGGCAGCGACCGGCGAGCGGAGCCGGCTCATGCTCGACATCGCCGGGCACCGCGCCGCGCGCCGTGAGGAGCTCACCCGGATCGGGGCCGAGGCGTGCGCCACCGCCACCGAGACGGCCCAGCCGGTGCGCCTCGCCCCCATGACCCCGTTCGAGCGCAAGGTCGTCCACGACGCCGTCGCGGCCGCGGGCCTGCGCAGCGAGTCCGAGGGCGAGGAGCCGGCGCGCCGCGTCGTCGTCCACCCTGCGTGACGCGATGAGTGGGACGACGACGGGATCCGCTGCGGAGCCCGGTGGCCCCGGCGAGCGGCGGGCCGACGCCGGGTCGCCGCCCGCCGCTGCGGCCGACCCGGATGCCTCCACGGTCGACGAGCCGCAGGTGCCGGAGCCGGTTCCTGCGGTCGCTGCCGGCGTGTTCGGCGAGCGGTTCGATCGCGCCGTGCGGTACGCCGAGCTGCTCTGCGACGACGGAGTCATCCGCGGCCTCATCGGGCCACGCGAGGTCGCTCGCATCTGGAGTCGGCACCTGCTCAACTGCGTCGCCGTGGCACCGCTGCTCGCTGACGGTGCGATCGTCTGCGACCTGGGTTCTGGCGCGGGGCTGCCCGGGATCCCGCTGGCGTTGGCCCGCCCCGACCTGCGCGTGACCCTCCTCGAGCCGCTGCTGCGGCGGGCGACCTTCCTCGGCGAGGTCCTCGAGACCCTGGCGTTGGAGAATGCCTCCGTGGAGCGGGGGCGGGCCGAGGAGCGCCGAGGAGTCATCGACGTCGACGTCGTCGTCGTCCGAGCCGTCGCTCCCATGGAGAAGCTCATCGGGTGGGCGATGCCGCTGCTGCGCCCCGGGGGCGAGCTGCTCGCCCTCAAGGGGGAGTCGGCCAGCGAGGAGCTCGCTCGGGTGCGGCCCCGGCTCAAGCGCGCAGGAGCCGAGGAGAGCCATGTCGAGGTGCTGGACCTGCCAGGCATGCCAGCGGCGGCCACGGTGATCCGGGTGCGCAAGGCGGCCCGCGCTGCGGCCGGCCGACGGAGGGCTAGGTGAGCGTCACCGCCCCGGGGCTCGGCTGGCCGACGACGGATGCAGCACGGTCGGACGGGCTGGGGTGGCCGTCCTCGGAGCCAGACACACCCTGCGGCGCGCCGGACGCCCTGGGTCATGAGCCGCTCACGGACGGCGCGGAGCTTGACGATCGTTCGGAGTCGGCTGTTTCACGTGAAACATCGACCGCTCACGACGTCGCTGAGCCGGACGAGCCGGCCGAGCTGGCCGAGTGGGACGACACCCCCATCGCTCGAGCTGCTCACACGGCACTCACGGTGCGGGGCCAGCGCGGGCCAGCGCTGGCACGTCCCGCGCGCACCCGGGTCATCACGGTTGCCAACCAGAAGGGTGGCGTGGGGAAGACGACGACCGCCGTCAACCTCGCTGCCGCGCTGGCCTTTCAGGGCGCGAGCGTCCTCGTCATCGACCTCGACCCGCAAGGGAACGCCTCGACGGCCCTCGGCATCGAGCACCACGCTGAGATCGACAGCGTCTACGACGTCCTGCTCGGCGACGTCGCGGTTGCCGACGCCGTCACGCCTGCCGCCGACGTCCCCGGTCTGGCGTGCCTGCCGGCGACGATCCACCTCGCGGGCGCGGAGATCGAGCTCGTGCCCCTCGTCGCCCGGGAGACCCGGCTCGACCGGGTCCTGCGCCGGTACCTCGCGGACGTCGACGCAGCGGGTGACCGGGTGGACTACGTCTTCATCGACTGCCCCCCGAGCCTCGGTCTGCTCACGGTCAACGCGCTGACGGCGGCGGACGAGGTGCTCATCCCGATCCAGTGCGAGTACTACGCGCTCGAGGGACTCACCCAGCTGCTCCACAACGTCGAGCTCGTCCGGGCGCACCTCAACCCGACCCTGGCCGTGTCGACGATCCTTCTCACGATGTTCGACAGCCGGACGCGACTGGCCGCGCAGGTGGCCCAGGAGGTCCGCACGCACTTCCCGAGCGAGGTGTTGAGCACGGTCATCCCCCGGTCGGTGCGCATCTCCGAGGCACCGAGCTACGGCCAGACCGTCATCACCTACGACGCCGGCTCGACCGGGGCGCTGAGCTACCTCGAGGCCGCTCGCGAGCTGGCGCGCCGCGGTGCGCCAGAGGGAGGGGGTCGGCCATGAGCGCGAAGCGAGGCGGGCTCGGGCGCGGGCTGGGCTCGCTGTTCCCGCCGGCTGCCCCCGTCAGCCCGGCGGGCGAGACCGGCTCTGCGCCCACCGGCGCCCCAGGCGTCACCGCCCCCGCCCCCGCCCGAGGTGACGATGCTCCGGCGGGCACCGACGCCCCATCGCCATCCGTCCCGGCCGCGACGGCGGTCTCGGACCCCGGGGCAGGTGCGCCGACGCGCAGCGCCGAGGTCGGAGGCGCCTGGTTCGCCGAGCTGCCGCTGGCGTGCATCGTCGCCAACCCGCGGCAGCCGCGTCAGGTCTTCGACGAGGACGCGATGGCCGAGCTCGTCCACTCCATCCGCGAGGTGGGGCTGCTGCAACCGGTCGTCGTCCGTCCGGCGGGCGAGCAGCGCTACGAGCTCGTCATGGGCGAGCGGCGATGGCGTGCCTGCCGCGAGGCGGGCCTGGAGACCATCCCGGCGATCGTCCGTTCGACCGAGGACAGCGACCTCCTGCGCGACGCCCTCCTCGAGAACCTCCATCGCAGCCAGCTCAACCCGCTGGAAGAGGCGGCCGCCTACGACCAGATGCTCGCCGACTTCGGCTGCACCCACGACGAGCTCGCCGCCCGGATCGGCAAATCGCGCCCGACGATCTCCAACACGATCAGGCTGCTGCGCCTGCCGGTGCCGGTGCAGCGACGGGTGGCGGCGGGCGTCCTCAGCGCGGGGCACGCTCGCGCGCTGCTCGCGCTCGACGAGGCCGGTGCTCAGGAACGGCTGGCCGGGCGCATCGTCGCGGAAGGCCTGTCGGTGCGGGCGGTCGAGGAGATCGTCGCCGTCGGCGAGCCCGGCTCCGCCCCGCGGGCGGCCCGGCGCCGGAGCGAGCCGAGCCCCGAGCTCGCCGGCATCGCCGACCGGCTCTCCGACCGGCTCGACCCCCGGGTCAAGGTCGACCTCGGCCGCACGAAGGGGAAGATCACCATCGAGTTCGCCGGGGTCGAGGACCTCGAGCGCATCGTCGAGGCGCTCGCGCCCGAGCGGCCCTAGCGTCCGGCCGGCCGTGCCCGCAGCGGCGGCGGGGGCTAGGCCTCGCGGGCGCGCGACATCGCGGCGACCGCGAGGTCCCGGTAGAGCACCCCGAGGTCGAGCCCCGCAGCCTCGGCGGCCATGGGAAGGAGCGAGGTCTCCGTCATGCCGGGCGCGACGTTGACCTCGAGGACGACGACCTCGCCGTCGGCCGTGACGATGGCGTCCATCCGGCTGAGGTCGCGCAGCCGGAGCGCCTCGTGCGAGGCGACGGCCGTCTGGGCCGCACGTACCGCGACGTCCTCGACGAGCCTGGCCGGCGTGAAGAACTCCGTCATGCCGGCGGTGTAGCGGGCGGGGTAGTCGTAGATGCCGCCGTCCGGCACGATCTCGACGGCGGGCAGCGCCACCGGCCCCGCGCCGGTGTCGATGACGGAGACGGCGATCTCGGTTCCTTCGACAAAACGCTCGACGACGGCGGTGTCCCCGTAGGCGAAGCAGCCGACGAGGGCCGCGGGGAGCGCCTCGGCCGTCTCGACCTTGAGGGCGCCGAGCGCGGAGCCACCACGCGCAGGCTTGACGAACAGCGGGAGCGCGATGCCGGCGGTGATCGCCTTGAGCAACGAGGCGGCGCCGAGCTCACGGAACGTGTTGACCGGGAGGCACACACCGGTGGGCACGTGGAGCCCCGCTCGGCTCATCGCCAGCTTGGCCGCGGGCTTGTCGAAGGCCGTGCGAGCCGAGGAGCTCTGCGCGCCCACGTAGGGGAGCTCGAGCATCTCGAGCACCTCTCGCAGGGCGCCGTCCTCTCCGGAAGCCCCGTGCAGCGCGGGAAAGACGACCGCGGGGGGGTCGGCGATCAGGCGGTCGACGAGCGCGGCGTCGACGTCGACGAGCTCGACGTCGACCCCGACGCCCCGCAGCGCCTCAGCCACCCGCCGGCCTGAGCGCAGCGAGACCTCGCGCTCGTGGGAGAGGCCGCCGGAGAGGACGACGACGCGACCGAGATCACTCATGGGATGTCCTTCGGGCGGCAGGCGCCACGGGGCGCAGGGGTGGGTCGGGGACGGGTACGAGGTGCGAGGTGGCGGTGGCGGTGGCGGGGTCGGCACGGGGGCGGTGGCCTCAGCCCGTCTCCGGGCCCGGGAACTCGACGCCGTCGCGCGGGTTGTGCGGACCGTGCGGCGTGCTCAGCGCGCCGAACGTCTCACGTATCTCGAGCTCCTGGGACAGCACGCCGGCCAGCCGGCGCACGCCTTCGCGGATCCGGTCGGGCTCGGGGTAGCAGTACGACAGGCGCATCGCCTCGCTGCCCTGGCCGTCGGCGTAGAACGCCGTGCCAGGGACGTAGGCGACCCGCTCGGTCACCGCGCGCGGCAGCATCGCCTTGGAGTCCAGGCCCTCGGGCAGGCGGACCCACACGTAGAAGCCGCCGTCCGGCACGTTCCACGTCGCTCCGCGCGGGAAGAGCTGCGTCAGCGCCTCCACGGTCGCGTCGCGCCGTTCGCGGTACACCTCGCGGTAGACCTTGATCTGCTCCTGCCAGGGCTGCGTCCGCAGGTAGCCGGACACGGCGAGCTGCGCGAAGGACGACGGGCAGAGGATCGCCGCCTCCGAGGCGAGGACGAGCTTCTCCCGCACCGCGTGGGGGGCGAGCGCCCACCCGACACGCAGCCCCGGAGCGAAGGTCTTGGAGAACGTGCCGAGGTAGACGACGCCGTCGTCGTCGTCGGCGCGGATGGCGCGCAGGGGCGGCCCGGTGAAGCCGAGGAGACCGTAGGGGTCGTCCTCGAGCACGAGCACCCCCGCCGACTGGGCGATCTCGAGGACCTCCTGGCGGCGCGCCAGGCTCAGCGAGACCCCTGCGGGGTTGTGGTAGCTCGGCACCGTGTAGAGCAGCTTCACCCGCTTGCCCGCCGCTGCGGTCGCCGCGAGCGCCTCGCGCAGCGCCGCAGGCACGAGGCCGTCGGCGTCCATCGCCACGTGGACGACGTCGGCCTGGTACGCGGCGAAGGTCCCGAGCGCGCCGACGTAGGACGGCGCCTCGGCGAGGACGACGTCGCCGGGGTCGACGAAGATCCGGGTGACGAGGTCGAGCGCCTGCTGGGAGCCCGTGGTCACGACGACGTCGTCGGGGTGGCCCTCGATGCCGACGAGGCGCATGACCTCGCAGATCTGCTCGCGCAGGACGGGGTCGCCCTGCCCTGAGCCGTACTGGAGCGCGACGGCGCCCCGGGTGGCGATGAGCTCGGTCATGACCCCCGCCACCGCGTCGAGAGGCAGGGCCGGGATGTAGGGCATCCCGCCAGCGAGCGAGACGACCTCGGGGCGCGAGGCGACGGCGAACAGGGCACGGATCTCGGAGGCCGTCATGCCCCTGGTGCGGGCGGCGTAGCTGTCGACCCACATGTCGAGCCGGGACCCGGGCTGCGATGGGACCGTCACCGGAGCTCCTCGCTGTCGTCGGCGCCCGGCGGTGCTCAGGCCTCGGTGACGGGGGGATTCCCCTGCGGCCGAGGCCCCGCCTACCATGCGGGCGAGAGTGTGGCCTGCCGAGGAGTCTCCCATGCGCGCCGTCCGGCCCGTCGTCGCTGTCGTCGTCGCCCTCGTCGCCGGGGCCGCCCTGGCCTACGTCGCGGAGCTGCTGCGTCCGCACCCGCGGCGCGTCTGAGGTGGGGCGCCGCGTCACGAGTCTGACGCTCGACACCCTGGCCGACCTACCGATCCGGTGCCGCTCGTGCGTGTTCTGGGAGCTTGGCCCCGTCGCCGGCGAGCGCGTCGCCGAGAGCGGGGACGGCGAGCTCGAGAAAGAGGCGTGGCTGTCGTCCACGCTGCTCGAGTGGGGATCGTGCGGGAAGATCGTCTACGTCGACGGTGAACCGGCCGGCTACGTCCTCTACGCGCCGCCGACGTCCGTGCCGAGGTCGGTGGCGTTCCCGACCTCACCGGTGTCCGGCGACGCCGTCCTGCTCATGACGGCGTCCATCGTCGACTCCATGGCCGGCCAGGGGCTCGGCCGGGTCCTCGTCCAGTCGGCGGCGAAGGACCTCGTGCGGCGCGGCGTGCGGGCCATCGAGGCCTTTGGCGAGGTCCGGCTGCCGCAGGAGGAGGCCGGCCCGTTCCGGCCGCACTGCATCGTGCCGGCGGACTTCCTGCTCGCCGTGGGGTTCAAGACGGTGCGGGCTCACCACCGCTGGCCGCGGCTGCGCCTCGAGCTGCGGACGGCGCTGAGCTGGCGCGAGGACGTCGAGGTCGCGCTGGAGCGGCTGCTGGGGTCGATGGCCCCCGAGCCGGCGTTCCGGCCGGTCTGAGACGCGAACAGCTACGGCGCCCGTGGTTCAGCCCGCGAGGCCGACGAGGGCCTCATGCGCTGCGTCTTGCCCGACGCCGATCCCCGAGGCATCGGCACCCTCGGGCTCGAGGCCGTGCTCGGTGCCCTGGTAGAGGCGGCGCACGGCAACGGCGATGGCGTCCGCGACGGTGTCGCGGAACGCCGGGTCGACGAGCCGCTCACGGTCTTCCGGCGAGCCGAGGTAGCCGACCTCGACCCGGATCGCCGGCATCCGGGTGTGCCGGAGGAGGTCCCAGGTCTTGGCGTGCGTGCGGCAGTCGGCCAGTGAGGTGCGTTCGACGATCTCGCGCTGGACGAGCTCGGCGAGACGCCGGCCGACGGCGGAGACGTGCCCGAAGCGGTCTTCGCCGTAGTAATACGCGGCAACCCCGTGCGGTCGGGCGCTGATCGTGCCGTCGACGTGCAGGGAGATGACGAGGTCGGCACCCGCGTGGTTGGCGAATGCCGCCCGGTCGGACTCCACGGGAGACGGCTTGGAGCGACGCAGCGGCACGGGCCGCGTGAGGTAGGCGATGACCCCGGTGGCGGCGAGGCGGCCCTCGAGCCGAGCGGCGAGGTCCTCGACGAGCCAGGCCTCGTCGAGCTCGTCGCGGACGACTCCGCGGTCGAGGCCGCCATGTCCGGGGTCGATGACGACGATCTTCCCGTGGAGCGCCGGGCCCGCGAGCGCGTGGACCGTGCGCTCGCGGAGCACGTCGGGTGAGCCTCCGGTGACGTGCCTGCTCAGCCGGTCGAATGCCTTGAAGGTGCTGGGGCCGCAGATCCCGTCGGGGGGCAGCCCGACGTTGCGCTGGAAGTCGCGGACCGCGGCGTCGGTGTCGGGGCCGAAGCGGCCGTCGACCCGCCCGGGGGCGAAGCCGAGGTCGAGCAGCCGGCGCTGGAGAGCGGCGACGTCGTCACCGACGATCGGCCGGATCGGCTGGTGGACGAGGATCCGGTCGCTGAGCCGCCAGCGCGCCTCGTCGAGCGAGCGGTAGGTCGCCGGGCCGACGATGCCGTCGGCCGTGAGCCCTCGCTGCTGCTGGAAGGAGCGGACGGCGTCCTCGCAGGGGGCGTCGAACGCGGCCTCGTACGGGTCGCCCTCAGCAGCAGTGCGGTCGAGCAGGCCGACGAGGGCGAGCTTGGCCCGGACGTCGGCGACGACAGGCCCGATGTCACCGGCGCGCGCGGCGAACCCCGGTACCGCACGCTGACGCAAGCCGGGAGGACCCGGCACGTCGTCAGGGCCGGCAGGGGTGTCTGGCACGAGCGGTCTCCGGTGGGTTGGGAAAGACCGCATCGTAACCGTCGTGCGACCAGCGCCTTCACGGCGCGCCCCCCCGCGACCCAGGTCTGCAGGTCGGTCACGAGCGGCCTCCTGTGGAGACGCCCGCCTAGAGGAAGGCAGCGAGGTCCTTGAGGAGCATGGCCTTCGGCTTGGCCCCGACGATGCTCTTCACGACCTGGCCCCCCTGGTAGACGTTGAGCGTGGGGATCGACGTCACGCCGTAGGAAGCGGCGACCTGCGGCTCCTCGTCGACGTTGACCTTGACGATGTCGATCTTGTCGCCGTGGTCGCGGGCGATCTCCTCGAGGATCGGTGCGACCTGGCGGCACGGTCCGCACCACTCGGCCCAGAAGTCGACGAGCACCGGGCGGGAGGACTGCAGGACGTCGGAGTCGAAGCTGGCGGTCGTGACGGCGCGGGTGGCCATGAGGTCTCCTTCAGAAGGGTCGGACGGGGGTGGGCGATCGGGGGACGCAGCAGGCGGTCAGGCGGTCAGGCTGCTCGCGCTGGCCTGGACGGCGTCACCGGTGGCGACGGCGTCCGCCAGGCCGGCGAGGTAGCGCTCGGCGTCGAGGGCTGCGGCGCAGCCCGTGCCAGCCGCGGTGATCGCCTGGCGGTAGGAGTGGTCGACGAGGTCGCCGCAGGCGAACACGCCGGCGGCGTTCGTCCGCGTGGACGGGGAGTCGACGAGGACGTACCCCGCCTCGTCGAGGCGCACCTGCCCGTGGAGCAGCTCGCTGCGCGGGTCGTGGCCGATGGCGACGAAGATCCCCGTGACCGGCAGGTCGCGCTCCTCGCCCGTGACGGTGTCGGCGAGGCGGACGCCGCTGACCTTGTCTTCGCCGTGGATGGCGACGACGGTGCTGTTCCACGCGAAGTGGATCTTGGGGTCGGACATCGCCCGCTCCTGCATGATCTTCGACGCGCGCAGGCTGTCGCGACGGTGCACGAGGGTGACCGAGCGGGCGAAGCGCGTGAGGAACGTCGCCTCCTCGAGGGCAGAGTCGCCACCGCCGACGACGGCGATGTCCTGGTCGCGGAAGAAGAACCCGTCACAGGTGGCGCACCACGAGACACCTCGGCCCGAGAGCCGCTTCTCGTCGGGCACGCCGAGCTCGCGGTAGCCCGAGCCGGTCGCGAGGATGACGGCGGCGGCGCGGTGCTCGCGGCCCTCGCCGTCGGTGAGGATTTTGACCGGCCCGGTGAGGTCCATCGCCGTGATGTCGTCGGTGACGACCTCCGCGCCGAAGCGCTCGGCCTGGCTGCGGAGGTTCTCCATGAGCTCCGGGCCCTGGATGCCGGCCGGGAAGCCGGGGAAGTTCTCGACCTCGGTGGTGTTCATGAGCGCCCCACCGGCGGTGACGGAGCCCTCGAAGACGAGCGGGTGGAGATTCGCCCGCGCGGCGTAGATCGCCGCCGTCCAGCCGGAGGGGCCCGAGCCGACGATGATGAGGTCGCGCACGGGGTCCGTCGAGGTGGTCACGGGAAGAGCCTTCCGTCGGTGTCGTCGCGGCTCGTCGTCCTCGCCGCCCGGTGTGCCCGAGTCAACCACCGGGGCCCGACAGGGGATTCCCGCCGCCGCGGCCGCTGGGCCGCCTCTACCCGGTCGGCGTGAGTGTCAGCGCACCCTCACCGGGTGGTCCGGAGGAACAGCCGGACGTCGGAGGCGCAGCCGGGCCCGACGACCCACACGTCGAGCGACGAGGGCTGGGCGGTCGTGGGCACGACGACGACGGCCACGGGGCGTCCCCCGTAGCGACCGACGTCGACGGCGAGCGGCGCGGTGGTCTGCTCGCCCGTGAGGTCGGCCACGCAGCGCTGGAGAGCGGGGGCTGCCACGAGCGGGTCGAGGACCGACGTGTCCTCCGAGGTCGTGCGCTCCGACGGAGCCGATGGCCCGCCTGACGCGCCCGCGGGCGGTTCAGCGCTCTTCAACGACTCGGCTGTACCCGAGGGCTGGGCTAGCCGCGGGGCCGCCGTCCGCAGGCTCGTCGCCGTCCACGCGGTACCGGAGCGGGTGACGGGCGGCGCAGCGGGGGAGAGGGCCGATCCCGTGGAGTCCTGCATGGCCGTCGAGGCGGACCCGGCGCTGGACCCGCCGCCGTCGGCGACGAGGGCGCGCACGCCGACCACCCCGGCGGCGAGGACGGCCACCGAGGCCGCCACGGCACCGAGCTGCGCGGTCGTGGGGACCCATCGCCGGCGCCGCAGCGGAGTCACCGTGGCGCTTGCGCCACTGGACGCGGCGGCGGCGCTTGCGCCACTGGACGCGGCGGCGGCTGCCTCCGTCGCCAGGGCGGCCGCGATCCGGGCGGCGACGTCGTGGGGCACGACCGGGTCGGGGCCGGCCTCGGTACGCACGGGGGGTACGACGTCGAAGAGCGCCTCGGCGCACAGCTCGCACCCGGCGACGTGCCGCTCGGCCTCGACCGCCTCCGCCGTCGGCAGGGCACCCGAGCCGAGCGCAGCGAGCGTCCCGGGGTCGAGGTGCGGGCCAGAGGCGGTCATCACGTCGAGGGCCCTTCCGTGGGCAGGGGTGCGGGGGCAGGTGTCGGTGGGACGGCCGCGGGGGGCCGGTGGTTCCCTGCAGCGAACGTCGGCGCGAGGACCTCGCGCAGCCGCAGCCGCCCGCGCGAGCACCGGCTCTTCACCGTGCCGACGGCGACGCCGAGCAGCTGTGCCGCCTCGCTGACGGGGTAGCCCTCGAGGTCGACGAGGACGATCGCGAGCCGCTGCTCGTCGGGGAGGGTGGCGAGCGCTACACTCAGAGCGTCGGTGAGGTCCCACGCCTCGGTGGCGTCGGGCGTGCGGGGCAGGCCGACGTCGTCGTCGGGCAGCGGCACGGTGGGGCGCACCGCACGACGGCGCACCCGGTCGAGGCAGGCGTTGACGACGACCCGGTGCAGCCAGGTCGTCACGGCGGACTCACCGCGGTAGGTCGCCGCGCGGCGGTACGCCGACAGGAACGCATCCTGCAGCGCGTCGGCCGCCTCCTCGCGGTCGCCGAGGGTCCGCAGCGCCACCGCCCACATCCGTCCCTGGTGGCGCCGCACGAGCTCGCCGAACGCGTCCGGGTCGCCCGCGACATGGGCCGCGAGGAGCTCGGCGTCCGTCGCGTCGGCGGCTGCCTCGGCCCTCACCGGTTCACGACGATCTCGGCGACGCCCCCGCGGTACTGACCGGGTGCGACCTGCGGCAGCGACGTGAGCCAGACGAGCAGGTAGCGGGCGAGCAGGGGGTCCTCGGGGCGCAGGGTGACGGTGCGACCGGCGCCGGTGACGGAGGCGACGACGGGGTAGCCGGTCTCGGAGCCCGAGCGCCGGTCGGCGGCACCGAGCGCGAGGTCGGTGCCGCGGCCCTCGAGGACGAACGACACGCTACGCACGCGTCGGCGCTGACCGAGGTCGAGGACGAGCCCCACCCCCGGCTTGAGCTGGCCCAGGCGGGGGCTGCCGAAGTACGTGAGGGTTCGCCACGCCGTGCTGGGCTTGCCGTCGACCGCGAGGGCGACGTCTCCGGGGTTCTCGCTGCCGTCACCATGCGGGTCGAGGTCCTCGACCGCGGACACGGGCACCGCGCTGGAGTCCAGCGGCGGGGTCGGCGTCGCCGAGCGCGCCGACGGCAGCGAGCCGGCCACCGCGGGCGGTGACGTCGACGTCGACGCTCCAAGCTGCCACCCGACAAGGGCGACGACGGCAGCCAGGGCCGCACCCAGGAGCGTCCCCGCGACGAGCCTGGTCCGGCCGCTGAGCGCGGGCGGTGGCGTCGCGACGACGACCTCGACCGGCAGCAGCGTCCCGGTCGCGTCGGTGGGGTCCAGCCCCCGGTCCAGCGCCGCGGCGACGTCCTCGGGGCTGCGCAGCCATCCCACCCGACCGTGCCCGGCCGACACCGCACCCCCGCGCGCTCCGAGGGCGGCGACGGCGATCTCGTCGAGGTCGGCCGGGACGCCGGCGCGCACCTGCCGGGGCCGGCGTGCAGCGCCGGCTTCGAAGGGCGCGAGCGGGACCGACGTGGGGCCGCCCGTTCCCTCAGGCAGCGGCCAGCGGCCGGTGAGCGCCGCGTAGAGCAGGGCTCCGACGGCCTCGGTGTCGACGGCGCTCGCCGTCGCGGTGGACGCGTCGAGACCGGCCCCCGAGGCGGCCGCGTCGACCCCGAGGCCGATGATCTTCACTTGGCCGGTCTCGCCGCGGAGGACCTTCTCGGGCGTGAGCCGCAGGTGGTGCAGCCCCTGATCTGCTGCCGCGGCCAGGGCGCACGCGACCTCGTGGGTCACCCGGCGCGCCTCGTCGGGCTCGAGGGGTCCGTCCTCGAGCAGCCGCGCGAGGTCGTTGGCCGGCACCCACTCGGAGACGACGACGACGCGCCCGTCGATGACGTCGGCGTCGAGGACTCGGAGCATCCGGCGGTCGGAGAGAGCGGCGCAGGCCCGGGCGGCGGCGATGACGGCCTCCGCCTGCCCGTCGTCGCCCGGCGAGCACCGGACGAGCACCGGACGACGGAGCAGCTCGTCGACCGCACGCCACTGCGCGCCGTCGGCGTCGTCGGCGAGCTTCTCCTGGAGCCGGTACCTCCCGGCGAGAAGCGACCCGGAGGTCAGCGCGGAACGCACAGTCCTCCCGCGGAGCGCATGGGTCCGTCGCTCGAACCCGTCCCAGCATCGTAGCCGCGGAGTCCACGGCTCCGGCGCGCGTCCACAGGACCGCCGGTCACCCTGCAGCAGGGCTGGCGGTCGCCAGCGGCGAGGGGATCCGCACGGCTCCGATGTACTCGTCGAGCCACAGCGGCGAGATCTTGACGACGTCACCGGTGCGCGGGGCCTGGAGCACGAGGCCGTTGCCGACGTATATCGCGACGTGGTGGATCGTCACCGGGCGCGCCGGGTCGGTCGCCCAGAAGACGAGGTCGCCCGGCTGGAGGTCGGCGAGTGCGACGTGCGGGCCGGCGAACCACTGGTCCTGCGCCACCCTGGGCAGCCGCACGCCGGCCTGCCGGTACGCCCACCCGGTGAGCCCCGAGCAGTCGAAGGTGTCGGGGCCGGTCGCGCCCCACACGTAGGGGACGCCGAGGCGGGTGCGGGCCGCCGCGATCGCGCGGGCGGCCAGCGCGGTGGGGGCCGGGGGCAGCGCGCTCCCGTCGAGGGCCGTGCCGGCGGCCGCGAGTGCGGCTCGGGCCTGGGCGGCGGCCTGCGCCGCGGCCTGCGCAGCAGCCTCCGCCGCCAGGGCCCTGACCTCGGCGTCGGCCTGGGCCATGAGGCGCGCCTGCTCGTCGAGCAGCCCGGAGACCGTCGCGGCGGCGGCCTGAGCCTGCGCGCGCAGCAGCTCCTGCGCCGACACGGCAGCGTCGAGCTGGCGCACCTGCTCGTCGGCCGAGCCGATCGCCCGGTCGGCGGCGTCGATCCTCGTGGCGTCGGCGTCGACGAGGAGCCGGATCGCCTGGGCGCGGGAGAGCACGTCGCCGAGGTCGCGCCCGTCGAGGACCGAGGCGTAGAGCGCGAGCGAGCCGCCGCCCATGTACACGGCCCGAGCCCGCGCGACGGTGTCGTCGCTCCCCTCGGCGCGGACGCCGCGCAGCGCGTCGGCCCAGGCCTGCGCGGAGAGGACCCGGGACGTCGCCGCGCCGAGCCGCTCCGTGACCGAGTCGTAGCGCTCCGTGGCGAGGGCGACCTCGGCGCGCAGGCGGGAGACCTCGGCGTTGAGGGCGACGGCGCTGGCTCGGGCCTGGTCGAGGTTCGGGTCGGCGCTCGCCGACGAGCGCAGCCCCGGCAGCACCCCGGAGCACGCGATGAGCGCGAGCAGCGCGGCGAGCAGTCGGACCCTGCGGGCCACTGGCCCGACGGCGACCCTGCGGGTCACGACGAGGGCCTCGCGGTGCCCTCGCTCGTCACCGACGCCCACGCTGCCGACGTCGACCAGCGACGGAGGACGATCGTGCGGGCCGTGCGGTGCAGCCGCAGGTGGACCGTGCCGTCGGCGTCCACCCGGAAGCTCGTCGGGGCGATCGTGTCACCGGGCTTCCCGGCGGCCAACGCGGCGTCGTAGGCCTTCTGCGCCACGTGGGTCTGCTGCCAGGTGTCGCTCGCGGCGACGGCACCGGAGTTCGCGGCGTCGGCCACCTCCAGACGCGTGGCGCCGACGGCGATCCCGTCGAAGGCCAGCACCCCGAGGACGGCGAGCACGGCGGCGAGCCGGACGAACCAGCTGATGAGGACGTCTCCCCGGTCGGAGCCGGCCCGCAGCGCGGCGACCCCGGCCTGGACGGGGCGCAGGGCTCGGCTCGCGGTGTGAGGCACGCCGGGAGCATCGGCACCCCCAGGGACCCGCTTGAGGCGTGGGCCGCACCGGCCGAGCCATCCCGCGCCGCCGCCGCCGCAGCACCGCGCCCACCCGCCGCGGGCGGACTGCCTACCGGCCGAGCCGCGCCCGGACGGTGTCGAGGACCTCGGTGAGCTCGGTGACCCGCATCCGCCGCGCCAGCCACGCGTAGCCGAGGCCCATGACGACCGCCGCGACGACGAGCTCGCCCAGAGACCCGAGCCGGGCGTCGTCGACCACCCAGCCGACCGGCCGCGAGACGAGCCACGCCGCGAGACCGGCGAGGCCCGAGGCGACGGCGAGCCGCACGTACGTGCGCACCACGCGGTAGGCGTCGACGTCCCCGAGACGCCGTCGCAGGGTGGCGACGGAGAGCGCGCACCCGACGACGAACGACCCCGAGAACGCCAGCGCGAGGCCGACGGTCTCCCAGCGCAGCGGCAGCGTCAGGTGGACGACGACGATGAGCCCGATGTTCACCGCAGCGATGACCGCCTGGATGAGGAACGGCGTCCGGGTGTCGTCGAAGGAGTAGAAGCCGCGCAGCGAGACGTGGTGGACGGTGAAGGGCACGAGCCCGACGCAGAACCCCGCGAGGATGAGCCCCATGTAGTGTGCGTCTCTCGTGCTCGTCGCCTGGTAGGCGAAGAGCAGCGTCAGCAGCGCCGGGCCGAACACCCCGAGGAACACCGCCGACGGGACGACGGCGACCCCGGAGAGCCGCAGGCCCTGCGAGAGGTCGGCGACGAGGTCGCGGAAGCGCCCGTCGACCGCCGCGCCGCTCATCCGGGGGAGCAGCGCGGTGACGATCGAGACGGTGACGATCGAGTGCGGCAGCATGAAGAACAGGTAGGCGTTCTGGTACGGGGTAATACCCACGCCGTACCCCAGGCCCGCCGTGACCGCCTCCCGGGACAGGCCCGTGGCCACGCGCGTGACGACGAGGAACGCGACCTGGTTGACGGCGACGAAGCCCAGCGTCCAGCGGGCGAGGTCGGCGGCCTTGCGCAGCCCGAGCCCGCGGACGTCCCACCTCGGCGTGTAGTGGTAGCCCGTCGCCCGAACGAACGGCACGAGGATGATGGCCTGGGCCGCCACCCCGAGGGTGCTGCCGATGCCGAGCCAGGCGATCCACCCGGAGGAGATCGTGCTCGGGTCGGTCTTGTCGACCTGGCCGGCGACGAGGAAGGCCGTCGCGGCCGCGATGGCGACGATGTTGTTGAGGATCGGCGCCCACATCATCGGGCCGAACCGGCCGCGGGCGTTGAGCACCTGGCCGAGCATCGTGTAGATGCCGTAGAAGAGGATCTGGGGCAGGCACCAGTAGGCGAACTGGATCGAGACCTCACGGTCCGCGGCCGTCCAGCTCGAGCCCGAGTAGAGCCGCACGAGCAGCGGCGCGGCCGCCGTCGCCACGAGCGTGAGGACGACGAGCGCCACCCCGGTCATCGTCAGCAGCCCGTCGGCGTAGGCCTTGCCGCCGTCGGAGTGGCTCTTCATCCCCCGGACGAGCTGCGGCACGAAGACGGCGTTGAGCGCCCCGCCGAGCAGGAGGATGTAGACGATGTTCGGCACGGTGTTGGCGACCGTGTACGTGTCACCGGTGAGCTGGGAGCCGAGGGCGAAGACGAAGACGGCGCTGCGCACGAAGCCGAGCAGCCGTGACACCACGGTGCCCGCGGCCATGACGGCGCTCGAGCCGACGAGCCCGGTGCTGCTCATCGGGCTGCTCCTGCGCGCGCCTTGCGGATCCGGCGTCCGGCCTGCACCACGACGGCGCCCGCGAGGAACGTGCCCGCTCCGACGACGAGGACGAGGGCGACCCGGCCGAGCTTCGTGAGCCGGACGACGAAGGCGGTGGGGCTGCCGAAGACCTGGCCGGTCGGGGTGCGCAGCGTCGCCACGACAGGCACCGCCCCGGTCAGGGCGGCCTCCGCCTGCACCCGGATCTGGATCTTGCGGTTGGCCGGGATCGTCACGAGGCCCGGCGTCGTCAGCCGCAGCCTCGGGCTGCTGCTGTCGAGGACGAGCCGTACCTTGACCGCCTGGTCGAGGTCGTTGACGAGGGTGAGCGGGAACGTCGCCGACGCGTCGGGCAGGGTCGCTGTCCCGCCGAGCACCCGCACGCCGGAGGTCCACGTGGCGAGGTCGTCGTCGACCGCGCGCAGCAGCGGCGCCCCCGAGTCGGCAGGGCCGCGGAACCCGGCCGACGTCGTGCGCAGGAGCGCGGCGTCGTAGCGGCCGGTCACCTCGTCGGGCGTCGTGAGGACGTCGGCGAGGCCCTGGAGCGTCGTCCGCGACGCCGAGACGCGGGCGAGCTCGGCGGCCGAGCGCTCGGCCGCACGGGCCGCTGCGGGGTAGCGCAGGGTGCTGCGCAGCACCGCGCTCGGCTCGGCGCGCAGCTCGGCGAGCGTGGCGGGGGCCAGCCACGGCACCGTGCGCGACGCGGCCAGGATCGCGCGCGCGTAGGCAGGGTCGGGGTTCCACAGCGCCGGCGGGGCGACGAGCATCGTGCGGGAGTCGCCGGGGCGCTCCGCGGTGATCGTGAGGGTCTCGGCGAGGAAGCGCTGCAGCGCCACGGCCGCGGACCCGGGCACCCGGGTGTCGCTCGCGGCGAGGGCGGTGAGCACCGGGTCGGTCACGAGCGCCGTCATCGCGCCGGCCACCCCCGGGACGGCGGCCCGTCCGGACGGCGTGTAGGCCATCGGGAGGTCGGTGGGGAGGTCGCGGCCGTCGACGACGAGCGCTCGCTCACCGCTGCGGCGCAGCACCTCGGCGGTCCCGGCGTCGACGTGCGCCCCGGGGGTCCAGCCGACGTCGCCGGTCACGGTGCTGCCAAGGTAGTCGGCGAGGATCCCGGGGGCTCGGGTCGTTGCCGACGTGAGGTCGGCGTCGAGGCCGGCGCGGTGCAGGGCGACGGCGTCGGGGTGGGCGTAGCCGAGGGCGAGGACGTCGTGCCCGGTGGCCGCCTCGCGCAGCGCCGAGAGCCACGAGAGCGCCCCGGAGGTCCCTGCCCCGGGCGTCGTCTCCTTCGCCGTGCGCACCTGATAGCCCCTGCTCATGACGACGACGTCCTCGACGAGGGAGGGGTCGACGGCCCAGGTGACCTTCTCCGGCGTGCCGACGGCGACGAGGCGGGCGAGGCGTCCGCCGCGGGTGAGGCTCGCGTCGAGGCCGTCGTCGAGGAAGCGCTGGGCCGCGTCGCGGCGGGGCAGGTCGGTGAGCGCGACGAGCCAGGCGAGCCGGGTCGGGACGAGCTCCTTGACCGTCGGGACGAAGGGCAGGAACGTCCGGACGCCGCCGACCCGAACGATGCCGCCGTCGGTGGCCGCGCGCGCCTCGACCGCCAGCGGGTAGGCCCCGGCGGTGCGGAGCCCGAGGTCGCTGACCTGCAGCGAGAGGGTGACGGTCGTGCTCGCCCCGGGCGCCAGCGGCCCTGAGGCCGGGGCCACGGTGCTCGTCCCGGCCAGCCGCACGACCGCCGTCACGAGCGGCCCGTCGAGCTCGGTGGCCGTTCCCGCGGCATACGCGGCCAGCGTCGGTCGGTCGGGCACCGGCACGAAGCCGACCCGCAGCCGAAGGCGCACCGACCGCAGGGTCGTCGTCGTCGTGTTCGTCGCCCGCGCGGTGACGGTGATCGTGTCACCGGGACGCGGGGCGGACGGCGTGATCCCGAGGACGGCGACGGCCACCGGCGCGGCCGCGGGGGTGGCTGACGCGACCCGCGTCGCGGCCACCTCGACCTGCGTCGCCTGCACCGCGCCGGCGCGCCGCGCCGCGGACGCCAGTGCGGGCGACCCCGTCAGGGGGGCGATGAGGACGGCGATCGCCCCGGCGAGGGCGGCGAGGCGGGGCAGCGCGCGGGGGGTCACGCGGGGTCCGGGAGCAGCCCCGGGGCGCCGGTCACGAGCCGACGCTCGTCAGCGTGCGCCAGCCGCGCGGGCACCTCCTCGAGCGGCACCCACTCGACCGCCGCGACCTCGCTGTCGGCATCGGAGAGCTCGCCCCCGACGGCATCCATGAGGAAGTGGTGGACGGTCTTGTGGACCCGGCGGTCCTCCGCGACGAACCAGAAGTCGATCACCCCGAGCGGGGCGCGGACGACGCCGAGGATCCCCGTCTCCTCGTGGACCTCGCGCACGGCGGCCTCCTGCGCCGTCTCGCCGTCCTCGAGGTGCCCCTTGGGGAGCGACCACAGCAGCCGGCCGTTTCGGTCGGTCCTGGCGATGAGGGCGGCGAGGGGCACCGGCGAGGACCGGTCGACGACGAGCCCGCCCGCGGAGGTCTCCTCGACGCGAGGCAGGTGCCCGCGGCGACGGCCCGTGGAGCCGGGGTCGCGGCCTTGGCCGCTGCGCGGCGGACGCGCTGGTCGGGGCTGCTCCACCCGGCCGATCGTAGAGGGGGCAGGTCCGCGCTCTGCCTAGACTCGACCCCCGTGCCTCTCCCCGACCAGCCCGACCTGACCCCCGCCCAGCGCCGGGCGGTCGCCGAGCTGCTGCGGATCTCACCGGTCGCCGACGAGGCCGGACGGCGCTTCCAGGCGGCCGGGCACTCGCTGGCCCTCGTCGGTGGATCCGTGCGCGACGCCCTGCTGGGCCGGCTCGGGGACGACCTCGACTTCACCACCGACGCCCGCCCCGAGCAGACGCTCGCGCTCGTCGAGGGCTGGGCCGAGGCGACGTGGGACATCGGGATCGCCTTCGGCACCGTCGGGGCGCAGAAGAAGGGCCTCCGGCTCGAGATCACGACGTACCGCTCCGAGACCTACGACCGCACCTCGCGCAAGCCCGACGTCCGGTACGGGACCTCCCTCGACGACGACCTCGTGCGGCGCGACTTCACCGTCAACTCCATGGCGGTGACCCTGCCGGGGCACGAGTTCGTCGACCCGCACGGCGGCCTGCCCGACCTCGCGCGCAGGGTCCTCATGACCCCGGGGCGCCCCGAGGACTCCTTCGACGACGACCCCCTGCGGATGCTGCGGGCGGCCCGGTTCGCCGCGCAGCTGGGCTTCACCGTCGACCCTGCGGTGGTCGCGGCGATGACGGCGATGGCCGAGCGGATCGCCATCGTCTCGGCCGAGCGGGTCCATGACGAGCTCGTCAAGCTGCTCTGCGCGGCGTACCCGCGGCTGGGCCTCACCCTCCTCGTCGACACCGGCCTCGCCGAGCACGTCCTGCCCGAGCTGCCGCGGCTGCGCCTCGAGGTCGATGAGCACCACCGCCACAAGGACGTCTACGAGCACACCCTCACCGTCCTCGAGCAGGCGATGGACCTCGAGACCGACGGCCCGGACCTCGTCCTGCGCCTCGCCGCCCTCCTCCACGACATCGGCAAGCCGCGGACCCGTCGGCTCGAGCCCGGTGGCGGCGTCTCGTTCCACCACCACGAGGTCGTCGGGGCCAAGCTCGCCCGGGGCAGGCTCACCGCGCTGCGCTTCCCCAAGGACCAGGTCGACGCGGTGAGCACCCTCGTCGAGCTCCACCTGCGCTTCCACGGCTACGGCGACGGCGGCTGGACCGACTCCGCCGTCCGCCGGTACGTCCGCGACGCCGGCCCGCTGCTCGAGCGGCTCCACAAGCTCACCCGCTCGGACTGCACGACCCGCAACCGGCGCAAGGCCGCGACGCTCTCGGCGAGCTACGACGCGCTCGAGACGCAGATCGCCCGCCTCGGCGAGGAGGAGGAGCTCGCGGCGATCCGTCCCGACCTCGACGGCAACGCCATCATGGCCGAGCTCGGCCTGCCTCCCAGCCCCCACGTCGGGCGCGCCTACGCACACCTCCTCGAGCTGCGCCTCGACCGGGGGCCGATGTCGCCCGACGAGGCCCGCGCGGAGCTCCACCGCTGGTGGGAGGCCTCCCAGGCGGCACCGGGCGGCGGCTGACGGGTCCAGCGGCGGGGCCGCCCGGAGGCCGCGTCGTCAGGCGGTGCTGGGCACCTCGAGGGCGCCGAGGTCGCGCTCCCGCGGCAGGCCGCCGCGCAGGACGAACGCCGCCGTAGCCACGTTCGCCGCGCCGATGAGGAGCAGCACCGGCAGCGACCGGCCGCTCGGGGGCAGGACGAGCGCCCCGACGGCCGCTGCGCCGACGAACACGACGTTGAACGTCATGTCGTAGATCGAGAACACCCGGCCGCGGAAGGAGTCGTCGACCGCGTGCTGGAGGACGCTGTCGACGCAGATCTTCAGCCCCTGCGCCGTCAGCCCCACGACCGCGGCGGTGAGGACGACGAGCGGCTCGAGGAACGGTGGCCCGAGGACGACCTGGGCGAGGGTGGCCGCGAGGAGCAGGGCGCCGACGTAGGTCGCCGGGGCCACGCGGTGCGGCACGAGCGCAGGCGTGAGGACGGCGGCAGCGAGGAAGCCCGCGCCGCTCGCGGCGAAGATGACTGCGAGGGAGGCCAACCCGGCGGAGGTGTCGGCAGGGTCGTTGAAGACGTTCCTCGCCAGGAGGATGGTCATGACCGTCGAGAGGCCGTACCAGACCCGCTGGACGGCGACGACGGTGAGGGCCCGCCACGCCAGCGGGTGACCCGTCACGTGGCGCGCGCCGTCGGCGAGCCCTCGGGCCACGTGACCGAGCGCCTCGGACGCCGCCATCGCGGGGACGTCGTCGGGCCCCAGCTGGTCGCGGCGCAGCCGGCGGGCGGCCAGGCTGGCGAGGGTGTACCCGCCCGAGGCGACGAGCAGGACTGCGACGTCGCTGCCTGCGGCGAGCGTCCGGACGCCGTAGCCGAGGCCGGCTCCCACGAGTGCGGCCATCGTGCCCGAGGTCGTCGAGACCGAGTTGGCGATGACGAGCTCGTCGGCGTCGACGACGTGCGGCAGGGCCGCGGACAGCCCGGCCAGGAGGAAGCGGTTGACCGAGAGCACCGACAGCACGCTCCCGTAGAGCGCGCCCCCCTCGACCCCCGACCCCACGAGCGAGGCGACGCCGAGCACCATGACGGCACGTGCCGCGTTGGCCGCGACGAGCACCTGCCGGCGCGACCAACGGTCGAGCAGGACCCCGGCGAAGGGTCCGACGACGGAGAACGGCAGGAGGAGGACGGCGAAGGCCGCGGCGATGCCCGCGGCGTCGGTGGCCCGCTCGGGGGAGAAGAAGAAGATGGCGGCGAGCCCGGCCTGGAACACCCCGTCGCTGCCCTGCGAGACGAGCCGCACGGCGTAGAGCCGCCGGAAGTCCCGCGACCCGGGACCGCGCAGCAGTCGGCGCAGGTCGGCGGCCACGGACATGCGGCGAGCCTACGGTCGAGCCGCGACACGCCGGGACCCGCGCAACACGCCGGGACGCGCGCGACAAGCGCGAATTCCCCGGTTTCTTGGTTGGCCGGGATCCCGTGACTACGCTGCGCTCGTGCAGGACGGACGGCGCGTGGGCGCGCGGCCGCTCACCGTCTCGTGCGCTGATCGTGACCTCACGATGCGGTAACGAGGTCTTGCGCTGGGACGGCTGTGCAGAGATCGTCCATTCGCGAGTCCGTCGCGACGTAGGCTCCGCCCACCCTGGGGCGAAGCTCAACGTGCGCGTCCCTAACGTTCGGAGGACACATGGCAAGGACACGGGCGAAGAGCGTCAAGCTCGCTGCCATCGCAGCGGGTCTCGCTCTGGGCCTGACCGCGTGCGGTGGCAGCAGCAGCTCCGGTGGCAACTCCACCGGTGGCGCCAGCGGTGGCACCGGCAGCGGCGAGAAGCCCAAGAACGGCGGAACACTCAACGTTGCCGGCTCCGGCGACGTCGACTTCCTCGACTCGGCCGGGGCGTACTACCAGGTCACCTACTCGCTCCTGCGGGCGGTCGACCGCCAGCTGTACACGTACCCGGCGACGACCGACGAGAAGGCAGCCATCACCCCGGCAGCCGACCTCGCGACGGACCTGCCGGAGGTCAGCGCCGACGGCAAGACGTACACGATCAAGATCCGGCAGGGCGCCAAGTGGGACACCCAGCCAGCTCGTCAGATCACCGCCGCTGACGCCGTCCGCGGCATCAAGCGCGCGTGTAACCCCGTGCACCCCTTCGGCGGGTTCGACGCCTACTACGCCAACGTCATCGAGGGCATGCGTGCCTTCTGCGACGGCTTCACCAAGGTCAAGCCCGAGGCGGCCGCGCTCGGTGACTACGTCGAGAAGACTCAGGTCTCCGGCCTGCAGGCGGTCGACGACTCCACCCTGAAGATCGTCATCAACTCAGCGCGCAGCGACTTCATGAACATCCTTTCCCTCACGTCCTCGGCTCCCGTGCCTGTCGAGGTCAACAAGTACGTGCCCGACTCCCCGGAGTTCCGCGCGAACACCATCAGCAGCGGCCCGTACAAGATCGCGTCCTACGTCGCGAGCCAGAAGTACGAGCTCATCCGCAACCCCGCGTGGGACGCAAAGACCGACCCGATCCGCAAGGCGTACGTCGACAAGATCAACATCAAGATGGGGCTCGACGAGGGCCCGGTCTTCCAGCAGATCAAGGCCGGCACCGTCGACATGATGTGGGACACCGGCGTCCCGGTCACCGACCTCGCGCTCGCGCTGCAGGCCAAGGACAAGCAGCTCGCCTTTACCGCTGACGGCTCCTCGAACCCCTACGTCGTCATGAACCTCCAGAGCCCGGCTCAAGGCGGCGCGCTGAAGAAGCTCGAGGTTCGTCAGGCGCTGAACTACGCCGTGAACAAGGCGGCCATCATCCAGGTCCTCGGTGGCCCGTTGGTCAAGGAGCCGCTCGACCAGATCCTCACCCCGCCGCTGGTCGGCTACAAGAAAACCGAGCTCTACCCCACCCCCGACCACAAGGGTGACCCGGCGAAGGCCAAGGAGCTTCTCACCAAGGCCGGCTACCCCAACGGCCTCACGCTGAAGTTCCTCTACCGCAGCTCGGGCAAGTCCCCGCAGGTGGCGACGACGCTGCAGGCCGACCTCAAGAAGGCTGGCATCAACCTCCAGCTCGTCCCGTCGACGGCCAACAACTTCTACACCGACTACCTCCAGAACCCGGCATCCACCAAGGCCGGCAAGTGGGACCTCGCCGCTCCTGGCTGGGGCCCCGACTGGCAGGGCAACGCCGCGTTCTCGTTCTTCGGCCCGCTGCTCGACGGTCGCACCTGCGGCCAGGGCTCGACGAACTACGGCTGCTACGACAGCAAGAAGGTCCAGGACCTCATGGACCAGGCGCTCAAGGCCAAGACGGCTGACGAGGCTGCGCCGATCTGGGCCGAGGCCGACGCCGTCACGATGGCCGACGCCCCCTGGGTTCCGATCGTCACGGGCAAGGCCTACACCTACCGCAGCAGCCGTGTGCGCAACCACATCAACTACACGCTGTCCAACAACGGTGACTTCACCAACATCTGGCTCGCCAGCTAGCGGCGGTCGGTAGCGCGTAGCCTGCACCACCTGCACGTTGTCGGGGAGGGGCCTGGGGGATCCTCGGGCCCCTCCCCTCGACGCAAGTTGAGGAGACACACCGCCGATGACTGCCCTCCTCGAGGTTGAGGGCCTCACCGTGTCGTTCGGCACTGCCGACGGCGTCGTGAAAGCCGTGCAGAACGCCTCGTTCTCCGTCGACGCGGGGCGCACGCTCGGCGTCGTGGGGGAATCGGGCAGCGGAAAGAGCGTGAGCATGCAGGCGCTCCTCGGCCTGGCCCGCGGCGGCAAGGTGAGCGGTCAGGCGCTGTTCCGCGGCGACGACCTCATCACCATGGGCCCCGAGCAGATGCGCAAGGTCCGCGGGGCGCAGATCGCCATGGTCTTCCAGGACCCGCTCTCGAGCCTGCACCCGCACTACCGCGTCGGTGACCAGGTCGTCGAGGCGATCCGCACGCACGAGAGCATGTCGAAGAAGCAGGCGCTCTCGCGCACCGCCGACCTGTTCGGCATGGTCGGCATCCCGCAGCCCAAGGCCCGGGTCCACGACTTCCCGCACCAGTTCTCCGGCGGCATGCGTCAGCGCGTCATGATCGCGATGGCCATGTCGCTCAACCCGGCACTGCTCATCGCCGACGAGCCGACGACGGCCCTCGACGTCACCGTCCAGGCGCAGATCCTCGAGCTCATCGCCAAGCTCCAGCAGGAGCTCGGGATGGCCGTCATCATGATCACCCATGACCTCGGTGTCGTCGCGGACATCGCCGACGAGGTCATGGTCATGTACGCCGGGCGCCCCGTCGAGGTCAGCGCCCGCGACACCATCTACTACCGCGCCCACCACCCCTACACCGAGGGCCTGCTCGAGTCGATCCCGGTCCCGGGACGCGGGACGCTCCGGCCGATCCCCGGCCAGCCCCCCAGCGTCATCAACCTCCCGCCCGGCTGCTCGTACAACCCGAGATGCCGCTACGCGATGGACCGCTGCCGAACCGAGCTGCCCACCCAGGTCCACGTCGACGCCGAACCCGGTCACCTCTCGGCCTGCTTCCTGCCGACCACGGGGGACTGGCAGGAGCTTCGCCACAAGGTCGAGCACCAGCCCGAGGAGTCCCTGTGAGCCAGTCCTCAGAGGTGCTGATGCGCGTCACCGGCGCGGTCAAGCACTTCCCGGTCCGAGCCAACAGCCTCTTCGGCGGGGCCTCGGGCGAGGTCCGGGCCGTCGACGGAGTCGACCTCGAGCTGCGCTCGGGCGAGACGCTCGGCCTCGTGGGCGAGTCCGGGTGCGGCAAGTCGACCCTCGCGCGGTGCCTGCTCGGCCTGCAGCCGCTCGACAGCGGCACCATCGAGTTCGAGGGCGAGAACATCACCAACCTCAGCCGCGCGAAGATGCGCCCGTACCGCGGGCGCATGCAGATGGTGTTCCAGGACCCGTACGGGTCGCTCAACCCCCGGCGTCGGGTCGGCTCGATCATCGGCGACCCGCTGTCGATCAACAAGACCGGCACCGACGCCGAGCGCAAGACCAAGGTCCAGGACCTCATGGACCTCGTCGGGCTCAACCCCGAGCACTACAACCGGGTCCCGGCCGAGTTCTCCGGCGGTCAACGTCAGCGCATCGGCGTCGCGCGGGCACTGGCGCTCAACCCCAAGCTCATCATCTGCGACGAACCGGTGTCAGCCCTCGACGTGTCGATCCAGGCGCAGGTGCTCAACCTGCTCGCCAAGCTTCAGGACGAGCTCGGCCTGACGTACCTGTTCATCTCCCACAACCTCACCGTCGTCGAGCACGTCAGCAACCGGGTTGCCGTCATGTACCTCGGCAAGATCGCCGAGCAGGGCACGACCGAGCAGCTCTACCGCAGCCCCCGACACCCATACACCAACGCCCTGCTCTCCGCCGCGCCCGTCGCCGACCCGCGCAGCGCCGACGCGCGCACCCGGATCCTGCTCGCCGGCGACCCGCCGTCCCCGACGAACCCGCCGCCCGGCTGCCGGTTCCACCCCCGGTGCCCGAAGGCCCAGGCCAACTGCTCCGTCGACCCACCGGCTCTCATCCCGCGGCTCGAGGACCCCCCCGAGCACGTCGCCGCGTGCCACTACCCGGTTCGTCAGGGCGAGGTGCTCGCGTCGGCGGCCATCGCCACCATCGTCGAGGAGGGGGCAGCATGAGCATCGGACCATCGGCCGAGACCGCGGCGATGGAGGTCGAGATCGAGGCAGGCATGGCCGCCGGCCCGTTCCCGAAGCGCATCGAGGGCCGCACCCCCATGCAGCTGGCCTGGGCCAGGCTGCGGCGGGACCGTGTGGCCATGCTCTCCCTGGTGATCATCGCCCTGCTCGTGCTCACAGCGATCTTCGCGCCGGTCATCGTCCACGTCAGCGGCCACGACCCGTTCTACCAGAACCGGGATACCGGGCTGAGCCCCGCCGGCATCCCGGTCGGCCCCGGCACCCGCTTCTGGTTCGGCACCGATGAGCTGGGACGCGACATCTTCGCCCGGGTCGTCTACGGCGCCCGGATCTCGCTGCTCGTCGGCGTCGTCGCCACCGGGCTGTCGGTCATCATCGGACTCACCATCGGGGTCATCGCCGGCTACTACGGCGGGAAGGTCGACCTCGTCCTCTCCCGGTTCATCGACATCATCCTCGGCTTCCCCTTCCTCATCACGGCGATCGCGCTCGTCTCGGTCTTCCAGCCGAGCGTGCTCATCATCATCGGCGTGCTCGTCTTCTTCGGGTGGACGACGATCGCCCGGATAGCGCGCGGTCAGGTGCTCTCGGTCAAGGAGAAGGAGTACATGGAGGCCGCGCGCTCCCTCGGCGCCAGCGACCTGCGCATCATGCGGGTCGACGTGCTCCCGAACCTCCTCGCCCCCATCACCGTGTACGCGACGCTGCTCATCCCGGCCAACATCGTCGGTGAGGCCACGCTGAGCTTCCTCGGCCTCGGCGTCATCCCGCCCGCGTCGTCGTGGGGTCAGATGCTCGGGGCGGCGAGCGAGGGCGGCCTGTACAAGCTGGCCTGGTGGTACGTGCTCTTCCCGGGTCTGTTCCTGTTCCTCACCACCCTGTCGTTCAACCTCTTCGGCGACGGCCTCCGGGATGCGCTCGACCCGGGCTCCGACCGCGCGATGGCGAAGTAGAGGCCTGCGGTGTTCGTCTTCCTGCTTCGTCGCATCGCCTTCTCGGCCCTCGTCCTGCTCATCATCAGCGCGGCGGTGTTCTTCCTCTTCTTCGTCGCCTCTCCCGGGGACACCGCGCGTCTGTTCGCCGGCCGCAACGCCTCGCCCGAGACGGTAGACCTCGTGCGTCACCGGCTCGGGCTGGACCTGCCGACCTACGTCCAGTACGGCCGGTTCCTCAACAATCTGCTGCACGGCGACCTCGGTCAGTCCTTCGTCAACGGGCAGCAGGTCGGCCACCTGCTGTGGACCCGGCTGCCGGTGACGGCGTCGCTGACGCTGGGTGCCGCGGTGGTCTGGCTGCTCATCGGCATCCCCATCGGGGTCCTCGCGGCCACGAAGCCCCGGAGCTTCCGCGACCGGTTCGCCACGGTGTTCGCCCTCGCTGGGCTGTCGTTCCCGACCTTCCTCCTCGGCATCCTCCTGCTGTACTTCCTCTTCTACCGCCTGACCATCGCCGGGCTGCCGTGGTTCCCGCCCTCGGACTACGTCCCCATCACCGACAACCCCGCGCAGTGGGCACGCCACCTCATCCTCCCGTGGCTCACCCTGGCGCTCGTGACGGCGGCCACGTACTCCCGGCTGACGCGCGGCAGCCTGCTCGAGGTCCTCGGCGAGGACTACATCCGCACGGCGCGCGCCAAGGGCCTCGGTGAACGCCGGGTCATCTACCGGCACGGCCTGCGCGCTGCGCTGACCCCGATCGTCACCCTGCTGGGCATCGACATCGGCGTCCTCTTCGGTGGCGCCATCGTCACCGAACGGATCTTCGGTCTGCCGGGCATCGGGCAGACCGCTCTGCTCGCCGTCGCTCAGGCCGACCTGCCCATCCTCATGGGCACGGTCCTCCTGGCTGCTTTCTCCATCGTCGTGGCGAACATCGTCGTCGACATCTGCTACGCGCTGCTCGACCCCCGGGTCCGGGTCGGCTGACGCCTGCCCTCCTCCTGCACACGACAGCGAGGCCCGACCCCCTCGGGGGCCGGGCCTCGCTGGACGGTGCTGCCGGGTCGAGCTAGCGCTCGACGGTGCCCGCGATGAAGTTCTCCACCGCGTCGCGTGCCTCGTCGTCGAAGTACTGCACCGGCGGGGACTTCATGAAGTACGACGCCGCGGAGAGGATCGGGCCGCCGATGCCGCGGTCCTTGGCGATCTTGGCGCACCGAACGGCGTCGATGATGACACCGGCTGAGTTCGGGGAGTCCCAGACCTCGAGCTTGTACTCGAGGTTGAGCGGGACGTCACCGAAGGCGCGACCCTCGAGGCGCACGTAGGCCCACTTGCGGTCATCGAGCCATGCCACGTAGTCCGACGGACCGATGTGGATGTTCCTCTTGCCGAGGTCGTGGCCGATCTGCGACGTGACGGCCTGGGTCTTCGAGATCTTCTTGGACTCCAGGCGCTCACGCTCGAGCATGTTCATGAAGTCCATGTTGCCGCCGACGTTGAGCTGCATCGTCCGGTCGAGGATGACGCCCCGGTCCTCGAAGAGCTTGGCGAGGACGCGGTGGGTGATGGTGGCGCCCACCTGCGACTTGATGTCGTCGCCGATGATCGCGACGCCGGCCTCGGTGAACTTGTCAGCCCACTCCTTGGTGCCGGCGATGAAGACCGGGAGGGCGTTGACGAAGCCGACCTTGGCGTCGATCGCGCACTGCGCGTAGAAGCGCGCGGCATCCTCGGAGCCGACGGGCAGGTAGCAGACGAGGACGTCGGCCTTGGCCTCCCGCAGGACGGCGACGACGTCGACCGGCTCCTCGTCGGACTCGGTGATCGTCATCGAGTAGTACTTGCCGAGCCCGTCGTAGGTGTGGCCGCGCTGGACGTGGACACCCGTGGGGGGGACGTCGGAGAACTTGATGGTGTTGTTCTCGCTGGCGAAGATCGCCTCGGAGACGTCGCGCCCGACCTTCTTGGCGTCGACGTCGAAGGCCGCGACGACCTCGATGTCGCTGACGTGGTAGTCGCCGAGCTGGACGTGCATGAGACCAGGGACCTTGGCGGACGGGTCGGCGTCCTTGTAGTACTCCAGGCCCTGCACGAGGGACGAGGCGCAGTTGCCCAGCCCCACGATGGCAAGTCGGACGGATCCCATCCAGGTGCTCCTTCTCTGTTCTGTCGGGTGCCGCGGTGCGTCGGCCCCCAGCGGGGTGCTTGAGGGGTTCGGCTGACTCAGGCTCGGTCAGCCGGACCGGTGGTGCTCCGGCGCCCTTGCGGGCGGCGGCTGCTTCGGGACGGGGCCAGGCCCCGCGTCGGTGGCGCGCTCGGTGGCGATGAGCTCGCCGAGCCACCGGACCTCGCGCTCGGCAGACTCGAGGCCGTGCCGCTGGAGCTCGAGGGTGTAGGTGTCGAGCCGTTCCCGGGTGCGCGCCAGGGACGTGCGCACGCCCTCGAGCCGCTCCTCGAGCCGGCTGCGCCGTCCCTCGAGGATCCGCAGCCGCACGGCGGCGTCGGTCTGGCCGAAGAAGGCGAAGTGGACGCCGAAGTTCTCGTCGTCCCAGGCCGACGGACCGGCCTCGGCCAGGAGCCCCTGGAAACGTTCCTTGCCCTCGGCGGTCAGCCGGTAGACGATCTTCGAGCGACGGCCCGCCGAGCCGGGCTCAGGGACCTCCTCGATGATCCAGCCCCGGGCGAGCAGCGACTTGAGGCACGGGTAGAGCGAGCCGAAGGAGAACGCCCGGAAGGAGCCGAGGACTGCGGCGAGCCGCTTGCGCAGCTCGTAGCCGTGCATCGGTGACTCGTGCAGCAGCCCGAGGACGGCGAGCTCGAGGACGCCGGCGCGCTTGCTCATGCCGTGCTCCTCTCTCGACGTCAACGTGCCGCGATGTATCGCAGCGATACATCCCGACGATAGGTCACCCCGAGCGTCACGGCAAGGCGCGCGGGCCTCATGGCATGGCCTCAGGGAACCTCCGGGTACCGTCAGGCGTCTGCCTGCACGGTGCCGAGCTGCACGGTGCCGACCTGCACGGTGGCGACCGACGACGTGCCGACCTACGGCGTGCCGACCTGTGAGGATCGACCTGTGAAGATCGACTACCCACGCTCGGGCCGTCGCGGCCTGCGTCGTTGGCTGCCATCGTGGCGCCAGATGCTGCTGCTGGCCTTCCTCGGATGCTTCGCCGTCGTCACGGTGGTCGTCGTCGTGTACCAGCGCACGGAGATCCCGTCGCCGCAGAGCGCGGCCCTCAAGCAGGTCACCGTCATCACCGACCGCAACGGTGCCGTGCTGGGCCGGCTGGGCGACACCAACCGGACCCTCGTGCCGCTGTCGAAGATGCCGCTGGACCTCCAGCACGCCGTCATCGCCGCCGAGGACCGCAGCTTCTACGCCAACCGCGGGATCTCACCGCGGGGCATCGCCCGTGCGCTGGTCAACGACGTGCGCGGCGGCTCGACGCAGGGCGCGTCGACGATCACTCAGCAGTACATCAAGAACTTCTACCTCACCCAGGACCGCACCTGGCGGCGCAAGACGACGGAGATCGTCCTCGCCCTGAAGATCGATCAGAAGCTCAGCAAGGAGCAGATCCTCGAGAACTACCTCAACACCATCTACTTCGGCCGCGGTGCGTATGGCGTCCAGGCCGCCTCCGCGGCGTACTTCGCCAAGGACGTCTCGGCGCTGGACACCGCGCAGTCGGCGATGCTCGCCGCCGTCATCCAGGCGCCGAGCCTGTTCGACCCCGCCGTCGACCCCGCGAACAAGGCTCGTCTCGAGTCCCGCTTCGACTACGTCCTCGGGGGGATGCAGTCCCTCGGCTGGCTCGCGCCGTCCGTCCGGGCGCAGACGACCCTGCCGCCGGTGGTCAAGCGCGCGACGAGCAACCGGCTCGCCGGTCCCCGCGGGTACCTCATCGACACCGTGCGCAGGGAGCTGCGGACCAAGGGGTTCTCCGACGCCGAGATCGACGGTGGCGGCCTGCGCGTGCGGTCGACCTTCGACGGGCCGACCCAGCAGGCCGCGATCAGTGCGATCGCCGCCGCCGGGCCGAAGACCGGGACGAAGGGTCTCCACATCGGGCTCGCGGCCATCGACCCGGCGACGGGCGCCGTCGTGGCCATGTACGGCGGCCCCGACTACGTCACGCGCCCCGGGCTCAACGACGCGACGCAGTCCATCGCCCAGGCGGGCTCGACGTTCAAACCGTTCGCCCTCGCCGCCGGCCTCGAACAGGGCATCGGCCTGCGCACCCGGTTCGACGGCAGCTCCCCCCGCCGCTTCCCTGGCTTCAGGAAGCCTGTGACGAACGACGACTTCACCTCCTACGGGAGGATCGACCTCGTGAAGGCCACGGCGAGCTCGGTGAACACCGTCTACGTGGACCTCGCCCTCCAGGTCGGGCCGGAGCGGGTCGTCGACTCCCTCGTGCGTGCGGGCATCCCCGAGGGCACGGCAGGGCTCCAGGCGAACGGGACGACGGTGCTGGGAACGGCGTCGCCCCACGTCATCGACGTCGCCTCGGCCTACGCCACCTTCGCCGCCGGCGGCCAGGCCGCCCGGCCGTTCACCGTGCTCGAGGTGCGGACCGCGACGGGGGCCCTGCGGTACAAGGCTGACGTCCAGCGCTCCCGGGCCTTCCCCAGCGACGTCGTCGCCGACGTCGACCATGCCTTGGAGAACGTGGTCACCCGTGGGACCGGACGCGCTGCCCGTGCGGTGGGGCGCCCGGTCGCCGGCAAGACCGGCACGACCGACGAGAACAAGTCGGCGTGGTTCGCGGGCTATGCGCCGCAGCTGGCCACGGCCGTCGCCCTGTTCAAGCAGGACGCCGACGGCAACCCCATCACCCTCTCCGGCACGGGCGGCCTCGACAAGGTCCACGGCGCCGACTTCCCGACAGCGATCTGGACGGCGTTCATGACCAAGGCCGTCGCGGCGATGCCGGTCCAGCAGTTCCCGCCGGCCGCGTGGATCGGCGGCTCCTTGCCGCCGTCGGCCAGTGCGGCACCCTCGGCCAGCTCCACCCCGACGCCGAGCTCGGCGCCCTCGGCGTCGGGCGGCCCGGGCGCGCCCTCCCAGCAGCCGCCGCCCGGCGGTCCTGCGCCGAGCACGCCGTCCTCCGGCGGCGGCGCTGGAGGGGGCAGCGGCGGCGGTGCCTCGACACCGACGGCGACCGCCACGTCGTCCCCCAAGGCACCCGCAGCGGCCGGCGCCGCCCCGTCCGCCGGCAGCGGTCCGTGAGCGCGACCACGCGAAGCGTCGACGAGCCCCTCGTGCTGCCGTCGCTGGAGGATCCCATCGTCGCCACGAGCTCAACGGTCATCAGCGGACCGGTCGGCCGCTTCGGCCGCGGATACTCCGGTGGCTGGTGGACGCCGCTGCGCATCCTCCTCGTCCTCACCTTCGTCGTCTGCGGGGCGGGCTTCGTCACCAAGCAGCCGTGCCGTGACAACGGGTGGGCCGCGCCGCAGGAGTTCCTCGACCAGTGCTACAGCGACGCGCCGTACCTCTACACCGGGCGCGGGCTCGACCGGGGCGCCGTCCCGTACTACGACGACAAGGGCACCGAGCACGTCGAGTACCCCGTCCTCACCGGGGCCGTCATGTGGGCGACGGCGAGGCTCAGTGACGGCCGGGGCAGCGTGCCCGAGCAGGCCCGATGGTTCTTCGACATCAACGCGATCCTCTCCGCCGCGGCGGCCGCGGGGGCGGTGTGGGCGACCGTCCTCTCGGCCCGGCGTCGACCCTGGGACGCCTCGATGTTCGCCCTCGCGCCCGGGCTGGCGCTGACGTTCACCATCAACTGGGACCTCTGGGCCGTCCTGCTCCTCGCGGCCGCCATGCTCGCGTGGGCGCGCGAGCGTCCGGTGCTCGCCGGCGTGCTCGTCGGGCTGGCGACGGCGACGAAGTTCTACCCTCTGCTCCTCCTCGGTCCGCTGCTGCTCCTGTGCCTGCGCGCGGGGCGGATGCGTGCGTTCTGGCAGACGACTGCAGCCGCGACCGTGGCGTGGCTCGTCGTCAACCTGCCCGTCGCGCTGACGGCGACCGAGGGGTGGGGCCGCTTCTACGCGATGAGCCGGTCACGCGGCCCCGGCTTCGGCTCGATCTGGCTCGTCCTCGAGCAGAAGGGCTGGGGCCTCCCGCAGGCCCAGCTCAACCTCGTGGCGTCGGGGCTGTTCCTCCTCAGCTGCGTCGGGATCGCCGTCCTTGCGTTGCGGGCCCCGCGCCGGCCGAGGCTCGCGTCGCTCACGTTCCTCACCGTGGCGGCGTTCCTCCTCACGAACAAGGTGTACTCCCCGCAGTACGTCCTGTGGCTGCTGCCGCTCGCCGCGCTGGCCCGTCCGCGCTGGCGCGACATCCTCGTCTGGCAGGCCTTCGAGGCGGTGCACTTCGTCGGCACGTGGCTCTACATCGCGCACTACACGACTCCCAACCGGGCGATGCCCGAGGCGCTCTACCAGGTCACCGTCCTCGTCCACATCGCCGGCACCCTGTGGCTCGTCGGCCTCGTCGTCCGTGACGCGCTTCGGTCCGAGCTCGACCCGGTGCGCGCCGACGGCCTCGACGACGACCCGGGCGGGGGGGTCGTCGACGGCGTGGCCGACACCGCATGGGCCGACGCCGTGCGGCGCGGCGGGCTGCGCGCGGCCGTGCTGGCGCCTCGGGGCCGGCAGTCGGCCGCATCGGTGGCCGCCACTCCGTGAGGCTCGCCGAGCGCGACGTCGTCCTTGCGTGGGGGCTCACGCGGCTCGCGACCTTCGTCACCGTGGGCGCCGCTGCGTGGCTGCTCGCCTCGGGCGGAGCGGTGGCGTCGTTCCCCGACCGCTGGCGGAAATGGGACGTCGTCCACCTCGAGGCGATCGCCCGCGGGGGCTACACCGCCACCGACGACCCTGGCACCCCGCTCGCGGCGTTCTTCCCCGGCCAGCCGCTGCTCGCCCGGCTGCTGTCGACGACGGGGCTGCCGCTGACCGCCGCGGGTCTCGTCCTCTCGGCTGCCGCCTGCCTCGTCGCCGTCGTGGCGCTCGCGAGGCTCGGCGCGCTGGACGGGCAGGCGGCCGACGGCGAGCGGGCGGCGTGGCTGCTCCTGCTCAGCCCGGCCGCCGTCTTCCTCGCCGCCGGGTACGCCGAGGCGCTCGTCCTCGCGCTGGCGCTGCCGTCGTGGCTGTGCGCGCGACGGGGCCGATGGGCGGCCTCGGGCGTCCTCGCAGCGTGCGCGGCCCTCACCCGGGTCAACGGGGTGTTCCTGCTCGCCGGGCTCGTCGTCCTGTTCCTCACGACCAGACCGCGGCCGGCGTGGAGCGACCTCGCCTGGCTGGCGCTGCCGCTCGGGGTGCTCGCCGGGTACGGCGTGTACCTCCAGACGGCC
>JBBQFP010000013.1:0-62680 GCA_038322045.1 Actinomycetes bacterium | reverse complement strand
CTGCATGCTCACGGGCGGGATCGACCTGTCCGTCGCCATGAGCGCCACGGCAGCTGCCTACGTCGCTGGCGTCCTGACCCCGCACGGGGCACCCGTCGCGATTCTCGGAGGCCTCGCCGTCGGGCTCCTCGTGGGTCTCGTCAACGGTGTCGGCGTCGGCGGGTTCAAGGTCAACCCGCTGATCATGTCACTGGGCCTGTCCGCCATCCTGGTCGGCCTGCTCACATCCCTGACCCAGACGATTCTCTCGGGGGCCACCCGGGTCGCCCCGCTCATCGCGACCATGGGTGCAGGCTCTTTCCTCGGCCGGTCTATCCCCTACAACGTCCTCATCTGGGCGGTCATGGCGGTCGCTCTGATCATCGCGCTCAAGCGATCGGGGTGGGGGCGCACGGTGTATGCGATCGGCGACAACTCGACCGCGTCCCGATTGGCCGGCATCCGCTCGTGGCAGGTCCTCATCACCGTGTACGTCCTGGCCGGCATCCTGGCCGCTACCGCGGGGATCCTGTTGGCTGGACGCAGTGGTTCCGTCGACCTGCAGCTGGCGCAAAACTTCCTTCTCCCGTCAGTTGCGGCCGCGGTGATCGGCGGCACCTCGATCTTCGGCGGCTACGGGAGCTACGGCGGGACGGTGTTCGGGGCACTGATCCTCGGAGTGCTCGACTCCTTGCTCACCTTCATCAACGCCGGTGAGGCGGCGCGCCAGACGCTCTACGGCAGCCTCGTGCTCGGTTTGGCGTGGTCGTATGCCCGAGTTACGGCGAAGCGATGAACGCCAACCTACCGATGACGGGGCGTCAGATCCGAAGCGCCGTCATCGGTGTGGGGTTCATCGGAGCCCTGCACGTCGACGGCCTGCGCCGCCTGGGCGTCGACGTGGTCGGGGTCCTGGCCTCCTCAGCGGAGGAAACACAAGCCCGTGCCGACGAGTGGCACATCGCCCGCGCCTACGCCGACCTCGCGGAGCTCTGCGCCGACCCGCGCGTGGACGTGGTGCATGTCGCCAGCCCCAACCACCTGCACCACGACCACGTCATGGAGCTGCTGGCCGCGGGCAAGCACGTCGTCTGCGAGAAGCCCCTGGCGCTGACCGTGGCCGAAGGGCAGGCAATGGACGCCCTGGCCCGCGAGCGCGGTCTGGTCGCGGCCCTGTGCTTCAACGTGCGCTTCTACCCGCTGCTCCACCAGATGCGGGCGATGGTCGCCGCCGGCGAGATCGGCGCACCCCGGCTGGTGACCGGCGGCTACCAGCAGGACTGGTTGCTGCTCGACACCGACTGGAACTGGCGCCTGGTCCCGGAACAGGCCGGACGGTTGCGCGCGGTCGCGGACATCGGGTCGCACCTGCTCGACGCGGCCCAGTTCGTCGTCGGGTCGCCCATCACGTCGATCCTCGCGGACCTGCACACGTTCGTCCCCGTACGGCGGCGCCCGCGTGGTCCCGTGCAGACCTTCGCGGACGCCAGCGCGGACACCGACCGCGTCGAGGTCGAGATGACCAGCGACGATGCGGCCACCCTCCTGCTGCGGTTCGCCAACGGCGCCGCAGGCTCGGTGGTTGTCTCCCAGGTCTCCCCCGGCCGGAAGAACACCCTGCGGCTCGACGTCGTCGGGTCGCGCGCGGGACTCGAGTGGTCGTCCGAGAATCCCGAACAGCTGTGGATCGGGCACCGTGAGCGTGCAAATGAACTGCTCGCGCGCGATCCCTCGCTGCTGGCGCAGGCGGCCGTCGGCGTCAGCCACTACCCGGGCGGTCACGGCGAAGGGTTCGCGGAGACGTTCCTCGGGTTCTTCGGCAAGGTCTACGAGGCCGTCGAGACGGGCGTGATGCCCGACCCGGCACCGTTCGCGACGTTCTCTGACGGGATCGCCGGGCTACGACTCGAGGAGGCCATCCTGGAGAGCAACGAGCGCGGCGCCTGGGCGGGCGTGGAACGTTCGTCACCGCACGAGTAGGAGGAGAAACCGATGGAGCTCGGACTGCTGACCGCCGCATTCCCGGATACCGAACTGACCGACGTCGCCGACTGGGCGGCCTCCCACGGGTTCACCCGCCTGGAGGTCGCCTGCTGGCCCCGGGGCGAAGGCGCTGCCCGCCGCTACGCGGGCGTGTCGCACCTCGACGTCGCATCCCTCGACCAGACGCGCGGCCCGGAGGTCGTGGCCGACTTGGCGAGCCGAGGTATCCGGCTCTCGGCCCTCGGCTACTACCCCAACCCGATGCACCCGGACCCGGATCACCGCGCGGCGATCGCCGACCACCTGCGCGCCCTCATCCGCGCCGCCGCTGCCACCGAGGTCAACCTGGTCACGACCTTCGCGGGCGGCGACCATCGCAAGTCCGCGGACGAGAACCTCCGGACCTTCGCCGAGGTCTGGCCACCGCTGGTCCGATACGCGGCCCAGCACGGCGTGCGGATCGCGATCGAGAACTGCCCGATGATCTTCTCGGCCGACGAGTGGCCGGCTGGCGACAACATCGCGTACTCCCCCCGGTTGTGGGATGCGATGTTCGACGCGGTCGACGGTGACCCGGCCCTGGGGCTCAACCTGGACCCCTCGCACCTGATCTGGCAGATGATCGACATCGAGCGGGTGGTTCGTGACTACGCGGACCGGATCTACCACGTGCACGCCAAAGACCTGCAGATCGACCGGGAGGGCCTGTACCGCAACGGCATCATGTCTGCGGGTGTCGGCTGGCAGGTGCCGCGGCTGCCCGGCCACGGAGACGTCGACTGGCGGAGGTTCGTGGCCGCGCTCTACCGGGCAGGTTACGACGACGTGCTGTGCGTCGAGCACGAGGACCGCGCGTTCGAGGGCACGGACGAGCTCGTCAAGCGCGGCTTCCTGCTCGCCCGCGGCACCCTCGCCCCCCTCCTGGGCTGAACCCCAACAACCGGTCTCGGACGCTACCGGTTGTTGGGGATGACTCAGGAGGCGACGATGCGGTCTTCCAGCTCGCCGGTGGCCGGGTCCTTGAGGATCAGATTCGTACGGCCATCCGGCAGGATCTCCGTCTTGATGATGGTCTTGCCATCCACGACGCCGTGGTTACCACTGATGCGCGCGGTACTGCCCCCGCGCCATTCGAGCTCCACCGGTGCCCAGGAGCGGGACGCGGCCGACCGGTACACCGCATCCATGACCGCGTTGACCACGTATCCGTCGTAGAACGTCTCTCGCGGCTGCGTGCCTGCCTCCATCGAGTCGAACATGTCCGTGAACATGTCGTTGTACCCGAGCTCGGAGACTTCGTCACCGACTGGGAACAACCAGCCGCTGTCGCTCTCGGCCTTCTCCGCGACGTAGCCCTTGCCGGCGCCGGTGGTGAACATCTCGAACCCGGTCCGCAGGAAATGATTGAGCCAGATCGTGCCCTCGGTCCCAGCCACCTCATCGCGCAGGTCCATCCCGCCGCGGAACGCCCACGACACCTCGAACTGCCCGACGGCACCGCTCTCGAACCTGATCAGCGCGATCGCGTGATCCTCCGCCTTGATGGGGTGCACCAGTGTGTCGGTCCAGGCCATCACCTCGACGGGCCGATTTCCCTTGCCGACGAAGTTCCGGATGATCTCGATGCAGTGACAGCCGAGATCGATCACAGCGCCACCGCCAGCGCGTTCGATGTCCCAGAACCAAGCGCTGTGCGGCCCGGGGTGTGACTCGCGCGACCGTACCCACAGGACATCGCCCACCGCACCGTCGCGAACGGACTGCACGGCCTTGCCGGTCTTTGGCGTGTAGCAGAGATCCTCGAGGTAGCCGGCGAAAACGCCGGCGTCCTCGACGGTCTTCAGGATGCGGGCGGCCTCGGCGGCGCTCCGGCCCAACGGTTTGGTGCACAGCACGGCCTTGCCCGCGGCCGCAGCCAACGCGACCGCCTGCTCATGCATGTCATTCGGCAGCGCCACGACGACCACGTCGCTGTCGGGGTTCGCCACGGCGTCCTCGAGCGACGTGGTCCACTCGGGCACCGACCAGCTGTCAGCGAACGCCTGTCCCCGCTCCTCCGAGCGCGAGTAGACCACCTGAACTCGGTCGCGACCACGCTGGCCGTGCAGAGAATGCGTGTAGAAATCGCTGATCAGTCCCGTGCCCAGCATGGTGACCCGGTGTGCGTCCATCGAGACACTCCTCCTCGTTCTCGTCATCGTGCACAGGTTCCGCAGCGACGACATGTCACGCTACCTTCTAGTCTAGACAAGTCAGAGCGGATGTACAGCCTGCTGGAGGCATCGTGAGTTCGAGTCACGCAAACCCGTCCGTGCTCTGGGCGGCGCCGCAGATCGCCCGCGCCGATGTGGTGGTTGTCGGCTCCGGCTCGGCGGGGAGCGCTGCAGCGATCGCGGCGGCACGCGGCGGAGCCTCGGTGCTGCTCATCGAGAAGCTCCCGTTCCTCGGCGGAACCAGCACGGCGGTGCTGGACACGATCTACGGCTTCTGGACCCCCGGCGACCGCCCGGTGAAAGTCGTCGGCGGCATCGGCGACGAGGTTGTGGCTGAGATGCGTGCCCGCGGTCCGGTCCTGGAGCGCCCAAACACCTATGGGGCCGGCACCGGGCTCACCTACAACGCAGAGCACCTCAAGCTCGCCTGGGAGGACCTGGTGACCGGGGCGGGGGTCAGCGTGCTGCTGCACGCCTTCGTCCAGGACGTCGCAGTCGCCGACGGCCGGCTGACGAGCCTGCTCGTCGCGACCAAGGCCGGACTACGCCGCGTGGACGCCGAAGTCGTCGTCGATGCGAGCGGCGACGCTGATGTGTCGCACTTTGCCGGCGTGGGGTACGAGCGAGCCGGACGTGAGTCCCCGGCCCAGACGCTCACCACCACGTTCCGCATGGTCGGGGTCGATACCGCCGCCCGGGCGCAAGTCTCCAGGGCACGGCTCCACGAGCTCATGGGCGAGGCCGCCGACGACGGCTACACGCTCCCCCGCCGCGAGGGCAGTGACCACATCACGCCGATCGAGGGCATGACGGCAACGGTGATGACTCGGATCGAGTCGACCGCCGGGGTCGAGGAGGGCGTGTACGGAATCGAGGACCCCACGTTCTGGACCCGCGCCGAGATCGCCGGGCGCCGGCAGGCGGCCGAGTACGCCCGGTTCCTGGTGGATCGGGTCCCTGGCTACGGGGCTGCCTCGCTCGTCGCGACCTCCACGCAGATCGGCGTGCGCGAAACACGTCGGGTCTACGGCGACTACCGGCTGACCCGCGAGGACGTGCTGACGGCACGGCAGTTCGACGACCAGATCGGTCTGTGCGGAGCCCCCATCGAGGACCACCATCCCGGGTCGGGGACGGCCTGGTCCTACCTGCCGGACCGGAGCGCCGTCGGGATTCCGATGCGAGCCCTCGTCGCCCGGGACGCGACGAACCTCCTCGTCGCGGGGCGGTGCTTCTCAGCGACCCATGACGCGCACGCCTCGGTCCGGTCCATGGCCCAGTGCATGGCGATGGGGCAGGCGGCGGGCACCGCCGCAGCGCTGGCGGCGCGGGAGTCCGCCGGCGACGTGCGCGGCGTTCGGACAGAGCGGGTACGGGGCCTGCTCAAGAAGGCAGGGGCCGTTCTGAGTCTCGACGGGAGCGAGGAGTAGATGGACAGGACCATCCAGGCACCGGCGTACCAAGAACCGAGCGGGTCGGCGATCGGCATGGTGCGGACCGTGCTGGGCGACCTCCCGGCCGCGGACCTCGGGGCGTGCTACCCCCACGAGCACCTGATCCTCGACAGCATCCTGATCTCGACCGGACACCCGCACATCCTGCTTGACGACGCCGACATCACCACGCGCGAAGTGAACGAGTGCGCGGCTGTCGGCGTCCGGGCCATGGTCGACGCGATGCCGTGTGCCTCGGGCCGCGACGTGCTGCGTCTCGCCGAGGTCTCCCGCCGAACCGGGGTCGCGGTCCTCGCGATGACGGGCCTGCACCACGAGCGCTACTACGGGCCGCGGCACTGGAGCATCCGGATCCCGGTCGAGGCGCTCGCCGACCTGTTCGTCGCCGATGTGGTGGAGGGCGTCGACGCGTTTGACTACACCGGGCCGATCGTGTCCCGAACCGAGCATCGCGCGGGCATCATCAAGCTCGCCACGTCCGGTGAGGTCGCCACGTTGCGGGAGGTCCAGGTTCTCGAGGCTGTGGCCCTCGCTGCGCGCCGGACCGGCATCCCTGTCCTGACGCATCTGGAGCACGGGCGCGGTGGTGTGCAGCAGCTCGAGCTGCTGGACCGCAACGGCATTCCGCCGTCCCAGGTGGTGCTGTCCCACCCCGACAAGGTCGATGACGTCGCCTACCACCGCGAGCTGGCGCAGGCCGGGGCATTCCTCGAGTACGACCAGGCGATCCGTCACGCGGACTCTCAGCCGTCCGTCTCGGCGCGGATGGCCCTCGCGCTGGTCGAGGAAGGGCTGGCCAGCCAGATCGTGCTCAGTACGGACGGTGCACGGCGCACACTCTGGCACGCCTACGACGGGACCCCTGGACTCGCCTGGCTGCTGCGCGACTTCCCGGCCGTATTGACCGCTCTCGGGATCGACGCCGCGACAGTGAGCGACATGTTCGTGGCCAACCCGGCGCGACTGCTCGCGCTTCGAGCCCCGGCGGACGCCTGACATCCGGCAGGTCCGGCTGGGTCAATGGCGGCGACGTGCGTGTCATCGTCCACGCGTTCCTCGAGGTTGCTGGCGGCCGCTCCGGCCAGCCTCACCCCTCGGGTGGTTCCGAGGGGGACGAGGCCGCCTGGGGCCGCGACCGCGCTTTGGAAGGTGACCACTGAAGGCCTACCGGGACTGGACGTCAGCCACCGGCCTGCCAGACGATCTGTCCTGGCAAGACGGACATCTACCACGCATTGCAGGCGATCCTCATAGCCCGCCTGGGCCTCGGAGTTGCGCTCGCCTCCCTCTGCGCGACCATCTGACCGTCCGGACGGACCTCATCGTTTGACACCAGCCGCTCCCTCAAGGAAACGGATTCTCTCATGAATGTCCTTGCAGCCCTCAGTGCAGCACGGCTGGTTCCAGTCGTGGTGCTAGATGCCGCGGCTGACGCCGACCGGCTGGCCGGCGCCCTGGTTGCCGGTGGCCTGCCCGTCGCGGAGGTAACCTTCCGCACCGCCGCCGCGCAGGACTCGATCCGCGCGATGGCCGCCCGCGGCGACATCCTCGTCGGTGCGGGCACCGTGCTCACGCCGGCGCAGGTCGACCAGGCCGTAGCAGCCGGTGCCAGGTTCGTCGTCTCTCCGGGCTTGTCCCGCGCCGTCGTCGAACGCTGCGGCGAGCACGGCGTGCTCGCCCTGCCGGGTGTCGTCACGGCCACAGAGATCCAGGCCGCGCTCGAGCTCGGCCTGACCACGGTCAAGTTCTTCCCCGCCGGGACCTCCGGTGGCGCTGCCACGATCGTGGCTCTCGCGGCCCCGTTCGGTGAGGTCAGTTTCGTGCCGACCGGCGGAGTCGGTCCGGGGAACCTGGCCGAATACCTGGCCATCCCTACGGTCGTGGCCGTCGGTGGCTCGTGGATGATCCCGCGCGAGCTGGTGAAGGCCGGCGACTTCGCCGGGATCCAACAGCTGACCGCCGATGCGGTCGCCCTCGTTCGCGCCAACAGCTGACCCGCCTCCCGCGTCGTGCGTCAATCAGCTGGCTGAACCAGACGAGCGAACTGCGACGATGGTCGACCTGAGCCCTGATCCGTTAGTGGTGACCGGTTGAGCGTGACGTGGAGCGAGAATGCCCTTGCTGGGCGGGAGAATTGGAGTTTCCACGCACCAATTCTGTTGTCGAGCAAAGGACAATCGTCACACAGGCCGGACCCACACCATGCGGCCGGAGTGACGCAACCGGTGACGTCGCCGGTCGGGGCATCACCGTCGTCGGCGGACCGACCGTGGCACCGTCACAAGGTGAGGTCACGCTGCTCACCCCGCAGGGGTCGTTGGACGGCCGGGTCTCAGCGTGGCTGGCCGCCGGAGCTCGCACTCCGACTTCCCAGGATTGGTGCAGGAGGGCGTTCGGGTGGGGACAGAACGAGCCTGGACCAGTCCCTCAGCTTCACCCCCGGCCAGCGCCAGCACAGTTCCACCGCAAGAGAGTCGACAAGACGCGGAGCGCTTCCTTCGGGGCTACGGCGAATCCACTAGCCGGTAAAGGACAGTGGCCACAACGTCGGGCCCGCACAGCCCTGGACGCGCAGGGCGCCGCTGACGTCTGCCACGATCAGCTGGCCCTTGAGGATTAGGCTGCCCGGTATGAGCGCGACGCCTCGAGCGAAGGCGCGTCCCAGCCGGTACGTGTGCGACTACTGCGGGCGCGAGGGGCAGGACGCGGAGGGCCGACCCGTGGAGCAGATCCAATGCCCGGTCTGTGGCGAGCCGGTGCTACCGGCAATGTGACGCGCGGGCCGAGACCTCAACCTGAATCCACCGACGCCATCGCCACCATGGAGGCTCGTTGCGCGGTTGGCCGGGGCGGTCGTACTCTAAATCGGTCGGGAACTCCCGGAGAATAATGGGGCCGAGATGCCTGTGTTCATGATCGAGCGCAGGTACGCCGAGTTGATGGTGCCGACAAGGCAGGGCGCGGCCGAGATCAACGCGATCAACGACGACGAGGACGTCCGCTGGCTGATGTCCTTCCTCTCCGCCGACCAGCGCAAGTCCTACTGCCTCTACGAGGCGGATTCGCCGGAGGCGTTGACGCGAGCGGCGCAGCGGGCTGGACTCCCTGCTGACGTGATCACCGAAGTGGGTCACCGAGTCCTTCCGGACGGTTCGCTCGTGGGCGTCGGCTGATCGCCGCCGGCAAGGATGGCGGCCTGCGTGCGGTTGGCGCTGTCGGTCTTCATCAGGATCGAACGCACGTGGTTGGCGGCGGTGTACTCGCTGATGACGAGCGCCTCGGAGATCTCGCGGTTCGACAGCCCGCGCCCGAGCAAAGCCAACACCTCCTGCTCGCGCGGGGTGAGCCCCCATCGCGGCCGGCCGCGAGCTCGTCGAGATCGCGAGCCACGCGCACAAGGCCGTAGCGGTCCGCCAGCCCACGGGCTCGGGCGACGAGCCGGTCGGGGTCGAGCCGAGGGACCCTGTGGAGAGTGGCGTGCCGCGCGTACGCCGCCAGCGCGGTCGCGAGATGGAGGGTCGCGCCCATCCGCTCATCCATCGCCACCGCCGCCTCGAAGTGCTCGACGGCGCCGGGCCGACCCAGGAGTGAGAGCAGTCGAGCCAGGGGCAGGTCGGCGCTACCGAGCGGGTGCAGGAACTCCGCGGCGAGCAGGTTGTGTCCGGCGTACCTCTCGACAAGGGGAAGCAGCCGTTCGGCCGCGGTGGCGTCGGCGAGCAGGACGGTCGCGTCGACGAGGAACGACAGCGCGGCTGGCCACGACGCGGAGCCTTGGAGCTCTGTGAGGTCGCCGGCCATGATGTGGGCCAGCCAGGCGCGCCCGAGGTCTTCATCGCGCAGCTCGGTGGCCAGAGCGAGGGCGGCCGGCGCCCACACCCCGGCGTCGCCCGGCCGACTCAGAAGTGCCCTGGCGGACAGCGGCAGGCCAGTCTCGCGACGCAGCGCGAAGGTCATGATCCCCTCCGGGCCGTGGCCGGCGGCGCTGCCGCGACCCTGCTCGGAATGACGCATCGTCTCGAGCTCCTCGGCCGCGCGGTCGAGCTTGGCCCGGCTCAACGCCAGGCCGAACAGGACCGCACCCGAGACCCAGGCCCAGGACGGTTCCGCCGTGGACTCGGCTATGTCCCGCAGGTCGTGGACCGCGACGGCGAGTGCCTCGGGGTCGCCACGGAGGTAGTGAGCCGCGCACCGGTGGTAGGCCCCCGGGCCGAAGGTTCCCACGACCTGGCGTCCGGAGCCGAGCCGCGATAGCTCCTCGGCCCGCTCGATGATCTGGTCCAGCTCCTCGAACCCGCTGCCGTCGTTCATCGTGATCGAGAGAACCCTGGCCAGCAGGTCGGGGTTGCCCAGTGCGCGAGCCCGCGTGCGGGCCTCGCTGCCCAACCGGCGCCCGGCGTCGGGATGGCCCGTCCACGCCTCGAGCCGGGCCAGCGAGGCGGTGGCGTGCACCTGGAGCACGTGTGGGGCGTCAGGGTGATCAGCCAGGGTGACGCGGAGCAGCTCGCGGGAGTGCCGGGCGTCGACGCCGTCACGCCAGGCGGTGGCGGCGTGCCCGATGGCCGCCTGCAGCACGAGCCCGGGGTCGCCGCCCGCCATGACGCGCTCGTTGAGCGCGCGGGACCGGTCCAGCTGCCAGCCGAGCAGCGCGCTGCGGGCCGCCGCGAGCAGGGAGCGGTCCCGAGCCCCCGGACCCTCGGCGTACGACGCGGCGCGTTCGTAGCAGTCGGCCGCCTCCACGTGGGCCGACGCCGCGCGGGCCTGGTCGCCAGCCTCGGTGAGGTAACGCGCCGCCTCCCGCTCATGGCCGAGCACCGCGGCGCCGGTGAAGTGGGCCGCCAGCCGAACTGTTCGACGGGCGGCCGTCGGGTGCCCCGCCTGGAGGACCAGAGCGATGGACTGGTGGATCTGCGCGAGCTCGAGGTCGCTCAGTGTCGCCACGACCCCCTCGCGCGCCAGCGCGTGCGGGAACCGGGCGCTGGTTACGCCGGGGTCGAGCAGGCCCGCGGTCTTCGCGCCGCCGATCGCGGCGACCACGGCGGGCCGCGTCAGCATCCGCCCTGCGTACCGTCCGGCGGCGTCGGTGAGCTCGCTCACCTGAATCTCCTCCCCCATGACGGCGGCGACGGTCACGAGGAGACGCTCGTCGGTCGAGAGCCGCGCGAGCCGAGAAGCGATCGAGGTCGCGTAGGACACCGGTGCGCTGGGTGCCCACTCACCGGTCGCGTCGCTGAGTCCGCGGCACGTCTCGCGCAGCAGGAAGGGGTTGCCGCCGGTGGCGTCGCGCAGGATTGCGGCGGTACGACGCGCCTCGCGGCCCGTGCGCAACTGATTCCGCTCGAGGTACGTCGCGATCTCCTCGACGTCGAGACCGGGCAGGTCGAGCCGGGTGACCCCCTCGAGCCGGAACAGGTCTGAGACCACCTCGCTCAGCTCGGCCGACCGGTCGGGCGCAGCGCTGCGCAGCGTGGCGAGGACGAGCAGGGGGAGCGCATCGGTACGTAGACGACGTACTTGAGCAGGTCGCGGGCCGCGCGGCCGGCCCAGTGGAAGTCCTCGAGCAGGAGCACGAGCGGGCCGGGTCCGGTGGCGACACGGAGCGCGTCAACAACCGCAGCGCAGAGCTCGCTGCGGAGCAGGTCGTCGTCGCGCCCGTCCCACCTGCATTCCGCGGTGAGCGTGTCGAGGTGCCCGCGGGTGCCCGTCGCGAGCCCGCTGTCGGAGGAGTCGAGCCCGGCCAGGAAGCCCTGGACTGGCTCCACGAACGGGTCGAGGGCGAGCCCCATGTCGCCGCTGCACGACCCGGCCAGGACCGCCGCCCCCTGCTCGTGGAGCGCCAGCGCGGCCTCGACAGCGAACCGGGTCTTGCCACCCCCGGCCTCGCCGCCAACGAACACAGCGTGGCGCAGACCCGTGGTCACGCCGAGCCAGGCCTCCTCGAGCGCCTCGAACTGACGGCCGCGGCCGACGTACGCCGGCTGGGTCATCCGCAGCCAGCGAGCGGGAAGTTCCGGCCTCTGCCAGCTCGGCATCTGTTCACGATAGGGCCCCGCGCGCGCCGGCGGCGTAGCGAGGAATGACTATCTCCCGGGACCTCCCGAGTTGGTCAGTTCGCGTCGTGCGCCTGCCGGCTCGATGCGCCAGCGTCGACGCATCGTGCGAGGAACGTCGTGTCCCCGCCGCAATCAGGAAGGGGAACACAGGATGAAGCTCATGAGCACCGTCACGCGCCGGTGGACTGCGCGGTTGGCGGCCGCGGCGTGCGGAGTCGCTCTCACCTGCGGCGCTGGACCCGCCACCGCGGCGGTGCACCACCCGGCCCCCTCCGCACACCCGGCGACAAGCACCCCACATCTCCTGGCCACCGGGCTGGGCGCCACGATCGGCAGCACCGTCGGCCCCGACGGTGCGCTCTACGTCACAGACGCGATCTCCGGAACGCTCAAGCGCGTCGACCCTCGCACCGGCACCCGCCGCGTCGTAGCCGACGGACTGCCGACCCGGGTCGTGCCCGGTGTCGGCGGCGCCATGGACGTCGCCTTCGTCGGCAAGACCGCGTACGTGCTCGTCACCCTGGTCGGGTCCGATGTCGGCGGCTCCTCGGCCGATGGCATCTACGTCATCGACCGGTGGCACCACCCGAGGCTCATCGCGGACATCGGCGCCTTCGCCAGCGCGCACCCGCCGATGACCGACTGCTTCGTGCCCAGTGGCCTCCAGTTCGCGATGGAGCACTATCGCGGTGGCTTCCTCGTCACCGACGGGCATCACAACCGCGTGTACCGCGTCTCGATGGACGGCACCGTCTCCGTGGCCCAGGACTTCGCCAACGTCGCGCCGACCGGGCTGGACATCTGGGGAAACCGGGTGTTCATGGCCCAAGCCGGGCCAGTCCCGCACGTGCCGTCCGACGGCCGAGTCATTCGACTGGACCTCGTGTCCGGCACCTCGCGACCGGTTGCCCAGGGTGCACGGCTGGCTGTCGACGTGGCCCACACCGGACACGACCTCTACGCCCTGTCACAGGGAGTCTTCCCGGCGGGCAGTGACCCAGGAACGCCCGCCGGTCACGACAGCGGGGCCCTGCTGAAGATCAACGACGACGGCTCGATGACGCAGGTCTCCGGCAGGATCGACCAGCCGACCTCCGTCCAGATCATCGGACGCACGGCCTACGTCGTTACCCTGAACGGTGAGGTCCTCACCGTGGAGCTGCCGCACCGTCGTGGATAGACATGTCAAGGTCCCCTCGGGGTGGGAAGTGCGCCCGACGGACGGCGCCCACCTCCTTACAATGTCTGCGAACAGTTGGCTAGCTTTCCTTCGGGGAACGACACCCTGACGCAGAGGCGATGACCATCTCTTCGTCGGTCTCGAACCGTGCCTCTGCGGACGGGCTGATCTGCAGCTACTGCGGTCAGCTAATCTAGTTAGCGAGAGTGTCCCTGTGGCCCGTGGCCCTCGGTAGGCGGGGCGACGTGGGTGACAGTCACGAGGTGAGTCATCCATCGGCGCTACCCTGCCGCGATGTGGCTCGATGACGCTGTGCTCTACGAGGTCTACCCGCAGTCGTTCGCCGACTCCGACGGCGACGGCGTCGGCGACCTGCGGGGAGTCATCGACAGGCTCGACCACATCGCCTCCCTCGGGGTCGACACGCTGTGGTTCAACCCGTGCTTCTCCTCCCCGTTCGTCGACGCCGGCTACGACGTGGCCGACTACCTGACCATCGCGCCGCGCTACGGCACCAACGAGGACATGGTCGAGCTGGTCGCGGAGGCCAAGCAGCGAGGAATCCGGGTCCTGCTCGACCTCGTCGCGGGGCACACCTCGATCGAGCACCCGTGGTTCCAGCGTGAGCTCCACGCGCAAGGCCCGGACCTCCAGGGCGACCGGTACGTCTGGTGCGAGGAGCTGCCTGCGGCGGCGTGGTCGTCGCAGATCCCGGGCACGCCCGCGTGGGTGCGCTCCCCTGGTCCCCGAGCCGGCTGGTATCTCAGAAACTTCTACGACGAGCAGCCCGCCCTGAACTTCGGCTGGGCCAGGACGGAGGACGCCGAGCCGTGGCGGGATGCCGTGGACGCCCCGGGGCCTCGGCGCAACGTGCAGGCCCTGATGGACGTCATGGCCTTCTGGCTCGACAACGGCGTCGCCGGGTTCCGCGTCGACATGGCCTTCTCCCTCATCAAGGACGACGGCGACGTCCTGCGCGCCCGACATCTCACGGCGGGGCTCTGGCGCGAGATCCGCGAGTGGCTGGACGTGACCTACCCCGACGCGGTGATCGTCCCCGAGGGCACCGAGCCGCGCACCGACGAGCCGCTCGCGTTCCACGCGGACTTCTTCCTGGTCATCCACAAGGAGCACGCCAGCCTGTTCGACAACCACGCTGCGGGCGTCCTGCCGTTCCACGAGGAACAGGAACCCTTCTTCGACGCCGACGGGCTCGGCAGCAGCAGCACGTTCCTCGCCGGGTGGGAGGCCGCCAAGCGAGGGGATCCCGACCGTCTGGTGATCATGTCCACCGCTGACCACGACTTCGACCGGCTGCGGTGCGGCCCGCGGACGTCAGAGCAGCTCGGCGCGGCCCTCACCTTCCTGCTCACGTGGGGCTCGGTGCCGTGCATCTACTACGGCGACGAGATCGGCATGCGCTACGTCCCGGACATGCCCGACGTCGAGGGAGCCGTCTGCAACCCGGCCTACAACCGGGCTGGCTGCCGGACGCCGATGCAGTGGGACGACGGCCCCAACGCGGGGTTCTCCACCGCTGACAGGTCCACGCTGTACCTGCCGATCGATCCCGACCCCGACCGACCGACGGTCGCGGCGCAGGAGCACGACCCCAGCTCCACCCTGAACCTCGTCCGCCGGCTCGTCGCGCTCCGGCGGTCGACCGCGGCGTTCGGCGCGCGCTCCTCCACCGAGGTCCTCTCGGCGGACTACCCCTTCACCTTCCTCCGTGGCGGCACGCACCTCGTCGTGGTGAACCCGCGACGCGAGCCGGCGAGCCTCGCCGTCGACGCTCTGGCTGGGGCTGCTCCGATGCTCTCCAGCGGGGTCTCGGTGGACGCTGGGACCCTGTTCGCGCACGGCTTCGGCTACGGCGTCTTCGAGCTGCCGCAGCCATCCCGCGCAGGCTCGGCGCGGTAGCGAGGCCGACGACGGCAGCCGGACGTCGACTCCTCCGCCGGGTCCTCAGCTCCGCCAGATCATGACGAGGCCGCGGTCGTCGGCATGACCGGTGCGGGTCGCCTCGACGAGCCGCCGTCCGCCGCCCCGGAACCCCGTCGTGACGAGCCGCTCGGCCTCCCCGAGCAGCCGGTCGATCCCCACCGAGAGCTCCCGACCGGGCACCTCGACGAGGCCGTCGGTGTAGACGAGCAGCGCGTCGCCTGGCTCCAGCCGGCCGCTCGCCACCTCGAACTGCGCCTCGGTCAGGACGCCGAGCAGCGGACCGCTAGCCCCCAGCGTCGACCACACCCCGGCGCCCGCTGAGAACTTGGCGGCGGGCGGATGACCCGCGGAGCGGACGGCGTACTCCCCCGAGGCGAGGTCGACGACGACGTGCACGGCGGTGGCGAAGCCCTCGCTCCACTCCTGGCGGACGAGGTAGGTGTTGGCGGCAGGGAGGAAGCTCTCGTGCGGCAGCGCACCCAGCAGGCCGCCTAACGCTCCTGACAGCAGCAGCGCCCGCGTGCCCGCGTCGACGCCCTTGCCCGAGACGTCGACGAGCGCGAGCTCGAGCGCGCAGCCGTCGGCAGACAGGGTCGCGACGATGAAGTCTCCGCTGAACGAGGCGCCCCCGGCCGGGCTGACGACGGCCTCGGCCTCCCAGCCCGGGGGAAGGACCGGCAGCTCCCCGTGGGCACGGAGCCGGTCGCGCAGGTCGACGAGCATGGACTCGCCGCGGGTGCCCTGGACGCCGAGCGCCCAACGGTTGCGCGCGAGGAGCAGCGAGAGAGCCGCGACAGCGAGCACGGTGACCGCCGTCCCGGGTCGGACGTCCGGTCCCGACGGCACGACCACCTCGAAGACGAGGACGACGGCGACGACGACGTAGAGCAGCACCAGGCTGCGCACCGACAGCAGCAGGCCACCGACGACGACGACGATGATGAGCGTCGCGAAGGGGAACCAGTCGCCGTTCACCCGGGCGAGCACCCCGAGGGCGACGGCCACGAGGGAGAGGGCCAGCAGGGCGAACCCGTCGGTGCGGTAGACGTGGCGGGTGAGCCAGGTGTGCGCACGGGACGTCTGCCGTGCCGCTCGCCGGCGCCACGCGGCACGCCCCGCTTCGCGCATGCCGTCGACCCTATGGCCCGGGCCCGAAACCACTCGCCCCGGCAGGCCGTCCTCTGCGAGCCTGGCGGCATGGATCATCCGCGTGACCGCTCTGGCAGCTTCGACGTCCGGCCGATCGGTGAGGAGGGCTGGGACGACTTCGTCCGGTGCGGGGAGCTGGCCTTCGGTGAGCGCGACGAGGACGACTACCTCGCTTGGGACCGCAAGCACCTGCCGCTGGAACGCACCGCCGCCGCCTGGGACGGCGACCAGCTCGTCGGCACCTCGGCTGCGCTGCCGTTGGACCTGACCGTGCCGGGCGGCGGGCTGGTGCGGGTCGCGGGCATCACGTGGGTCTCCGTCCTGCCGACGCACCGACGCCGGGGTGCGCTGCGGGCGATGATGGGTGTGCAGCACTCGGCGGCTGCGGAGCGGGGCGAGCCGGTCGCGGCGCTCTGGGCCAGTGAGTCCGGCATCTACCGGAGCGTCGGCTACGGCATGGCGGGCGTGAGCATGCGCCTGCGCATCCCGGCCGGACCCGGCGCCCTGCGGGCCGACCTGCCGCGCGACCCGGCGCTGAGGACGCGGCTCGTGGAGCCCAGCGACACCCTCGATGCCGTCGAGGGCCTGCTCGACGTCGAGCGGAGCCGGCGAGGCGGCGTGCTCGGGCGCTGGGAGGCGTGGTCGCAGCGGTGCGTCCTCGACCCCGAGCCTCGGCACGGCGGGGGGTCGCCGCTGCGCGCTGTGCTCGTCGAGGACGGCTCGGGGGTGCGGGCGGCAGCGCGGTACTCGCTGGTCCCGCGCTGGGAGTCCTCGCTGCCGCAGAACGTTCTGAGCGTGCGGGACGCGTTCGCCGCCGACGCGGGGGCGGGGGTGGAGCTGTGGCGCTACCTGCTGCAGCTCGACCTCGTCCGCACCGCGGAGGTACGCCTGCGCCCGGTGGACGACCCGCTGCTCTCGTGGCTCGTCAACCCGCGGGCGGCCCGACCCGAGTGGCGTGACGGCGTCTTCGTCCGGCTCGTCGACGTCGCGGCGGCCCTGGCCCTGCGCCGGTACGCGTGCGACGTCGACGTCGTCCTCGAGGTGCACGACCCGGGCGTGCCGGCCAACCACGGACGGTTCCGGCTCCGGGGAGGCCTCGACGGCGCCTCCTGCGAGCGGACCGCGGCCTCGGCCGACCTCAGCATCGCCGTCACCGAGCTCGGCGCGGCCTACCTCGGCGGGACGTCGCTGGGCTCGGCACTCGTCGCGGGACTCCTCGAGGAGCACACCGGCGGCGCGGCGCAGGTCGCGGGCACCGCCTTCGGGTGGCCGCTCGCACCGTGGACGCCCTCGGTGTTCTGACAGCACCGGTCTCTGACCGGTGCGGCGGCGCCCTGCCGGCGACCGGCGGTGCAGCCGTCGGGCCAGCCAGCCGCCTCAGCCCTCGCTGATCTGTCCGGTCTGCTCGTAGAAGGCGACGAGGGAGATCCGCCGCTCGTGGCGCTCCTCGCCGGAGAACGGCGTCGCGAGGAACACCCGCGCAAGCTCGGTGGCCTCGTCGAGCGTGTGCTTGCGAGCCCCGAGGCTCAGGACGTTCGCGTCGTTGTGCTCCCGGGCCAGCCTCGCCGTGTCGGGGTCGTAGGCAAGGGCCGCCCGGATGCCCCGCACCTTGTTCGCGGCGATCTGCTCGCCGTTGCCCGAGCCGCCGATGACGACGCCGAGGCTGCCCTGCTCGGCGTGCACAGCCTCTCCCACTGCGAGGCAGAACGGCGGGTAGTCGTCCTCCGGGTCGAGGGTCGTCGCACCGTGGTCGACGACGTCGTGGCCGTCAGCGGTGAGCACCTTCAGGAGGTGCTCCTTGAGCTCGAATCCGGCGTGGTCGGTACCGAGGTGGACGCGCATCCTCGGGAGGTTACCGGGCCGCCTCCTCGGCAGGCTGCCGGCGCCGGAACGCCACGACGTCGGTGACCTCGTGGCCCTTGGCCAGGCCCTGCTGCTCGAAGCGGGTCACCGGGCGGCCCAGCGGCCGCGGTGCCGGCCCGCCGTAGGGGTTGACGAGCAACGGCTCGTCGGCGACGACCGCGAGCATCGAGCCCGCGTAGGGCGCCCAGTCGGTAGCGAGGTGCAGGACGCCGCCACGACGCAGCCGCTGCGCGACGAGCCCCATGAGGTCGGGCCGCACGAGCCGGCGCTTGTGGTGGCGCGCCTTGGGCCAGGGGTCGGGGAAGAACGCCCTGACGCCGGCGAGCACGCCCTCCGGCAACGCGGCGAGGACGTCGACGGCGTCGCCGTGGACGACCCTGACGTTGGTGCTCCCCTGCCGCTCGAGCCGGTGCAGCAGCGCTCCGACGCCCGGGGTGTGGACGTCGACGGCGAGGACCTCGACCTCGGGCCGCTGCAGCGCCATGGCGGCCGTCGCCTCGCCCATCCCAAAGCCGATCTCGAGCACGAGCGGCTCCCCGTCGCTGCGCCGCGCAGCCCAGGCGGCGGCGTCGCCGATCGAGAGCACCCAGGACGGCCCCAGGCGTCGCAGCGCGTCGTCCTGGAGCTCGCTGACCCGTCCGCGGCGCGGCTTGAACGTGAGGATGTGCCGAGCAGCCGCCGGCGCTGCCGGCACGGGCTCAGTCGAACTGAGGGTCACGGGTCCGGGTGCGCTTGAGCTCGAAGAAGCCGTCGGTGCTCGCGACGAGCCGGACCCCGTCCCACAGCCGTCCGGCGTCCTCGCCCTTGGGTGCGGGGCTCACGACCGGGCCGAAGAAGGCGACGCCCTCGACGGCGATGACCGGGGTGCCGACGTCCATGCCCACCTGGTCCATGCCCGAGTGGTGCTCGCGCTTGAGGGCCTCGTCGTGCTCGGTGGAGTCCATCGCGTCGGCGAGGTCGCCCGGCAGACCGACCTCGGCGAGGGCCTCCTCGACGACGGTCCGGTCGGGCTCGCGCCGCTCGCCGTGAATCCGGTTGCCAAGGGCGGTGTAGAGCGGCAGGACGACGTCATCGCCGTGGGCGGCCCGCGCCGCGATGACGACGCGCACCGGGCCCCAGGCCTTCGCCATCAGCTCGGCGTACTGGGCGTCGAGCTCCCGGCCCTCGTTGAGGTAGGCGAGACTCATGACCTTCCAGCGGACGTCGACGGGGCGCACCTTCTCGACCTCGAGCATCCACCGGGACGCCATCCAGGCCCACGGGCAGAGCGGGTCGAACCAGAAGTCGGCAGTGCTGCGCGTCGAATCGGTCATGCCGCAGGCAACGGCTCCACCCGCGTCGTCATTCCTCTACCCACGCAGCGTGGCAGGATCGACCGGCAGCAGCGCGTCGGCCCTCACCCAGGCCGACGCCGACCCGCGCCCCGACCACCGAGGAGACCACTCGTGCCCGGCATGAACCTCACCCGCGACGAGGCCCGGCGACGCGCCGAGCTCCTGAGCGTCGACTCCTACGACGTGCACCTCGACCTCACCCGGGGCGACACGACCTTCGGCTCGACGACGACGGTCCGGTTCTCCTGCCGGGAGCCCGGGAGCAGCACCTTCCTCGACCTCGTCGCGCCGCGGGTGCACCGCGTCGTCCTCAACGGCACCTCGCTCGAGGCGGCGACGGTCGCCGACGGCGTCCGGGTCGAGCTGTCCGGGCTCCAGGCCGACAACGAGCTCGTCGTCGTCGCCGACTGCGCCTACATGCACACCGGCGAGGGGTTGCACCGCTTCGTCGACCCCGTCGACCAGACGGTGTACCTGTACTCCCAGTTCGAGGTCGCCGACGCGCGGCGGGTCTTCGCCTGCTTCGACCAGCCCGACCTCAAGGCGACCTTCACCTTCACGGTCACCGCGCCAGCGCACTGGGAGGTCGTCTCCAACCAGCCGACGCCGACGCCGGAGCCCGTCGCCGGTGGCGCCGCCCGGTGGGGCTTCGCGTCCACCCCGCGGATCTCGACGTACATCACCGCCATCGTCGCCGGCGACTACGACGTCGTCCGCGACGAGGTGGCCACCCGCGAGGGTTCGCTGCCGCTCGCGCTGTTCACCCGCAAGTCGTTGTCGCAGTACCTCGACGCCGACGAGCTGTTCACGGTGACCAAGCAGGGCTTCGGCTTCTTCGAGGAGCTCTTCGACCGCGCGTACCCGTTCGCCAAGTACGACCAGCTCTTCGTCCCCGAGTTCAACGCGGGCGCGATGGAGAACGCCGGTGCGGTGACGATCCGCGACGAGTACGTCTTCCGCGCCAAGGTGACCGACGCCGCGCGCGAGCGCGTCGCCGAGACGGTGCTCCACGAGCTCGCCCACATGTGGTTCGGCGACCTCGTGACGATGACGTGGTGGGACGACCTGTGGCTCAACGAGTCCTTCGCGACCTTCGCCAGCGTCCTGTGCCAGAGCGAGGTCACCCGGTGGCCGCACTCCTGGACGACGTTCACCAACGCCGAGAAGACCTGGGCCTACCGTCAGGACCAGCTGCCCTCGACCCACCCGATCTCCGCGGACATCCGCGACCTCGAAGACGTCGAGGTCAACTTCGACGGGATCACCTACGCCAAGGGCGCCTCGGTCCTCAAACAGCTCGTCGCCTGGGTGGGCCGCGACGAGTTCTTCGCCGCCTTGCGCCGGTACTTCGAGCGCTACGCCTGGGGCAACACCGAGCTTGCGGACCTCCTCGCCCTGCTCGAGGAGACCTCGGGGCGCGACCTCTCGGAGTGGACCCAGCAGTGGCTGCAGACCGCGGGCGTCAACACGCTGCGCCCCCAGGTCGAGACCGACGTCGAGGGCACCATCACGAGCTTCGCCGTCCTCCAGGAGGCGCCGGCGGCGTGGCCGACCTTGCGCTCGCACCGGCTGGCGGTCGGGCTCTACGACGACGTCGACGGCTCGCTGGTACGCCGTGACCGCGTCGAGCTCGACGTCACCGGGGCGCGCACCGAGGTGCCGCAGCTGGTCGGCCTCCGGCGTCCGGCCGTCGTCCTCGTCAACGACGACGACCTCGCCTACGCCAAGATCCGCCTCGACGAGGCGTCGCTCGCGTCGGTCGTCGGGGGCATCGGGCGGTTCGCCGACTCCCTGCCCCGCACGCTGTGCTGGACGGCGGCCTGGGACATGGCCCGCGACGCCGAGATGGCGGCACGCGACTACCTCAGCCTGGTCCTCGCCGGGATCGGGACCGAGACCGACATCAACGCCGTCCAGCTGCTCCTGCGGCAGGCGACCTCCGCGGTCGAGCTGTTCAGCGACCCTGAGGCCGTCGTCGAGGCCCGCGGGCGCCTTGCCGCCGGGACCGAGGAGCACATGCGTTCCGCGGCCCCGGGCAGCGACCACCAGCTCGCGTTCACCAGGGCCTTCGCCTCGGCGGCCGTCACGGACGCGCAGCTCGACGTCCTCCGCGGGCTGCTCGCCGGTGACGTCGTCCTCGACGGTCTCGAGGTCGACGTCGAGCTGCGCTGGCACCTGCTCCAGTGCCTCGTCGCGGCCGGTCGTGCCAGGGACGGCGAGATCGCCGGCGAGCTCGATCGGGACTCGACCGCCGCAGGCCAGCGCCACGCCGCGACGTCGCGGGCGCTGCGCCCGACGCCCGAGGCCAAGGAGGAGGTCTGGTCTGCAGTCGTCGAGCGCGACGAGCTGCCCAACGCCGTCCTCGTCGCGACGATAGGCGGGTTCGCCCACCCGCGGCAGCGTGCGCTCGCCCGGCCCTACGTCGAGCGGTACTTCGCCGCGCTCAACGACATCTGGGCCACGCGGACGAACGAGACGGCGCAGACCCTCGTCCTCGGGCTCTACCCCGGGCTGCTCATCGAGCAGGCGACCGTCGAGAGCACCGACGCGTGGCTCGACGCCAACCCCGACGCGACCCCCGCGCTGCGCCGGGTCATCACCGAGAGCAAGGACGGCGTCGTGCGCGCGCTGCGGGCCCAGGCCAAGGACCAGACAGCCGGCTGACGTCGTCCCTTCGGCCGGGTCCCTCGAGGACCCGGCCGGAGGTGTGCCCGGCCGGGGGACGACGCGGCCACGCCGCCCCCGGACCAGGTCAGTCGCTAGACCTCGCCGTCGGCGTGGAGCACCCGCGGGGCGCGGGCGTGGTCGCCGAGCTGGTTGATCCCCGTGACGAGCCCTCCGACGAGGTCCCCCGCCGCGAAGGCCGACGTCATCGTCGCCGCCGCCAGGGCGGCACTGCGGTCGTCGAGCGACCGAGAGACTGCCCTGCCCGTGACGATCTCGAGCCGATGCGCCCCCGGGTCGACAGCGACGAGCACGGTCGCTGCAGCGGCGTCGCCGAAGGCGGCGTGGAGCTCGAGGGCCCGCGGGCGCGATGACGCTCCGAGCTCGCCGACGTAGAGCGACACGGGCAGGTCGCCGACCTGCCTGGCGTAACGGATGGCCCGCTCGAGCTCCCCCTTCTGGGCGGAGCTGAAAGCCTCACCAGCGGGCACTGCTACCTCCTGCGTCGACGGTCGTGGGCGTGTGCCCGGCACCCTCGGCGTCCGCCGCCCCGGCGAGGTGCTCGCCCTCTGGGGCCCCGAGCCACACCGGTGCGGCGAACCACGTGAGGGAGGGGCGGTAGCGCGGGCCGCGGACCCACGAGGGGGCCATGACAAGGACGGTGATGACCACGGCGAGGAGCAGCGGCGCACCGAGGTAGAGCGCCAGGGACTGCCACGCCGCGAGCCCGGGGCCGGGCACCGTGCCGTCCTGGATGAGGGTGTCGGCTCCGGCCGCCTGGCCCGGGAGGACCGCGGCCAGAGCGGTGACCCCGAGCGCGGTCAGTCCGAGAGCGGTGGCGCGGACGGCGTGCGTACGGCGCGCCCGAGCCGGGGCGACGGGCCGGGCCGTCGCGCGAGGAGAGAGGAGGGGGCTCACGCGGATCACCGTAACCTGTGGGCGCCGGTGAGGGTCGCGGCGAGGGCCCGGCCACGCTCGGAGGCCATGACGTCCTCGAGGAGCAGGGGCGAGCCGTCGGGGCCGGCGAGCGGGACGCGCCAGTTCGGGTACTCCTCGTCGGTCCCCGGCTGGTTGATGGTCCGTCGGTCACCGACGAGGTCGGGCAGGGCGACGCCGAGGAGCATCGAGGGCGCCTGGGCCATCAGCCGGTGCAGCGCCTCGACGACCTCCTGCTCCCCCGCCTCGTCGGGCAGCAGGTCACGCTCGCGCAGCAGCGTCCGCCACGCCTCCTGGTCAACGGCGTCTGCAGCGCGCTCCTCCTCGATGGAGCGGGTCAGCAGGTGGAGCTCGTCGCGCACCCGCAGGTGCTCGCCGACGAGGTAGCCCGCTGTCGGCGGGAGATCGTGGGTCGTGACGCTGGCGAGGCACAGGCGGCGCCAGTGCTCGGGCGGCAGCGGCCGACCCTGGGAGTCCTTCTCGAACCAGAGGATCGACGTGCCGAGGATCCCTCGCTCGCCGAGGTAGTCGCGCACCCACGGCTCGACGGTGCCGAGGTCCTCGCCGACGACGAAGGCCCCGGCCCGGTGCGCCTCGAGGGCGAGGATGCCCACCATGGCCTCGTGGTCGTAGCGGACGTAGGTCCCCTCCGACGCCGGGTGGCCCTCAGGCACCCACCACAGGCGGAACAGACCGAGGATGTGGTCGACCCGGATCCCGCCGGCATGAGCGAGCACGGTGCGCAGCATGTCGCGGTACGGGGCGTAGCCGAGCTCCGCGAGGCGGTCGGGCCGCCACGGCGGCTGGTCCCAGTTCTGGCCCTGCTGGTTGAAGGCGTCCGCGGGTGCTCCGACCCCGATGCCCTGGGCGAGGGCGCTCCCGAGGGCCCAGGAGTCGGCGCCCTCGGGGTGGACCCCGACGGCGAGGTCGTGGACGACGCCCACGGGCATCCCGGCGGCCCGGGCGGCCTCGTGCGCGGCGCCGAGCTGCTCGTCGACGAGCCACTGGAGGCGCTCGTGCAGCTCCACCCGGTCGGCGAGCAGCTCACGCTCCTGGGCAACGGCGTCGCTCCGGGGGTCGCGGAGCTCGTGCGGCCACTCCCACCAGCTCGGCCCGTGCTTCTCGCTGAGCGCGCACCACGTGGCGAAGTCCCGCAGGCCGGGACCGGCCTGCTCGACGAAGGCGGCGTACCCGGTCTGCCGCTGCAGGCTCATGCCGACGCCCGCGACGAGCTCGAGCGCCTCGCGCTTGGCAGCCCACGTGGTGTCCCGGTCGATGAGCGCGGCGGACCCACCCGCCCTCGACTGCTCGGCCAGGGCCGCGACCCGAGCCTTGGCTGCCGCGGGCAGCTGCGAGTACTCGGGGACGTCCTCGACCCGCAGGTACACCGGGTTGGCGAAGCGCCGGGTGGCCGGGAGGTAGGGCGAGGGCTCCATGGGCGCGACGACGGAGGCGGCGTGCAAGGGATTGACGAGGACGAAGCCTGCGCCGAGGTCCTTGGCCGCCCAGGTGGCGAGGTCGCGGAGGTCGGCGAGGTCGCCCATGCCCCACGACGCGGCCGAGCGCAGCGAGTAGAGCTGCGTGGCGAGCCCCCAGGTCGGGCCGGCGTCGAGCTCGGCCGACAGGCCGAGCCAGGCCGGCGTGACGACGAGGGGGCACTCGGCGTCGCCGGAGGGGGTGCGGGCCATCAGGGTGTGCCAGCCCAGCGGGAGGTCGGCGGGCACCCGGAAGGTCGCCTCACCGACGAGCCGGCCGTCGACGTGGCGCGGCTCCACCCAGACGTCCTCCTGGGCGACGTCCTCGCGCGTGCCGACGTCCTCGAGCCGGACGCTGAGGCTCACGGGGTCTCCGTGCGGCACATGGACGGCCACCTGCGGCGCCCAGTGCTCCCGGACGACGAGGCAGGGCGGCAGGGTGCGCCTCCACGGGGCGAGCCGCTGCTCCTCGCGGGCACGGCGCACCGCCTCCGGGTTCGCGACGTCGAGCCCGAGGGCGGTGAGGACGGCGCGCACCGTGCCCTCGGAGACCTCGATGTGCCTTCCCTGCCAGTCCCAGTAGTCGGTGGCCACGCCAAGGGCGGCGGCGAGCTCGCGAAGGTCGTCATCGAGGGTCACCGGCACAGTGTGCCGTGTCGACCATGCGGGAAAGCCCCCGTCGTCGACGCAGCGTGGTCGGGGTCCTTCGGCCCTGGCGCGCGCAGGTGCCGTGGCGGAGCCTGCACGCCGGAGGTGGCGACCGTGAGAGGACGACGGCGTCGCACGAAACTGAAGGTCGGTCACCGGCTGCGGACCGCACCGCAGCGCCGTCGGGCCAGGGGACTCGTCGTCCTCCTCGTGCTCCTGGCCGTCGGGCTCGTCGGTCACACGGTCACCGTCTACGGCCTGTCCTCGCGCACCCCCCGGCCCGCGGCGGCGATGCGGGTCGCCGCCGTCGTCATCCGGGCGCCGCAGGACGACGGCGGAGCGGCCTGGTCGCCGCTGGGAACGCTGCGGCTCGCCCTCGCCGACGGGACCCCCACGGTCGTGACGACCTACGTCGACCCCGGCGTCCGCGACGGCGACGTCGTCCACCTGTGGATCACGCCCGACGGACGAGAGACCTCGGCTCCCTCGGCAGCGGAAGCACCCTCCCCGTGGGGCCACACGCTCGACACCTGCGTGTGGGCGCTCCTCGTGGCTGCGAGCCTGCTCGGCATCGCCGCCTGGGGCACCGTGCCGCTCGTCCATGCCCAGGAACGGCGGCTCTTCACCGAGATCGTCGCCCCGCTGCAGGACGACGCGGCACGCTGGCTGCACCAGTGAGCCAGGGTGCGTGACCGCCCTCAGGCGCTCGCGACCCCGGCGTCCGCACCGAAGGGGATGAGGTAGGGCCACCATGACGGGTCCTCGCGCCCGGTGCCTGCGACCCGCCACGCGGCACCGACGGGGGCATGCGGACGGCAGCGCAGCCGCCAGCCCAGCTCGGAGACCGTGCGGTCAGCCTTGACATGGTTGCAGCGCGCGCACGCGACGACGACGTTGGCCCACTCGTGCCGGCCGCCGCGGCTGCGGGGGACGACGTGGTCGACCGTGCTGGCCGGAGCCCCGCAGTAGCCGCACCGGCCGCGGTCGCGGGCGAAGAGCGCGCGGCGGGTGAGCGGCACCGACGAGCGGAAGGGCACCCGGACGAACCGCGTGAGGCGGACGACGGAGGGAAGGTCCACCGCGCTGCGGGCGCTGCGGGCGAGCACCCCCGAGGACTCGAGCTGCTCGGCCTTGCCCGCGAGCACGAGCAGCATCGCGCGGCGCTGCGGCACGATGCCCAGCGGCTCGAACGTGGCATTGAGGACGAGCGCGTGCGGCACGAGAGGCTCCCGTCGGGCTCCCGGCACGTGGCTCGCACCGGGCCCGTGGGCTCAGTGTCGCCCTGAGCCCGCGGATCGCGCCACTGGCTTGCGCAGCCAGGGCCTGTCGGGACGGCCGCATAGGGTCTGGGCATGCCCCGACCCGAGTACCCCAGTGCCGTCCGTGGCGACGTCGTCGACGAGCTGCACGGCCGGGCGGTGGCTGACCCCTACCGGTGGTTGGAGGACCCGACCGACCCGGCCACCCAGCGCTGGGCGCAGGCGCAGGACGAGCTCTTCGAGGGCGCCGCCGCGGGGTGGCCGCTGCGTGAGAGCTTCGCTCAGCGGATGACCGCCCTGCTCGCCTGCGGGTTCGTCAGCGTCCCCTCGTGGCGTGGCGCGCGGCGCTTCCTCATGCGGCGCACCGCCGAGCAGGAGCACGGCGTCCTGCTGACGGTCGACCCCGACGGTACCGAGCGGGTGCTCGTGGACCCCATGGCGCTCGACCCGAGCGGCACGACGACGCTCGACGGCTGGGCACCGTCGAAGGAGGGGCGGCTGCTGGCCTACCAGCTCTCCGAGGGCGGCACGGAGGAGTCGACGCTGCGCGTCTTGGACGTCGAGACCGGTGAGCAGGTCGACGGACCCATCGACCGCACGCGCTACTCCCCCGTCGCCTGGCTGCCCGGCGGCGAGGCCTTCTACTACGTCCGCCGTCTGGCCCCCGAGCTCGTGCCGGCCGGCGAGGAGCAGTACCACCGCAGGGTGTGGCTGCACCGGGTCGGCACCGAGGCCGCTGACGACGTCCTCGTCGTCGGCGGCGGGCCCGGCTCCGAGGAGAACGACAAGACGACCTACTTCGGGGTCGCGGTGTCGATGGACGGCCGCTGGCTCACGGTGAGCGCCTCGGCGGGGACCGCACCGCGCAACGACCTCTGGCTGGCCGACCTGTCGGTCTCGGGTCCGGAGTCGCCGGCGCTCATGGTGGTGCAGCGCGACGTCGACGCCAGCACCTCCGCCGAGGTCGGCCGCGACGGACGGGCATACCTCAACACCGACCGGGACGCGCCGCGTGGGCGCATCGTCGTCGCCGACCCGGGGACCCCGACCCTCTGGTCGGACCTCGTGGGAGAGGACCCCGAGGCGGTGCTGGAGGGGTACGTGTTCCTCGACGGCCCCGAGATGCCCGCGCCGCGGCTGCTCACCGCGTGGACCCGGCACGCCGTCAGCGAGGTCCGGCTGCACGACCTCGTCTCCGGCGAGGTCGTCGGCACCGTCGAGCTGCCTGGCATCGGCTCCCTGGCGGGGCTCTCGGTGCGGCCGGAAGGGGGGCACGAGGCGTGGTTCGGCTACACCGACCACACCTCTCCGCCGTCGGTCCACCACCTCGACGCCCGGACGGGTGCGGTGACGCTGTGGTCGACCGCGCCGGGCGCCGTCGACGTCCCCCCGGTGAGCACCCGACAGGTCGCCTTCCCCTCGGCCGACGGCACGACGGTGCGGATGTTCGTCGTCTCGCCCACGGCCGAGCCCGACCGTGCCCGGCCGACGATCCTTTATGGCTACGGCGGCTTCGGGGTGCCGCTGACGCCGGGCTACTCCGCGGGCGTGCTCGCCTGGGTCGAGGCCGGCGGCGTCTATGCGGTCGCCAACCTCCGCGGCGGCTCCGAGGAGGGCGAGGACTGGCACCGTGCCGGGATGATGGCCCACAAGCAGAACACCTTCGACGACTTCTTCGCCGCCGCGGAGCGTCTCGTGGCCGACGGCTGGACGACACCCGAGCAGCTCTCGATCTCGGGCGGCTCCAACGGCGGCCTGCTCGTCGGCGCGGCGCTGACCCAGCGTCCCGAGCTGTTCGCCTCGGTCGTCTGCTCGGCACCGCTGCTCGACATGGTCCGCTACGAGCTCTTCGGCCTCGGCGAGACGTGGAACGAGGAGTACGGCACCGCGCAGGACCCCGAGCAGCTCGGCTGGCTGCTCTCCTACTCCCCCTACCACCGGGTGCGCGACGGCGTCGCCTACCCCGCCGTCCTCTTCACGGTCTTCGACTCCGACACCCGGGTCGACCCCCTGCACGCGCGAAAGCTCTGCGCAGCTCTCCAGCACGCGACGGGCTCCGAGCGTGCGGTCCTGCTCCGGCGGGAGAAGGACGTCGGTCACGGGGCCCGGGCGGTGAGCCGGTCGGTCGCGCTCACAGCCGACACCCTCGCGTTCTCGGCAGCCACGACCGGGCTCGACGTGCGCGGGTGACGGCTTCCCGAGTACCGCCGGGTCGGCCTCCGTCGTCAGCGGTCGAGCAGGTTGAGGATGCGACGGCGGGCCAGGCGAGGTACCAACAGGGCATGAGTCTCCTCTGCCTCGTCACCGGAGCGACCGGCTATATCGGCGGCAGGCTCGTGCCCGAGCTGCTCGAGGCGGGGTACCGGGTCAGGGTCCTCAGCCGGACGCCGGAGCGGCTGCGCGACGTGCCGTGGGTGGGCCAGGTCGAGGTCGCCCGTGGTGACGCGTCTGACGCCGAGGCGGTGACAGCGGCCCTCGAGGGCGTCGACGTCGCCTACTACCTCATCCACGCCATCGGCGGCGGCGGCTCGTTCGAGAGCAAGGACCGCCGCACCGCCGGGACCTTCGCCCGAGCCGCCGCGACCGAAGGCGTCGGACGCATCGTCTACCTCGGCGGCCTCGCGCCCGCCGGGCAACAGCTCTCGCCCCATCTGCGCTCGCGCGAGGAGGTCGGCGAGATCCTCCTGGCCTCTGGGGTCCCCACGGCCGTGCTGCGGGCGGCCGTCATCATCGGGTCGGGCTCAGCCTCGTTCGAGATGCTCCGCTACCTCACCGAGCGCCTGCCGGCGATGATCACGCCGCGGTGGGTCAAGACCCGGATCCAGCCCATCGCCATCCGCGACGTCCTGCGTTACCTCGTCGCCAGCGCCGCCCTGCCGCCTGAGGTCTCCCGCGCCTTCGACATCGGCGGCCCCGAGGTGCTCACCTACCGCGAGATGATGCGCCGCTACGCCACGGTGGCGGGGCTGCCGCCGCGCCTCATCGTGCCCGTACCCGTCCTCAGCCCGTCGTTGTCGAGCCACTGGGTCGGGCTCGTGACGCCGGTGCCGAGCAGCCTCGCCCGCCCCCTCGTCGAGTCGCTGCGCAACGAGGTCATCTGCCACGAGCACCACATCGCCCGGTACGTCCCTGACCCGGCCGAGGGGCTCGTCGGCTTCGACCGCGCGGTCGAGCTCGCCCTGGCGCGGGTCCAGACCTACGACGTGAGCACGCGGTGGTCCTCGGCGTCCGTCCCGGGTGCGCCGAGCGACCCGTTGCCCACGGACCCGTCGTGGGCTGGCGGCAGCCTCTACGTCGACGAGCGGCAGCGGCGGGTGAAGGCGAGCCCGGCGTCGCTGTGGCGGGTCATCGAGGGCATCGGCGGCGAGCACGGCTGGTACTCCTTCCCGCTGGCCTGGCGGGTGCGCGGGGTGCTCGACCGCTTCGTCGGTGGGGTCGGGCTGCGTCGCGGCCGCCGCAACCCCTACGACCTCTACGTCGGCGAGGCGCTGGACTTCTGGCGGGTGGAGGAGATCGAGGACGGCCGGCTGCTGCGGCTGCGCGCTGAGATGCGCCTGCCGGGGCTGGCCTGGCTCGAGCTCGAGGTCAGGCGCGACGACGACGGCGGAACGCTGTTCTACCAGCGGGCGCTGTTCCACCCCCACGGGTTTCTCGGTCAGGCGTACTGGTTGAGCGTCCTGCCCTTCCACGGCCTCGTCTTCGGCGAGATGCAGCGCAACATCGCCAAGGCGGCCGAACGGCTCGAGGAGCAGCGTGCCGAGCCGGTGACAATGGTGGGGTGAGCACCGCGCAGCAGCAGCCCGCCGAGCAGTCGTTCTACGACCTCGTCGGCGGCGAGGCGACCTTCAGCCGGCTCGTCGACCGGTTCTACTCCGGCGTGGCCGCGGACCCGGTGCTGCGGCCGATGTACCTCGAGCACGACCTCACCGCCGCCCGCGAGCACCTCCGGCTGTTCCTCGAGCAGTACTGGGGCGGCCCGCGCACGTACTCCGAGCAGCGCGGCCACCCACGGCTGCGGATGCGCCACGCACCGTTCGTCATCGGCGAGGTCGAGCGGGACGCCTGGCTGCGGCACATGCGCGACGCCGTCGACTCCCTCGCGCTCGCGCCGGAGGACGACGACCGGCTGTGGGACTACCTCGTGAGCGCGGCGCACAGCCTGGTCAACACGCCGCTGACGTAGGGCAGACTTCTCCGTCGTGACCGACGCACCCCTCGCCCCTGATCCCTTGTCGGCCGACGCCCCGGCGTCGACCGAGACCGAGACCGAGGCCGGGACCCGCCCGACCGGCGCGCGCCCCTGGTGGCGAGACGCCGTCGTCTACCAGGTCTACGCACGCAGCTTCGCCGACTCCGACGGCTCGGGTGTCGGCGACCTACCGGGCATCCGGTCGCGGCTTCCCTACCTGCGCGACCTCGGCGTCGACGCCCTGTGGATCACTCCGTTCTACCCCTCCCCGATGGCTGACGGGGGCTACGACGTCGCCGACTACCGCGACGTCGAGCCGACGTTGGGCACCCTCGCGGACCTCGACGGGATCATCGCCGACGCCCACGAGCTCGGCCTGCGCCTCGTCGTCGACATCGTCCCTAACCACACGTCCTCGGCGCACGAGTGGTTCCGGGCCGCTCTCGCCGCGAGCCCGGGGTCCCCCGAGCGAGCTCGCTACCTGTTCCGCGACGGCACGGGCCCGCAGGGCGAGGTGCCGCCCAACGACTGGCGCTCGACGTTCGGCGGTACCGCATGGACGAGGGTCACCGAGGCCGACGGCCGCCCAGGGCAGTGGTACCTGCACCTTTTCGACTCCTCCCAGCCCGACCTCGACTGGACCAACCCTCAGGTGCACGAGGACTTCCTGCGGACGCTGCGGTTCTGGCTCGACCGAGGGGTCGACGGCTTCCGGATCGACGTCGCGCACGGCCTCGCCAAGGCCGCCGGACTGCCCGACGCCGGGCTCGACCAGGGCCAGAAGATCGGCGAGGTCGAGCAGCTGCCGACGATGCCGATGTGGGACCAGCCCGCGGTCCACGACATCTTCCGCGAGTGGATGGGCGTCGTGGGCTCCTACCCCGGCGACCGGATGACCGTGGGCGAGGTCTGGGTCGACGACCCGGTCGCCCTGGCCCGGTACGTGCGGCCCGACGAGCTGTCGCAGGCCTTCAACTTCCGCTGGCTGTTCGCACCGTGGACGCCGCAGGACTTCCGCGAGGTCATCGAGAGCTCGTTGCAGGAGACGTCCCAGGTCGGCGCTGCGGCGACGTGGGTGCTGTCCAACCACGACGTCCGGCGTCACGTGACCCGGTACGGCAGCCTGGCGAGGGCCCGTGCCGCCACCCTGGCGATGCTCGCGCTCCCCGGCTGCGCCTACCTCTACCAGGGCGAGGAGCTCGGGCTGCCCGAGGTGCTCGACCTGCCGGAGGAGGTCCTCCAGGACCCCACGTGGGAGCGCAGCGGGCACACCGAGCGTGGTCGGGACGGCTGTCGCGTGCCGATCCCCTGGTCCGGCGACGGCCCTCCGTTCGGCTTCGGCCCGGACGGCTCGGTCCCGTGGCTGCCCCAGCCGGCCGACTGGGCACAGCTCAGCGTCGCGGCGCAGACCCACGTCGAGGGCTCGACGCTCGAGCTCTACCGGCAGGCGCTCCGACTGCGTCGTCAGCTCCTCGCCGAAGGCCCCGAGACCCTCGCCTGGCTCGACGCCGGCTCCCCCGACGTCCTCGCCTTCACCCGCGCCGGTGTCGGCTGCCTGCTCAACATGGGCTCGACCGGGGCCGAGCTGCCGCTGGGCGCCGAGGTGCTCCTCTCCAGCGGGCCGCTCGCGGCCGGGGGGAGCGTCCCGGCAGACACCGCGGTGTGGTACCGGGCAGGGACCCCCTGAGCCGGGCTCGGCCGCGCTCCGGTGGGGTGCGCCGCTGGGGGCCCGCGACGTCGGCGTCAGCCCCGGTGCTCCTCGTCGGCGGTTTCCTCCTCGCGGGTTCGCTGACCCCGGGCGGGTTCGACCAGGTCGCCGGGACGATCAGCGACCTCGCCGCCCGTGACGCCGCGCACCCCAAGGTCATGACGACTGCTCTCGCTGGCCTGGGGGTGTGCCACCTGCTCACGGCCGCGGCGCTGCGACCGGCGCGCCTGCCCGGCCGTGCGGTCCTCGCCGTCGGGGGGCTCGCCAGCATCGGGGTCGCCGCAGCCCCGCTGCCGGCCGGTGGTGGCACCTCAGCCGTCCATGGGGTCGCTGCCGCGACGGCGTTCGCCGCGCTCGCCCTCTGGCCGGCGCTGGCTTGGCGACCCAGCCGGCCCGGGACGCCGACGCCTCGGCACGACGTCCCGGCCGGCGCTCTGCCGGCGCCCGACCGGCTCGGGCTGCTGCGTCCGGTGCCGTCGCTGGTGGCCGCAGGGGCGCTGCTCGGGCTGACCGCATGGTTCGCCGTCGAGCTTCGCGCCGACCGTGGGCTCGTCGGCGCCTCCGAGCGCGCCGCTGCCGTGGCTCAGGCCCTCTGGCCGCTCGCCGTCGTCGTCTCGCTGCGCCGGCCTACGGGTCCGTCTCCGCAGGAATGACGAGGGCCGCAGAGGGCCGCAGAGGGCCGCAGCGAGACGACAGCGCCGTCCTCCGGCGTCCTCCGGCGTCAGAACACCCGGATGGCGACCTCCGCCGGTGCCGCGAGCAGGCGGTCGATCTCGTCGTCGAGCCGGACGAGGGTCAGCGACGCCCCCGCCATGTCCAACGACGTGCAGTACTCGTTGACATAGCTGCGCCCGACCGTGATTCCCTGGGCGGCGAGCTGCTGGTGCGCATGGCGGTACAGCAGGTAGAGCTCGCTGATCGGCGTCCCGCCGAGACCGTTGATCATCAGCGCGACCCGGTCGCCCGAGGAGTAGGGCAGGTCCGTGACGACCGCCGAGAGCAGCTCGTCGACGATCGCGTCGGCGTTGGTGAGGGCGGTGCGCTTGCGTCCGGGCTCTCCGTGGATGCCGACGCCCATCTCCATCTCGTCCGCGCCGAGGTCGAACAATGGCGAGCCCTTGGCCGGCGGGGTGCACGGCGTGAGGGCCACCCCCATCGTGCGGGTGACGTCGTTGACCTTGCGGCCGATGCGCAGCAGCTCGTCCATGTCCGCGCCTTCCTCGGACGCGGCGCCGATCGCCTTGATGACGAAGAAGTTGCCCGCAACGCCACGACGACCGACCGTGTAGGTGGAGTCCTTGACGGCGACGTCGTCGTTGATCGTGAGGATCTCGACCTTGATGCCGTCGGCCTCAGCCATCTCCTTGCCCATGTCGAAGGCCATCCGGTCGCCGGTGTAGTTGTTGACCAGCAGCAGGACGCCCTTCGGCGAGGCGAGCCTCTTGGTCGTCTCGTAGACGTAGTCCATCGGGGGCGCGGCGAACACGTCACCGGGACAAGCGGCGTCGAGCATCCCCTTGCCCACCACCATGACGTGCGCCGGCTCGTGGCCCGAGCCGGAGCCCTGGACGATCGAGACCTTGTCCGCGCGCGGGGCGTCCGAGCGCATGATCAGGTTGTACTCGGGGACGTAGGTGAGAGCCCCGGGGTTGGCCAGCGCGATGCCCTCGAGCATCTCGGGCACGAACTGCTTGGGGTCGTTGACGAACTTCTTCATGACGCTCCTTCTGCTGACCATGCCTGGTGGATGTGCTCGGCGATCACGGCGACCGCCATGGCTCCCGCGTCGACCGACCCGATGCTGCGCTCACCGGTGTAGGAGGCCCGCCCGCACTTGGCGAGCATCGTGACCGTGCTCTCCGCGGCCTCGCGGGCCGTGGCTGCCGCAGCGGCGAGGGCGGCGTCGCTGCCGGCCCCGGCCGCCAGCTCCGCCTCGAGCCGTTCGGTCATCGGCACGAAGGCGTCGAGCAGCGTCTTGTCCCCGACGTCGGACTGCCCACGGGCCCGGATGCCGTCGGCGGCGGCGCGGAGCATCGCGACGACCTGCGCCGCGTCGAGGGTGTCGGTGGCCCCGGCGGTCATGCCGGCCTTGAGGAACGCGGTGCCCCAGAGCGGCCCTGAGGTGCCGCCGATCCGCGAGGTGACCACCATGCCGACCTTCTTGAGAAAGGTGCCGATGTCGCTGCGGTCGACGTCGTCCCAGCCCTCGAGGACCTTCTCGAAGCCACGGGCCAGCGAGTAGCCGAAGTCGCCGTCGCCGACGACGCTGTCGAGGTCGCCGAAGTACACCTCGTTGTCCACAGCCGTCGTCGCGATCGTCCGGACGACGAGCTCCACCCTGCCGAGGTCCCCGGTGCTCATGTCGTGCGCCCTTCCCCGTCGCCCGTGGCCGCGGCTGCTGCCGGTGGACCTGCTGCGGTGCACGCCTGGAGGTCGGCCAGCGTGATGTGGTGCCCCGGCCGTGCCGCTCCACGGCTGGCCAGGACCTCGATGGGGGGCCGGTCGGGGTCCCCGAGCTCTGAGACGACGAGCACCGCCTCGCTGAAGCCCTCGTCGCGGGTGTAGCCGTTGACGGTGACAAGGCACGGCAGCCCCGCACCGACCGCAGCGAGCAGGCCGTTGCGCGAGTCCTCGACGACGACGGTGTTGCGGGGGTCGAGGCCCAGTCGCTCGACGGCGAGCAGGTAGATCGCCGGGTCGGGCTTCTTGGCCGGGACGACGTCACCGGCGAAGACGGTCACCCGGGACGCGGACGCGGTGCCTGCCGCATGCTCGAGGACGGAGCGGACTGAGGCCTCCGCCGACGTCGACGCGACTGCGACGGTCCAGCCCGCGTCCAAGGCCTCGGCGATGAGCCGCGAGACCCCAGGGCGCGCCGGGACGGCGCCCGATGCCACGAGCCCGGTGAAGAGCTCGGTCTTCGTCCGGTGCCACGTGCCGAGGACCTCCGCTCGCGCTCCAGGCTCTGCCGTGGGTCCGGATGCCTGGGGACCGACGATCTCGGCGACCGCCGGGTCGTCGAGCAGGGGGGCCATCCGCTCCTTCCCCCCTCCGACGAGCAGCTTGCGGCCGTACTCCTCCTCGCTCCATCGCACCGGCAGGCCGTACCTCTCGAAGGTCGCGTTGAAGGCCGGCAGGTGCCCGTAGCGCTCGGTGTCGGCCAGCACGCCATCGCAGTCGAAGACGAGCGCCGTCACCAGGCACGCCCGGAGCTGCCGAAGGTACGCATGTGCACCCGCGCCATCTCGACCACGGCAGCTCGCTGCGCGCGGAAGAGGGTCGGGGGGTCCCACGTCTCTTTCGCCTCGGCTGCCCGTAACGACTCCAGGCTGGCCTTGAGATAGCTCTCCTTCAGGGCCGTCGAGATGTTGACCTTCGCGCAGCCCCGGCCGATGAGGTCCTGGAACTGCGCCTCGGACAACCCCGTGCCGCCGTGCAGGGCCATGGGCACCGAGGTCGCTGCGACGAGCTGGCTCACGCGTTCGTGGTCGAGGACGGGGGCTGCGTGGTATTGGCCGTGGGCGTTGCCGATCGCCGGGGCGAAGCAGTCCACCCCGCTGCGGGTGATGAAGTCGACGGCGACGTCGAGGCTGTGCACGGCGGACTCCTCGTCGGAGCCGATGCCGTCCTCGACCCCGCGGATACCCTCGATCTCGCCCTCGACATGGGCGCCGTGCCGGCGGGCCTCCGCGACGACCTCGGCGGTCTGCCGGAGGTTCTCGGCGACGTCGAGCTCATGGGCGTCGAAGAGCACCGAGTTCCACCCCGCCTCGAGGCACTCGCTGATGACGGCGCGCTCCGGGCAGTGGTCGAGGTGCAGCGTGACGGGGACGGGCACGTCCGCGACGAGGCTCCGGAAGATGTCGATGAGCTGGCGCGAGCCGTACTGGCGCACCGTCTTGACCGACGTCTGGAGGATCACCGGCGAGGACTCCTCGACAGCTGCCGCCAGCACGGCCTCGATGCTCAGGTCGTTGACGATGTTGAAGGCGCCGACGCCGTAGCGGTCGGTGAACGCGTGGTCGAGCATCTCTGCCAGCGAGACGACGGTCACGGGGACCCTCCTGTCGCGAGGACCCGGCACAGGCACTGGGCCGGTCAGGCCGACGTTCCGCTCACGAGAGCGGGCGTCTGCGCGGCGACGGTAACGGCGCCCCCCGTCGCTCGGCATGGGGAGGATCACCCATCTGCTCCGCCGTCCCGGCGAACCAGCCTCGGTCGAGCGCACGCATGACGGCGGCCGTCCTCGTGGCGCTCTCCGTCTTCCTCAGGAGCGCCGCCACGTGCTTCTCCGCCGTACGTGGCGAGATGGCGAGCAGCGACGCGAGCTCGCGGTCGGTCAGGCCGCGGGCCAGGAGCTCGAGCACCTCGAGCTCCCGCGGGGTGCACCGGCCAGGTTCGCTGCGCGGCGCACCCGGTCCCGCGAGCCGGGCGTCGACGTCGACGTCGGCGTCCGGCGGCTGCGCGCGCCCCCCCGGCTCGGAGCCCACCGCGCGCTGGAGCGGCGGCCCCGGGCGCTCCGGGACGAGGTGGACGAGCGACGGGTCGCGTTCGCCTGCTCGGACGATCCCCGCCGCAGCGAGCTGGCTGACGAGCTCGAGCTCGTCGACCTCGCGAGCCGCGAACCGCCGGTCGGTCCCGGCGAAGACGACAGTCGCCCCGATGACCTCGCCCCGCCACCAGATCGGCACGGCGACGACGGCACCGCGACTGGCCGGGTGCGCGACGGGCAGGTGGCCGTGCGGCACCTCGGAGTAGCTGCGGAGGACGACGGGTCTGCGCCCTGCGGCCACCTGACCGGTGACGCCTTCGTCGAGCGGGAAGCTGCGTCCGAGCTGGCAGGACGCCCCGTGCTCGGCCATCTTGGCGTAGCGGCCCGCGCGGGGGTCGATGAGGGAGACGCTCCCCGCCACGGCGCCGAGCATGGACGTGCTGTGCCGGAGGAGTCGCCGCAGCATCGTGGGCAGGCGCAGGTCGGCGTAGAGGTCGGCCGCCACGGTCCCGAGCGCGACCGGCGCGCCGGGATGCGGCGACCGGACGTCGACGTCGTCGTCGCGCAGCCCGCCCGGCATGCGGTCAACCTAGGTTCCGGCGTCGGCCCTGGCAACGGCTGAGGCCGGGCGGCCCCGCGGCCGCCGAGGCCGGCGCCCGGCCTGAGCCCACTCAGGCCGGGATGCCCGCGGCTTGCCCGCGGATGCGCGCGGCGGTCAGCGACCGGCTCAGCCGCGGGTGAGCTTGCGGTAGGTCGCCCGATGCGGACGGGCGGCATCGGCCCCCAGCCGCTCGACCTTGTTCTTCTCGTAGGACTCGAAGTTTCCCTCGAACCAGAACCACTGGGAGTCACCCTCGTAGGCGAGGATGTGCGTCGTCACCCGGTCGAGGAACCAGCGGTCGTGGCTGACGACCACCGCGCAGCCCGGGAACTCGAGCAGAGCGTTCTCGAGGGAGGACAGCGTCTCGACGTCGAGGTCGTTCGTCGGCTCGTCGAGGAGCAGGAGGTTGCCGCCCTCCTTGAGGGTGAGCGCGAGGTTGAGCCGGTTGCGCTCTCCTCCGGAGAGGACCCCCGCCGGCTTCTGCTGGTCGGGGCCCTTGAAGCCGAACGCCGAGACGTAGGCCCGCGACGGCATCTCGACGTTGCCGACCTTGATGTAGTCAAGCCCGTCGGACACGACCTCCCAGAGCGACTTCTTGGGGTCGATGCCTCCGCGCGACTGGTCGACGTAGGAGATCTTGACCGTCTCGCCGACCTTGGCGGACCCGGAGTCTGGCTGCTCCTCACCGGTGATCATCTTGAACAGCGTCGTCTTCCCGGTGCCGTTGGGACCGATGACGCCGACGATGCCGCCGCGAGGCAGGGTGAAGGACAGGTCGTCGATGAGCAGCCGGTCACCGAAGCCCTTGCTCAGGTGCGAGACGTCGACGACGACGTTGCCCATCCGCGGGCCGGGCGGGATCTGGATCTCGTCGAAGTCGAGCTTTCGGGTCCGATCGGCCTCAGCAGCCATCTCCTCGTATCGGGCGAGACGGGACTTGCTCTTGGTCTGTCGGCCCTTGGCGTTGGAGCGCACCCACTCGAGCTCCTCCTTGAGCCGCCTCGCGCGCTTGGCGTCCTTCTGACCCTCGACCTTGAGCCGGGACGCCTTGGTCTCGAGGTAGACGGAGTAGTTGCCCTCGTAGGGGTACGCCCGCCCGCGGTCGAGCTCGAGGATCCACTGCGCCACGTTGTCGAGGAAGTACCGGTCGTGGGTGACGGCGAGCACCGCACCGGCGTACTTGGCGAGGTGCTGCTCGAGCCACTGCACGCTCTCGGCGTCGAGATGGTTGGTCGGCTCGTCGAGCAGCAGGAGGTCCGGGGCCTCGAGGAGCAGACGGCACAGGGCCACTCGCCTACGCTCACCACCGGAGAGGACCGAGACGTCGGCGTCCGGCGGCGGGCAGCGCAGGGCGTCCATCGCCTGCTCGATCTGGGAGTCGAGGTCCCAGGCGTCGGCGTGGTCGAGCTGCTCCTGCAGATCCCCCATCTCGGCCAGCAGCGCGTCGTAGTCGGCGTCCGGGTCGGCGAGCGCCTCGGAGATCGCGTTGAATCGGGCGAGCTTGCCGAGGACAGGGGCCACGCCGTCCCGCACGTTCTCGAGCACCGTCTTGGAGTCGTCGAGGACGGGCTCCTGCATGAGCATGCCGACGCTGTAGCCGGGAGAGAGGAAGGCGTCACCGTTTGAGGGGTGGTCCAGCCCCGCCATGATCTTGAGCACGCTGGACTTGCCGGCGCCGTTCGGGCCGACGACGCCGATCTTCGCGCCGGGGTAGAAGGCGAGGGTCACGTCGTCGAGGACCACCTTGTCGCCGTGGGCCCTGCGTGCCTTGCGCATGGTGTAGATGAACTCAGCCATGCCCAGAGGGTAACGGCGCGCGCACCTCCGACCCGCGTCGAGCGGCCACCCTCAGGCTGCGGGCGACGCCGCGGCGTCGCCCGTCACCTCGTCCGCCCACGGCACAGCGGTGAGGCCGCCGCCCCGCACCCCGACCGGCCGGTCCCTCCCGTCGGGTCGGTCGCCCCCGACAAGCCCGTCGCCGGCCAGCCCGTCGGCGGCCAGCCCGTCGCCCTCGGCCAGCCCGACGAGGACCTCGCGCTCGATGGCAGCGGAGCGCCGCGCCGTCCGTGCGAACGACGAGGTGCCCCTGGCGAGGTCGTGGCCGACGCTGGCGGCGTCGATCTCGATCTCGCGCCCGCGCTTGCCCTCCTTCTCCCAGTCACGCACCCGCAGGCGCCCGTGGACGACCACCGGGTCCCCCTTGTGCACCGAGGCTGCGACGTTCTCGGCCATCGCGCGCCAGCAGCTGACGCCGAGGTACGTGGCCTCGCCGTCGCTCCACTCACCGATCGCCCGGTCGAACCGCCGCTCGCTCGTGACCATCCGGAAGCCTGCGACGACGGTCCCGTTCTTCGTCACCGCCGACCTCACCTCGCTCACGACATTGCCGACGACCGTGACGCTGACCTCGTTCACACCGACCCCCTCGCTTCGGCGCGGCTGATCCGCGCGAGAGCAGCCTGGCCGCACCACAGGGCCGGTGGCAGGTCCATGGGCTGGGCTGTGGACGACAGCCTGTGGACGACGGGGGATCCGCGAACCGGCCAGACGGAGGCGGCGCTCGCCGTCCGTCGTCGCCCGGCGCGCGAGGATGACGCGGCGCTCGTTGGCGCCGTCCCCAGATGACCGCGCCGCTGCGCTGCCCTACGCTTCCTCGCGTCCTCCCCCGGCGCCCGTAGCTCAGCGGAAAGAGCAGCGGACTTCTAATCCGACGGTCGCAGGTTCGATCCCTGCCGGGCGCGCACCAGACGATCCGGCCAACGGCACGTGTCCGCCCGAGTGCCGTTGGGTAGTCGACAGACGCCGGCTGGCGTGTCGTCAGCCCGAGCACCGACCAGGCGAGGAGTGGCCCGATGTGCAGCGTCACCGCCGGGGTCCGCTGCGGGGCCGACGCAGCGGTCGAGCGCGACGGGGCTCCCGGCGTCAGCTGGGCGCGGCTGGCCGGGCACCTCGGCAGCCTCGCCCAGTCAGCCACGAGCGCGACGCGGGTCGGCGACGTCGTCGCGCGGCTTGCAGAGGTGGCCAGGCTCTGCCTCGGTGCGGACGCCGTCCAGGTGTGCGCGACGGACGCCGACTCGGTCCTGCTCACGTGTGCGGTCGCCGGAGACCCGTCGCTGCACGCCACCGAGCCGCTGGGAGCCGGTGACATCGCCCTCGACGTGCTGCGCCGCCGCACCGTGCTGGCGCGGCAGCCCGCCGACGGACCCGCCTGCCTCTCGGTGCCCCTCATGGGGCGTGAGCGCTGCTGGGGAGTGGTGACGCTCGTGCGTCGCCGCGCCGCCTTCACGGGTGAGGACATCGCAGGGGCCGTCGCGCTCGCCGACGTCGGCGCCGCGCTGCTGGTCACGGCGTCTGACCGCAGGGCTGCCGCCACGGCCCAGCAGCAGCTGGGCTACCAGGCAGTGCACGACGACCTGACCGGGTTGCCCGTGCGCACCGTCTTCATCGAGCAGACCCAGCACGCGCTGTCCCGCCTCGAGCGCCAGCCCGGCCTCGTCGCCGTCCTCTTCATGGACCTCGACGGGCTGAAGTACGCCAACGACACCTTCGGCCACCCGGCGGGCGACGCGCTCATCCGCCACGTCGTCCGGGCGGTCAAGCAGGTCGTGCGCCCCAGCGACCTTGTCGCGCGCGTCGGTGGCGACGAGTTCGTCCTGCTCGTCGAGGACATCGTCGGCCAGGGCGACGTCACCGCGCTGGCCTCGCGCATCATCGCCTCGCTCGACCGGCCGGTCGAGACCGACGACGGCGTTCTCGTCAGGTCGTCCGTGAGCATCGGCATCGCCCTGTGTGAGACCCACGAGATGTCAGCCGACACGCTGGTGTCGCACGCCGACGCGGCGATGTACCGCGCGAAGCGCCAGGGCGGCGGGCGCTGGGAGATGTTCGACGAGGCCGACTACGCCGCGGCCACGCTGCGAGACCAACGGCGCGCGGAGCTGCACGACGCGCTGGAGCACGGGCAGCTGGAGCTGCACTACCAGCCGGTCATCGACCTGGTCTCGGGTGAGGTGCACGCAGTCGAGGCCTTGCTGCGCTGGCACCACCCGAGCCTGGGCCTCATCACGGCAGGGCAGTTCCTCACCGCCCTCGCGGCCGGCAGCCCGCTCATGCACGAGATCAGCCTGTGGGTGGTGGGCGCCGCGTGCACGCAGCTCGCCCGGTGGGACGCGCAGCTCGGTCCGCGATCGCCGCAGCGAGTCTTCGTCAACGTCACCATCACTGACCTGCTCGACCATGCGTGGAACATGCACCTCCGCTCGTGCCTGGCCGGGAGCGGGCTCGACCCGGGGCGGCTCGTGCTCGAGGTGACGGAGACCGAGCTCATGGCCGACCCCGGCCGGATCGCAGGGATGCTCACCGGGGTCACCGATCTCGGCTGCACCCTGGCCATCGACGACTTCGGCACCGGGTACAGCTCGTTGAGCAGGCTGGCGAACCTGAGCGCGGCGATCCTCAAGGTCGACCAGTCGTTCACCCGCGACCTGCACCGCAGCCGCGAGTCCCTGGCGATCATCTCCTCGATCCTCCTGCTGGCGCACAACCTCCAGATGACGGTCGTCGTCGAGGGGGTCGAGGACCTCGCGGCCGTGGAGATCCTCGAAGAGCTCGGCTGCACCTACGCGCAGGGCTACGCGCTCGGGCACCCCGAGCCAGCGTCGGCGATCAGCGCGGCGCTCGCCACGAGGGCCGCCGATCCGACCCACTGACCCGTCAGGCCCTGCGAAGCATGCGGAGCACGGCCTGCTCGACCTCGCCCTGCGTCGCCAGGTCTCCCGGCTGCGAGTCCTCGCCGAGGTGGTCGAGGTCGGCGGCCACCGTCATCCCACCGTCGTAGAGGTCGACGACGCGCGGGTCGATGTAGGACGCGCGCGCCACGGCCGGCGTGTTGCCGAGGTAGTGCGACACCTCGCTGACAGCACGGCTGACCGCTCGCTTGTGCGCCGCCTCGGACACCCGCCCACCGGGTGACACGGCGAGCGCGACCGCCATGAGGACTGTCGCGTGCCAGGTGCGGAAGTCCTTTGCGGAGCAGTCGGATCCCGAGAGCTCGCGCAGGTAGCTGTTGATGTCGGCGCTCTTGACGTCACGCCACGGGCCGCGCGGCGTCTCGCGGTAGGCGAGCAGCTCCTGCCCGCCACCTCGCCGTCGCCGCAGCTTGCTGACGACCTGGAGCACCGTGTCGTCGGCCACCGACTGCTCGCGCTGCTTGCTGTGCTTCGCCGGGTAGTCGAAGCTGACGACGCCGCCGGAGATCGTGACCTGGCTGCGGAGGATCGTCGCCAGACCGTACGTGCCGTTGGCCTCGGCGTACTCCTCGCTCCCGATGCGGAAGAAGCCGAGGTCGAGCAGGCGGGCCGCAGTCGCCAGGACCCGCACCTTCGTCAGGTCCGTCCCGCGCAGGTCCTCCTGCATCTGCTCGCGCATCGCCGGCAGGTGCTCGGCGAACGTGAGGATCCGCTCGTGCTTGGCCTGGTCGCGCTTCTGGCGCCAGGCGTCGTGGTAGCGGTACTGACGTCGTCCTGCAGCATCAGTGCCCACCGCCTGGATGTGGCCGTTGGGCCACGGGCAGATCCACACGTCAGCCCACGCAGGGGGAAGGACGAGGGCGGTGCACCGGGCGACGACCGCGGCGTCGGTGACGACGTCGCCCCCGAGGTCGAGGAACGTCCAGGTCTCGCCGTCCCTGCGCCGGGTGATCCCTGGTCTGCGCAGGTCCGAGCGACGCAGTCGGGGCACGACGTGCCGATACCCGGTGGCCGTCCGGGCAACCGCCGAGGCCGGGCGGGACCTATGCCCCTGACGGCGCCTCGTGACCGGGGTGACGCTGGTGGTGTTCCTCAAGCGTCGGGAGGATGCCATGACCACCGCACGCAAACCGATCATCGTCGGCATCGACGGTTCCGAGTCCTCGCAGAAGGCCCTCGAATGGGGGCTCGACGAGGCGCGCCGCAGGGGCCTTCCGCTGCGCATCGTCCATGCCTTCGTCTGGCCGCTCTACGACCTGCCCTACGGCGTCCCCGCCGACAGCTCGCGCGACCACGGCGTCCACGAGGCCGCTCGTGCGCTCCTGACGACTGCGGCCGAGAACGCGCGGCTGCGCTGCCCTGACCTCGAGGTGACGACGCACCTCGTCGTCGCCGGAGCCCCGCTCGCCATCCTCGAGGAGGCCAAGGACGCCGAGCTCGTCGTCCTCGGGTCCCGAGGGCTGGGCGGCGTGGCCGGACTGCTCATCGGTTCGGTCGGCGTCCACGTCGCGGCCCACGCCCCGTGCCCCGTCGTCATCATCCGCGGGCTGCCCGAGGCCTCGAGCACCGGGACCGACGCCGGGCAGGTCGTCGTCGGGGTCGACGGCTCGGAGGTCTCCGCTCATGCTGTCGAGTTCGCCTTCGAGGAGGCGAGCCTGCGCGGGCTGGGGCTCACCGCCGTCCACGCCTGGGACCACCCCTCGCTCGAGGGCGCCGGCGTCATGCTGCCGCTCATCGTCGACTTCGAGCAGGCCGAGTCCGAGGAGCTCATGCTCCTCTCGGAGTGCCTCGCCGGGTGGCGGGAGAAGTACCCCGACGTGCCCGTCGTCCAGCGGCTCGTGCGCAAGCGCCCCACGAAGGCGCTCATCGAGGCTGCCGACGGGGCGGAGCTGCTCGTCGTGGGCTCACGCGGGCGCGGCGGCTTCGCCGGGCTGCTGCTCGGCTCGGTCAGCCTGGCGGCGCTCAACCACGCGCACTGCCCCGTCGCCGTCGTCCGGCCCGTGCGCTCGGTGCCCAGGCACCGGTGAGCCGCACGGCCCCCACGGTGAGCTGAGGGCGACTGCTGACGGCCTCACCGGCGCGGCGGGCGGGTGCCCCGCGCCGGTTAGGCTGGGCGACCATGAGCGACCGCCTGGTCTGGATCGACTGCGAGATGACCGGTCTCGACCTCGAGCGCGACGCGCTCGTCGAGGTGGCCGTCGTGGTCACCGACTCCGATCTTGTCGAGCTCGACGAGGGCATCGACGTCGTCATCCGGCCCCCTGACGGGGCGGTCGAGACGATGGTCGACGTCGTGCGCGAGATGCACACGAGTTCCGGGCTGCTCGACGAGCTCGCGGTCGGGACGACGATGGAGCACGCCCAGAAGCTCGTCCTGGACTACGTGCGCCGGCACGTGCCCGAAGTCCGCAAGGCGCCGCTGTGCGGGAACTCCGTGGGCACCGACCGCACCTTCCTCGTGCGGGACATGCCCGAGCTCGTCGAGCACCTGCACTACCGGGTGGTCGACGTCTCGAGCGTCAAGGAGCTGGCGCGCCGCTGGTACCCGCGGGCGTACTTCCAGTCCCCGCCCAAGCACGGCGGCCATCGGGCCCTCGCTGACATCCGTGACAGCATCGCCGAGCTCCGCTACTACCGGGACACGGTCTTCGTCGCCCAGCCCGGTCCGACGAGCGACCAGGCCCGCGCAGCAGCCGGGCGCCACGGGGTTCCGCCCCAACCAGCGGCCGCCCTCGGCGAGCCCTCCACGCCTGCGGAGCCGTCCGCCTGAGCCGCTACACTCCTCTCTGCGCGTCCTGCGGAGGCGCGGCCGCCCTCGGGCGGCCATGGTGGGTGTAGCTCAGTCGGTAGAGCACCGGGTTGTGGTCCCGGTTGTCGCGGGTTCGATCCCCGTCACTCACCCCATGCAGCACTCCAGCCCAGCGGACTTCAGGGGTTCAGCGGACTTCAGGGGTTCAGCGGGATTCCGTCGTTCAGCGGCCCCGGCGAACTCCCTCGATGAGGCGGGCTCGCTCGCCGAGAACGAGGACCTCACGTCTGACCGCCCTGACGCGTCTACCCGGTGATGACGACGACCGAGCCCTTCGAGCACGCCGTGAGGCGGCACGGAGCCACCGTGCTCCGGGTGTGCCGTGCCCTGCTCGGTCCCGGGCCGGACGCCGATGACGCGTGGGCCGAGACGTTCCTCGCGGCGCTGACGGCGTGGCCGGACCTGCCGGAGGGCACCGTGGTCGAGGCGTGGCTCGTACGCGTGGCGCAGCGCAAGGCGATCGACGTCACCCGAGCCCGGTCCCGGCACGCCACGCCCGCAGAGGAGCTGCCGGAGCAGCCCTCGCCGCACGGCAACCCCGGTGGCGACGACGTCGACCTGTGGCAGGCCGTCGCGCAGCTGCCGGAGCGCCAGCGCCTCGCCGTCGCCTACCACTACCTCGGCGGGCTGCCGCACGCGCAGACCGCGGAGCTCATCGGCGGCAGCGCCGAGGCGGTCCGGCGCGCCGCCTCGGACGGGATCAGTCGCCTCCGGCAGACCTATCGACCCGAAGGGGTCGAGACAGGAGCGGTCCGATGACCGACGACCTCACGAGCACTTCTGCGATGCCTGACGTGGCAGTGCTGTTCCCGGTGGCCGACGACGAGCTGGCCGCGCTCCGCTCCAGGCTTGCCACGCGGGCCGAGGCCGAGGGCCTGCTCGACGTGGCCTGGTGCACCCTCGACAGCCCGGTCGGGACGCTGCTGCTCGCTGCGACCGGCAAGGGACTCGTGCGCATCGCCTTCGAGCGGGAGGGCTTCGACGACGTCCTCACGGTGCTGGCGCACCGGCTCAGTCCGCGTGTCCTCCACGCGTCAGCCCGCCTGGACCCGGTGCGGCGTGAGCTCGAGGAGTACTTCGCCGGACGCCGACGCGAGTTCGACGTCGCCCTCGACCGCGCCCTGTCGTCGGGGTTCCGCTCGACCGTCCAGGAGCACCTGCCTCGCATCCCCTACGGACGCACGCAGTCCTACCAGGAGGTCGCCGAGCTCGTCGGCAGCCCGCGGGCGGTCCGTGCCGTCGGCACGGCCTGCGCCACCAACCCGCTGCCGGTCGTCGTGCCCTGCCACCGCGTGCTGCGCAGCGACGGAAGCCTGGGCGGCTACCTCGGTGGGCTCGAGGCGAAGGCCACCCTCCTCGCCCTCGAGCACGCCGCCTGACGGCTGCTACCTCGCGGCGACCGGCGTCCGCCTCGGCGTCGGCGACTCATCTCATTCGAACCGCGACGGGTCCCCGGCCCCGACGCGGACCACCTCGGGATAGCCCTCCGACCAGTCCACGACCGTCGTCGGCACCGTCCCGCAGTCCCCTGCGTCGATGACGACGTCGACGACGTGGTCGAGGCGTTCCTTGATCGCCCAGCCGTCGGTGAGCGGCTCGTCGTCGCCGGGCAGGAGCAGCGTGCTCGACAGCAGGGGCTCCCCGAGCTCGCCGACGAGGGCCCGCACGAGCGGGTGGTCAGGGATCCGCACGCCGACCGTGCGCTTCTTCGGGTGCGAGAGGCGGCGAGGCACCTCTTTGGTCGCCGGCAGCACGAACGTGTACGGCCCCGGGGTCGCGGCCTTGATCGCACGGAAGGCGTTGTTGTCCAGCCGTACGAACTGGCCGAGCTGGGCGAAGCTCGCGCACACGAGCGTCAGGTGGTGGCGGTCGTCGAGCTCCCTGATGCGCCTGATGCGGTCGGCGCCGTCCCGGCTGTCGAGGCGGCTGCCCAGCGCGTAGCAGGAGTCGGTGGGGTAGGCGATGAGGGCGTCGTCGCGAAGCAGCGCCACCACCTGCGCGACGCTGCGCGGTTGCGGGTCCTTCGGGTGGACGTCGACGTAGCGGGCCATGCCCGTCAGCCTACGAGCGCCCGGACGACCCCCCGGCCGTCAGCCCGACTGGGACAGGGAACGCACCGTGGCGTCGCCCTGCGGGAAGAACAGCCCCTCGTGCCCGTCGTCCCAGCGCACGAGGTATGGCGGCTCGCCGTCCGCCCCGTGCACCTCGAGCACCGTGCCGTGCCGTCGACCGTCACCCACGTGCCGACCGTGCACCATGATCTCGTCGCCGACCTGAGCCTGCATGACAGCCTCCTCGCGCCGGAGCGCTCGTCTGACGCCTGACAACGTAGACCGCTCCGCCCAGGCCGTACAGGGCTGGTGGACCCCACCAATCCGCGACGGCGACGGCCGCGAACACCAAGCATGACGACGTCGAGGGTCCGCAGCGAGGCTGCGCACGCCGCAGCCGGCGTCCTGTCGGCCGTCGTGGCCCTCGCCGTCGCCGAGCTGGCGGCAGCGCTGGTCTCACCGACGTCCTCGCCCGTGGTGGCCGTCGGTGGCGTCGCCGTCGACTCCGCCCCGGTGTGGCTCAAGAGCTTCGCCATCAACACCTTCGGGGTGCACGACAAGCAGGTGCTCGTCGGCGGGGTCCTCGTCGTCCTCGCGCTGTACGCGGCCGTCGTCGGGGTGCTCGCCTTCCTGCGCCCACGCATCGGTGACCTCGGCATCGTGCTGTTCGCGGCCATGGGCGCGGCCGCGGCGCTCACCCGGCCTGACGCCGGGCTCCTCGCCGTCCTGCCCTCGGTGCTCGGTGGCCTCGCCGGGGCGGTGGCCCTCCGGATGCTCGTGCGCAGCGCCCGCCCCGCCGTGACGCCGGCGAGCCCGACGATCGGGACGGCCACCGCCGACCGGCGCACCGTGCTGCTCACCGCCGCCGGCCTCGGTGCCGTCGCCGCCGTCAGCGGGGCGACCGGGCGCCGCCTGCTCAGCACGAGGGGCGACGTCGACGCCTCGCGCGCCGCCCTGCGGCTTCCTGCACCGGCCGACGCGGCGCCGGCTCTGCCCGCAGGCACCGACCTGGGGGTCCCCGGGGTCACGCCGTTCCTCACCCCGGCCAAGGACTTCTACCGGGTCGACACCGCGCTCGTGCTGCCGCGGGTCAACCCCGACACGTGGCGGCTGACGGTCAAGGGCCGCGTCTCCCGGCCCTTCTCGCTGTCCTTCGCCGAGCTGCTCGCCATGCCGATGGTCGAGCGCGTCCTCACGATGACGTGCGTCTCCAACGAGGTGGGCGGCGAGTACGCCGGCAACGCGCGCTGGCTCGGCGTGCCTCTCGCAGCAGTCCTCGACCGCGCCGGGATCGACCCGGCGGCCGACCAGATCGTCATGCGCTCCGCCGATGGGTGGACCTGCGGGACGCCGACGTCGGTGGCGCTCGACGGCCGCGACTCCCTGCTCGCCGTCGGGATGAACGGCGAGCCGCTGCCCATCGCGCATGGCTTCCCCGTCCGTGCCGTCGTCCCTGGGCTCTACGGCTACGTCTCGGGCTGCAAGTGGTTGACGAGCCTCGAGCTGACGACGTTCGCCGACGTCGACACGTACTGGATCCGCCGCGGCTGGGGCGAGCGCGGACCGGTCAAGACGATGGCACGCATCGACACCCCCGGGTCTTTCGCCGGCCTCAAGCCTGGACGCCGCGCCGTGGCGGGCGTCGCGTGGGCCCAGCACCGCGGCGTCGGGACCGTCGAGGTCCGTGTCGACGGCGGACCCTGGTCGGCCGCCCGCCTCGCGAGCGTGCCGAGCTCGGACACCTGGCGCCAGTGGATCTGGGAGTGGGACGCCACCCCCGGCAGGCACACCCTCGAAGCCAGGGCCACCGACGCGACGGGTGCCCAGCAGACCGAGACCCGGACCCCGCCCTTCCCCGACGGCGCGACCGGGTGGCACTCTCGCGTCGTCACCGTCCGCTGAGGCCGCATCGTCCTACCTCCGCACCACCGCCCTGGGCACCGTCGCGAGCGCCGCAAGCCCGTCGTCGGAGGCGATGACCTCGTCGTCGCCGATGGCCTCGGAGCCGATGTCCTCCGGTGCCGCCAGCGGTGGCGCGATGGCTGACGGCGGCCAGTTCGGCAGCGCCTGCTCCGCCGTCCCGACCTCGGGGATGGGCAGCTTCGAGGGCATGGCCAAGGACCCGGTCGCCACCGCGGCCTCCCACAACCCGGTCCTGAGCACCCTCGTCGCCGCCGTCACGAAGGCCAAGCTCGGGGACACGCTCAACGGGGCCAAGGACATCACGGTGTTCCCTCCGACGAACGACGCCTTCGCCGCCATGGACAAGGCCACCCTCGACCAGGCCATGGGCGACCCCACAGGCCTGCTGACGACCGTGCTGACCAACCACGTCGTCCCCGGTCGGCCAACGCCACCGTCTACCTCATCGACAAGGTCCTCCTGCCCAAGGGCTGAGCAGCACCGGGGCTGACAGCGTCACGCCGTCAAGGGCTGCTCCCGATCGACAGCCCGGCGCTCAGCCGCTGACGACCCTCCCGCGCACGACGGCGAGACCGGTCCGACCGCCACCAGCGGCGGGGCCCGTCGCCGTGATGACGACCTCGTCGCCGTCCTCGCGCCAGCGAGACACGAGCCGGCGCAGGGTGGTGCGTGATTGACCTGGTTGCTCCTTCGAGGGGCGCCTGACACGGAGGGGGTCGAGAGAATGACGGGGAGGAAGGGGTCAGCTGGCGCCTGCCGGCTCCAGGTCCCGCGGCTCCTCGACGGTGACCGCCGACAGGTCCGGGTCGACGTCGAGGCTGAGCCGCGGCACGAGCCGGTCGAGCCACGCCGGCATCCACCGCCGCGCCGGGCACCTGCATCAGGCGCCCCCGCAGAGTGGCGAGGGCCGCCACGGGCACCGGGCGCCCGGAGCTGTCGTGGACGACGACGCGCGCATCCGTGCCGCTGCCTGCCGGGAGCTCGCGGCGCATCAGCTCCGTGGCGGCCTGCGACGGCGCCCCAGGGATGTCGTAGTCGTCATGGAAGCTGCCGCCTGCGACCGAGGCGAGGCCGAGGGACAAAGCAAGGACGACGACCCAGGCGCTGATCGTGCGCCAGGGGTGGGCCGCGCAGGCGGCTCCGAGGCGGTGCAGGTGGCGGTACACGGAGGGGCTCCTTGCCGGACGGCGGTGGCGGACGCCGTCGTGCTCACGCACCGGCGCCCTGCGGACTGCCTCACCGTGCCGGTGGCCCCTGGCGGCGGACTTGTAGCCCGGTTGAGCCTCCCTTGCAGCGTTCCGCCTCTGTCAGACTCCGACCCGCTCCGAGGTCCTGGTGCGGTTGCGTCGGACGCTGGAGGCGAAGGACGCCGCGATGAACCCCACACCGAGCAGTCCCGTGACAGCCTCGGGCACCTCGTGCTCGATCGTCAGGAGCAGGATCACCGCGAGAGCGCCGATGGCCCAGTGGGCACCGTGCTCGAGGTACACGTACTGGCCGAGGGTGCCCCTGTCGACGAGGAAGACGGTGAGCGACCGGATGTACATGGCGCCGACGCCGAGGCCGATGGCGATGATGATGGGGTCCGAGGTGATGGCGAACGCCCCGATGACGCCGTCGAAGCTGAAGCTGGCGTCGAGGATCTCCAGGTAGAGGAACAGCGAGAAGGCGGCCTTGCCCGCGGCGAGCGCCACCTCGCCGCCCCCGGCGCCCGCGGCCTCTGAGCCGGTCGCCACGCCTCCGAGCTCCTCGTCGCTCTTCGCGAAGTAGTCACCGAGGCTGTTGACGGCCAGGTACACGAGCAGTCCGAGCAGGCCCGATGCGAGCACCGCGGCGCTGTCCTCCCCCGCGAGCAGCTCAGCGGCGGCCAGCAGCGCACCGAGGGCGACCATGACGGGGAGCTGGTCGAGGTGCCCGACCCGCGCGAGAGGTCGCTCGAGCCAGACGAGCCACGTGTACTCCCTGTCCTCGAAAAGAAAGTCGAGGAAGATCATCAGCAGGAAGATGCCACCGAAGGCGGCGATCGTCGGGTGCGCCTCATGGAGCAGGTAGGAGTAGCTGCCGGGCTCGTCGGCGGCTCCCTTCTCCAGGGCGAGCCGGACCGCCTCGGCCGGCGTCAGGCTGGCCGTCACGCCGACGATGAGCAGCGGGAACACGAGCCTCATGCCGAACACGGCGATGGCGATGCCGACCGTGAGGAAGATCATCCGCCAGAAGTGGTTCATCCGGACGAGGACCTTGGCGTTGATCACGGCGTTGTCGAACGAGAACGAGACCTCGAGGATGGTGAGGACGACGGCGACGAACAGCCCGGTGGTCCCGCCGTACAGGAGGGCCGCGACGAAGCCGACGACCGTGACGAGCAAGGACCAGCGAAAGATCCGGAAGGCGGCCACCGCTTCACCCTATGCAGCCCGGCTTGCTCGGCTGGCAGAGGCTACGGTTAGGCTTACCTAACTATCCTCCGTCGAAGGGTGCCGGTTCCCGTGTTCGCGAACTTCCTCATCGGCCTGCGCGAGGGCCTCGAGGCCTCGCTCGTCGTCGGCATCCTCGTCGCGTACCTCGTCAAGACGGGCAACCGCCACCGGCTCCCCGCGATCTGGCTCGGGGTCGCGACGGCCGTCGGCATCTCGCTGCTCTTCGGCGCCGTCCTCACCTTCACCTCGAACAGCATGTCCTTCAGGGCGCAGGAGATCTTCGGCGGGGCGCTGTCGCTCGTCGCGGTGGGCTTCGTCACGTGGATGGTCTTCTGGATGCGACGCACGGCGCGCTCACTGACGTCCGAGCTGCACGGTCGGCTCGACACCGCTCTGGCGATGGGGACGGGCGCCCTGGCGGCCACCGCGCTCATCGCCGTCGGCCGCGAGGGTCTCGAGACCTCGTTGTTCCTCTGGGCCGCGGTGCAGTCGGCCGGCTCCGGAGCAGACGCCATCATCGGTGGGACGGCGGGGCTGCTGGCAGCGACCCTGCTCGGATGGCTGTTCTACCGAGGCGCCGTCCGGATCAACCTCGCGACCTTCTTCACGTGGACCGGCGCTGCGCTCATCGTCGTCGCCGCTGGCGTTCTCGCCTACGGGGTCCACGACCTGCAGGAGGGCGGCGTCCTTCCCGGCCTTGACTCGCTAGCCTTCGACGTGTCGGGGGCGATCCCGCCGTCGAGCTGGTACGGGACGCTGCTCAAGGGCACCGTGAACTTCACCCCGGCATCGACCTGGCTCCAGGTCATCGCCTGGGCCGCCTACATCGTCCCGGTCATGTACCTGTTCTTCCGCAAGCCGCGCGCTGCCGCACCGAGCGCGGTCGCACGCGAGACGGTGGTGACCGGAGCCTGACTCGCCGGCCGGCCTCGAAGCCGCCTGACCGTCGGCCTCACCCCGCCGCGACCTGCACGAACGTCACGACGGCGAGGACCGTGCAGACGCCGGCACCCACGCGTCGCACCGTCACGAGGCTGAGCCGGCGCAGCAGCCAGCGGCCGAGCAGCGCGGCGAGGCCCGAGACGACGAGCAGCGCCGACCAGGCCCCGACGAACACCGACACCGGGTCGCCGGTGCGGGCAGCGAGGCCGGCCGTGAACAGCTGCGACAGGTCGCCCCACTCGGCGACGAAGATCACGAGGAACGCGGTGCCCACCGCTCGCCGTCCGTGGGCGCCGCCGACCACCTTGTGCGCGAACTCCTCCTCGGTCTCGGCCTCCTCCTCGTCCGCGCCTGCAGAGCCACGCCACAGGACGACCGCGCCGACCGCGAACAGCAGGCCCGCACCCGCCGCCACAGGGCGCTCGGGGAGCCGCGAGAGGAGCCCGCCGGCGCTCACGGCGACAAGGCACTGGACGAAGAAGGCAAGGCCCACCCCGAGCCACGCGAGCAGTGGAGGGAACCGAGTCGACAGGACCAGCGTGGCCACGAAGGTCTTGTCGGGCAGCTCGAGCAGGAGCAGCGGGACGAACGTCGTGACGACGACGCCGAGGTCAAGGAGGGAGCTCACCCGCCCGATCCTCTCAGCCGCAGCGACCGGTCGAGGACTCCCGACAGGCAACGACGGCCCCGCGCAAGCCACGCCGGGGCAGGCGTGCCTGGCGGGGGGCTGGGTACTCCTGGCAGCATCGTGCCCTTCACCAGCGCCAGCACAGGACCGCACGACGAGCCCGTCGAGAGGAGCAGCCCGATGCCGGAGATCCGCCGCGTCGCCCAGAGCACGGTGCCCGGCATGGAGGGACGCACCTACTCCCCGGTGGGCGTGTGGGTGTGCGTCCTCGTCATGGTGGCGGGCTCCCTCGCCGGGGGCTTCGCCGTCGTCTTCGGCTCCCCGACCGGCTTCGCCGTCTCGGCCGCGCTCGTCGTCGTCGGTGCGGTGATCGGGCTGGCGGCGGGGATCTTCAACGACCTCCACGGCTCAGGCCAGCACGCCGGGCCAGACGCTCCCGACCAGAGCAGCCCGTCGACGATCCGCTAGGGGTCGAGCGGGCCTGTGACGTCGTCCGCGGCGCTCGACTCAGCGTGCCGTCGGGGCCCAGCGGCTGACGAGCTCGTCCATGAGCCGGTCCATCCGGGCGTCGACCTGCTTGCGCACCGGGTCCTCGTCGTACCAGGCGACGATCTCTCGGGCGCCCTGCTCGAAGCGCACGGTCGTCGCGAAGTCGGGCGCGATCGAGCGGATCTTGCGGTTGTCCAGGACGAACGAGTGCGTCTTGTCACCGAGCAGGCCGGCTCCCCACGCCGGGTCGGCGGCGGCGATCGCGTCGGAGGGCACGTGGACGATGTCCGCCTCGACGCCAGCCGCGTCGGCGAGGCACCTCGCGATCGCGTCCCACGTGAGGACGTCGTCGGAGGTGATGTGGAACGCCTCGCCGAGGGTGCGGGGGTTGCCCAGCAGCGCGACGAAGCCCCGGGCGAAATCGGTGTTGTGCGTGAGCGTCCACAGCGACGAGCCGTCACCGTGGACGACGACCGGCCGAGCTTGCCGCATCCGCTCGACCATCGTCCAGCCCCCGTCGAAGGGCACGAGGGTGCGGTCGTAGGTGTGCGACGGCCGGACGACGGTCGCGGGGAAGCCCTCGTCGCGGTAGGCCGTCAGGAGCAGGTCCTCGCAGGCGATCTTGTCGCGCGAGTACTGCCAGTAGGGGTTGCGCAGCGGCGTGCTCTCGGTGACCGGCAGCCGGGACGGCGGCGTCTGGTACGCCGAGGCCGAGCTGATGAAGACGTACTGCCCGGTGCGGCCACGGAACAGCTCGACGTCGGTGGCGACGTGCTCGGGGGTGAAGGCCACCCAGTCGACCACCGCATCGAACTCGTGGCCGTGCAACGCCTCGCGAACCGAGCTGGCGTCGCGGACGTCGCCCCGGTGGACGACGACGCCCTCCGGGAGCGGCCGCAGCGAGCTCTGCCCTCGGTTGAGGACGTGCAGCTCGACCCCTCGCTCGATGGCGAGGGCGGAGCAGGCGGAGCTGATGATGCCGCTGCCACCGATGAAGAGGACCTTGAGCGCCGTCATGGCGCCACAGGCTACGCGCCGTGACGCCTGGCGGGCCGGTGGCCGAGCGCTGACCGCCGGTGGCCACGGCCCCGGTGCGACACTCGAGCATGGGCAGGGACGACGCGCGCACGGCTGCGGCGACGCCGTGGCTCGCGGGCGGCGACCTCGACCGAGAGGAGGTCCGCGAGTTGTGGGCCCACCTCCACGGCGACATCATGGCGCCGGGGATCCGCCGGCAGCTGCGTCGCTCGATGGGCTTCTGCGTCAGGCACACGTGGGCCTACGCCGTCGCCGAGATCGAGTTGTGGGAGCACGGCGCCGGGCTGCGCCGCGGGCACCAGCCCTTCGACACCTGCGTCCTCTACGAGGACCTCCTCGACGAGGCCCTGGCCCGGCTGCGACCGGCCCGCCTCACCCCACGGCGCCGGCTCGACGACATCCTCGCCGCACGCGAGCCCTGCCGGATCTGCGTCGCTCTGGCTGAGGCGCCTGGCAGTGGCACCGGGCCCCGCCAGGGGTTCGCGGGCTCGGACCCCCTCCTCCTCACCCGGGAGGCAAACCTCGCGCGCTTCACCCAGGAGTGGTGCCAGGAGACCTTCGCCGTGTGGGCGCCCGCGCTGTGCAGCCGGTGCGCTGAAAGCAGTGCGCTGCCGGAGCGCTACCGCCCCGACCCCGGCGCCGCCGGCGAGGCAGCCACGACCTGCCGGCCGCACCTCCTGGCGACAGCAGGAGCCCGGGATCGTGCGACCACCGCGGCGATGGCCGCGGCCGTCGCCGCACGGCTGGAGTCGCTGCGCCCCAGGCTGCGGTCGCTCCTCGCCTCGATGACCCAGGCCGGACGCCCCTCGACCTCCTCGGAGGACGCGTCGTGGGTCGAGGTGCTCGGCTGGTTCAGCGGGTTCGCCGCTCCTTTGGCGCTCGTGGCGGCACCCCGTCGGGGCTGATGCTCTCCCCGTACAGCGCGCCGTCGGCCGCCGCGAGCAGCGAGGACTGCGTCGAGGTCGGCGATGCGGCGGCGACCCCGACGCTCACTGTCACGGGTGAGAGCTCGCCGATGAGCGGACCCCAGTCGAAAGATCGCACCGCCACCCGCAGCTGCTCCATGAGCTCGGCAGCCACGTCGAGCCCGACCGATGGCAGGACGACGACGAGCTCCTCACCGCCCACGCGGGCGGCGAAGGCGTCGGGCGACCCGCCGTCACGCCATCGTCCGAGGCACTCGCGGGTGACGTCGGCGAGCGCCACGAGCACGCGGTCGCCCACCTCGTGCGACAGCGTGTCGTTGATCCGCTTGAAGCGGTCGACGTCGACGAACGCCGCGCACAGTGGCGTGCCCGCGCGCCGCGCCCGGAGCAGCAACGACGGCAGCTCGTCGTCGACGACCCGGCGGTTGGGGAGCCCAGTGAGCTGGTCAGTGCGGGCCTGCTCGAGGAAGTGGACGGCCGCCAGCTGCGCCTCCTCGGTCTTCCATGCGCTGTGCCTCCGCTGCGCCTGCGCCATCGCCACCTCGTGGGCGAGTCGCACCGAGGCCTCGTGGAACTCGCGGTGCAGGCGGTAGGCGCCTGCGAAGTCCCCGGCGTCGGCACAGAGACGAGCGCGAGTCTCGAGCACCCGCAGGCCGACGTCGGCCAGCCCACGGGCGGCTGCCACCGACGCTGCTCGATCCACGCTCGCGGCGGCACCGACGAGGTCGCCGAGGCGACGCTGCGTCTCGGCCTGCGTGAGGACGAGCTCGGCCGCGAGGTCACCGTGCTGGTAGCCGTTCGAGGCGAGCTTCCCCATGCCGGCGGCCACCGACGCCTCGGCGTCCTCGAGCCTGCCGGCGAGGAGCTGGGCGCGGCACACCGTGTCCCACGTGTTCGCGTCGACGTCGACCCGCTCGCGGCGAGCTAGGGCGAGGAGGGCCTCGGCCCCTGCGAGCGCGAGGTCGGCGTCGTCGGCCTCCCAGGCGGCGATCGTCAGACAGTTGAGCGCCTCAAGCTGCAGCGAGGGGTCGCCGAACTCGTCCGCGAGCGCCCCCGCGCCCTCGACCGGGCCGCGGGCGTCCGCGTGCGCCCCTGACCAGGACAGGGCGTTGCCGAGGTTGACGAGCAGGGTGAACCGCAGCTCGACAGGCGCGTCGGCGGGCAGGGTCTCGAGCGCGATGACGCTGTGCTCCCAGCACGCCGGCTTGTCGCCGAGGTGGTGGTACACCGCTGCGAGCCGCGCATGCGACCGAGCGCGCAGCAACGGGTCGTCGTCGTCGGTCGCCCAGCGGAGCACCGTCCATGCGATGGCCTCGGCCGTCAGGAGATCCCCTTGGCGCGCCAGCGCGTCGGCCTCGACGAGCATGGCGCGGTGCAGGACGGCGGCACGCCCCTGCCGGGCTGCCTCGAGCTGGAGGCAGACGGCTTCCTTGCGGGTCTCGGCCACCCCACCCGCTCACCACGGCGTCGCTCCAGGCGCTGGACGCCAGCCTCGAGCCTGTCCGCCTGCGGCGCGGGCCGCGAGCCGGTCCGCGCGGCAGTCAGCGCTGCACCTGACATGTCGTCACCACGTGCCATCCCCCGTCCGGCGGTACCAGCCGTCCATTGTCATGTGGTGGTGACCGGGGAGAGCCCATCTGGGAAAAGCCGGGTCCTTGGTCCCGGGGGCTCAGGGACCGACGGCGGCGGTCAGGTGTCGTCGCCGTCCTCGAGGCGGAACCCGACCTTCATCGTCACCTGGACATGGCCGACTTCGCCGTCGACGACGTGGCCGCGCACCTCGACCACCTCGAACCAGTCAACGTGCCGGATGGTCTGCGCCACCCGGCTGATGCCGTTGCGGATCGCCGCGTCGACGCCCTCGGGCGACGTGCCGACGATCTCGGTGACTCGGTAGGTGTGCTCGCCCACGGGAGGTCCCTCCTCGAGCTGGCGGCGCCGGCCGACCGGCACGACGCCGAAGTGATCGAACCGTAGACCGAGGCGGCCGTCAGGGGAACAGCGCCCGCGGGGTGCCCCAGGTGCCGCTGACGCGGCTCTGCCTCAGTCAGGTGCCGCTGACGCGGCTGACGCCCTTCCACCACTGCCACGCCACGGTGACGAGAACTGCCCCGACGAGCGGTGACCCCAGGATGAAGAACGGGTGCGCCGCCAGGGACGCGAAAACCCCGAACCCGGCGAACCACCTCAGGTGACGTCGAGCTCCTGCCACATGCCGTTCGCGTAGCGGTTGGCCAGGTTGCACACCAGTTCATACCGGCCCGGCGCGAGAGCCACAGTCGTCCAGCCCACCGTGCGGGCCGTGATCTCGTCCCCGGTGCCCGCCGCGCAGGGCGCGGAAGCCTCACCGAGGCTGCCGGACTCGTCGACCTTGCCAGCCGAATCAGGCACTCGCTGCCCAGCGGTCCGACCGTCGGCGAGGGGCAGGATGACGAGTTCGTGCGTGCGCCAGCCCGTGTTGCTCACGACGAAACTGACCGACCCGGACGAGGCGCTGACCAAGCCGGAGCGGAGCATCATGCGTGCCCCGAGTGGGGCGGTTCCACCCATCATCTGGGTCATCCCCATGTCGTCGAGCTCCACCTGGACGGTTGTACCGGGCAGGGTCGCCGGGGCCGAACATGTCAACTTCGAGTAGTGGTGGGCACCGTCGCCGGTCATCATCCCTGGGCCAGAGGTCTGGGTCGTCGAGCCCGAGCACCCGGCGAGCACCAGCGCCAACCCTGCTGGCAGCAACCCTCGGTGTCCTATGCCGTGCCTGCGACTCGTCACGCTACGAGTAGAACACCGCGCCTCAGTCCGAGACGGAGATGACCAGCTTGCCGCGCACGTGACCCCCGCGGCTCCGCGCGAAAGCAGCAGGCAGCTCCTTGAGCGGCAGGACCTCGGCGACCGGGACGTGCAGCTGGCCGGCGTCGGCGATCCGACCGAGCTCGGCCAGGCCCACCGACGAGGGCCGTACCCAGAACCACGAGCCTCCGGTCTCCAGCACCGACGGGTCGGCGATGGAGGCGTGTCGCCCACCCGCGGCCAGGACCGCCATCGTGACGTCGCGGACCCCGCCCACGAAGTCAGCGACGACGTCGACGCCGTCCGGCGCGATCTCGCGGATACGCTCCGAAACGCCGTCGCCGTAGGCGACGGGCGTGGCCCCGAGGTCGAAGAGGAATTCGTGGTTGGCCGGCGACGCGGTGGCGATCACGCGGGCGCCGCGCGCCTTGGCGATCTGAACGGCGAGGGCGCCGACACCACCGGCCCCGGCATGCACGAGGACCGTGTCCGCGGCGGAGACAACCAGCCGGTCGAGCGTCTGTAGCGCCGTGAGCCCGGTGAGCGGAAGGCCACCCGCCTCGTCCCAGCTGAGCGCCGCGGACTTGCGGGCCACGCCACGGACGCTCATCGTCACGAGCTCGGCGAAGGTGCCGCCGTGGACGACGTCCTTGCGCGCGTATGCCACGACCTCGTCGCCGACCTCGAACTCCGGGGTGTCGATGCCCACCGACTCGACCGTGCCGGCGACGTCCCAGCCGGGGATGACCGGGAAGACGGCGTCCATGAGGCCGTCGAGACCGCCGGACATCACCTTCCAGTCGACCGGATTCACCCCCGCGCGCCTCACCCGGATGCGCACCTCGCCTGGACCCACCTTGGGGTCGGGCAGCTCCCGAAGGGTCAAGGCGTCGTCGGATCCGTACGCGTCATAGGCCATGGCTCTCATGCCTCAACGCTAGTCCCGGCATGACGCCCCCACGATCATCCGAGGCGTTCGCATACTCACGCTCGGCATGGGAATGCGCCGCGCGGATCACGAAGCGACGGAATGGTCAGTCGTCGTCCGATTCGAGCTCGCCTTCCCAGGCCTCGCGTCCCTCGCGGATGGCGAAGTAGACGACGACGAGGCCCGCGAGGGGGTCGGCCCACCACCAGCCGAGCGTGGTGTTGGCGACCAGCCCGGCGAGGGCTGCTCCGCTCAGGAGGCTGCACAGGGCTGTCTCAGCAGCGTCTGCACTCAGGAGGGCGGCCGGGCCACTGTGTCCGGCATCGACGAGGTGGGTGGCGGTGCGTCGCTTGGCCCAGGCCAGCAGTGTCATGACGACCAACGCCGTCGCGGTGACCGCGATGCCCAGTGGGCTGGTCTCGGGCTGATCGCGGCGGATCACAGTGATGACCGCGTCCACCGCCACGTAGGCGGCGAGGGCGAAGAACGTGACGGCGATGATCCGCAGGGCTCGACGCTCGCGGACCTCGTCAGGTTCGTCACCGCGCAGTAGAGCACGTAGGTGGAGGAGGACGACCGTGGCGCTGACGATCTCGATGGCGGAGTCCAGGCCGAAGGCGACCAGCACCACCGACCCGGCGGCCAGCCCGCTTCCAACAGCGAGGACCGCCTCGACCAGGTTCCAGCCGATCGTCGCGTACTCCAGCCGGACGGCAGTGCGCGCGGGCTGGATTCGCCCCGTCGAAGGAACATTCACACGTGTCATCACACCACTGATCGCGACCACCTGCTCCAACACGGCGGGACCGCGTCGGCGAGCACGCGCAGTGCCTGATCTCGATCGCATTCCGGGTTGCCGTCACCCCGGAGCCAGTACCCGGTCGACCCCGGAGGAGGACGGCCCATCCTCGAGCACTGGCGCCCCTCGGGCCTGTGGAAGGCGCGACGGCGATGGTGGTCTCAACCTCGTCTGCCGTGCGGAGAGTGACGCCGCCCCGCTGCGCGCGCTCCACGAGGCGGTCACCGGTCGCCGAAGTGTCCTGGTCGGCCATCGCCACCATGCTCGGGAGGTCCGGCGAAGCCGCCCGCAAGAGGCACAGCGGGCAGCGCGCCAAGACCGCGTGATGCATTGCCTCAAGGCCCCCGAACCACCCGATGCAGCGTCAGGAGCACCCGTGCTCCGCGTTAGCAGGTCTGGTGCCTGGGCCCTCAACCCAGCGACTACGCGGCCACGGTTCGAACCGGTGCCGAAGTCGAGGACTCCGCCCTGGGGTCAGCGAGGCGGAGGTCACGGCCACGCACCCAGCCTTCGAAGTCTGTTGCACAGAGCGGTCGGCTGATGTGGTAGCCCTGCCCTTGGTCGCAGCCGTGGCGGGCAAGGGCTTCCGCAGTGAGTTCGTCCTCGATCCCTTCAGCGACCAAGGTCAGGCCGAGGGAATGCGCCAGGCTGATGGTGGAGGCCACGATCGCCTCGCTGCGCGGGTGTCCGACCATCGGGGTGACGAAGGTCCGGTCGAGCTTGAGCTCGTCGACGGGAAGCTCGCGCAGGTAGGCCAGCGAGGAGTAGCCGCTGCCGTAGTCGTCGATGCTGATGCGAACTCCCGCGGCACGCAGCTGGGCCAGCACGTCGCGGGCGCGGGTGCGGTCGCCGAGCAGGAAGTCTTCGGTGATCTCCAGGATCAGGCATCGCCCGGGTAGGCCGTGAGAATTCAGCGCGGTCTCGATGGTGCGCGGCAGCGCCGCGTCGACAACGGCGGAGGGTGGCAGGTTGACCGACACTGAGTGCAGCAGGCCAGCGCGGTGCCAGGCTGCAAGACGGTTCAATGCTTGGTCCAACACCGTCGCAGTCAACTCGGACATCAGCCCAGCGTTCTGGGCCAGGCTCAGGAACGCGTCGGGTGTCAGCAACCCTCGGGTCGGGTGATCCCAGCGGACCAGCGCCTCGGCGCCGACGACACGCCCGCTGCACAGTTCGAGCTTTGGTTGGTAATGCACGATGAGCTCGCCCCGGGCGATGCCGGCACGCAACTCTTGTTGCCGAGGTAGACGATCCTCGTCTTCATGATCGCCGGTCTCCGCTGAGAAGACGGTGTGACCCAAGTGCCTAGTCTTGGCTCGGTACATCGCGATATCAGCGCGGCGCAGCAGCATCGGCAGGTCGCTGCCGTGCTCAGGGAACAAGGCGATACCGATGCTTGCTGAGGAGTGCACGGTGACCCCATCGAGGACGAACGGGTCGTCGAGCGCCGCGCAGATGCGGGCGCTGGTGCGCTCGGCGCCGACCCGGTTTGCCCCCGGCAGCAAGACCGCGAACTCGTCACCACCCAGGCGCGCTAGCAGGTCGCTGCCCCCGCGGAGGCAGCCAGCGATGCGCTCCCCGAGTTCAACGAGCAGCTCGTCGCCTGCTGCGTGACCGAGGCTGTCATTGACCTCTTTGAATCGGTCCAGGTCCAGCAGCAGCAGCCCAGCCGACGCTGACCCTTCCGGCCCGGTCAGGGGGCCCTTGAGGAGCCCGGCCGCACCTGTGGTGAACGCGCGACGGTTGGCCAGCCCGGTCAGGTCGTCGGTGGCGGCCTGCCGGCGCGCGTCAGCCAGTTGGCGCAGCTCCCGGAACGAGAGCAGCAGTCGGACCAACGCGACGGCGACCGCACCGCTGGCCAGCACGGCAACCACCGGAGTGGGACGGGCCGCGAGCAGCACTAGGCAGCCGGCGGCGAAAGTGGTCGGCAGCGCCAGGACCGCGAGCCCCTCCGCCCGCGGCGCTGATGGCGGGCCCGGTCGGTGGCTGCGCGCGGCCGCAGCGGCGATCAGCGCTGGCCCGGCCACCCATGGCACATCCGCGAATGTGCCGTCCCGGTAGGTCCCGGCCGTGCCCTGGAAGGCGTAGATCGTGTCGGCCAGAGTGAAACACAGCAGACCGGCCGCGAGCAGCCACCACGTCGCGCCGACCCGAGGGGCCAGCATGCCTACCCCGGCCACCACCACCGAGAGCAGCAGCACGTCACCGACGGGGTAGGACAGGTTGGTCAACGCCACGTTCCAGGCGCCGTCGGTGAGCCCCACCAGGGTCGGTGCAAGCCCCTCCACGGCCACCGCGGCGATCCCCAATGCCGCGACCAGACCGTCGAGCCACACGCTGGCGTGTCCGCGCCCCAGACGCCGGCGCAGCATCACCAGCAGGCCCACGTAGAGCAGGGGGAAGTACGCCAGATACCCCGCATCGGCCCACGACGGGAAGAGCGGGTCGGGATCGAGCCGCAGGACCAGCGAGTCGTAGATGTTCGCTGCGAGATTCAGCAGCAGAGCCACCCCCATCAGGGACCATTCCACCCGACCCGTTCGACACCGGGCCCGCAGTAGGCACGCCGTAGCCGCGAATGCGAAGACCAGGTTGTACGCCACCAGATCCCGCCACACCGCGAACCCAGCCGGTAGCAGCACCACCAGGATCGAAAACACCACAGCCGTGACGCCAGCGGCCACCGCCACCAGCACAGTCATCCGGTAGCGATCGGACGGCGGATCGCTGCCCACCGTGGACGTCGTGAAGCTCACGCGGCCTCATCTCGACAGTCCTCACCCTGGCCGTTCGGCCTCTCGAGGGCATCGACCGACCGGGACACCGGCCTGAGAGCGACACTCCCGCGCCATGTGAGACATACCTCACTCGTGAATCGGTTACAAGGCCGTAGCCTCGCTCGCGGGGCGCACCAAGTTCTCACCCCCGATTCGTCGTGGCACAGACGTGCACGGCGCGCGGGGGCGAATGCCAGAGAGTCGCCGCGCACCTAGCCCGCGGTCCCCTCGGGCCCTGGTCTGGGCCGGACGAGGCCCGCGTCGTAGGCGAAGATGACGGCCTGCACGCGGCTG